>JBDHVC010000014.1:0-87790 GCA_039809495.1 Sandaracinaceae bacterium
CAGGTCGAGGCCGCGGGGCGCCAGGCGCGCGCCGCGTCCGCGAGCGCGCGCGCGACCGCGGCGCAGCTCGAGGTCCTCGACACGAGCGGCGAGGCGGCGCGACGCGAGGAGGCGCGGCTCGCCCAGATGGGCGAGTACGTCGCCCCGATGACCCGTGACCGCGCGAGCGACGCCGTGCGAACCGTCTCCTCGCAGGAGAGCGCCGTCCGCGCGCAGGCGTCGGCCGCGCGCGCCCAGGCCTCGGCCGTCTCGGCGCAGCGCGACACCGCGGACGCGACGGCCGACGCGGCGAGCGAGCAGATCGAGGCGCTGCGCGCCCTGCGCGTCGTCAGCGCGCTCGCCGTCGCCGAGTGCGAGGTGCGCGCCCGCCGCGACGGAGTCGTCGAGACGCTCTACTTCGACGAGGGCGAGCTCGTCTCGCCGGGGACGCCGATCGTGCGCCTCGTCGACGCGCGCGAGGTCACCGTCACCTTCTACCTGCCCAACGCCGAGGTCGGCGTCGTCACGCCCGGCGCGAGCGCGTTCGTCGTCGCGGACGCCTTCCCCGATCAGCGCTTCGAGGGGACCGTCCGCACGGTCGCGATGCAGGCGGCGTTCACGCCGCGCACGGTGCAGACGCGCTCCGATCGCGATCGCCTCGTCTATCCCGTCGAGGTGGTGGTCGAGAACCCGGAGCTGCGCCTGCGCCCTGGCATGCCGGCCGAGGTGACGATGGCCTCGACGACGAGCGCCCCCGGCGCTCGGCCGACGGAAGCGAGCGCGCGATGATCCCGCTCGTCATAACGGCGCTCGGGCGCGACTTCGGGGAGGGCGAGGCGCGTGTTCGCGCCGTCGGCGAGCTCGGGATCGAGGTGCCGCGCGGCGAGCTCTTCGGGCTGATCGGCCCGGACGGCGCGGGCAAGACGACGCTGCTCCGCATGATGGCGGGCCTGCTCCGGCCGAGCCGGGGGAGCGTCCGCATCGAGGGCCTCGACCCCTTCGGGAAGGATGGTGAGCAGGTCCGCGAGATCCTCGGGCTCGTCCCGCAGGAGCAGAGCCTCTACGGCGACCTCTCCGTCGGTGAGAACCTCGACTTCTTCGCCGATCTCTATGGGATCACCGGCAAGGAGCGGCGCGCGCGCATCGAGCGGCTGCTCTCCATCACCCGCCTCGGCCCCTTCACGAGGCGCCCCGCCGGCAAGCTCTCGGGCGGGATGTACAAGAAGCTGGCCGTCGCGTGCGCGCTCTTGCACCAGCCAGCCGTGCTCCTGCTCGACGAGCCGACGAACGGCGTCGATCCGCCCTCGCGGCGCGAGCTCTGGGAGCTGCTCTACGAATTCGTCGACGAGGGGATGACCCTCGTCGTCACGACCCCCTACATGGACGAGGCGAGCCGCTGCCACCGCGTCGCCCTGATCGATCGCGGCGAGATCATCGCCCTCGACGCGCCCGAGCGGCTCGTCGCCTCGCTCGACGCCGTCGTCCTCGAGCTCGTCGTCGAGGGCGAGGGGGCGCGCGAGCGCGCGAGCCTCGCCGTGGAGTCGAGCGCGCGCGTCGTCGCGAGCGCGCCCCTCGGCGCGAACCTCCGCGTCGTGGTCGAGCGAGCCGATCGCGCAGCGCTCGAGCGCGAGCTCGAGGGGCTCGGGGCGCTCGCCGAGGTCGCGCCCTCCTTCGAGGACCTCTTCCTCACGGCCATCGCGCGGCGCGCGCGGGAGCGGCGCGGGAGCGCTGGGGAGGTGTCCGCGTGAGCGAGGAGACGATCGTCGTCGAGCGGCTCGGCCGCACCTTCGCGGGCTTCGTCGCCGTGCGCGACGTCTCGTTCCACGTCGAGAGGGGCGAGATCTTCGGCTACCTCGGCGCGAACGGCGCCGGGAAGTCGACGACGATCCGCATGCTGTCGGGGCTCCTCGAGCCCACGAGCGGCCGCGCCCAGGTCGCCGGGCACGACATCGCGACGGAGCCGGACGAGGTGAAGGCCTCGATCGGCTACATGTCGCAGAAATTCTCGCTCTATCTCGATCTCCGCGTGCGCGAGAACCTCGAATTCTTCGGCGGCATCTACGGGACATGGGGGCGCGAGCTCGAGCGTCGCGTCGACGCGACGCTCGAGTCGATCGGCATGCGCGAGCTCGCCGAGACGCCGACGAGCGCCCTACCCGGTGGCCTGAGGCAGCGGCTCGCGCTCGGCTCGGCGCTCCTGCACCGCCCGGCGATCGTCTTCCTCGACGAGCCGACGGCGGGCGTCGATCCCGCGTCGCGCCGCGACTTCTGGCGGCTCATCCGCGGCGTCGCCGCGGGCGGCACGACCGTCTTCGTCACCACGCACTACATGGACGAGGCCGAGTACTGCGCGCGCATCGGCCTCATGGTCGCCGGGAGCCTCGTCGCGCTCGACACGCCGCGCGCGCTCAAGGCGGCGTGGGTGCCTGGGCGCATCTTGCGCGTGGAGGGCGCGGGCCTCTTGCGCTCCCTCGCCGCGATCCGCGAGACGAGCGGCGTGCTCGAGGCGCAGTCGTTCGGCAACGGCGTCCACGTCCGCTTCGATCCCGCCCACGTGGACGACGCCGCGATGCTCGCCGCGCTCGGGCGGATCGAGGGCGTCCACATCGCGAGCAGCGCGCCGGTCGAGGCGAGCCTCGAGGACGTCTTCCTCGCGGCGGCCGATCGCGACGCCGAGGACGCCGTCAGGAGGGTCTCGTGAGCTCCGCCGCGGCGCAGCGCGCCGAGCGCTCACCGCGCGCGGATCGTCGCGCGGCGAGGCGCGCGCGCACGTCGTCGCTCAGGCGCATCGGCGCCATCGCGCGCAAGGAGTGGCTCCACATCGCGCGCGATCCGCGCTCGCTCTACCTCGGCCTCGGGATGCCGCTCGTCCTGCTCCTGCTCTTCGGCTTCGGCGTGCGCTTCGACACCGATCACCTCCCGATCGTCCTCGTCGACGAGGACGAGAGCGCGACGTCGCGCGAGCTCGCGCGCCGCACGTTCGCGTCGGACGAGCTCGTCGTCCGAGGCAGGGCGCGCTCGGGCGAGGAGGCCACGGCGATCTTCGGGCGGCACGAGGCCCGCGCGCTCTTCATCCTCCCGCGCGGGCTCGAGGAGCGCGTCGGCCGAGGCGAGCCCGCGGAGGCGCAGCTCCTCGTCGACGGGGTCGAGACGCTCACCGCGACCCAGGTCAAGGGGCAGGCGGAGGCGGCCTTCGGGGTGGCCGCGCTCTCGATGTATACCGACGCGTCGGGGGCCCGCGCGAGCGCGCCGACCGAGGTCGCGCTCTCGACCTGGTTCAACCCGCGCGAGCGCTCCGAACTCTACCTCGTCCCGGGCCTCGCGGCCTACATCCTCGCGATCGTCGCCGTGCTCCTCACGTCCCTCTCCGTCTCGAGGGAGTGGGAGCGCAGCTCAATCCAGCAGCTCTTCGTCACCCCGGTCCGCACCCGCGAGATCCTCGTCGGCAAGCTCGTCCCCTACTTCGCGCTCGGCGCGATCGCCGAGATGATGATCTTCACGGTCGGCGCGTGGATCTTCGACGTCCCTCTGCGCGGCGATCCGCTCACGCTCGCGGCCGCGTCGTTCCTCTTTCTCCTCGGGATGCTCGGCCAGGGGATGCTCATCTCGGTCGTCTCGAAGAGCCAGATGGTCGCGACGCAGGTCGGGACGATGACCTCGCTCCTGCCCTCGATGCTGCTCTCGGGCTTCTTGTTCCCGATCGAGAACATGCCGGTGCCCCTCCAGCTCCTCTCGAACGCCGTCCCCGCGCGCTACTTCATCCACGCCCTGCGCGGCGTGCTCCTTCGGGGCAACGGCTTCCTCGAGGTGGGCACGGACCTCGCGATGCTCGCGGCGTTCGCCGTGCTGATGCTCGCGCTCGGCGTGCGCTCGTTCCAGCGGGAGCTCGCGTGATGGCGAGCCCGAGCCCCGAGCCCACGACGCCCGCGGCGCCCCCGAGGCCCCGCCGAGGCTGGGTCGCGCGGCACCTCGCGCCCCTCTTCTCGGTCGCCCGCAAGGAGACGCTCCAGGCCCTGCGCGACCGGCGCGTCCTCGCGCTGCTCGCGATCTCCCCCGTCATGCAGCTCCTCGTGCTCGGCAACGCCGCGAACCTCGAGGTCGATCGCGTCCCCACGGTGATCGTCGATCTCGACGACACGACCGACTCCCGCGCCGCGCTGGCCGGGCTCGTCGCCGACGACACGCTCCGAGAGACGGCGAGGGCGCGCTCGGCCGAGGAGGCGACGGCGCTCCTCGTCGATGGCCGCGCGTCGGTCGCGATCGTCGTGCCCGACGGCTTCGGGCGCGCGCTCGGGCGAGGCCAGGCCGCCACGCCGGCGCGCGTCCAGGTGCTCGTCGACGGCACCGATCCGAACCGGAGCACCATCGCCGGCCGCGCGGCGCTCCAGTACTTCTCCGCGCTCTCCGCGTCCGTCGTCCGCGCGCGCGTGAGCACGCTGCGCGGGGCGATGGCCTCGCTCCCGGGGCACGCGACGGATCTCGGCCTGGTCACGGCGGGGCTGCTCGCCGCCGCGAGCGCCCCCGCCGCCGCGACGACGAGCGCCTCGATCACGAGCGTCGGCGTCCCCCCACCCACGCTCTCCCTCGCGCCGCGCGTCCTCTACAACCCGGGCTTTCGCACGGTCTACGACATGGTGCCCGGCATCATGACGATGCTCTTATTGATCGTCACGACGATCGTCACCTCGATGGGCCTCGCGCGCGAGCGCGAGGTCGGCACGCTCGAGCAGGTGCTCGTCACCCCGATCCGACCGTGGGCGCTCCTGCTCGGCAAGATGCTCCCCTTCGCGGTGATCGGCCTCTTCGATCTCCTGCTCGCGCTCGTCGTCGCGACCTACGTCTTCGACGTCCCGATCCGGGGCTCGATCCCGCTCCTCTTCGCCGTCACGATCGTGTTCCTGATGACGACGCTCGGGCTCGGGCTGCTCCTCTCGACGATCAGCCAGACCCAGCAGCAGGCCTACCTCGCCGGGATCTTCGTGATGATGCCCGCGATCCTCCTGAGCGGGATCATGACCCCGATCGAGAGCATGCCCTTCTGGCTCGAGCCCTTCACGTACGTGAACCCGCTCCGCTGGTTCTCGGAGATCGTGCGGGGCGTCATGATCCGCGGGGTCGGGCTCGACGCGATCCTGCGCCCGCTCGGCATGCTCGCGCTTTCGGGCCTCATCCTCGCGACGATCGCCGCGCGCCGGTTTCGTAAGACCGTCGCCTGACGGCGCGCCTCGGCGCGAGCCGTCGAGCCGAGGCGCGCCGCGCTCATGCCGAGAGGCCGTGGCGACTCGCGTCGCCAGGGGCTCGGCCGCTGGCTGCTCGAGGCGCCACCCGGTCGCGCGCGGTTCGCGCCGAATTCGGGGGGATCTGCTGGCACGCGGCTGGCAACCGACGCTCGCATGACGTCACGCTACGCCTCGCTCCTCCCGCTCGGCCTGCTCCTCGCCTCGCTCACCGGCTGCGTCGGCGAGGCGCCGACGGACTTCGACGCGATCGCCGAGGAGACGGGCCTCGATCAGCCCGCCGAGGCGATCCCCGCCGAGGGCAAGGCGGACGGCGTCGAGGAGCTCGGGCCGAGCGTCGGCAACGGCGCGGCGACCGAGGTGTGGGCCGTCCGCAACCAGTGGACCGACACCGACACGGCCGAGGCGCGGCTCGCGGGGATCGCGTGGCCGGCGAACAGCGGGCTCGACTGGGAGGCGAAATTCGAGCGCTGGGTCGGCTCGCTCGAGGTGATCCCGCGCTCGAGCTATGGGCAGTCCGTCCGTATCCGGACGCCCTACGGCGCGCGCTCGCTCGACGCCCCGACGCTCGAGTGCGCGGAGTTCGGCATGTTCCTCCGCGTGACGTTCGCGTCGTGGTACGGGCTCCCGTTCTTCCTCTCGGGCTGGGACGCGACGGGGCGCCAGGCGATGTTCGCCGGGCACTTCGGGTTCGTGAACCGGCGCGGCCAGACGATCGCGCGCTTCCCCGCGTTCCGCACCGCGTACGCCGACTACAGCGCGCGCTGGCGCGAGGGCCAGGCGTGGCCGAGCGACGCGCGGCTGCGCGGCCTGCGCCTCGGGGCCGACGATCGCGTCGCGTTCCTCTCGAGCGAGGGCGCGGAGCGCGGCGCGGGCGCGTACTTCGACGAGCTCTTCCTCAACAAGCGCGTCGGCTACTTCATGCGGCTCCTGCTCCTCTACTTCGGGAGCGTGAACCTCGCGGACGGCGCGAACCTCTACCACGCGACGCCCGAGTCGCTCCGCGGCGGCGATCTCCTGCTCCACCGCTGGCAGCGCCGCGGCATCGGCCACGTCCTGCCGATCCTGCGCCGCACGGACGTCGGCGCCGGCCACTTCGAGGTGGGCCTCGCCTCGGGCTCGATGCCGCGCCGGCAGCCGCTCTGGGAGGAGGGCGCGAGCGCGCGCGGCGAGTTCCTCTCGGAGGACGCGGGCGGCCCGGGCGCGAGCTGGGACGGCGACGCCTACGCGACGCTCGGCGGGGGCCTGCGCCGCTGGCGCACGGCGACGCTCTCGGGCGGCCGATGGCGCAACGTGGTGCGCGCGAGCGATCGCGCGAGCTTCATCGACGACGCGGACACCGACCGGATCGCCGCGCGCGTCGAGCGCTTCGGCGAGCTGCTCGCCGAGGTGAGCCCCGAGGCGCGACGCGACGCGGCGCTCGAGCGGATCGCGAACGCGCGCGCCCACCTCGCCGACTACCCCGCGAGCTGCGCGGCGCGCACCCGCCGCGAGGACGCCTTCGTGGACCTCTACGCCGTGATGGACACCTACTTCGGCGAGGATCGCGCCGAGGTCGACGCGCGCTACCGCACCCTCGAGGATCGCGTCCTCGGCGAGCTCCTCTACGCGGAGGCGCGCACCTGCTGCTGGAACAGCTCGACCCGCGCGATGCACGACGTCGTCCTCGACTACGCCGAGGAGGAGCAGGCCGAGGCGAGCGCGCGCGGCGAGTGCGTCGAGCCCACGGTCTTTCGCGCCGAGGCGGAGGATCTGCGCGCGGGCGGCGACGGCTACGGGCGCTGGCGCGACTACGCGAGCCGGACCGGGCGCGCGGCCGCGTGGCGCCGCTGGAGCGAGGACGAGACCTGCAGCGGCAAGAGCTTCGTCGGTGACACGGAGACCGGGCGCGGCGCCGAGACGTCGATCTGCGACGCGACGACGCCCGCCTCGGGCGCCTGCGATCCGGAGGGCGGCGACGACGCGATCACCCAGGCGAGCGCGCTCCTCGCGGGCGCGTCGATCGAGGCGCGCATCTGCGCCGACGACGTCGACTTCTACCGCGTCGACGCGGGCTCGAGCACCGTCACGGTGATCGTCTCCTTCCGCCACACCGACGGCGACCTCGACGTCGAGGCCGTCACCGAAGGTGGGGCCGAGCTCGCGCGGAGCTGGAGCTCGAGCGACGAAGAGCGCGTGAGCGCGAGCGGCACCTTCTACGTGCGGGTCCACGGCTACGCGGGCGCGCAGAACACCTACACGATCCGTCGCTGAGCTCGCGCGGGCACGCGGGGTCGGCGCGCCGGCTCGAATTGCGTGTCATCGCGGGTGAGCGGTGTATGCTGGCCACGCCATGGCGATCGCCCCTCGTTCGAACGAAGAGCTCCTTCGCGACGTCCCGGTGCTCGGGCAGCTCGCATCGGCGGATCTCCGCCTGCTCGGTGAGGCCGCCGAGCTCCGCAAGGTCGCGCGCGCCGTCCCGCTCTTCGGCGAGGGCCAGAGCGCCGAGGGCCTCTTCATCGTCCGCACGGGCGAGGTGAAGCTCACCAAGAGCGGCCGCGACGGCCGCGAGCAGATCGTCTACCTCGCGCGCCCGGGCCAGCCCATCGTCGAGGGCATCCGCTTCGACGGCGGCTCCTACCCGGCGAGCGCGATCGCGATGCGCACCGCCTCGGCGCTCCTCATCTCGAACGAGGCGCTGGCCGCGATCGGCGAGAAGCGCCCGGCCGTGTTCCGCACGATGATCGACCTGCGCGCGCGCCGCACCGACAAGGTGATGAAGCTCGTCTCGGATCTCTCGCTCCGCACGGTGCCGGCGCGGCTCGCCTCGTTCCTCTGCACGCTGGCCGTGCAGCGCGAGCGGCGCGGCGAGGACCACCGCCACCTCGTGCGCGACCTGACGACCGAGACGGTCGCGGGGCGCCTCGGCACGGTGCGCGAGGAGATCTCGCGAGGGCTCGCCTTCCTCGAGCGCGAGGGCGCGCTGAAGGTGACGCCCGAGCTCATCGAGATCGTCGATCCGCAGCGCCTCGAGGCGATCGCGTTCGGGCGCGCGAAGAAGCCCTGAAGGCGGCGCCTCGTCGCGTCAGTCGCTCTCGAGCTCCGCGAGCGCCTTGCGCGCGCGCCTCAGCTCCTCGCGGAGCGTGAGCTCCTTCGCGCGATCGATCGCCGCGTTCTTGCGGAGGAACGCGCGCAGGTGCACCCCGGCGTGGACGCGATCGCCGAGCTCGAGGGCGATCATCCCGAGGAGGAACTGCCCGTACCCCTCGCGGAGCGGGCTCGCGGCGAGCGCGCGGCGCGCCTCCTCGAGCGCCTCGGGCACGCGCCCCTCGAGCAGCTCCGCGTACACGCGGAACGCGCGCACGAGCACGCGGTCCCGGTGCGACCAGCGCTCGGCGCGCTCGAGCGAGCGGAGCGCCGCCTGGGTGTCGCCCGTGAAGCACTGGAACGTGGCGAGGGCGAGCGCCTGGAAGCTCCGTCGATCCGGGGGCGCGAGCCGCGCCGCATGGCGCTGCGCCTCGATCGCCGCGCGCGTCTCGCCGAGCGCGAAGAGCACGCGGCCGCGATCGTGCTCCGCCAGGTCGCTCATCACGCCGATGGCGAGCATCTGATCCGCGAGCGCGAGCGCGTCGGTGATCCGCTCCTCCTCGATGGCGACGATGTAGAGCTGGCGCAGGAGCAGGAACTGGATCTCCGGGTCGAGCTCGTCGTCCTCGGTCGCGAGGCCGCGTCGGGCCCAGCTCGCCCGCGCGTCGAGGGAGGGCGCCTCGAGCGCCGCCGCGAGGCACTCGGCCGCCGAGCGCGTCCGGCGCGGCTCCGCGCGCCGCAGCGTCCCGGTCTGATCCGTCCCCGTGCGGTTGGCGGCGCTCGGAGGAGCCGCCGAGGGCGTCGCGAGCGCGCGCTCCGGCCCCTCGCTCGCGCTCGGTGCGGGCATGCTCTCGCGTCGGCTCATCGGCTCGCCCTCATGTCGTCGCGCTCCCTCCGCGCTCGCCTCACCTATCGCCCGATCGGGAATTCATGGATCCGTTTCACGTTCGCGCCAACCGATGCGGTATAGCACAGCCCAGGCCTGCGTCGAATTCCGCCTGCTTCTGGGCATTTGCGCGACATTGTCCCCAATACGTTCCCACCCCCGCGGGGCGCTGGGGATCGTCCGTGATCCCAGGGCTCACCGTGGATGCCCGAGCGCGCGGACGGCGCGCTCGAGCTCGTCGAGCTCGGCCTCGCTCATCGGAAGCGGACCGAACCGCGCCTCGTTGTAGCGGCGGGTCACGCGGAGGACGACGTCCGCGCCCTCGAACCCCTCCGCCTCGAGCAGCGCGGCGTGCTCGCTCGGGGTCCGAGCGGGCGGCCGGGGGCGGCCTCGCCCCGCGAGGACCCGCTCGAGGCGACGGTAGAGGGCGACGAGGCGGCGCGCCTCGCTCGAGCCCGCGGGGGCGCTCCGAAGACGCGCGAGCCGACGCACGAGGGCGGCGAGCGCGAGGGCGAGGAGGGCCGCGAGGGCGAGCGCGAAGAGGGAGCGCCCGACGCCCGAGCGCGCGCCCCGAGCCCCGCTGCGCTCGGCCTCCTCGAGGGGCCGTGACGAGGCGTGGGGCGTGCGCAGGAGCGAGAACACGTCGCGGGCGAGCCCGCGCTGCGTCCGGAGATCGAAGCTCACGACGTCCCGCTCCCACCACGCGACGAGGGCGTCGAGCGCGTCGCGAGCCCGGAGCGAGAGCGAGGCGCCGAGGCCGAGCGCGCGAGCGCTCGCCGGCGTGGGATCGAAGCGCACCCACCCCTCGCCCTCGAGGTACACCTCGACCCAGCTGTGCGCGTCGCCCGAGCGCACCGCGTAGTAGCGGCCGTACTCGTTCCAGGTCCCGCCGAGAAAGCCCGTCACGTTGCGGGTGGGGACGCCGAGCGTGCGGAGGAGGATCGCCATCGCGCTCGCGAAGTACTCGCAGTGACCCTCGCGCGTCTCGAAGAGGAAGTGCTCGAGCGGCGCCGCGGCGCCCGGATCGTGCATCACGAGCGAGTACCGGAAGGGCGGCCTCCCGAGGTGGTCCACGACGCGCTCGGCCCGCTCGCGATCGGAGCGCGCCCCCTCCGTCCAGGCGCGCGCCAGCCGGGCGAGGCGCTCGTGGCCCGGCGGCACCTCGAGGCTCGCGGCGTCGGGCGGCGTATCGAACACGGATCGCGCGCGAGGCCGCGTCCAGGCCGTGTAGCTGCGCGCCGCCCCGTCCGGATCGAGCGCTCGGACGTCGACGCCCGCGCGGAGCTCGATGCGGCGAGGCCGCTCGAGGCCGGCCTCGATGTGGGGAGGGATCTCGAGCGCGACCGTGTGGTCCGGAAGAAAGATCACGGGCTCCTCGAGCGGAGCGAGCTCGATCCGGTAGGGTCGGTCTTGGCCCCGGCGGATGGCCTCGCTGAGGATGTACTCGTCTCGCTCGACGGCGATGGGCTCGATGGCGGGGGCGCTCGCGCGCGACCAGCGCCGACCGTCATAGTGATCGAAGGCGCTCCCTCGCAGGTAGAGGCCGAGCTCACGCGGTGGGTGCGGGCCGAGCCCGCCCGGGATCACGCGGAGGATCACGGTCGCGTCATCTCGGATCCGCCCGACCTGTCCGAGCTCGACCGCGTCGCCGAAGCCCGCGATCGCCGCGCCCTCGCCGCGACCGAACGCGAGCATCCCGAGGCCCACGCGAGGGAAGAGGACGAAGAGGAGCGCCGTGCAAGCGAAGAGCGGGAGCGAGAGGAGCGTCGTGCCGGCGAGGAAGCGCGCGCCGACGAGCCTCCGCGAGCCGAGCACCCGGGCGAGCTCCGCGTGCTCGACGCCCCCGCCCAGGGTCGGCGGGAGCGTCCTTGGCTCTCCCTCCTCGAGGCGCGCCTCGAGCGCGCGCGCCTCGAGGGAGCGCGCGTGATGCTCCGCCTCGATCTCCGCGCGGAGCTGCGTCAGCGCGAGCATCCACGGGAGCACGATCACGAAGCCGAGGAAGAGCGCGCCGTACGCGAGCTCGGTCGTGAGCACGGTCGCGGCCGCGAGGTGGATGAACGCGAGGAGCGCGATCTGGACGTGCTCGCGCGCGCTCCTGCGGCTCGCGAGCCGCGAGACCTGGAGCAGCCCCGTGAAGCCGAGCCCGAGCGGGAGCCACGGCTCGCCCGAGAGCCCGCGGGCGAGCTGGACCGTGAGGCCGACGACGAGGGCGAGCGTCATGCCTCGCTCCCAGCGCGGGCGAAGGAGGATCGGCCCCTCCACGAACCACGTCGCGGCGTAGGCGAGCCCGAGCAGGATCATCGTCGGCCGGTCGACCTCGGAGCCGAGGCCGAGCCCAGCGAGCCCGAGCGCCGCGAGGAGATACGCGACGCGCTTGTGGAGGAGCGCGAAGCCCGTGAGCGCCGCCGGCCGCGCGCTCATGGCCGCCCCGCCTCGACGTCACCCACGTCGAGGACCTCGCCTCCCCCGCTCGGGGGCGGGATCTCGGCGTCGAGGCCGGGCGCGAGGAGCGCGAGGAAGTCGAGCAGCGGCTCGAGCGCGGCGTCGGGCGCGAGCGGGCCGAAGCGCTCGCCGGGGGCGAGCAGCTCGACGAAGGCGCCGCGCTCGTGCGCGATCCGCGCGATGGAGGCCGCGCGCGCGACGATCCGCTCGAGCCGCTCGGCGTGCGGCGCATCGCCCCCCTCGAGCCCGAGCCGGAGCGCGATCCGACGCGCGGGCTCGTGCTCGCGCTCGCGCATGACCCACGTGCCGAGCGCGGCGCTCCTCCGGAAGTGGATCGCGCGGGCGTCGTCTCCGTCGCGAAAAGGCCGCAGCGAGGCGAGCTCGGCCCCCTGGGCGACGCGGCGCCGCGAGGCCTCGCGGAGCGCGTCCTCGCGGCCGAGCTGCGCGGCGAGGCGCCCCTCGAGATCGGGCACCGAGACGACGCCCGGGTGGACGAGGAGCGCGCCCTCGCGCGAGAGCGCGCGCCACTTGTCGAAGAAGCCGAAGGGGTAGCGGGTCGAGAGCTCGACGCGCTCGAAGGCGAGCCAGCCTCGCCGCGTCGGCGTGCAGAGGTAGCCACCTCGCTCGCGCCCGCGCGGGTCGAGCTTGAGGAAGTAGGCCGAGCGCGCGCGCGTGTGCGCCGCCGAGCGCGGCGCGTGGGACCCCTCCGTCGTCACGTCGCGCGCCGCGATCGAGAACGAGGGCAGCCACGCCTTCGCGTTCTCGAGCTCGAGCTCGACGAGGCAGGGCACCCCGACGACGGCGCGGCGCGGGAGCCGGCGCTCGACGCGGACGCGCGCGAGAACGAGGTCCGAGAGCACGCCCGAGAGCAGGATCAGGCCGAGGAGCAGGCCGAGCACGAGGTAGACGAGGTTGTTGCCGGTGTTCACCGCGGCGAGGCCGACGCCCAGCGTGACGAGGAGGAACACGAGCCCCTCCGAGGTGACGCGCAGCCCGCGGCGAGCGCGCAGGGTCAGCCCCGAGCGCGCGGCGGCCCCGAGCGCGTGGGTCGCGGGCGGACGGGTCGCTACCTCCTCGACGCGCATGCGACGCTCCTCGCGTCAGACCGGGATGGGGACGCGCTCGACGACCTCGTCCACGACGCGCAGCGCCTCGCCGCGCGCGTCGGTCGCGCCGCGCGCGCCACGAAGGCGGATCCGGTGGCCGAGCGCGGGGCCGGCGAGGCCCTTCACGTCGTCGGGCAAGACGAACGTGCGCCCCTCGACGAGCGCGTGCGCGCGAGCGGCGCGGACGAGGCCGATCGCCGCGCGCGTCGAGGCGCCGAGCTCGACGAGGGGCGAGCGACGCGTCGCGAGCACGAGCTCGTGCGCGTAGGCGACGACGAGCGTCTCAACGTCGACGAGCTCGACCGCCGCCTGCGCCGCGAGGAGCGCGTCGCGCGTCACGATCGGCTCGAGCGGCGCGTCGGGCGCGCGATCGCGGCGCGCCTCGAGGAGCCGACGCTCGACCTCGACGGCGGGATAGCCGAGCGAGACGCGGACGAGGAAGCGATCGAGCTGGGACTCGGGCAGCGGGTAGGTCCCGTAGAATTCCTCGGGGTTCTGCGTCGCGATGACGAAGAACGGGGCCTCGAGAGGCCGCGTCTCGCCCTCGAGCGAGACGCGGCGCTCCTCCATCGCCTCGAGCAGCGCGCTCTGCGTGCGCGGCGGCGCGCGGTTGATCTCGTCCGCGAGCAGCACCGAGGTGAAGACGGGCCCGGGCCGGAAGGTGAACGTGCCCCTCGTCGGATCGTAGATCGAGCCCCCGAGCACGTCCGCGGGCAGGAGATCGGACGTGAATTGCAGCCGACGAAAGGGCACGCCGAGCGAGCGGGCGAGCGCGCGCGCGAGCGTCGTCTTGCCGACGCCGGGGACGTCCTCGACGAGGAGGTGGCCCCCGGCGAAGAGCGCGGTGATCGCGAGCCGGACGACGCGCGGCTTCCCCTCGAGCGCCCGGCTGACCTGCGCGACGAGCGCCCGCGCGCTCGAGGACGCGGCGGCGAGCAGGCTCGAGCTCGAGGGATCGGACATCCGGGCTCGACCCTAGCCGACCTCGGCCGCGCCCACCATCGCGCGCTCGGTCAGGGGCGGAGCGTGATGGACGCGAGCGCCGCGGCGAGCGCGAGGATCAGGAGCGCGAGCAGCCCCGCGAGCGCGAAGAAGAGGCGATCGGGCCGCGATCCGCGGGCGCCTCGCCCCCGCCTCGAGGGCGCGTGCGCTTGGAGCGGGGCACGCAGCACTTCGAGCGTGGGCGCCTCGAGCGTGGGCGCTTCGAGCACAGGCGCTGCGACCATGGGCGCTTCGGACATGGACACGTCGAGCGCGGGGGCTTCGAGCGCGGGGGCTTCGAGCGCGGGAGCTTCGAGCGCGGGAGCTTCGAGCGTGGGTGTAGAGGGCGGACCGGGCGCGACCGACGACCGCGCGCGGAGCCGGGGCCCTCGAAAGCCCCCCGGCGCGGGGGGCGTCGAGGGGCGCGGGGGATGGGACGGACGCGAGGAGGGCGTCGCCGCGGCGCGCCCTGGAGGTGGCAGCGTCGAGCCGAGCTTTGCCTCGGCGGCCGACGCGACCAGGGTCTTCGGCGTGGGGCTCGCCGAGAAGCCGGCCGCGGCGGGCTCGACGGATGGGACGGGTGACGCGCGCAGGCTCTCCTCGTCGACCCGCTCGACGAGCGGCGCGCGAAACGTCTCGACGGCCTTCGCGCGTCCAGGTCGAAAGAGCGCCGTGAGCGGTCGCGCGGTCGGCCCCTCGGGGTTCGCCTCGCCGAGGCGGAGCACCTCGTCGCGATGGAAAAAGACCTCCATGGCCTCGTCGGCGCTCGCGTCGGCGCGCGGGCTCTCCCGGCCCGCGACCAGCGTCGCGCCCTCGGGCTCGGGATCGGGATCGAAGAACGGACGCGCCTCGAGCGACGCGCTCGACCCCTCGCCGAGCGCGAGCGCCTCGAAGCGCGACGCCTCCCGCGCGCGCGCTTCAGGGAAGAGCGCGTCGAGCCAGCGGACGAGCGCGTCCCGATCGAAGCCGGGCTCGCTCGCCTCGACGAAGCCATCGAGCGCGCGCGCCGCCTGCCCCGCGGTCTCGAAGCGGTCGTCGGGGCTCTTGGCGAGCATCTTCATCACGATCGCGGCGAGCGCCCGCGGAACGCCGGGAGCCCGCTCCTCGATCGGCGGGACGTCCGCGTCTCGCACGCGGTTCATCGCCTCGAGATCGTTCCCGCGCGCGAAGAGCGGGCTCACCGTGAGCAATTCGTAGAGCAGCGTCCCCACCGCGAAGAGGTCCGAGCGCCCATCGAGCTCGTCACCCCGGACCTGCTCGGGGCTCATGTAGCCCACCTTCCCCTTGAACGTCCCCACCTGCGTCGTCGTCGAGCGGGACGCCGCCTTCGCGATGCCGAAGTCGATGAGCCGCAGGCGCCCGTCGAACCCGATGAGCACGTTCTGCGGAGAGACGTCCCGATGCACGAGCCCGAGCGATCGCCCCGTGTCGTCGAGCCGCAGGTGCGCGTAGCCGAGCGCCTCGGCGAGCCGCGCCCCGATGAAGGCCACGCCCGCGGCGGCGAGCTTCATCCGCTTCGCCTTCATCGCGCGCAGCACCTGGAGCAGGTCGCGCCCGAGGACGAGCTCCATCGCGATGTAGTAGGCGTCCTTGACGCGACCGAGCTCGAGCATGCGCACGATGCCCGGGTGGACGAGCCGGCCCGCGATCTTCGCCTCGTCGATGAACATCCGGACGAAGTCCGGATCGTCGGTCAGCTCCTGCCGGATCCGCTTGAGCGCGACGAGCTCCGTCGGCTCGTCCGCGCGCGCCGCGCGCTTCGCGACCCAGACCTCCGCCATCCCGCCGACCCCGAGCCGCTCGAGGAGCACGTACTTCCCGAAGCTGATCGGGCCTCGCGTCGGTGAGGTGGGCTCCTTGCGTGCCATGATCCGCCTCGCGCCCGAGCCTCGCCGGGCGACGGCGGACCGATGATGCCCGAGGGGCGAGGTCGATCGCGAGCGTCCTCTCACGGCGCCGCCCGAGCGTTCATACTGCGGGCATGGCCCGCCCCCAAGCGCACGACGACGCGAGCGACTTCTTCCGGATCGTCGAGCGGCTCCCCTTCGTCGGGACCGCGGCGAGGGAGATCCAGGAGCTCCGCGCCCTGCTCTACGAGCGACGCGCGGCGCGGCTCTGCGCGCTCGGCGCGAGCGGCGCGGGCAAGACCTCGCTCGCCAACGCGCTCCTCGGCGAGGACGTGCTCCCGCTCGGCGCGAGCGACGCTCCGCACCCGACGCGCGAGGCCTCCGACGGGGGCGCGCTCCTCGCGCACGGGAGCTGGACGGACGTGAGCGCGCGAGGGCGACGGCTCGCGTGGCTCGAGGTCCCGAGCGACGAGGGCGCGTTCTCGCGCGAGGTCGCGCGGCGGCTCGAGAACGCGCTCGAGGAGCACACGCCCGACGTCGTCCTCGCGACGCTCCGCGCGGACCGGCTCGACGACGAGCTCCCCGCCCTCACGGCCTCGCTCGCTCGGCTCGGCGACCTCCTGCGCAAGCTCGACGCGACGCTGCCCCACGTCGTCGTCGTCCTCACGGCGGCGGACGAGCTGGTCAAGCCCGCCGAATTCGCGCGACCGCCCTACCCGAACGACGCCCTGCTCCGCATCGACGAGGCGATCGAGCGGGCGAGGCGCGCGATCGAGGGCGCGCGCGTCCTCTCGCCGAGCGACAAGCTCGCGCGCCCGATCGCGCACGCGCACGCGAGCGATCCGAGCGGCCGCTACCAGCTCGAGGCGCTCGCCGAGGCCATCTTCGAGCAGCTCCCGGACGCGGCGCGCGTCGAGGCCGCCCGCGCGATGCCGGTCTCGGACGCGAGCGTGCGCGCGATCGCCCGCAAGCTCACGCTCCACTTCTCCTCGATCGCGGTCGTCGTCGGGCTCATGCCGATCCCGTTCTCGGACGCCGTCGCGCTCGTCCCGACGCAGGCTCTGATGGTCACGTCCGTCGCCTACGTCGCGGGCCAGCCCTGGGACCGTCGCGCGGCGCTCGAGTGGCTCGGCTCGCTCGGCGTGATGGGCGGGACGGCGATCGGCCTGCGCTGGGGCGCGCAGCAGCTCCTCAAGCTCTGGCCGGGCGGCGGCACGCTCATCTCGGCGTCGGTCGCGGGCGTCGGGACGCAGGCGCTCGGCGCGAGCGCGATCGCCTACTTCATCGACGGGCCGGGGCGGCGCGGGCGCCTCGAGCCGACGGCGCTCGCGGGCGCGGAGTGAGGCCCGATCGACGAGGCGCGAGCCCGCCCCCGCGCGGCGCCGCCGAGCTCCGCGTCGTCTACGAGGATGGCGCGCTCGCGATCGTCGACAAGCCCGCGGGGCTGCTCTCCCAGGCCGGGCCGAGGGACGCGAGCCCGAGCGTCGTCGAGCTCGCGCGCGCGCGCTTCGGCCTCGAGCGGATCGGCGTCCTGCATCGGCTCGATCGGAACGTCTCGGGGCTCGTCCTCGTCCCGCTCGACGCGAGCGTCGCGGCGAGCCTCTCGCGGGCGCTCGCCGAGGGAAGGATCGAGCGCCGCTACGAGGCCGTGGTGAAGGCGCCCCGCGCGAGCGAGCTCGTCGAGCTCGTCATCGACGCGCCGCTCGCGAAGGACGAGCGGACCAACGTGGTCCGCGTCGCCCACCCGGACGATCCGGGCGCGCGCGCGGCGCGGACGCGGGTCGCTCTCCGCGAGCGCGTCCAGGCGCCCCTCGGCTGGCTCGCGCGCGTCGACTGCTGGCCCATCACCGGCCGCTCCCACCAGCTCCGCGTCCACCTCGCGCACGCGGGCCTCCCGATCGTCGGCGACCCGAAGTACGGCGTCCGCGCCAAGGGAATCGAGCGCCCGCTCCTCCACGCGACCGGGCTCGCGTTCGTCCACCCCGAGACCGGCCGCGAGGTCCGCGTCGAGTCGAGCCCGCCCTGGACGCTCGCGTCGCTCCGCGGGCTCCGCGCGGGCGCAGGGCGCGAGGCACGCTGACCGCCCGCCTCGAGGTCCTGTCGCGCGTCGCCCGAGAGGGAGGTCGCCTCTCTCCGCGGATCGAGACAAGATCGCGCACGCTCGGCCGACAGGACCACGCGCCGACGCCGGAGGCGACGCGATGCACCCACCCTTCGACCCCCGATCGACGACGCGCGAGGCCATCGCTCGCTGCGGCCTCGCGCTCGTCGCGCTCGCCCTCGGGCTCCTCGGCGCGAGCGCCCAGGCGCAGCCGACCCCGCCCGCCGCGACGGCGAGCTGGCGACCGCCGCGCGAGCTCACGCGCGAGACGTTCGGAGGAGCGCGGTGCACGGCGCACGAGCCCGTCGAGCTCGGCACCTCGGGCGTGCGCACCCTCCGGCCGACGCTCTCCTTCTCGGGCGTCGGCGAGGGGCTCGTCGCGTGGCCGACCGGCGAGGACACGCTCACGGTGCGCCCGATCTCGCTGGAGGGCGTCGGGCCCGCCCGCGAGGTCGCGCTCGAGCACGCGGTGGGGCTCGCCGCCCTCGGCCCCGCGGGCCCGCGCGGCTTCATCGCGCACACGATGGTCCCGCTCTGCGGCGGCGGCCTCGCGTGCAGCCGGAGTATCGCGCTCGGCCTCGACGGCGTGCCGCTCGGCCCCGCCGACGAGCCCGCCCCGCGCGACCAGCTCGGCACCCTCAGCGCCGCCACGGCCACCACGGACGCGCTCGTCCTCTCGCGCTTCTTTCGCTATGGCGGCGGCATCGATCTCTTCCGCATCGGCGCGGGCGGCGCGGTCGAGCTCGAGCCACACCCCATCCGCGCGGCGACGGTCGACGCCGCCCCGATCCAGGCGCTCGCCGCCGACGGCGCCCAGGTGGTCGCGTACGGCGTCGAGGAGGACACCGAGCGCCCCTTCATCCTCGCGCTGGGCGGCTCGCGCCAGTACCTGCGCATGATGCCGGCCGGCTCCGAGGTGCAGCGCCTCACGCTCGAGGGCACGACGGCGACGATCGTCTTTCGCCCGCCGCGGCTGCGCCCGCGCTGGGTGCGCGTCTCGACGACCGACGGGGCCATCGTCGAGGGGCCGACCACGATCGAGCCGAGCGCGACGCTCCCGAGCGACCTCGCGCGCGTCGTCGTCCCCACGGTCGCGGTGACGCGCGGTCGCCTCGTGCTCACGCGCCGCGATCTCGCCGGCGGCGCGATCGGCGAGCCCTTCGAGATCGCGCCCGCATCGGGCCGCCCGCTCGTCGTCCAGGCGTCCAGCGGCGGCGATCTCGGCGTCCTCTGGGCGCGCCGCGAGGGCCGCACCTGGCGGCTCTGGCTCGCTCGGGTGGCGTGCTCGAGCGTCGAGCTTCGCGGCGCCATTGCCGAACCCACCCAAGAGCTCCGGTCGCTGCTCGAGTCGCGGCACGGCTCGAGGTGACGCCGAGCTTCCCGCTGCTCGCGGACGGCTCGATCCGCCGTGAAGGCGGTGAGCCAGCTCTCCCCTTCGGGTTCGATCGATCCCTCGTCGCCGATGGAGGAGCGGCGGGGCGTCGCTCCGCCCGAGCCCTCGACGCGATCAGCCGACGTTCCGGACGCCGGCCGCGATGCCGAGGATCGTCGTGAGCAGCGCGCGCTCGACGCGCTCGCGATCGGGGTGCTCCGCGGGGAGCGCGCGGACGCGCGCGAGGAGCTCGATCTGGACGTGGTTCAGGGGATCGACGTAGGGGTTGCGCAGCTCGATCTGACGCCGGAGGGTCGGGCTCGCCTGGAGCAGCTCGCCCTCGAAGGTCTCCTCGAGCAGGCTCTTCGTCCGCGCCCACTCGGCCTCGAGGACGGGGAAGAAGCGCGCGACGTCGGCCGGATCGGCCAGGCGCGCGTAGCCGCGCGTGACGCGCAGATCGCTCGTCGAGACGCCGATCGCCGCCGAGTCGAGGATCGAGCGGAAGAGCGGCCACTCGCGGTAGAGCGCGCGCCGCACGTCCCTCGGGATCTCGGCGAGCCCCGCGCCGACGCCGAACCAGCCAGGGAGGTTCGCGCGCACCTGCGTCCAGCACATCACCCAGGGGATCGCGCGCAGGTCGCTCACCTCGTGGACGTGGCCGTGCCGGTAGACGGGGCGCGAGGCGATCTTCAGCGCCGCGAGCTCGCCGATCGGCGTGAGGGCCTCGAAGAAGGGGAAGAAGCCGGGCATCGCGAGCAGGCCGCGGTAGGCCTCCGTGGAGCGCGCGGCGGCGCGATCGAGCCACGCGCGTCGCTCGCTCGAGAGCTCGCTCGGCGCCTCGAGGCGCGCGTCGCGATCGGCGGCGAGCACGAAGTAGTAGAGGAGCTGCTCGAGGTGGCGCACGGCGAGGTCGACGTCCTCGTAGCGATCGGCGAGCGCCTCGCCCTGCTCCGTCAGCCGGATGCGATCGCCCACGGTGCCCTCGGGCAAGGACACGAGCGCGCGCCCGGCGGGCCCGCCCCCGCGCGCCGTCGAGGTCCCGCGGCCGTGGAAGTAGCTGACCCGCACGCCGCGCTCGCGCGCCGCCCGCGTGATCGCGTCCTGCGCGACCGCGAGGATCCAGTTGGCCGCGAGGAAGCCCGCGTCCTTGTTGGAGTCCGAGTAGCCGATCATCACCTCCATGCCGCCGCGCTCGAGGACGTGCGCGTGGAAGATGGGCTCGTCGAGGAGCGCGCGGACGACGCGATCGGCGTGGGAGAGATCCTCGAGCATCTCGAAGAGCGGCACGACGTCGAAGGGGAGCGCGCGGCCCGGGTGGTAGAGGCCCACCTCGCGCGCGAAGAGGAAGACCTCCAGCACGTCGACGGGCTCGTGCGCCATGCTGATGACGTAGGCGCCGCGCGCGCGGAAGGCACGCATGGAGCCGAGCGCGAGCTGGAGCTCCCGGCCCTCCGGCTCGTAGCCGACCGGCGCGAGCGGGCGGCTCGTCTCGAGCTCCCGCCGCAGGAGCGCAGAGCGCGCGGCCTTGTCGAGCGCGAGGTAGTCGGCGCAGACGCCCCCGACGCGCAGGAGCTCCGCCGCGGCCTTCGCGTGCTGTGAGGACTCGTCGCGCAGGTCGAGGCGGACGAGCCCGAGCCCGAAGCTCTTCGCGCGCACCCACGCCGGACCGACGACGCGGCTCGCCGCGCGCTCGAGGTGCGAGGCGTCGAGCGCCGCGACGAGGTTTGCGAGGTCGGCGCGGTAGGCGTCGTCGCTCGCGTAGCCCTCGGGGCCCGCCTCGCCGAGCAGCGCGCGCAGGCGCGCCCGCACGACGAGGAGGAAGCGACGGAAGGGCTCGTCCGCGAAGCGATCGGGGAGCGGCACGTCCCTCGCGGCCTCGAGCGCGGCCGCGATCGCGGGCGGCGCCTCCACCCAGCGATCGGCGGCCGAGAGCGCCTCGATCAGCCGCTCGACGTCCTCGATGGCCATCCGCACGCCCCGCTCCCTCGCGTAGGCCTGCGCCCAGCTCGTCACGTCGGGCGTGACGTTGGGGTTGCCGTCGCGATCGCCGCCGATCCAGCTCCGAAACGAGACGGGCGCGGCGACGCGCACGCGCTCGCCGAAGCGCTCCTCGATCGCGCGCTCGAGGCCGGCCGCGACGCGAGGCAGCGCGGCGGCGAGCGTCGTCGGCAGGTACGCGAGGCCAGCGCGCACCTCGTCCTCGACGCTCGGGCGCACCTGGCGCAGCTCGTCCGTGGCCCAGAGCAGCGAGACGACCGCCTCGAGCTCGTCCTCGCTCGCGGCGCCGCCCTCGAGGCCGTCGAGGACGCGGCGCAGGGAGTTGAGGTGCAAGCGCACGGTGCGCCGGCGCGACTCGGTCGGGTGCGCGGTGAACGTGGAGACGAGCTCCACCCGCGTGAGGAGCCGCGCGACGCTCGCGGCGTCGTGGCCGCGTCGCGCGAGCTCGCCCACGAGCGCTCGGAAGCTCTCGCTCCGCGGCGCGTCGAGGCTCGTCGTCGCCTCGCGCGCCCGGTTCATCCGCACGCGGTGGCGCTCCTCGGCGAGGTTCACGAGGTGAAAGTAGATCGCGAACGCGCGCGCCACGCCCTCGGCGTCCGAGACCGAGAGGCCCGACACCACCGCGCGGAGCCGCGCCTCCTTCGCCGCGTCCGGCCCGTGGCGCAGCGCCTTCGCGAGCCCGCGGATCTCCTCCTCGACGCCGTAGAGCGCCTCGCCCGAGACGGCGCGGATCGCGGCGCCGAGCGCGCGCCCGAGCCGATCGACGTCGAGCCGAAGCTTCGCGAAATCGTCCACGCCGAGCTGCTCCTCCGCGCGCTCGAGGATCGTCGTCGCGGCGAGGCCGGCGCGCGCTCGAGTGTGGCGCGAGCCCGCGCGGACGCCACCGCTGCGCGCGCTTCTCGCGTATCCTCTCGGCGTTGGCCCAAGAGACGAAGAGCGCGCTCGACGCGACCGTGGCCTCGGCGAGCGGCGCCGAGCCGGGCGAGCGCGCGAAGAGGGAGGCGTCGGCGAGCCTCGAGGGGCGGACGCTGAGCGCGCGCTACCGCGTGACGAGGCGCCTCGCCGAGGGCGGGATGGGCGTCGTCTACGAGGCCGAGGACGAGCTCCGACACCGCAAGGTCGCGGTGAAGACGCTCCACGCGTACCTCGCGAACGACGAGGACATCGAGGCGCGCTTTCGGCGCGAGGCGCACGCGCTCGAGGCGATCTCGCACCCGAACGTCATCGAGGTGTACGACGCGGGGACGCTCGAGGACGGCGCGCGCTACCTCGTGCTCGAGCTGCTCCTCGGCCGCGATCTCGCGCGCGTGCTCCAGGCCGACGGCCCGATGGAGGTCGGCCGCGTCGCGCGCGTCCTCCACGCGATCGCCGAGGGCGTCGCCGTCGCGCACGACAAGGGGATCATCCACCGCGACCTCAAACCCGAGAACGTCTTCCTCGTCGACGAGACGAGGGGGAGCGAGCGCGTGAAGGTCATGGACTTCGGCGTCGCGCGCTACCGCGCCGCGCCCATCGACGCGCGCACGCGAACGGGGGCGACGGTCGGCACGCCCTACTACATGGCCCCCGAGCAGGCCCAGGGCCGCAAGGAGATCGATCGGCGCGCGGACATCTACGCCCTCGGCGTCATGGGCTTTCGGATGCTCACCGGGCATCACCCCTTCGACGACGACTCCTACCCGATGCTCGTCGTGAAGATCTGCACCGAGCCCCCGCCGTCCATCGGGATCTGGCGACGCGACGTGCCGCCCGAATTCGAGCTCCTGCTCGATCGCATGATGAGCAAGGAGGCGTCATCGCGGCCGAGCACGATGCGCGACGTCGCCGAGGCGCTCGCGCCGTTCATGGGCCTCGAGCGGCCGGTCGAGCTGACCGACGCGCCCGCCCCCGCGCGGGCGCTGCCGGCCGTGATCGACGGCGTGAGCGGCTTCGATCGCACGCGCCCCGCGACCCCCGCGGACGGCAACGGAGCGGCCGCGCCGGACGCCCACCACGACGAGGACGAGGCCGCGAGCCTCGCGCCGAGGCGCGGCAGCGCGCCCCTCGTCCTCGGCGGGCTCGTCGTCGTCGTCGCGGCGCTCGTCGCCTGGGCGTCGCTCGGGCGGGAGCCGCCGAGCGAGCCCGAGGAGGAGCCAGACACCATCGCGCTCCCCGAGCCCGCGCCGCCGCGCACGCGCGCGCTCGGGGCGGACGACGACCGCGCCGGCTGGGCGTTCCTCAACCCGCTCCCGCGCGTGATGCCGCAGTGGAACGCCGTCGCCGCGGCGGGGCCGGATCTGGTCGCGATGGTCGGAGCGAACGGCCTCGCGGCGCGCTTTCGGGATCGCGAGCTCCGCACCTGGCCGACCGGTACGCGCGCGAGCCTCTTCGGCGTCGCGTGGACGGGCGCCGAGGACGCGACCGCGGTCGGTGAGGACGGCGCGATCGTCCGTCTCTCCGCGCAGGGGCCGAGCCTCGTATCGAGCGGGCTGACGACGACGCTCCGCGCCGTCGCCGCGCTCTCAGCGACGGAACAGCTCGCCGTCGGCGACGAGGGCGTGATCCTGCGCCTGCTCGGCGACCGCGTGCTCCCGATCCCCGTCGAGGGGACCCCCGACCTCTTCGCGATCGACGTCCGCGGCGGCGTGGCGACGATCGTCGGCGAGGCGGGCACCCTGATCGAGGTGCGCGATGGGCGCGCGATCCGGCTCGCGCCGCCGAGCGTCCAGACGCTGCGAGCGGTGGGCGGCTGCGAGGGTAGCCTCTACGTCGCGGGCGACGAGGGCACCCTCCTCCGGCGCACGCGCGAGGGCTTTCGCCCCGTCGCGCTCGAGCCGGCGACGCGGGCCATGTTCACGTCGATCGGCTGCGATCGCGGGCGCACGGTCGTCGTCGGCGCGGGCGGCGAGGTGCGGCTCGTCTCGGGGCGGAGGAGCGTCCAGCTCGCCTCGGGCTTCGACGGAGTCTTCACGGGCGTGAGCGGCGCGCGCGACGAGGCGACGTGGATCGTCGGCTCGAGCGGGCGGCTCGCGGTCGTCGTGAGCGATCACCTCGAGACGCGCGTGAGCGGGCCCATCGCCTCGCTCCGCGACGTCGCCGACATCGGCGGCGCGCTCGTCGCGGTGGGCGACTGGGGCAAGCTGATCCGCCAGCGCGAGGCGGGCTTCGAGCTCGATCCGAGCCCGACCGAGTCCGCGCTCGGCGCGGTGGCGAGCCTCGGAGACGGCTCGCTCCTCGCGGTCGGCGACGACGGCGCGATGGTCCGGATCCGCTTCGAGGGCGCGGAGCTCGTCGACTCGCACACGAGCGCGGGCCTGCGGGGCGTCGTCGCCGAGGAGGGTCACTTCCTCGCCGTGGGCACGGGCGGCACCGTGCTGCGCGGCACGCCGAGCGCGATCGCCGTGACGCGCGTCCCCGACGTCGAGAACCTCGCGGGGCTCACCGGCACCCCCTCGGACGCGCTCGCGGTCGGCGACGGAGGCGTCGTCGTCCGCTTCACGCGCGAGGGCACGCGGGTCACGCGCTGTGAGCGCGCCTTGTCCTTGCGCGCCGTCGTCCGCGAGGATCCGAGCGGGCCGGCGTGGGCCGTGGGTGAGGCCGGCGCCCTCGTCCGGATCGATCCCGACGGCTCGTGCGTCGCCGAGGAGGCGCTCGGCACCGCGACGCTGAACGGGATCGGGCGCGGGCCGGACGGCCGCCCCCTCGCCGTCGGCGATCTCGGCGTCGCGTTCGCGCGCACCGACGACGGCGCGTGGCGCCCGGTCGATCTGGACGTCGGCATCGTCAGCCTCCGCGCGGTGCGCAGCATCGATCGCTGGGTCATCGTCGTCGGCGCGGGCGGCGTCATCCTCCGGCACATCCGGGTCGACGGAGGCTGAGCGTGCGCGCCACCACCGCCACCCTCGCGCTCGCCGCCGCGCTCGCCGTCGTCTCCCTCGCGGGCTGCGGCGGCGCGCCGACGCCGGACGCGACGAGCCCTCGGGCGGAGCCTCCGCCCGACGAGTGCGTGCTCGCGCTGCGCTTCGACACCGAAGAGACGACCCCTTCTCCCCTCGAGCCCGACATCCCGGCCGCGGGCGGGGCGCCCAAGCGCGCGAGCGACGAGCCCTACCCGCGCGGCCCGACCCCGAGCACCGACGTCTCGCTCGTCGTCATCTGCCGCGCCGCGGGCCGCTCCGTCGTGCCCATCCTGACGGTGTCCGGCTTCTGCCGGTCGAACAGCACGGTGAGCGCCGCCCAAGCGCCGACCCCGGCCGACGCCCTGCTCCACGCCTTCTGCTTCTGGCCGATGGCGCCCTCGAGCACCTTCTTCGTCACGCGCGAGGGCGATCGCCTCCTCGTCTTCGAGGGCGCGCGCCCCGCTCCGGTCCGGACCTTCGAGCTGCCCCCGCACGCGCGCCTGCGCGTGCTCGCGGGGGCGCCCGATCGCGGGCGAGGCTCCGCGCCACCGTGAGTTGCCGATCCTCGCCGCGCCGCGATCGGGTACCCTCGCCGCATGCGGACCCGCGAAGACGTCGAGGCCTATCTGGGGCGTAGCCCCTATCCCCACCGCGAGCTCGAGGACGACACCTGGATCGTCCGTGATCGCAACACCGAGACGAAGTCGATCGCGGTGCGCCTCGCGGACGGCCTCCTGCTCTTCCACATGAAGGTGTTCGATCTCGCCGACGTCCCGGCCGCCTCGCGCGAGTCGCTCTTCGCGACGCTGCTCGAGCTGAACGCGAGCGAGATGCTCCACGGCGCCTACGGGCTCGTCCGAGCCGCGAGCGGAGAGGAGATCGTCCTCACGGCGGCGCACGGCCTCGAGGATCTCGACTACTCCGAATTCGTCGCGACGCTCGACGATTTCTCCGTCGCGATCGCCAAGAACCACGAGCGCCTCGGGCGCTTCCGGACGCGCGGGTCCGCGCCTCCCCCTCGCGCCTGAGCCTCGAGAGAAGCCCGACCCACGACGAAGGGACTGACGAACATGGGTATTTTCGATCGCATCGCGACGCTCATCAAGAGCAACCTGAACGACCTCATCTCGAAGTCGGAAGACCCCGAGAAGATGCTCAATCAGATCATCCTCGACATGAACACGCAGCTCATCGAGGTGAAGAAGCAGGTCGCGATCGCGATCGCCGACCAGAAGCGCCTCGAGCGCCAGTGGCAGGGCGAGAAGTCCGTCATGGACGAGTGGCACAAGAAGGCGATGCTCGCCGTGCGCGCCGGCGACGACGAGCTCGCCAAAGAGGCGCTCATGCGCAAGAAGGAGCACGAGCAGCTCGCGACGGGCTACGAGGACCAGTACCGGAAGCAGACGGCCGCGGTCAACCAGGTGAAGCTCGCGCTCCAGGCGCTCAACAACAAGATCGGCGAGGCGAAGCGCAAGAAGGATCTCCTCATCGCCCGCAACAACCGCGCGAAGGCGATGGAGGAGATCCAGAAGGCGATGGGCAAGCTCTCCGACACGAGCGCCTTCGACGCGTTCAGCCGGATGGAGCAGAAGATCGAGCAGCGCGAGGCGGAGGTCGAGGCGCAGACCGAGCTCGACGAGGAGACGTCCGGCGATCTCTTGAAGAACAAGTTCGCGCGCCTCGAGATGACGGCCGGCGCCGACGCGGACCTCGACGCGCTCAAGCGCGAGATGGGCCTCGTCGCCGACGCGCCCGCGGTGCCTCAGGCGCGCGTCGAGAGCGCGAACGAGGCGAGCGGAGAGGAGATGAGCACGGCGGAGATGGCCGAGCTCGAGGCGGCCCTCGAGGAGCTCAGAAAGCGCGAGGAGCTGGCGAAGGGCTGACAGCGCGCGCGGAGGAGCCGACCGCGAGGAGGCGCGGCGAGAGGCCGACACCGCGGGTGACGCGGCGACGGCCTCTCGCTCGCGGCGGGTCGGCCCGAGCCGAGCGCCCGAGGGCGCGCTAGGGCGCGAACGTGAACGACTGCGCCTCTCGCGAGAGGATGACGAGGTCGACGTCACCCTCGCTCGTCGACCACGCCGAGCGACGCACGCGATCGGCGTTGACGAGGAATTCCCCAGGGCCGCCGTTGGCCTGGAAGATCGCGTCGATCAGCGTCCACGGGATGGTGAATTCGCCGTCGTCTCGCGCCGCGCAGCGCGCATAGGCCCCGGCGAGACCGAACGAGAGCTCCACCACCTGGTCGTCCTCCCCCGCGTTCCAGCGGAGCGCGAGATCCTCGCGGACGCGAGCCGTCTGGAGGAGCACGTGCTCGAACGAGGAGACGACGATCGGGGTGGGGGCGAGCCCGGAGATCGCGAAGCGCGCGCCGCGCGCCTCGACCACGTCGTTCGCCTCCCAGAAGACCGTCGCCCCCGCGGGGAAGTCGTCAGCGGCGGCGTAGACCTGCCCGCGCTCGACGTACTCGAGGTGCCCGAGACGCAAGCCGCCGACGAGGATGTCGATCGGGCCGACGTCGCGCCCCGGATCCTCCGGCGTCGTGTTGCAGGTTCCGTCCGAGTGGCAGTAGAGCCCCGGGTCGCACACGCACGGCGGCGTCGCGTCGAGCACTCCGGTGCAGCCATCGAGCGGGATCGAGCGCGTGTCGGGGGGCGTCACGCGAGCAGAGAAGACGCCGCCGGGGAGCGCGTCACGAAAGACGATGATGCTGCTCGGGCTGTTCGCGCAGCTCGGGTCGGTGCTCGCCAGACGATCGCTCCTACAGCGCAGCGTGGCCGCGCCCCCGGCGTCGACGTCGCGACCCCCGTCGACCTCCCGCCCACCGTCGATCTCCGGCCCGCCGTCATGGTCGCCACCCCCGTCGGCGCGCGCGCCCGCGTCGACCGCGAGGGCGGCGTCGGTCTCGACGTGCTCGGGCTCCGAGCAGGCGGTCGACGCCATCACGGCGGCGACGACGAGGACCGCGCGCGAAGGTCCGCTCGAGACCGCTCGCGCGAGCGCGGCGACGATCGGCCCCTCCGCCGTGGCGAGCGAGCCTGTGTGGGATCGCCGTTCGAGTGAGAACAAGCCCATGGACTCTTCCTTTCTGATGGACCCAACCCCCGAGTCGCCCGCACCCACGACTGACGTCGACGCGAGCCCACGACTGCCGCCGTTCGAGGCAGCGCTTCGGCGGGGGCACGAGGGCCCAACGCAAGGCGTGAGCCAGCCGCGCAGGCACAGGACGACACAGACGCGCCTCGGTTTGCCCCGGCGAGACGCGCCGATCGTGCGAGGCGGCGGCCGACCGCGACTCGTTCGTCACACTGACGGCGGATCCGCGCCGCCGAGCCGCGGCGGCGGCTGGCCTCTGGCCGAGCTCGGGGCGGGTGCGCGAGCGCCCACACGAAGGAGCGGCGTGGCCCTCGACGGGCTCACGCCGCTCGTCCGTCGATCGCGCGGTGCGCGGGCCGCGCGCCGTCAGTCCTTGTCGAGGTAGCCGCGCTTCTGCTGGTCGCGCTCGATCGAGCGGAAGAGCGCGCCGAAGTTGCCCTCGCCGAACGCGAGGTGGTTCTTGCGCTGGATGATCTCGATGAAGATCGGGCCGATCACGTTCTTCGTGAAGATCTGGAGGAGGTAGCCCTCGTCGTCACCGTCGACGAGCACCTTGAGGCGCTGGAGCTCCGCGTGATCCTCCGTGACGTTCGGCACCCGATCGAAGACCTCGGCGTAGTACTCGTCGTCGATGTCGAGCGTCTCGACGTGCGTGCCCTCGAGCGCGTGGAGCGAGGAGAGGATGTCCTTCGTGAGGAAGGCGATGTGCTGGACGCCCGGCCCCTTGTACTCCTCGAGGTACTCGTTGATCTGGCTCTTCTTGTCGGTGCCCTCGTTGATCGGGATGCAGAAGGAGCCGTCGGGTGAGCGCAGGGCGTAGCTGACGAGGCCCGTCTTGACGCCCTTGATGTCGAAGTAGCGGATCTCGGTGAAGCCGAAGACGTCCTTGTAGAAGTCGGACCACGTCTTCATCGTGCCCTTCTCGACGTTGTTCGTGAGGTGGTCGATGAGCACGAAGCCCTTCGAGGGCACCTTCACGGGCTCGGGGTGCGCGGCGAAGCCGAGCTTCGCCCAGCGCCTCGGGTCGCCCGCCTTCCCGGCCTCGCCGGGCACGAGGTAGATGAGGCTCTCGCCGATCCCGACCATCGCCGGGACGTGCTTGCCCTCGGTGTCGACGAGGTCGCCCTCGAGGAAGGGCCGCGCGCCGCGGCTCCTCGCGGCCTCGAGCCCCTTCGCCGGATCGACGAAGCGCCAGCCCATCGAGCAGATCGAGGGGCCGTGCGCCTTGGCGAAGCGCGCCGCGAACGAGCTGGGCTCGTGGCGCAGGAGGAACGCGATGTCGCCCTGCTCGTAGAGATCCACCCCGCGGCTCGCGTGCCGCATCGTGCGCGAGAAGCCGAAGGCGACGAGCAGGCGGTGGAGCGCGTCCGGGTCCGGCGAGGTGACCTCGACGAAGTCGATGCCCACGAGGCCGGTGGGGTTGGGCTGTGCGGTCTGGCTCATGTCTCGGTCTCCTCGTTCGGCCGCGACGCTCAGCGCGGCATCCAGCTCTTCCAGTAGTCCGGGTTCTCGACGCGCGTGGCTTCCTCGGTCGGGTGTAGAGGATGACGCGCGTCGAGCATGACGGCGATCTCCTCGGTGTGCGTCACCCCCTTCGAGCGCTCCGCGGCGCCGCCCTGCGGGCCGTGGTGGATGCCCTGCGGGTGGAAGGTGAGCATGCCCGCGCCGACGCCGACGCGGCTGAAGAACTGCCCCGCGTGGTAGAAGATCACCTCGTCGTAGTCGATGTTCGAGTGGTAGAAGGGCACCTTCACGGCCTTCGGATCGCCGTTCTCGAGCGGGCGCGGGAGGAACGTGCAGATGACCGCGTTCTCCGCGAGGAAGGTCGCGTGGACCGTCGGCGGGAGGTGGTAGCGGTCCGAGAGCACGGGCCGGATGTCGCGCACGTTGAGGCGCATCGGCGCGAGGGTGCCCTTCCAGCCGACGACGTCGTGCGGGCAGTAGGGATAGAAGACCTTGGTGATCTCGCCCTCCCGCCGGATCTGGAGCTCGTACTCGCCCCGCGCGTTCGGCTGCATGGAGGAGCGCTCGTCGGGCGAGGGCACCTGGAGGATCGCCGGGTCGAAGAGCGCGTGCTGGCCGAGCACGCCGCGCTCGGGGAACTCGACGCGCGAGCGCGTCTCGATGACGAGCAGCCGCGTGACCGAGGTCGGCGCGAAGCGGAACGACGTGCCGCGCGGGAGGACCAGGTAGTCGCCCTTCTCGTAGCTCATCGCGCCGAAGTCCGTCTCGAAGCGCCCCGCGCCCTCGTGGACGAAGAAGACCTCGTCGCCGTCGGCGTCGCGGTAGAGGTAGGGCATGGGCTGCGCGACGGTCGCGACCGCGAGCCGCACGTCCGCGTTCTCGAGGATCGGCACGCGCCACGCGAGGTAGTCGCCGTCCTCGGCGTGCCCGAAGGCCTCGCGCAGATCGTAGGCGCGCGGCCGGAGCGGGCCCTCGATGCGCGTCCACTCCACGGGCGGCCGCTCGCGGTAGAGGTGCGCGTAGGGGCCGAAGAAGCCGCCCCGACCGTACTCCTCCTCGATGGTGCCCTCGGGGACTCCGACGTGCGCCTGGAGCGCGACGCGACCGCGAACGTACGGGATGTTCATGAGGAGAGAGCCTACGACGGCCCCCGCGGCGAGATACGACAATGATCGCGCGATCTTTGTCGACATGGCGCACAATCACGCCACCCCCGTGTTCGTCACGCTCGATCACGCTCGCGCGCTCGACGCGCTCGCCCGCGCGGGCACCCTCGAGGCGGCCGCCGCCGCGCTCCACAAGTCCCACACGTCGATCCTCCACGCGCTCCGCACGCTCGAGGAGCAGACGGGGCTCACGCTCCTCGATCGGAGCGGCTACCGCCTCCGGCTCACGCCCGCGGGCGAGCGCGTCCTCGAGCACGCGCGCAGGCTCCTCGCGGCGGAGCGCGAGCTCGGCCTCGCCTGCGAGGAGATGCGGACGGGCTGGGAGCCCTCGCTCCGCATCGTCTTCGACGGCATCGTGGAGAGCGCGCCGCTCCTGCGCGCGTGCTTCGAGCTCGTGCGGGCCGGCGCCTCGACGCGCATCAGCGTCGAGAGCGCGCACCTCGGCGCGGTCGAGGAGCTCTTCGAGCGCACCGACGCCGACCTGATGATCGCGGTGCTCGCGCCGCGCACGGCGGGGCTCCTCGGTCAGCCGCTCGCGCCGCTCCGGGTCGATCTCGTCGCGCGCCGCACGCACCCGCTCGCGCGCCTGGGGCGGCGGCTCGGGCGCGAGGACCTCGAGGCGCACGTCTTTCTCCACGTCGGGGGCAACGATCCGCGCCTCGCGCTCCCCACCTCCGGGCTCGCGCCGCGAGGCCTCGTCACGCTCGCCGACTTCGAGGCGAAGAAGCGCGCGCTGCTCGCGGGCATCGGCTTCGGGTGGATCCCGCGCGACCTCGTCCGGCGCGAGCTCGCGCGGGGCACGCTCGTGGTCCTCCCCTTCGTGGAGGGGAGCGAGCACACGTTCGCGCCCTGCCTCTACCACCGCCGCGCGACGCGCCAGGGCCGCGCGGCGCGGAGCATCCTCGACGCGCTGCGGAGCGGAGGAGCGGCGAGCCCCGGTCGGAGGCCGCGCGCGGTCGGCGCGCGCCTCGGGCGGCGCGGCTAGGCGGCGCGGCTGGTGCGGAGCGGCTGGGGGGCTCAGGGGCGCCCGTCGCGCGCCGCGTCCGCGTGGTAGAGCGAGCCTCCGCCATGCGCCTCTCGATCATCGCCTCGTCGGTGCTCCTGCTCGCCGCGTGCGGCGGCGCGACGGCTCGCCCGCGCGCCCGGCCGAGCGAGGCTCCGGGACCGCTCTGGGTGCTCGCGCCCCACCCGGACGACGAGGTGCTCTTCGGCGCCGAGGCGATCCGGCGCGCGGTGAGCGAGCGTCGCCCCGTCTCCGTCGTCGTGATGACGAACGGCGATCTCGGCTGCGAGCGCGACGGCTACCTCCGCGAGCGTGAGTCGATCGCGGGCCTCGCCGAGCTCGGCGTCGCCGCCGATCGCGTCCACTTCCTCGGCTACCCCGACGGCCACCTCGCGGAGCTCGGCGCCACGCCGCTCGCGCCCCTCGAGCGGCGCATGGCGGACGGCGCCTGTGGTCTTGGGCAGACGACGTACGCGGCCGAGGGCGCGGGGCACGTCGACGAGCACACGCGGCGCACGGGCGAGCCCGCGCCCTACACGGCCTCGAGCGCGATCGGGGATCTCGCGGCGCTCCTCGAGGCGGAGCGGCCGAGCGACATCTACGTCTCGCACCCGATCGACGAGCACCCCGATCACGCGACGACGTACGTCCTCTTGCGACGCGCCCTCGAGCGCGCCCGCCTCGAGCGCCTCCCGCGCGTCCACCGCGCCCTCGTCCACGAGGGCGGCTGCTGGCCCAACGGCGATCGCCCGCGCGAGCCCTGCGCGCCCATCGGGGACGTGCTCGGCACGCCGTACCCGCCTCTCCCCGCGCCGATCGCCGCCTACGCGCCGAACGAGCACCTCGTCGCGGCGGACGGCGGCGCGCGCGCTCGCGCCGCGATCGCGCAGTACCGCTCGCAGCTCCACGTCGCGGTCGAGCACGACTGGCTCGGGACCTTCGCCCGCGGCGAGTCGATCGCGTGGACGGAAGCGCTCACGCGCGAGGGAGCGCGGATCGTCCGCGCGCGAGGCCCCGGGCGCGAGGAGCCGCGCGAGCTCGAATTCGACGCGACGCTGCCGCCCGAGGACGCGATCACGATCACGATCGGCGCCGCCGACCTGCCGCTCACGATCACGATCGCGCCCGACTGGGTGAGCTTCGCGCGCGGCGCGAGCCTCCTTCGACGCGTCCACGTCGCGGACGTGGAGGGCACCCACCGCTGGTCGCTCCGCGCCGATCGCCGCGAGGACGACCGCGTGATCGAGCTCGAGCTCCGACGGGACGGAGCTCCGGTCGCGTACGCGGAGGACCTCGACCTCGCGGCGCTCCGCGAGCCCGGATGCGCCATCACCGAGAACGCGACGACGGTTCGTAACTGTTCGATCTCACACACGAATTTCCGCTGAGAGCGCCAACCCGTCGCGGCGCCCGTGGCGCGCGACGAGCGCTCGGCGCGGCGTCTGGTAAGGAGCGCCTCCAGTCCGGGTCACTCGCACACGATTTATGCGCAACTCCGCTGCTTCGTCTGCTGACGCGCCAAGTTTGGCCCTCATCGCACCCTCTCCGAGCTCGCCGGCGTTCGCGCCGAGCGATCGCTTCGAGGAGGGCAAAGATGCGTGCGCCTTCGGCGTCGCCGAGCTCCCCCTCGCAACAACCCAGCCCTCGCTCGAGCGCGGCCCCGACCGGGCGACGCTCGACGCGAAGGGCGCCCGAGCGCCGCTCGGCCCCTGGCCGAGGTCCGCGCTCCTCTGGCGGCTCGTCGTCGCGACGGTGACGCTGGGCGTCTTCCTCGACCTCGTGGTCCACAGCGCCGCGGCGCTCTTCTCCTCGTCGAACCGGCCGACGGCGCTCATCGCGGTGCTCACGTCGTTCGGCGTGATCGCGACCACCTACTTCCTGCTCACGCTCTTCCACGCGCTCCGCTACCGCGCGGTCCGCGCCGCGGAGGATCGCGCGCTCCCGATGCTCACGGTGATCGTGCCCGCCTACAACGAGGGGGCGGCCGTCGAGGTCGCGCTCCGCTCCGCGCTCGCGAGCGACTACCCGGCCGAGAGGCTCGAGGTCCTCGCGATCGATGACGGCTCGAGGGACGACACGTGGGCCCACATCGAGGCCGTCGCGAGGGAGGCGCCCGAGCGCGTCATCGCGATCCGACAGCCGAGCAACCAGGGCAAGCGGGCGGCGCTCCTCGCGGGCTTTCTCCGCGCGCGCGGCGAGCTCGTCGTCACCGTCGACTCGGACTCGAAGCTCGAGCCGGGCGCGCTCCGCGCCATCGTCTCGCCGATGATCGCGGATCCGGAGGTCGCCGCGGTCGCCGGGCGCGTGAACGTGCTCAACCGCGACGCGAACCTCCTCACGCACCTGCTCGCTGCGCGCTTCTTCATCACGTTCGATCTGGCGCGAGCGGCGCAGTCTCGCTTCGGCGCGGTGCTCTGCACGCCCGGCGCGCTCAGCGCCTATCGGCTCGCCGCCGTGCGCGAGGTGCTCGAGGGCTGGTCCAAGCAGACCTTCTTCGGCCAGCCCTGCACCATCGCGGAGGACCGCGCCCTCACGACCTGGCTCCTTCGGCGCGGCCACCGCTCGGTCTACCAGCGCACGGCCGTCGTCGAGACGCTCATGCCCACGGACCTGCGCCGCATGGCGCGCATGCTCGTGCGCTGGGAGCGGGGCAACATCCGCGAGGATCTCGTGATGCTCCCCCTGCTCGTGCGGCGCTGGCGGCGCCGCGACCAGTGGTGGCCGACGATGGAGATCCTCATCGAGCTGGCCCAGTACCCGGTCGGCTGGGCAGGGCTCGCGCTCCTCGCCGTCCGCATCGCGCACGACCCCTCGACGCTCGGCACCCTCGCCGCGACCGTCGTGCTCTCGGCCGTCGTGCAGACGCTCTACACGCTTCGGAGCGAGCGCGCGTCCGACTTCTTCTACGGCGTCGGCTACGCGCTCTTCGCGTTCATCGGGCTCCAGTGGGTCTTCCCCTACTCGCTGCTCACGGTGCGCGACGGACGCTGGATGACGCGCTGAGCGTAGCGTGGCCGTGGGGTAGGCTCGCGTCGTGCTCGCGCTCACCTTCGGTGCGCTCGCCGTCGCGGCCGTGATCCTCGCGGCGCGGCTCGCGCCCCACGCGAGCGTCCTCGAGCGCGCGCTCGCCGCGCTCGTGCTCGTGCCGGCGATGGCGGTCGGGATCGTCTACGGGCTCTCTTGGCTCCACGCGATCACGCCCACCGCCTGGGTGCTCTCGAGCCTCCTCGTGGGCGCGCTCTCGGTCGTGACGCTCGGGCGCGGCGCGCTCGCCGGCGTCGAGGCCGATCTCGCCGAGCTCGGGCGGGCGGCGCGTCGGCTCGGCCAGGATCCGCGCGCGATCGCGATGACGCTCGGCGCGCTCGGCTCGATCGGCCTCGCCGTCCTCGCCGCGGGCGCGCTCGAGCCGTGGGCGTGGGACGCGCTCGGCTACCACCTCCCGATCGTCCACGACGCCCTCCGGAGCGGGACGCTGCGCGTCGTCCCGACGAGCGTGATCTACGTGAATTGTTACCCGCGCCTCGTCGACGTCTTCTTCGTCGCGTGGCGCCTCTCGCTCGCGGACGAGACGTGGATCGACGCGGGCCAGCTCCCCTTCGCCCTGCTCGGCGTCGTGGCGATCGCGGCCCTCGTCCAGCGCGGCCAGGCCTCGATCGAGGAGGCGATCGCCTTCGCGAGCCTCTGGGCGGCGCTCCCGATCGTGATGCTCCAGCTCGCGACCGCGTACGTCGACGTCGCCGTCGCCGCCCTCTGCCTCGCCACGTTCGTGCTCGTCACGGCGCGGCTCGAGGGGGGCGCCGAGCTCATCGCCGGCGTCGCGGCGGGGCTGCTCCTCGGGAGCAAGCCCTCGGCGCCGCCGATCGTCCTCGTCGCGCTCGTCACGCTCGTCGTCCGCGCCGCCCGCGCCAAGCGCCTCGCGCGGGGGCTCCTCGGCGCGCTCCTCGCGCTCGCGATCGGCGCGTGGAAGTACCTCGAGAACCTGGCGATCCACGGGAACCCGATCTGGCCGGCGACGCTCACGCTCGGGCCGCTCCACTTCCCCGGCCGCGTGTCGATGGCCGAGCTCGCCTCGAGCAACCTCCCCGAGCCCTACCGCTCGATGGGGTGGCTCGCGCGGATCGCCTCGTCCTGGGCGACGATCGACTCGGATCGGTGGGTCTTCGACATGCGCCTCGGCGGCTTCGGGCCGCTCTTCGCGCTCGGGATCTTGCCCGCGGCCGTGATCGTGATCGGCCTCGCCGCGACGAGGAGCGCGCGGCTCCGAGCGCGGATCGCGCCGGCCGTGCTCCCCGTCTCGCTGATCGTCGCGGCCACGCTCGCCTCGCCCGGCGCGTTCTGGTCGCGCTACACGATCGCCGTCCCCGGCGCGCTCCTCGCGCTCGTCGCGATCGCCTCGCTCGAGCTCTCGCCGCGCCTGCGGGGCGCCCTCGAGCTCTCGCTCGCCGCGCTCGCGCTCGTCGGCCTCGGGCTCTCGTGGCGTGGCCTCACCGACGGCGGGCCGAGCCTCTTCGAGCTCCTCGCGCTCCCGCCCGAGGCGCGCGTGACGGCCTACGCGATGGACGCAGAGGAGGCCGACTGGCGCGCCGCGCGGGCGCTGGTCGGCCCCGACGAGGCGTTCGGCTACGACGCGTGCTTCGGCCTGCCTGGCCGCCTCGCGCGGCGCGACGGAACCGGACGCATCGCCTACTTCGGCGAGGATCCGCCGACGGAGGCCGCGCTCCTGCGCTGGATCGACGAGGAGCGCGTGCGCGTCGTCGCGCTCGATCAGGGCGCCGCGAGCGCGATCGCGCGGGCTCACCCCGAGCGCTTCGAGGAGCGCTTCGCGAGCGCGTACCCCGAGTGGCAGCCCTGCGTCGTCTTCAGCGTGCGGCGCTGATCGCGCTCGCGACGCCGCGCGCCGCCCCCTCGCGCTCGAACATCACGGACACGACGAGCCAGGCGGCCATCGGCGCGAGCTGGACGAGGAGCCGCGCGGCGACCGTGCCTTCGAGGGTGAATTCGGTGAGCCGCTCGGTCGAGGCGAGCAGGCCCAGAGAGAGCAGCGACGCCTGCGCGAGGAGCGCGAGGGCGCTCGCGCGACCTTCGTCCGTGCGGCGCGCAAGCGCGAAGGCCCCGAGCCCAAGCGTGATCGGCCACGCGAGGCCGAAGGAGGCGAGATCCGTCGCGGCCCGCGCGAGCTCGAGCGCGATCGGCGCGAGGCGGGTGAGCCCGGCGAAGGAGAGCGCGTGGTCGTCGTCCGCGACCCCGTGGAGCGCGAGCAGGGCGCGGAAGGAGACGAAGGAGGCGAGCCCGGAGAGCGCGACGAGGGCCGCGCCGCGGGCGCGCGCGCGGGGCGCGGGCGAGGCGGCGACGTGCGCGAGCGTGAGCGCGAGGACGTGGGCGATCCCCTCGTCCTTCGTGCCCGCGAGGAGGAACGCGATCGCGATCGCGACGTGGAGCGCCCGCGCGTCCTCGCGGGCGCGCTCGAGCGCGCGGTGGAGCGCCAGCGCGAGGAGCCCGACGACGAGGTCGAGGTGCGCGCTCCGCAGGTGCACGAGGACGAGCGGCATCGTGAGGAGCGCGACGAACCAAGCGAGCCGACGTCGCGGTGAGAGGAGCACGAGCGCGAGGCTCAGCGAGAGGCCCACGAGCGCCGAGGCGCCCGCGACGAGCGCCGGGAGCTCCGGCCGCGCAGAGGCCAGGAGGCTCTCCGCCAGCGAGCCGAGGATGGGGTAGCCGCGCGGGACGATCGGCGCGCTCGGATCGAGCGCGGCCGCGCGGAGCGCCAGCGGCCCGAGGCGCGCCTTCGCGAGCCAGACGTGCTCGTCCCAGTAGAGCGGCACCGCTGGGCGCGCGGCGACGATCAGCCAGCCGAGCGCGAGCGGGACGAGGCCGAGCCAGCCCTCGCGCGCCGCGCCGTGATCGGCGAGGCCGTGGACCGCGGCGCCCCGCGTCGCGCGAGCGCGGCGGGCGAGGAGGTGGAGCGCGAGGAGCGCGCAGGTGGCGAGCGGCGTGAGGATCGTCGCGAGCGTGAGCGTGAGCCCGACGACGACGCGGAGGATCGCGCGCGTGACGATCGCGTCGGCCGTCCGGGGCGCCGCCTCGACGAGCGCCTCGAGCGGCCCCCCGAGGAGCCGATCGGCGAGCACGCCGAGCGCGAGCGACGCGGCGAGGAAGGGCAGCGCGAGGTGGAGCGACGCGAGGACCATCACGGCGAGGCCCCGCAGACGAGGCGCGCGCCGCGCTCGACGCACGCGCCGTGGAGGGCGTCCGCGCGGAGCTCGATCGCGGCGGGCGACGCGCACGAGAGGCCGGAGAGCGCGAGCCGCTCGATGGGCGCGCACGCCGCGCACGCGTCGCCCTCGACCACCGCGCAGCCGTGCGCGCGCGCGAAGCGCCGCATCGAGCGCTCGAGGTCTCGGATCTCCTCCGCGCTCTGGGCGACGCGCGACGGCGCGTCCGCGCGCGAGCGGGCGAGCGCGAGGTAGCCAGGCGCCGCGGCGAGCAGGGCCGTGACCGCGACGAGCGCGGCGCGACGCCTCGAGGTGATCCCCTTCGCCCGCCAGCCCGCGAAGACGAGCGCGGCCAGGAGGAGCCACGCGAGCGCGCGCGAGGCGCTCGCCTCACCCAGCCGCGCGTCGCGACAGACGCCGTTGGCGCCGTCGATGACGAGCGCGTCGGTCGTGACGAGGCAGCGGGGATCGGTGAGGGGGTCGGGCTCCACGGGGGAGTCCTAGCGCCGCTCCGCGCCCATCCCAGCCGGCCGGGCGCCCCCGCGCGGGCGGGCCGAGATCGTCGCGGTGCCGGACGATCCCTCACGCGCCTTCCTGCTCGCAGCACGAATCCGTCGCCCTGACTCGCGCTCTTCCGCCGTCGTCGGCGGGACGGCCGTCAGTCGACCGTGTCGCAGCCCACGTTCGGCTGGAGGCCGAAGTTGTTGCCCTCGTAGCACTCGTCCGCGCTGCCGTCGGGATCGGCGACGACGTAGACGTCGACGGCGTGATCGGAGGGGAGCAGCGAGGTGCAGCTCGCCTCCTCGCACGCGCCGACGCCGAGGAAGGTCGGGCTCTCGACGCGACACATCACCGGGCCGTCGGCGGCCCCCGCGCGGAACTCCACGACGAAGCCCGCCGCCATCGGCAAGGCGCCGCGGTTACAGACCCGCGCGCGCAGCGTCGCGTGCCCCGTCTCGTCGCAGGGGACGCGGAGCCGATCGCTCACGGCGGCCGTCGTCAGGTCGGGGATCCCGAGCGCGGCGAGCTCACCCTGGACGTTCTGGCGGAAGTTGTTGAGCTCCGGGTCGCGCCAGTTGAGCGAGGCGGCGCTCGAGCGGGGGATCTGGCCGCGATCGCCGACGTTCGTCACCGAGTACGCGTGCTGGTTCCAGACGGGGCGCGACGCCGCCCAGCGATCCTCGACGTCGCGCAGAACGACGATCCCGTGGCCGTGCTCGTAGCCCGTGGAGGGGTGGAGCGGATCCGTCGCGGGACAGGCGATCGAGCCGTAGTCGTTCACCGAGCTGACGATCTCCGAGTGGAAGTCGCCGTCGACGTCGACGATGACCGGGTTCTCGTAGGTCGTCCCGCTCGAGCGCGGCGCGCTGTAGAGGACGACGCCGTCGATCCCGCGGTAGATGCGCAGGTAGCACTCGTCCGCGTAGACGACCTCCGCCGCGCCGTCCGCGTCGAAGTCGAAGACGCTCGAGCCCGTCACGCTCGAGCTCCGATCCTGCGAGGGCTGGTTCCAGAGCACGCCGTCGGTGCGCGAGGACGCGCAGCGGCTCGGATCGGGCGTCCCCACGCAGTCGAGGTCGTAGACGACGTAGTCGCCCCCGCCCGCCGTGGCGAACTCCCGCCGACCGTCTCCGTCGAAGTCGGCGATCGTCGGCGCGCCGCCCGTGCCCTCGCCGAGGATCGCGTAGGGGCCGAAGACGACCGTCCCCTCGATGGTCTGCACGCGCACGCGCCCCGCGGAGACGACGACGATCTCCACGCGGTCTTCGCCGCTCGCGAGCGGGAAGTCGCCGAGGTCGGCGACCGCGACCTGCCCCGGGGTGAGCCCGTCCGCGTGGAAGTAGGGCTCGGCGACCCAGCCCGCGCTCGACCACTCGTAGAGGCCGTTGCCGAGCACCAATTCGGGCTTGCCGTCCTCGTCGACGTCGGCGATGACGGGCACGTAGCCCTTGCTGTAGGCGGGGAAGCCGAGCGAGGCGTCGAGGACGCAGCCCTCCGCGTCGTAGACCGTCGCGCCGTAGAGCACCTCCGCCACGCCGTCGTCGTCGAGGTCGTGGATCGACGGACCGCTCCACTTGTCTGTGCCGCCCGTCGCGTCGGGGGTGCGGGCGCCGCCCGCGCACGTGCCCGAGCGCCAGCGGCGAACGAAGGTGTGGGCGTCAGGGTCCCACGCGAACGCGATCACGCCTCCGCCGTGCGCGGCCGCGACGATCTCCGGCCTCCCGTCGCCGTCGAGATCGCCCACCGCGACCGGCGCGGGGGCCATCGTCGCGTCGGCGACGACGCTCGAGGTCCACGTCTGCTCACAGCTCGCGCCGTCGATGACGCGGAGCACGCCGGGGTTCGTGTAGTGCCCCACCGTCGGGAAGGTCGTGAAGACGATCGAGGGCCGGAGGGTCGCGGGATCGTCGTCGAGGTCGAAGTCGACGACGACGGGCGTCGCCATCACGTGGACGGAGAGCGGGAACGGGTCGCCATCGGGCGGCCCGACCCAGCGGCACTGCACGTCGGGCTCGATCGACTCGATGTCGATCGCGCGCGTGCAGCGGTCGTCGTGGTTGGGCTCGGCGGGCGTGCCCCAGGGCACGCAGATCCCGCCCTCGCAGCGCGAGTCCGACCAGCAGTCGTCGCCGCTCGCGCACTCGCCGCGATCGGGGATGCACGTCGTCCCCGCGTAGCAGCGCTCGCCCGCCGCGCAGCAGGCCTCCCCGCACGCGAGCCGCGGCGCGACGCAGCCGGCGTCGGAGGGGAACGGCGCGTCCGCTCCGCTCGCGTCTCGCGCGCCGCCGTCGAGGGGGCCGGCGTCCTCGCGCGCCACGCAGACGCGGTCGATACACGCCTGGCCCGCGGGGCACTCGGCGCTCGAGGCGCAGCCGCCGGTCGGCGCTCCGCAGTCGCAGCCGCCGAGGCCGAGGGCGAGCGAGAGGCCGAGGGACGCGGCGAGGGCGAGGCGAGCGGAGCCCCCGCGCGGGGAGCGAGGATCGAAGCGAGAAGCCATGAGCCCATGGGAGCCGATCCGACCGAGCGTGGCAAGCGACATCGCCGCGGCACCGCCCGAGCGCCGTCACCGCGTCGGCACGGGCGCCGACTGCCAGCGCTCGCTCGACGGGAAGGCGCGGGGATCGACCTCGAGCGAGAAGAGGAAGTCGAAGCGAGCGCCCGTCACCGCGAGGCGCGGCACGAGGAAGCGGACCCGCCGAGGCGCGTCCGGGCTCGCGCTCGGCGCGAGCCGTCCGACGAACGCACGAACCTCGGTGTCGTCGGCGCTCGGGCCCATCCGGACGCGCGCGAGGTAGCGCTCGTGCGCGAGCGGGGCGCGATCGAGCGTGGCCTCGAGGACGAGGTCCGAGCCCTCGACGCCGACGACGCCCCCCGACATACGCGGCACCGCGTCGAGGAGCGCGCGCTCCTCCCGCGCGGTCTCGCTCATCAAGGCGTCGTGCGCGGCGAGGACCCGCTCCTCGTCGCAGCCGATCGAGGCGAAGGCGTCTCTATAGAGCGCCTCGCCGCTCGCGCTCTGCGGCGCGCCCGGCCGCCCGAACGTGCGAAAGAGCGCGCCCACGGCCGCCTCGCCGCACGCTCGCGCGATCGCCTCCGTGAAGGTCTCGCCGTAGGGGTACGCGAGCGTCGTGTCGAAGCGCGCGCGGAAGGAGGCGTCGTCGAAGGTGTCCTCGAGGCGAACGCGCTGGCGCTCCCACGCGAGGGTCGCGACGACGCGCGAGAAGCGCCGCAGCTCCACGTCCTCGCGCCGCTCGTCCCGGGTGATCGTCCCGATCGCGGGCGCCGCGCCCGGCTCGCTCGGGCTCCGCCCGATCGTCTCGAACGCGACCCACTCCGCGCCGCCCTCGACGAGGAAGCGCGTCGTCGCGCCGTGCTCCATCAGGTAGCGGCGCGAGAGCTCGCCCTGAAGGACGTGCGCGCTCTCGTGCGCGAGGACGTGGAGCAGGCGCCAGGCCGGCTGCCCGCCCACGCCCATGCGGATCCGCGTCCCCGCCGCGATCCCCTCGTGGTGGCCGCTCTCCTCGGCGAGATCGACGGTGATGAGGGGCGGCACGCTCGCGCCGAGGAGCGCGCCCTCGCTCTCGAGGATCGCGTCCGCGCGGCCGACGAGCCGGAGCACCGGCTCCTCGAGGCCGCCGGGGTAGACGAACGCGTAGTGGCGCGAGCGCACCTCGGAGGTGCCGAACGAGCGCTCCTCGACGGGCCGCTCGACGCTCGGGTCCTCCGGCGGGTGGCCGTCGTAGCTCGAGGCGGCCCAGACGATCAGCATCCCGAGCCCGCACGCGAGGACGAGCGCGCTGCCGCAGCCGAAGGCGAGCAGCGCGATCGTGCCGCGACGCGCGAAGAGCTCGCGGAAGCGCTCGAGCGGGCCCATCCACCCGACGTAGGCGAAGAGGAGCGCGACGAGCGCGAGCGCGAGGTGGAAGACGAGCGGCAGGCTCGGCGTGACGATCGCGCTCCCCACGTACTCGAAGCGCACGATCGCGGCCGGGTTGAGCCAAGCGAGGCTCGGCGCGAGCTGCTCGACGAGCAGGAGCGCGAAGAAGAGGAGCACGTACGGGAGGACCCCGAAGAGCCGAAACACCGACGCGAGGAGGCCGTGCGCGTAGAAGACCCAGGCCACGGCCGCGTGGAGCGTCGCCACGCGCAGGACGAGGCCGAGGGAGAACTGGTGCCCGTCGATGGAGCTCGGGTTGAGCGCCTGCAGGACGTAGTTCGTCGCCTGCCCGACGAACGCGGCCGCCGTGAGGACGAGGAGCCCGGCCAGCACCTTCGCCGCGAAGATGCTCGAGCGGCGAACGGGGAGCGCGTAGAGCGTCTCGATCGTGCGCTCGTCGTGCTCGCGCGGGAACGCCGCGTACGCGACGAAGAAGGCGAGCACGAAGAAGAGGAAGGCGATGGCGCCGCCCTCGCCCGGCGTGATGCCGGCGACGTGGTCGTAGGTGTTCTCGTCGATGCGCTCGGTGAGCGGGCGTGAGACGAGATCGCCGCTGATGAGCGCGAAGCCGAGGAGCGCGAGCGGCGCGAGGCCCTGGAGCTCCTTCGCGAGGAGGGTGAAGAACGCCCTCATTCGAGGGTCCTCCGGCTCGAGAGGACGCGGACCGGCGCCTCGAGGCCGCTCGTCGGGTCCTCGACGTCGATCGCGACGAGGACGCGCTCGCCCGCGGAGAAGCGCCCCGCGAGCTCGATCCGCCGCTCGTGCTCGTCCGGCCCGAGGACGACCTGGTCGCGGCGCATGTCGGGCTCCTCGACGCGCTCGTCGAGCGGTCCGAGCGGCGCCGTCCAGGCCGTGACGACGACGCCCTCCGTGCGCGACCAGGGCACGCGCACGTCGATCGCGAGGGTCCGCTGGCTCTCGCCCTCACGCTCGAGCGCGAGGCTCGCGCTCGCGCGGGGCGAGACGCGCTCGACGATGGCGTGGACCTCGGGATCGCTCGCCTCGCGCGCGAGCTCGGCCTGCCAGAGCGCGAGGAGGCTCTCCCACGCGATCCCCGTCGAGGCGAGGAGGCGCGCGCGCGGCGGCGAGAGGAGCGCCTCGAGCGCGACGCGCGAGTCGTTCGCGGCCCACGCGGAGAAGAGCGCGCGGGCGAACGCGGAGGGGCCTCGGCCGGAGGTGGCGCGCGCGAGCGCGACCATCCCCGAGGCCGCGGCGCTCTCGGAGACGCGGTCCCCCACCTGCTCGCGGAAGCGGCCGAAGGCCTCGAGGCCCGCTCCGAGCGCGGCCGCCGAGCCGAGCCCCGAGAGCGCGACGACGGCCATCGCGCGCCGCGCCGCCGAGAGCTCGCAGCCTGGATCCGGCGCCGCACGGTGCGGGCCGCAGCGCGCGAAGTAGAGAGGAAACCCCGCGCGGACGAAGGCCTGGGGCTCGAAGCCCGCGCGGTGGTTCGTGCGATCGTCGAGGAGCCCCCGGACGAGCGCCGCCTCGAGGCCCTCGAGGTCGGGGCTCGCCGCGGCGAGGAAGTTCGCGCGCACGAGCGCGCCGTCGCCCGGCCGCAGGCGCGCGAGCTCGAAGGTGCGGCCATCGAGGCTCGTGCGGAGGACCACGCGCGCCTCGGGGAGCGCCGGCCAGCCCATCGTCGCCATCAGCGCGAGGAGCGAGGGCTCGAGCCGCGCGAGGAGCGCCTCCGCGTCCTCACGCGCGTCCGCGGAGCCGTACCCGACGACGAGCGGCGCGCGCGTCGAGCGGAGGATGAAGTCGCCGCTCATCCGGTAGGGCGCGGGCTGGGGCTCGGGCGCGAGCCCGGACCAGACCATGAGGATGACGCAGACGGCGATGCCGACCATCGCGCGCTCGCGCGACGTCATCGGCTTCGCGAGCGACTCCTCGAGGCCGCCCTCGCGGACGAGCTGGAGGAGCGCGACGACGACGAGCGCGCCGAGGCCGATCGCGAGCGACGTGAGGAGCGGGGCCCACGGCACGCCGTCGCGGACGACCGCGAAGTCCGGGCCGATCAGCGCGAAGGGGCCGAAGCGCATGAGCTCGAGCTCGGTCGTCGAGGCGAGGAGGATGAGCGCGAGCCCGAGCGCGAGGTAGAGCGGGACGCGGAGCTTGCCGAGCTGCCCCATCAGGAAGAGGAAGCTCCAGAGGCTCAGCGTGAAGCCGAACGTGCGCGCGACGAGGGACGCGACGAGCCCGAGGTCGATCGGCTCGCGGAGAGAGGCGACCAGGAGCCCGAGCGCCATCGAGCCCCCCGCGACGATCGAGAGGAGGAGCGCGCCGAGCGTCCACTTCACGGCGAGCGGCTCCACGCGTCGCATCGGGAGCGCCTCGAGCAGGCGCCCCGACCGGCCTTGGAGATCGGCGACGACGAGCCGGTTGCCGACCGCGAAGGCGAACGGGATCAGCGCGAAGCGCATGAAATTCGCGTGGATCTCGAGGTAGGAGACGGTCGTCGGGGCGCCGAAGGCCGCGAGCGCGAAGAAGAGCCACGCGAACGGGAGGGCGAGCGAGGCGACGCCGAGGAGGACCGCGTGCTCGCGGAATTCCTTCCAGACGAGCGCCTGGAGGCGGCGGATCATCGACGGACCTCGCCGCGCGGAGGGCGCGCGCGTTCGCTCTCCGTGTCACGCCTCACGAGCGTCGCACCATCGCGATGAAGGCCTCCTCGAGCGGGACGACGGTGAGGGGCGGCCCCTCCGCCGCGCGGTAGCCCTCGTCCGCCTCGAGGGCGTCGAAGCGCGACGGGTCCTCGCTCTCGAGCGTGAACCGCGCGACCCCCGCGCGCTCCTCGCCGTGCGCGAGGCGGATCCGATGCGCGGCGAGGAGCGGCTCGAAGCGCGCGCGGACGCCCTCGAGCGACTCGCCCTCTTGGATCGGGCGCTCGAAGAGGCGCACGCGATCGCCGAGGGCCGTCACGCTGCCCTCGAAGACGGTCCGGCCCCCGTCGACGACGCCGACGCGATCGGCGACCCGCTCGATCTCGTCGATGAGGTGCGTCGAGAAGAAGGTCGTCCGGCCCCTCGCCTCGCCCCGCACGATGTCGAGGAACTCGCGGCGCGCGACCGGATCGAGGCCCGCGGTCGGCTCGTCGAGCAAGAGGAGCGGCGGCCGGTGCGCGAGGGCGAGCGCGAGCGCGAGCTTCATCCGCATGCCGCCCGAGAAGCCGTCGATGCGCCGATCGAGCGGCAGCTCGAGCAGCCGCACCACGCGCCGCCACTCGCCCTCGTCCCAGCTCGGGAAGAAGCCGCGGACGAAGCGCCCCATCCGCGCGGCCGTCATGAAGCCGTAGAAGCTCTGCTCCTGCGCGACGTAGCCGATCCGCTGCCTTAGGCGGACGACGTCGCGATCGAAGCGCTCGCCGAAGATCCGCACCTCGCCCGCCGTGGGCTTGGTGATCCCCATGAGGATCCGGATCGTCGTCGACTTCCCCGCGCCGTTGCGCCCGAGGAAGCCGTAGACCTCGCCCGCGCCGACCGTGAGATCGAGGCCCGCGAGCGCGACGTGCTTGCCGTAGCGCTTCTCGAGCCCGCGGATGTGGACGACCTCGCTCATGGGAGGCGGGAGGATAGCTCGCTCGCGTCGCCGACCGGAGCGCGAGCGCGCCGCTTGCCGCGCGAGGTCATCGTGCTTGACTCGCGCCCCCCTCGGGGCCTCGCCCCTCTCCTCTCGAACGACACGGGCATGCACGTCGAAGCGGTCGGCTACATCGCGATGGGGCTCCTCATCCTCTCCGTCGTGCCGAAGGACCTCCGGCTGATCCGGAAGATCAACTTCGTCGGCTGCCTCTTCTTCGTCGCCTACGGCGTGCTGCTCGGCTGGAAGTGGCCGCTCATCATCTCGAACGCGCTCATCGCGGTCATCCAGGTGGTCCACCTCGTTCGGCCCTCGAAGGGCGAGGACGCCCCGGAGGCGAGGCCGCGCTGAGGCGCGGCGCTTCTTGCTATCGTTACGGCTCCCGATGCGCGCGAGGATGACGGTGCCGCGGGTTCGGCCGACGACGGTGGCGCGCGGCTTCGCGGTGGCCTCTGCGCTGCTCGTGCTCTTCCTGGCCGTGCTCGCCTCGAGCCCCGGGCTGGCGCGGGCGCAGCGCGGGCGAGGGAGCGAGCCCCGGCGAGCGCGCGAGGCCTCCGCGACGCGCGAGGCGGCGACCCCCGAGGCCGAGGAGGCGCGGCGCCTCTTCGCGGCGGGCCTCGAGGCGATCGAGCGGGGCCTCTGGGCCGAGGCGCTCGGCGCCTTCGAGCGCGCCTACCGGCTCACGCGCGTGCCCTCGGCGCTCCGCAACGTCGCCCTCGCGCTCCGTGGGCTCGGTCGCCATCGCGAGGCGCGCGACGCCTTCGCGACCCTCCTGCGCGAGCACGCGCTCGATCCCGAGGCGCGGCGCGAGGTGCTGTCGCTGCGCGACGAGGAGCAGGCGCGCCTCGCTCACCTCTCCATCGCGGGGCTCGAGCGCGGCGAGGGGATCCGCCTCCGCCTCGACGGCGAGCCCCTCTCGGACGACGGCCGGAGGCCGCTCCTCGTGGAGCTCGATCCCACCGCGCACGCGCTGGTCGCCGAGCTCGTCGGCTTCGATCCCTTCGTCTGGGAGGGCACCCTCGCGGAGGGCTCGAGCACGCGCCTCGAGCTGGTCTTCACGCCCACCGCGCGCTCGGACGACACGCTCCTCCACGTCGCGCTCGGCGTGGGCGGGGCCCTGCTCGTCGCGATCGCCGCGAGCGTCGTCGGCTACGTCGCGTGGGACGACGGCCGCGTCGAGCCCTCCTTCGCGCGGAGGATCTCGCTGTGACGAGGAGCGCGACCTCGGCGCGCGCCGCGCTCGTGGCGCTCGGGCTCGCCTCGCTCGGCTGCGCGCCGGAGGCGGTGCTCGATCTCCAGGTCATGCTGCCCGCTCGCGCCGCCTCGGGCGAGGCCCGCGTCGCCTCGATCCAGACCGCGCGCGCGGCGGGGCACCCCTTCGATGCGCCGTGGAGCGACGAGGGCTTCGAGGTCGAGCTCGACGACGCGCCCACGCTCGCGGCGTGGAGCGTGCTCGCGAGCGACCCCGCCACGGACCTGCACCTCAAGATCCGTTTCTGCCGAGAGCGCGGGTGCGCGGGCGGCGCGGTGGGCGAGCGCTGGTTCGCGCTCGAGCACCCCTTCTACGTCGATCGGCGCACGTCCTGGGCGAGCTGCATCACGTCCGCTCCCATCACCCGACCCGACGCGCCGCTCGAGGTGGATCGCTGCCAGATCCGCGGCTGCCTCGTCGGGGGCGTCCCCGAGCGCTGGTGCCGCTTCGAGGGCCACCACTACTGTGAGACGCTCGAGACGGATCGACGCCCTCGCGAGCTGAGCTGCCATGACGACGTCGCCTACTACTGAGCCCGACGGAGTGACGCCGCGCCGCCTCCGCGTCGCGGCCGCGGCGCTCGCGATCGTCGCCTCCGGCTGCGCCGCGCGAGGGCCGACGGTGGTCGTCAGCGTCGTCACCGATCTCGCCCCCGGCGTCGACTTCGTCGGCGCGCGGGTCGTGCTGCGCTCGGGCGCGGAGCGGATCGCCGAGCGCGAGCGCATCGCGACGGAGGGCTCCTGGGCTAACGCCCACGACGTCGCGATCGTCGACGACGTCCCCTTCGGGCCGCTCGACGTCGACGTCACCTTCATCGACCCGAGGGGCGCCACGCTCCTCTCGCGTCACGTCCGGGAGACCCTCACCGAGGATCGCGTCATCGTCGTCGGCCTCGAGGCCGGCTGCGTCGGGATCGCGTGCCCCGAGGGCGAGGAGTGTCGCGGCGGCGCGTGCCGCCCGACGTGCGTCGACTGCCCACCGCTCTGCGCGAGCGACGCGGACTGTCCGGCGAGCGCGAGCTGCGGCGAGGGCACCTGCAGCGGCGGCACCTGCGTCTACCGCGAGGGGCGCGAGCGCTGCACCGCGAACGAGATCTGCCACCCGACGCGCGGCTGCGTCCCCACGGTCGTGATGACCGTCCAGTGTCGCCTCGACGACGACTGCCCCACGCCCGTCGTCGGGAGCTGGACGACGTGCACGTGGATCGGGGATCCCGTGTGCGCGATCCAAGGCGAGCGCACCCGCGAGGTGACGAGCTTCACCTGCGCGGAGGAGCGCTGCGTCCCGTCGACCGTCGTCGAGCGCGAGGACTGCGCGCGCGAGACGGACGGACTCTCCTGCGGCGACGCGAGCTGCACCGACTGGTCCGCGTGCCGCTTCCCCGCGTGCCAGGCGACCGGCGCGCGGTGGCGCGACTGCTCCAACCCCGCGTGCCGGGGCGGAGCCTGCGATCCGGGCACGGTCACGAGCGTCGTCGACTGCACGCGCCCCGCGCCCGAGGGCGAGCCCTGCCTCGCCGAGACGGGCTACGGCGCCTGCGCCGGCACCTGCGAGGGGACGACGTGCGCGAGCCTCTGCGCGAGCTGCGGGCCGGGCGCGTACTGCAGCCTGCTCGGCTGCCGACGCGCGGGCGGCGAGAGCTGCTGATCGCGGGCGGCGCGGCGCGCGCCGCGCGGGCCTCGCGATCGAGCCCCGCGCTCACGCGTCGCGCTCGAGCTCGCGCACCTCGCGGAGCACCTGCTCGAGCCGATCGAGGCTCTCGCCTGGGAGCTCCGCCGCGAAGCGCCGGGTGAGCTTCATGTCGGGCGAGAGCCTCCAGGGGCTCTTGGGCCTCGCGACCTTCTCCATCACCTTCGCCGGATCGAGGAGCGTGTCCTCGCGCAGGTGGAGCGTCACCCGCTCGGAGCTCGCCTCGCAGCCGAGCACGCGCAGGCGCCGGAGCGCCGGGCGCAGGCTCATCGCGCGCAGGTAGACGAGCGCCTCGGGCGGGGGCGGGCCGAAGCGGTCCTCGAGCTCGCGCCCGAGCTCGACGACGTCGTCCTCGCTCTCGGCCTGCGCGAAGCGCTTGTAGAACGAGAGGCGCAGGCCCACGTCCTCGACGTAGCCCTCCGGGAGATAGAGCGGCGCCTCGAGGCTGAGCTCCGTGTCGACCTCGTGGACGACGGGCTCGCCACGCAATTCGCGCACGGCGTCCTCGAGCATGTGCATGAAGAGGTCGAAGCCGACGAGCGCGACGTTCCCGCTCTGCTCGGCGCCGAGGACGTCGCCCGCGCCCCGCAGCTCCATGTCGAGCGAGGCGACCTGGAAGCCCGCGCCGAGCTCGCTGAAGCGCTCGAGCGCCTCGATCCGCGCGCGCGCCTCGTCCGTCAGGGTCGAGGGGGGCGGGGTGATCAGGTAGCAGTAGGCGCGCTCGCGCGAGCGCCCGACGCGGCCGCGGAGCTGGTAGAGCTGCGCGAGCCCGAAGGTGTCGGCGCGGTCGATGAGGATCGTGTTCGCGCGCGGGATGTCGAGGCCGCTCTCGATGATCGCCGTCGCGGCGAGGACGTCGTAGCGCCCCGCGACGAAGTCCGTCATCGCCTGCTCGAGCGCGCCCTCGCCCATCTGCCCGTGCGCCACCGCGATGCGCGCGTCGGGGACGAGCGCCTGGAGCTTGGCCGCGCGCTCGTAGAGCCCCTCGATCCGGTTGTAGACGAAGAAGACCTGGCCGCCGCGCGCGAGCTCGCGCTGGATCGCCTCGCGGAGCAGGTGGTCGTCCCAGCGGGTGACGAACGTGCGCACGGCGCGCCGATCGGCCGGCGCGGTCGTGATGAGCGAGAGGTCCCGCAGCCCGCCGACCGCGAGCTGGAGCGTGCGCGGGATCGGCGTCGCCGTGAGCGTGAGGACGTCCACCTCGCCCTTCAGCTTCTTGATCCGCTCCTTGTGCGTGACGCCGAAGCGCTGCTCCTCGTCGACGCAGAGCAGGCCGAGCTCCTTGAAGTGGATATCCTTCGAGAGCAGCCGGTGCGTGCCGATCACCACGTCGACCGAGCCGTCCTTGAGCCCCGCGAGGATCTCGGGCTCGCGCCGCTTGTCGGTGAACCGCGAGAGCACCTCGACGCGGACGGGGTAGGCCTGCATGCGCGCGAGGAAGCTCTGGTAGTGCTGCTGCGCGAGGACCGTCGTGGGGCAGAGGACGGCCACCTGCTTGCCCGCGAGGGCGACGCGAAACGCGGCGCGCATCGCGACCTCGGTCTTCCCGAAGCCGACGTCGCCGCAGACGATGCGATCCATCGGCTGCTCCGCCTCGAGGTCCGCGAGCACGTCCTCGATCGCCTTGAGCTGATCGCTCGTCTCCTCGAAGGGGAAGGTCGCCTCGAATTCCGAGAACATCCGGTCGGGCGGCGGGAGCGGCGCTCGCCGCGTCGCGGCGCGCTCTGCGTAGAGGCGCAGGAGCTCGTCCGCGAGCTCCTGGACGTACCTGCGCACCCTCGACTTCGTCTTCGCGAAGGTCTGACCGCCGAGCCGATCGAGCTTGGGCTGCGCGCTCTCCCCGCCCGCGTACTTCTGGATCTGGTGCAGCCGCGTGATCGGGAGAAAGAGCCGATCGCCGCCGGCGTACTCGACGACGAGCACCTCGACGACGATGGGGGCCATCCCCCGCAGCTCCTCGAGCCGCGTGCGCCCGAGGGCCTTCTTCTCGAGCCCGAGGTAGCGGCCGATCCCGTGCTCGGAGTGGACGACGTAGTCGCCCACCGCGAGCTGACGCAGGTCCTCGAGGAACGCGTCCGACGTCTTGCCCCGCCTGCGCCGGTCCGCCGCCCTGCGGTGCGCGCGGCTGCCGAAGATCTCCTCCTCGGTGAGGACGACGAGCGCGGCCGACGCGAGGAGGAAGCCGCTCGCGACGGAGCCGATGACGAGGTCGATCCCGGCCCCGGGCGACGCCTCGAGGCTCGCGGGATCGAAGGGCGCCGGTTTCTGGGCCAGGCGAAGGCCGTAGCCCCGGAGCAGCGTCGCGAGCCGCTCGCCCTGCGTGCGCGTCCGCGCCGCGACGACCACGCGCAAGCCCGCGTCCAGCCACTCGGCGAGCCGCGACGCGAGCGGGGCGAGCGCGTCGTCCTTGCCTTTACCCGCGCGCTGGGCCGCCAGCGTGGCGACGAGGAGCGCGTGGTCCTCCGCGCCGAGCGAGAGGACCGCGTCGAGCTCCACGGCCTCGAACGCCGCGAGGGGCCCCTCCGCGTCCGCGGCCCCGCCCGCGACGGCGAGGCGGTGCACGAGCACCACGCCCGACGCCTCGGCGCGCGCGCGCGCCTCCTCGCCGCTCGCGTAGAGCGCCTCGACGGGGAAGCACGCCTCCTTCTCGGAGAGCTTCGCCTCGAGGTCGGCGCGCGCGCCGTCGAGCTCGACCTCGATGGCGCGGCCGATCGCGGTCGGATCGAGGAACGCGAAGCGGGCGGACGCGGGGAGGTAGTCGACGATCGTCTCGAGGCGCTCGTAGAAGGCGGGGAGCCAGCCGTCGATGCCGAGGAGCGCGCGCCCAGCGTCGAGATCCTCGACGAGCTGCTTGGCGCGGCGCGTCGGGATCTCGAGTTCGTCGCAGCGCTCGCGGAGCTTCGCGCGCGCGCGCGTGCGCTCCTCGAGGCCGAGCAGCGCCTCGCGCGCGGGGTGGATCGCGACGTGATCGACCGCCGCGATCGTCCGCTGATCCTCGGGGTCGAAGCGCTTGATCGAGAGGACGAGGTAGTCGTCGAGCTCGATCCGCACCGGGTGCCGGGCGTCGGGCGGGAAGACGTCGAGCAGCGCGCCTCGCGCCGCGAACGTGCCGGGATCCTCGACCATCGGCACGCGCAGGTAGCCGCCCTCCGCGAGCATGGCGATGAAGGTCTCGCGGTCGAGCTCCTCCTCGGCGCGCACGACCATCGAGCGGCGCGCGAGGGCGGCGCGCGGCGGCACCCTGCGGACGAGCGCCGCGGCCGGGACCACGAGGAAGTCGAGCGGGAGCCCCTCGACGAGGTGGTAGAGCGTCGAGAGGCGCTCCATCGACGCGCGCCGATCGGGCGCCACCTCCGCGTAGGGCGAGACGTCCGACGAGGGGAGGACGCGGATCCGCCGGGCCTCGCTCCGATCGGGCTCGAGGCTCGCCTGCGGCGGATCGGAGAAGAACGCGAGATCGCCCGCGAGCGCGCGCGCCGCGTCGAGATCGGGGACGACGGCGACGAGGGGGCCCGCCATCCGGCGGCGAGCGCGCGCGAGCAGGAGCGCCGCCGCGGCCGCGGGGAGCCCGGCGAGGTCGACCCGGCGCTCGGCCGCGATCGCCTCGATCGCGCGATCGAGGGTGGCGTTCGCGCGCTCGAGCCCCGCGATGAGGCTCGCGCCGCGCGTGTTCTCCTCGGCCTCTGCGTCGAGCGCGTCGCGGAGGTCGGCGGCTCCTCTCTCGGGCTCTTCGTCGATGAGCACGGTCTCCTCTCGAGGGAGCGGGTCGTAGCACCGCTCCGGGGCGGGCGCGGCGAGAGCGAGGGGGAACCTCGCCGAGCGGGTGAGGTCCGAAGGGGGCGACCCTCGCCGCATCGAAAAGGTGATAGATGAACGCCGTGTCCGACGAAGAGGCCCCCCCCGAGCGCCGACGCCCCGAGCGTCTCGAGGCCGCGCGGCCCGATCCGGAAGAGCTCTCGGGGCGCCCCGAGTACATGCCGAAGATCCCCTGGGCGTGGATCGGCGTGGGCCTCGTCGTGCTCGTGGGCATCTACCTCGGCTACCAGTACCGAGAGACGCGGCGCGCCGACGCGCTCCGCGCCGAGATCCTCCGCACCCACGAGGAGCGGCTCGCGCCGATCGTCGAGCGGTATCGGAGCTTCCGCGAGCGCATCGAGAATTGGACGATGGAGGCCGCGCGCGCCGGCGAGCCCGAGCGATGGAGCGATCCGCGCCTGCGCATCGCGGGCCTGCACGGCGGCGAGGGCCTCTACCTGCGGCTGCGCGCCGAGGACGCGACGAGCCGCGAGGGCATCGAGCGGGGCGCCCGCGCGATGGCGGAGGACGCGATCACGCGCTGCCTCGGGATCGCGCCCGCCTCGGCGCGCGGGCTCTACGAGAACGGCGACTTCCTCATGCCCGCGTGGGTCGAGCACGTCCGCGACGAGCCCGACTTCATGCGGCTGCGCGTGCTCGACGACGCCCTGCTCCGCGACATCGAGGTCGACGTCCCCGTCGTCTCGAGCCTGCTGCGCGCGCAGTACTTCCTCCTCGTCATCCAGCGCGGCGAGAACCGACGCGACGCGCCGGTGGACGTCTTCCTCTGGGATCTCCGAGAGGATCGCCAGCTCCTGCGCACGCGCATCCAAGCGCGCGGCGTGCTCATCCCCGTCCGCATCGATCGCATGCTGCCCGGCGTCGAGGTCACGCCGTCGGTCGTGGCGCCGTCGATGACGTCGGGCGGCGCGCACGACTGCTCCATCGCGGCGCAGATCAAGGCGATCACGGGCGACGCGGTGGTCGAGGTCGGCGCGGACGCGGTCGAGGCGCTCCGCCGAGAGGGGGGCGACGCGAGCCAGGCACCCCGAGCAGGCGCGGGCTCCGCGCCCGACGAGGCGGCCGGCGCGAGCGCTGGCGGCGACGAGGCGCCTCCCGCCGCCGACTGATCGCGCTCAAGCGCGAGGTCGAGGCGCGCGACGGCCAGGCGCGCGAGCAACACGGTCGCCGACGCGTCGATGAGGGCGCCCACCGGAGGCCCTCATGCTCGACGACGATCCGCGCGCGCTCCCCTCGGACGAACCGCTCGCACCGGCTCCCTCGCTCGCTCGCTACCGAACGATCCGCCGCCTGGGCTCTGGGGGCATGGCCGACGCCTTCGTCGTCGAGCCGATCGACGGCCTCGGTCGCGAGCGGGTCTGCCTCAAGCGGCTACGGGGGGCGCTCGCGGACGATCCCAGCCAGCGCGCGCGCTTCATGGACGAGGCCCGCGTCCTCTCGCGACTCTGCCACCCGAACGTCGTCGCCGTGCTCGACGCGGGCGCGGATCGCGAGGGGCCCTTCCTCGTCACCGAGCTCGTCGAGGGGCTCGACCTCCGGCGCCTGCTCCTCTGGGTCGCGCGGCGCGGTGAGCGCCTCCCCGAGCGCCTGGCCCTCGGGATCGCGGTCGACGTCCTCGAGGCGCTCTCGCACGCGCACGCGCACGGCGTGGTCCACCGCGACGTGACCCCGGCGAACGTGCTCCTCGGGCGGGACGGGCGCGTCGTCCTCATCGACTTCGGGATCGCGCGGAGCGAGCTCCAGAGCGAGCGCACGCGGACCGGGCTCGTGAAGGGCAAGGTCCCGTACATGGCCCCGGAGCAGGCGCTCGGGAAGCCCGTCGATGGGCGCACCGATCTCTTCGCGCTCGGCGTCGTCCTCTTCGAGATGCTCTCGGGGACGCGTCCCCACGACGGCGCGAGCGACGTCGAGACGATCACGAACGTCCTCCATGGCAAGCGCGTCGCCCTGGGCGTGACGCTCGCGACGGACGGGCTCGAGGCGCTGCTCGCGGCCTGCCTCGCCTCCGATCGAGCAGAACGCCCTGGCTCGGCGCGCGCGCTCCTCGACGCGCTCGAGGGAGCGGAGCGCTCGAGCGCGGGCGAGCTCGCGGCGTGGGTGCGCGCGGCCTGCGACGCGCTCGAGGTCGGCGAGCGCGAGGCGAGCGTCGCGGACGCGAGCGACGAGACCGAGCCCGGCGCGCGACCGACGAGCGCGGAGCGAACGTGGACGGCGGGGCGCGACGACGCGTCGACGACGCTGACCGTCTCCGAGCTGCTGCTCGAGACGGTCGAGCAGCGCGCCCCGCTCCCCGAGGAGCTCGGCCAGGCGACGCGAGGGGGCGAGCCCTCTCCCCCGCCATCGGCGACCGACGAGCGCGCGGCCGACGAAGGAGGGTCGCGCGAGCCACGCCCCTCGGGCCTCGAGCCCACCGAGCGCCACCGCCTCCCGCGCGAGCGCTCCTTCGCTACGGAGCGCCCCGCGCGGGCCACGCCTTCGGGGCCCCCACCCGAGCCGGCGACGACCGCGGCGCGCGCGGCCAGCGCCGCCTCGTCGTCCCTCCTCGGCGGGCTCTGCGTCGGGCTCGTGTCCGGCGGAGTCCTCGGGGCCCTCCTCGGCCTCTGGCTGTGACGCGCCTCGCCCGTGAAGAGGAAGCGCACGGCCCCATTGTCATCACCCTCGGGTGAGTGACACGATGGAGCATGCTTCTCTCCTTCGAACGACGCTCCCTCATCCACGCCGTGACCGCGGCCTCTCTCGCGTCTCTCGCCGCGCTCTCGGGCTGCGCGAACGGCGAGTCGACCCCGCCGGACGCGAGCACGCACCGCGCCGACGCTTGGATCTCGAGCGAGATGGACGCTCCCGAGCCGGAATTTCCGGACGCGACGGTGGGCCGCGACGCGCCCACGCCGGCCGACGACGCGTCACGCGTCGACACCGGTCCCACGTGCGTCGACGCCGACGGCGATGGGTTCTCGGTCGGCCCCTCGAGCTGCGGTCAGCTCGACTGCGACGACGCCGACGCGACGATCAACCCGGGGGCCGTCGAGGTCTGCAACGGCAAGGACGACGACTGCAACGGCGTGGTCGACGACGCCATCGCCGAGCAGCACTGCGGCGTCGGTGGCTGCGCGGTGACGGTCCCGGGCTGCACCGCGGGCCGCGTCCCGACGTGCACCCCGGGCGCGCCCAGCACCGAGATCTGCAACGCGATCGACGACGACTGCGACGGTGAGGTCGACGAGGGCCTCGGGACCCCGGTCGTCTGTGGGGTCGGCGCGTGCGAGCGGATGGTCCCGGGCTGCTCCGGCGGCGGCACGACGACCTGCACGCCTGGGGCGCCCAGCCCGGAGACCTGTAACGGCATCGACGACGACTGTGACGGCGAGACCGACGAGGGCCTCCCGAACCAGACGTGCGGCGTCGGCGCGTGCGCGCGGACCATGCCCACCTGCGTCGGCGGCGCGCTCGCGGCGTGCACGCCCGGCTCCCCCAGCACCGAGGTGTGCAACGGGGTCGACGACGACTGCAACGGCTTCATCGACGACGGCTTCGGCACCCGGACCTGCGGCGTCGGCTACTGCCAGCGCACGGTGAACGAGTGCGTGAGCGGCGTCCCGCAGACCTGCACGCCGGGCTCCCCGCGGGCGGAGACGTGCAACAACATCGACGACAACTGCAACGGATCCGTCGACGAGGGCCTCGGGACGCTCTCCTGCGGCGTCGGCATCTGCGCGAACAGCGTCGCGGCCTGCGTCGCCGGCGTCCCGCAGACCTGCACGCCGCGCCCCGGCCTCGCGACCGAGGTCTGCGGCAACGGCCTCGACGACAACTGCAACGGGAGCGTCGACGAGGGGTGCACGCCGACGAACGACCTCTGCGGCAGCGCGATCGTGCTCTCGAGCGCGGGCGGCACGCGGACAGGAGACCGGATCGACGGCGCCGCCCAGAACCTCACGGCGAGCTGCGGCTACAACGGCGGTGACGTCTTCTACTCGATCACGCTGAGCGCGCGCTCCGTCCTCTACGTCGACACCTTCGGCTCGAGCTTCGACACGACCGCGTCGATCTTCGCGGGCTGTAGCGGCTCGTCGATCGCTTGCAACGACGACTCCGCCTGCTCCAGCGACTTCCTGCGCTCTCAGGTCACGGCGGTCCTGAACCCCGGCACCTACATCATCCGCGTGGCGTCCTTCGCGTCGGGCGCGACGGGCACGTTCAACCTCCGCTGGCAGGTGATGACGGCCGGCGCCGGCCCAGCGACGCTCATCACGGGCAACGGCACCTACACGGGCACGACCAGCGCGACGAGCGGGGTGACCAGCTCGACGACTGGGGCGCCCTGTTATGGGCGCGGTAGCGGCGGCGAGGCGCTCCACTACTTCATGCGCTGCCCCGGCGCGACGAGCAGCGTCACCGCGTCGACGTGCAGCCTGACGAGCCTCGACTCCGTGCTCTACCTGCGGAACGGCGCGAACACCGAGCTCAGCTGCGCCGACGACACGTGCGGGCTCCAGACGTCGATCGCGGGATCGGCCGCCGGACCCGGCGTCTTCGGCATCTACGTCGACAGCTTCTCGGGGTACTCGCAGAGCTATTCCGTCGCGGTGAGCGGCCTCTGAGCCGCGCGCGCTCGGCGTCCGTCGGGGCGGGCGAGCGGGCGCTCATCGGGTAAGCTCGCCCGCTCCCCGCATGGCCGAGACTGAAGCGAACGTCGCCCCCGAGGCGCCTCCCTCCGCGTCGGCGGGCGGGAGCTCCGCCTCGAGCGTGACGCCTCGAGCGGCCGAGCCGCTGCTCGCGCGCCGGCCCGGGCGGCTCTACCTCGCGATCCCGCTGATCGCCGCCGCCGAGCTCCTCGGCCAGCTCGTCATCTCCTCGCGGGTCGCCTCGCGCGACGCGTGGCGCGAGGCGCTCGCCTTCGTGCGCTCCGAGTGGCGACCCGACGACACGATCGTCGCCGCGCCGCGCTGGTCCGACCCGCTCCTGCGGGAGGCGGCCGGCTCGCTCCTCGACGCGCGGCGCGAGGGCGCGAGCGACCTCGCGGCCTACGCGCGCCTCTGGGTGGTCTCGATCCGGGGCGCGCACGCCGAGGGCGTGGACGCCGAGGCGCGCGAGCTCACGCGCGACTTCGGCCGCGTGCGGGTCGAGCGCTTCGCGCTGCCCGCGCCGAGCGTCCTCTACGACTTCGTCGAGCACGTCGGCGACGCCCACGTCACCCGGACGGAGCGGGGCGTCGCGCTCCCCTGCCGCGAGGTCATGAGCGCGGGCTCGACGCAGGGCGGCCTCGGCAACGGTCCCTTCGAGAGCGCGCCCCGTCACCTCTGCGATCCCGCCCGCCCCTGGCTCGCGGTCTTCCGGACGACGACGATGGACCTCGAGCTGCGCGCGCGACGCTGCGTCTCGCAGCACGCGCAGGGCGAGGAGCCGATCACGACGAGCTACGACGACGTCCCGCTCGGGAGCTCCATCGTGCTCTACGGCGGCCTCTGGTGGGAGCGCGAGCGCTGGCGCAACGGCGGCGACGTCGAGGTGATCGTGCGCCTCGACGGCGACGAGATCGGGCGCATGACGCACCACGACGGCGACGGCTGGAAGCGGATGGAGGCCGCGATCCCCGACGCGCGCCGCGGCGCTCGAGGTCGCGTGTCCATCGAGGTGAGCGCGCGCGACCCAGAATTCCGCGCGTTCTGCTGGGCGGGCTCGACGCGAGGCGCGCGATGAGCGGCGGCCCGACGCGCCGTCGCCCGACGGAGGACACCGCCGGGATCGCCATCCCGCCGCGGCCGAGCGTCCACGATCCGCTGCTCGGCGCCGCGGGGCCCGAGGATGAGCTCGATCTCAGCCGGCTGCGCCGCTCCTCGATGCCGCCCCCGCCCCGAGCGCCGCGCCGCATCGACGCGCTCGCGGGCGGGCGCGAGCCGAACCGCTGGGATCAGCTCCTCGGCTTCACGCTCGCCGCGCTCTACGTGCTCGCGCTGCTCACCACGTCACACGGCCTCGGGATGAACCGCGACGAGAGCTTCTACGTCGACGCGGCCGAGTCGTACGCGGGCTTCTTCCGCGGCGTCCTCGACGGGGAGCCGGGCGCCTTCGATCCGGCGACGATCGATCGCCTCTGGGAGGTGAACCACGAGCACCCCTCGCTCCCGAAGAGCCTCTTCGCGCTCTCGTGGCTCGCGCAGGAGCGCTTCCACGTCTTCCCCGACGACTCGATGGCCTTCCGCTTCCCGGGGATGGTGATGTCGTCCCTGGCGCTCTGGATCCTCTACCTCTTCGGGACGCGCCTCTACGGCCGGCGCGCGGGCCTCTACGCGGCGCTCGCGTACGCCCTCGTGCCCGCCGTCTTCTACCACGCGCACCTCGACTGCTTCGACACGCCGATCGTGTCGATGCTGCTGCTCGTCACCTACGCCTACCACCGCTCGCTCACCCGGCCGATCTGGGCGATCTGGACTGGGATCGCCTACGGCTTCTGCCTCGAGACGAAGCACAACGCGTGGATCCTGCCGCTCGTCTTCCTCGCGCACTTCCTCTTCGTCGTCGGCGAGGAGCGCGCTCGACGTCGACGTCCGCTCGAGGCGGAGGGCGCGGGCGCGCGGCTCTCGCTCGTCCCCTACTGGCTCCTCGGCATGGCCGGGCTCGGCCCGCCGCTCTTCGTCGCGATGTGGCCGTGGCTCTGGCACGACACGCTCGCGCGGATCGGCGAGTACGTCGGCTTCCACGTCCACCACGTCCACTACAACATCGCGTACCTCGGCCACACCTACTTCTCTCCGCCGAGCCCGGCGTCGTACGCGTGGGTGACGACGCTCTTCACCGTCCCGCTCGTCACGCTCGTCCTCGGGACCATCGGGCTCGTCCTGCGAGCGCGGGCGCTCATCCCGCGGTGGGCGCTCGATCGGCTCTTTCGAGGCGACGGCCTCGAGCCGGACCGCGCGCGCTCCGACGTGCTCGTCTTCGGGAGCTTCTTCACGCCGATGTTCGTGATGATGATGCCGTCGACGCCGATCTTCGGCGGCACGAAGCACTTCCTCCTGGCGTACGCGATGCTCGCGCTCTTCGGCGGCGTCGCGTGCTCGCGGATGATGGACCTCTTCGCGACCTCGCTCACCCGCTTCGCGCGCGAGGACGTCGCGCGCGCGGGCGGCGTCGCCCTCGGCCTCCTCGCCGCGCTCGCGAGCCCGCTCGCCTCGACGATCCACAGCCACCCCTTCGGCCTCTCCTACTACACGTGGATCGCGGGGGGCGTGCCGGGCGCGGCCGACCTCGGCATGAACCGTCAATTCTGGGGCTTCACGACCGGGAGCCTCGTCCCCTTCCTGAACGAGCACCTGCCCGAGCGCGGCAGCGTCTTTCTCTGCGACACGACGCCGACCGCGTTCCACATGCTCCAGCGCGACGGCCTGCTCCGCGACGACGTGCGCGTCGCGTGGGATCTGGGCAGCGCGGATCTCGCGCTCGTCCACCACGAGGACCACTTCGCGATCGTCGACTTCCAGATCTGGGAGGCCTACGGACGCGTCGATCCCATCTACGTCCTCACCTACGACGGCGTCCCGATCATCAGCGTCTACGAGAACCCAGCGCGCGCGCGGGCGCGCCAGCGCTGACGGCGCTGACGGCGCTGAGCCCGATCAGGCGGCGTCGACGGCGGCGCGGGTGCGCACGCCCTCCGCTGGCGCGCGCGCCCCGATCCGGAGGATCGAGAGCAGCGTGCGATCGACGACGGGCCGATCGGCGACGAGCGGGCTCAGCGCGCGGTTGAGCGCGCGCATCGAGTGGAAGCGCTCGTCGGGATCGCGCGCGAGGGCGCGGGCGATGACCTCGTCGAAGGCGAAGCTCAGCTCGTGGCGCATGAGCCCGGCGCGCGGCGCGTCCTCGCGGATGATGCGTCGCAGGAGGTTCGCGACGGTCGAGCCGCTGAACGGCATCCGCCCCGTCACCGCCTCGAACATCACGATGCCGAGGCCGAAGACGTCGGCGCGCCCATCGACGTCGGGGTTGCCCGACGCCTGCTCCGGCGAGCAGTAGCTCGGCGTCCCGAAGACGCGGCCGACCTCGCGATCGCGCTCGTCCTTGGGGGCGCGCGCGCTGGCGCACACGCCGAAGTCGAGGAGCCGGACCCGCAAGGATCCGTCGGGCGCGCGATCCATGAAGACGTGCTCCGGCTTCACGTCCCGGTGGACGTAGCCGTGCTGGTGCGCCGCGTGGAGCACGGTCGCCACGCGCATCGTGATCGCGCCGACGACGTCCGGCGCGAGGACACCGACGCGGCGCAAGACGCGCTGCAGGCACTCGCCGTGGATCCGCTCGAGCACGAGGTAGGGCGAGCCGTCCGCGCCGGGGTAGCCGGAGAGGATCCCCTCGTCGAAGACGGAGACGATCGCGGGGTGCACGACCGTCCGCGCCACCTCGCCCTCGCGCCGCAGGCGACGCACGAGGTCGGGGTTGTCCACGAAGCTCGGGCGCAGCACCTTGACGACCACGGGCTCGCCGTCCTCGAGCCGCTCGGCCTCGAACGCCACGGCCGTGCCGCCGATCCCGAGCACCTCTCCGACACGGTAGCGCCCGTCGAGGATCCGACCTCGAAGCTCGGCTCGCTCGTGCGGCAGTTGGGTCTCCCTGAGCTGCATCGCGACCTCGTTCCGGAGCGCCTCGTGCGCTCACCCGAGAACGGACCCTCGACGAGCCGGCGCGAAGCGTCAAAAAAACGGCCGCCGCGCCGCGCGCGCGGGGACGACGCGCCTCGTTTCGTGCAAGCTCTCGTGGCGAGAGAGCGATGCGATGAGCGCGAACGACCCGACGGACCTGATCGCGCGCGGCGAGTACGAGGAGGCGGCGCGGCGCTGTCGCGAAGAGGGGAAGCTCGCGGAGGCGGCGCGCTGCCTCGCCGCGGTGTGGCGCTACCCCGAGGCGGTCGAGCTCGCGCTCGCGTCCGAGAGCCCCGAGGCCGCCTACGGGTACGCCGTCGCGTCGCTCGATGCCCAGCTCGTCCAGCGCGTGATCGACGCGCTCGCGCGCACGCCCGACGCCGCGAAGAGGGCCTCGAGCGTCGCGGAGTTGCGAGGCCGCACGGCCGACGCGGGCGCCCTCATGGAGGCCGCGGGGGAGCGCGCGCGAGCCGCCGAGCTCTTCGAGGAGGCGGGAGAGCTCGGTCACGCGGCGCGCCTGCTCGAGCGAGAGGGCGAGCTGCGTCGGGCGGGGATGCTCTACGAGCGGCGGCTCGAGGAGAGCCCCGACGACGCCGCGAGCGCCCTCGCGCTCGGCCGGATCCTCTTCGGCTTCGGTCGATACGAGCCCGCGGCGAGCGCGCTCCAGCGCGCGGCGAGCGATCCGAGCACGGAGCGGGCGGCGCTCCCCTGGCTCCTCCGGACCCTCGTGGCGCTCGATCTGATCGACGCCGCGAGCGAGCTCCTCGAGCGCCTCCGCGCGCTCGATCCGAGCCTCCCGCTCGAGCCCCGCGAGGCCGCGAGGCGCCTCGCGTCGAGCGACGACGCGCCCAAGAGCGAGGCGAGCGAGCTCCTGCTCGGCCGCTACCGCGTGCTGCGCACGCTCGGCGCGGGGGCGTCCGGGCGCGTCCTCGCGGCCGAGGACGTCCTCGCCGCGCGCGAGGTCGCGGTGAAGGTGCTGAGCGTCCAGGGCGGCGTCCAAGGTCGCGACGCCCTCGCGCGCTTCGCTCGCGAGGCCCAGATCGCCGCGTCCATCGAGCACCCGAACGTCGTGCGCGTCTACGACTTCGTCCCCGATGGGCCTTTCCTCGTCATGGAGCTGATGCCCGGGGGCACGCTCGAGGAGCGGCTCGCGCCGGACGAGCGGGACGCGCCGCTCGCCCCGCTCGTCGCCGCGCACGTCGCCGGCTCGATCCTCCGCGCGCTCGACGTCGTCCATCGGCGCGGCGTCGTCCACCGCGATCTCAAGCCCGCCAACGTCTTCTTCGGCGCCGCGGGCGAGGTGAAGGTCGGCGACTTCGGCGTGGCCCACCTCACCGACGCCGGGACGACGCGGACGGGCGCGATGATGGGCACGCTCGGCTACATGGCGCCCGAGCAGATCACCGGCGACGGCAACCCCGACGCGTCGACGGACCTCTACGCCTTCGGCGTGATCCTCTATCGCATGCTGGTCGGCGCGCTCCCCTTCCCCGGCCCCGACTTCCTCACGCAGCACCTGAGCGCGCCGATCCCTCGGCCGAGCGAGCACGCGAGCTGGCTCGAGGCGGACTTCGATCCCCCGATCCTCAAGCTCCTCGCGAAGGATCGTCGCGATCGCTTCGCCACCGCGAGCGAGGCGTTCGACGCCCTCTCCAAGCTCCCGTTCGCGCGAGCGGGCGAGCGCTTCGAGCGTCGCGCGCCAGCCCCGCTCGACGCCCCGAGCGCGGCCGCCTCGGAGGCGCGCTCGGCCGAGCACGCACCGAGCTCGAGCGAGCGCTACGCGCCGAAGGAGCGCTTCGTCCGCGGCGCGCTCGCGTTCACGCGCGGCGTCGACACGCTCCTCGAGCGCCCGGTGTGGCTGCTCGAGGACGCGAGCGACGCGCTGCGGGCGCACTATCGCCGCTTCGCCAGGGTGGTCTCGCCCCACGTCCAGGCGGTGCTCGCCGTCGACGACGACGCGCGCCTCGTCGTCCTCGAGGCGCCGGGCGGCGCGCCCGCCGAGCGCACACCGATCGCGCTCGATCGCATGCCCGACGTGGGGAGCGCCCTCGACGCGCTCGAGCAGGCAGGGCTCCACCACGGCGCGATCGCGGCGAGCGAGCTCGTCCTCGGCGAGGCGCGCGCCGTGCTTTTGCTCCCGAGCGCGGCGAGCGAGCGCTCGATCGACGAGGATCGCCGCGCGGTCGCCGCCCTCTTCGGCGCTCGCTGAGGGTGTCCGTGCGAGGCGCGCCGTCAGGGAGCGCAGCCGGCGCCCGGCGCCTCGATCCGTGCGCGCCCTCGGACGGCGCTCGCCAAGAAGCACCCCCACTGGGAGCGAATCTCCGGGATCTGCATGAACACGTTGTGGCCGTCGCTGAATCCGTCGCCCGCGCTCTGGATCACCGCGCCCGTGTAGGGGCCGGCCGTCCCCTCGAGATCGTCCTCGATCGGGTAGTCGATGAGGCCGTCGAGGCCCGCCCACGCGAGCCTCGCCTGCATGCTCGGCCACACGACGTCGCCCGCCTGCCGGTGCCCGTACGCGAGCGCCATCGCGTCGAAGAGGCTCGTCGAGAAGTACGAGTCGCCCTGCCCGACGACCTCGTAGATGGGGCGCGCCGCGAAGCCCGCGAGCGGCCGGCGCGAGATGCGCGGCGCGAAGACGATCGGATCCGCGCTCTCCCACGCGAGCTGCAGGAGCTGCATGGCGGGGTGCAGGTGGCTGAGCTCCGCGCCGTCCACGCGGAGCACGCCGCCGAGCACGGCCCGCGGGTTCGAGATGATCGAGGTCTCGAGGATCATGTAGCTCCAGAAGCCCCCGGCGCCGGTCGGCAGGACGGCGGTCGGTCGCCCGTCGATCGCGGCCAGCATGTTCACGTACATCGCGCCCATCGACTGGCCTCCCGCGACGAGGTGCGCGAGGTCGAAGCGGAACGCGCTCGCCCCCGTGGGGAGCCGGGGTCCCACGCACCCCTCGAGCAGGGCGGGCGGGAGCTCGAGCGTGCCGAGCGCGTCGAGCAAGAGCGCCTGCTCGATCACGCCCTGGTGGAACGTGGAGGGGAACGCGTCGAGGTTCGCGAAGTTGAGGTACGCGGTGTCGCTCGCGCCCGGGAGCCGATCGGGGCTCAGCGGCATCGCCGCGCCGACCGCCGCGATCCCGTGCTCGGCGACGACGTACGCGGGCCCCTCGCCGGGGCGCGCGTTCCCCTCCGCGTCGACGGGCGAGCGGTCGACGAGCTGGCTCGCGACGCCGCCCGAGCCGTGGATGTAGAGGTAGAGCGGGTAGCCCGCGCTGGGCATCTCCGCGCGCGGGAGCGTGATCACGATCGGCACGTCCTCGCGCCGCTGCTCGACAGGGAGCCCGTCGCCACCGATGGCGAGGTGGCCCTCGGTGTCGAAGGGGGGCGTGCCCTCTTGGTACTGCGGCATGGAGGCGCGCGCGTGGAGCTCGCAGTAGCGCGGCGGATCCCCGGCGCTCGGGACGAGCGAGAGGTCCGTGAGCGTGATGGCGTCGCGGGCGCGCACGCCCTCGACCACCGAGCGGAGATCGCGCACGACGTCGGCCGTCGTGAAGACCGTCGCCGCGGCGATCTGGTCGGGCGCGAGGCCGAGGCTCGCCATCGTCTCGCGCAGGGGCGCGTAGGCCATCAGCGCGCGCTCTCCCCACGGCGCGCTCGGCCGCTCGCCCGAGAGCAGGGCCTCGAGGGTCGGCTCGAGCTCGATCGGTCGATCGTCGGCGCCGAGAGCGCTCGCGCGGATGACGAAGGCGTACGTGTGCTCCGGCTCGAGCACCCAGCCGGGCACGGCCGCGACGGCGACGAGGTTCTCGCCCGTGTAGCGGTCCGAGGGCAGCGTGCGCGCGATCGTCGGGATGAGGCGGCCTCGCTCGGACGATCGCGCGTCGACGTCGATGAGCAGAAAGGGCGAGGCGAGCTCAGCGGCAAAGACGTGATCCTCGCCCGAGCGGTCCGCGAGCCTCGCGGTGAAGCGGAAGAACGCCACGGGGACGGTCGGCCACGCGGGCCGCGCGTCGGCGAGCTCGAGGAGGTCGCGCACGATGGCGCCGCGCGCCGAGGGGAAGCCCTCCATGTCGGGCGTTCCGTCGGCGTCGAGCCGCAGATCCGACGGGAACGGGAACGCGAAGAAGTCGCTCGCCGTCGCGTCGAGGTCGAAGACGAGGCGCGCGGGACCGCTCGGCCCGGCGTCGACGCTCGGAGCGGCGTCCGAGGGCTCGGCGTCGCTCGGCGCCGCGTCGGACGCGCCCGCGTCGAGCACGGTCGTCGGCTCGGGATCGCAAGCGAAGAGGAGAGCTGTGGCGAGGAGGATCCAGGTACGGCGCATGGGCCGAAGCTAGCAGGCGACGGCGGATCCGCTCGGCGCGAGCGCCTCGGCGCGGCGAGCACGACAGAGCGCGCGAGCGCCCCCGACGCCCTCTCCCCTCACGGCGCCGCCGCCCGGGCCGCCTTGGCGTCGACGCGCGCCACGCGGCGACGGCGAGCGAGCTTGAGGAGCTCGACCCACGCGACGCTCGCCGAGCCCGCGAAGATCGCGAGCGCGATCGCGGTCGGATCGAGCGGCGCGAAGTGGAGCAGGTCCTGCGCCGCGGGCACGAGGAGCGTGATCGCCAAGACGGTGACGGCGCCGAGCAGGACCCACCGCAAGGCGACGTTGCGAGCCCGGAGCATGGAGAGCGCCGATCGCGTCCACGAGCGGTTGACGAGGATGATCGCGAGGGACGCCACGACCAGCGTCGTGAACGTCAGGCCGCGCGCGGCATCCGGTGGGTACGTCGAGCGGGCGGCCACGAAGACCGCGACGCACGCGGCGAGCACGCTCAGCCCCTCTGCGAGCGCGACGCCGAGGGTTCCCCCGGCGAAGAGGCGCGCGTCCGATCTCCTCGGCGGGCGTCGCATGACGTCGTCCTCGGCCTCTTCGGCCTCGAAGACGAGCGAGCTCGTGGAGTCGATGATCAGCTCGAGGAACACGATGTGGACGGGGAGCAGGAGCAGCGGCCAGCTCGGCACGAAGACGGGGATCATCGAGAGCCCGACGATCGGGACGTGCACCGCCAGGATGAACACGATCGCCTTCTCGATGTTGTCGAAGATGCGACGACCGAGCCGAACCGCGGCGACGATCGACGAGAACTCGTCGTCGAGCAGCACGAGGGAGGCCGCCTCGCGCGCGACGTCGGTGCCCCGCCCACCCATGGCGATCCCGACGTGAGCGCTCTTGAGCGCCGGGGCGTCGTTCACGCCATCCCCGGTCATCGCGACGATCTCCCCCGCGGCCTTGAGCGCGTCGACGATGCGGAGCTTCTGCGCGGGGACGACGCGCGCGAAGACCTGGACGTCGCGCACGCGGCGGGCGAGCTCGGCGTCGTCCATCCGCTCGAGGTCAGGCCCCGTGAGGGCGCGGTCGGCGCCGACGATCCCCGCCTGTCGAGCGATGCTCAGCGCCGTCGCCGGGTAGTCTCCCGTGATCATCACGACGCGGATCCCGGCCGAGCCGCACTCCTTCACGGCGGCGGGGACCGTGGCGCGAAGCGGATCCTCGAGCCCGACGAGGCCGACGAAGCTCGAGCGCAGCTCGCGGACCGTGGCAGGCAGCGCGGCGCGCGTCGTGTGGGCCTTCGCGACGCCCAGGACGCGGAGCCCCGCCGACGCGAGCGTCGCGGCGTCGCGCGAGAGCCGGGCGCGCGCCTCGGGCTCGAGGTCGCAGAGCTCGGCGATCGCCTCCGGCGCGCCCTTCGCGGCGACGACGACCTCGTCCTCGCCCCCCGTGGCCCAGGCGCAGCTCACCGCGAGCAGCGCGGGCGAGAGCGGGTACTCTCGGATCAGGGACCAGCTCGGGTGCTCGTGGACCGTGCCCGGAAGCACGCGATCGCCAGCCTCGCGGAGCGCCCGCTCCATCGGATCGAAGGGGTCGCGGCGGCTCGCGAGGACGGCGACGCCGACGAGCTCGCCGAAGCGCGCGGGGATCGCGCCGCCCGCGGTGAGCTCCACGCCGTCGTCCCCGACGACGAGCCTCCGGAGCGTCATCCGGTTCTGCGTGAGCGTGCCGGTCTTGTCCACGCAGAGGACCGTCGCCGCGCCGAGCGCCTCGATCGCGGGTGGGCGACGCGTGAGGACGTTGCTGCGCGAGATGCGCCACGCGCCGAGCGCGAGGAACACGGTGAGGACGACGGGGAACTCCTCGGGCAGCATGGCCATCGCCAGCGCGATGCCCGCGAGGAGCCCCTGCTTCCACGCCTCCGCGTCACCGCCCCGCGTGAGGGCGTAGGTCACGGCCACGACGGCGGAGGCCAGCAGCCCGGCGATCGCGAGCACGCGCACCACGCGTCGCGTCTCCCTCTCGAGCAGCGACGGCTCCGGCACCACCTCCCTCAGCGCCCGACCGATCGCGCCGATCTCCGAGGCCGCGCCGATGGCGACGACCTCCGCGATGCCCTGCCCCGCCGTGACGAGGGTCCCCGAGAAGACGGACGGCAGATCGTCGCCGCCGGGCTCGTCGAGCACCGCCTCGCCCGCGCTCGCCCGCTTGCGCACCGGGGCCGACTCTCCCGTGAGCAGCGACTCGTCCGTCGCCAGGTTGAGCGCCCGCCGAAGGATGGCGTCCGCGGGCACGCGGTCCCCCTCCGCGAGGACGACGAGGTCGCCTCGGACCACCTCTCGCCCCGCGACGCGGAGGTACGCACCGCCGCGAACGACCAGCGCGCGCGGGCTCGACAGATCGCGGAGCGCATCGACCGCGCGCTCGGTGCGGCGCTCCTGAACGATGGTGATCGCCATGACGACGAAGACGAAGCCGAGCAGCATGAGCGCGTCGGCGGGCTCCCCCATCAGGAGGTAGATGCCGCCCGCCGCGACGAGCATGAGGAACATCGGCTCACGCACGACCTCGAGGGCGATGGCCAGCACGCCCCGACGCCGCTCGGTCGGCAGATCGTTCGGGCCCTCGGCCTCGTGCCGCCGGCGAGCCTCGTCTTCGCTCAACCCCGAGAGCCCGTGCAGCTCGAGGGGAGCGCCCGTCGCGCGATCGATCGTCTCCGTCTCTCGGCTCATGCGCGTCCTCTCCGAGCTTCACCCGCCTCGAGGGGCGCGTCGATCGCGCGGAGAGGCTGTCAGAGGAGCGTGTACTGGACGGAGAGGATCGTCTGGAGGTCGAGGTTGTCGCGACCGGCGGGCGGGACCAGCTCGTAGAAGAGGTTGAACCGGAGCGAGACGGCGAGGTTCTCGACGAGGTTCAGCGCGAGCTCGTTCTGCCAGTTGAAGCGGAAGTTGCCGACGGTGCTCGGCTGACCGGCCTCGTCCCAGCCGCTGCCCATCAGGGCGCCGCCCAAGCCCTCGACGGTGGTCAGGTAGCGCCAGCCCTGGTTCATGTGGTTGTCGTAGCCGATGAGGGCGCGGCCCGAGTACTGCTGGCGATCCCCGGGCAGGACACGCACCGCGTCACCCATCGCCGGCATGCAGGTCGCCGTCCCGGCGACGAGCGTCGAGCCCGTCGGGCACGCGGGGTTCGGGAAGAGGTCGTCGTAGGTGACGTCGACGCCGAGCTCGAGCCAGAGGCGGTGGTTCCCGTCGGCCTCGCGCAGGAGGTTACGGCTCACACCGAGCTGGCCCTGGAAGCGGAAGTCGAGGCCGGCGAAGGGGTCGTTACGAGCGACCGCGACCGCGAAGAGCGACCAGTCCGGATCGACGAAGAGGTCGTAGCGGAGCTTCCCGTTGATGTTCTGCGCGTTCGCGTCCCAGGGGCCGAACACGCCGTTCGCGTCGCGGAGCGAGGCGACGCCGTAGGTGAACGCGAAGTCCATCGTGAAGAGGTGGATCTCGCGCCGGACGGCGAAGTGCGTCCCGCCCGCGAGCTGGAAGCTGCGCGTGTTGCCGTAGTTGAAGGTGCCCCCGAGCTGGACGGTCCAGACCGTGTCGTCGTCGTCCTCGGCCGGCGCCGCCGCGCTGCGCTCCTGGAACGCGCCCGCCGTCTGAGCGCGGGCGGACGAGACGAAGACGCGTGGGCCGAAGCCGACGATCTGTAGGCCGAGGGCCACGATCGCGATCATGAAGAGACGCTGGTGGGTCACGATTCCTCCGAGGGGTGGGCCGACGCGCCGCTCGCGCCGGGCCGGCCGAGCGCGCGAGCGCAAGCGCCGTTCCAAGCCATGAGCCGCCCTGGCGACGCGGGGGCGGTGCTAGGGCGCCGGAGCGAACGGGTCAAGTTCTGTAACACTCCTCGCTCGGCGAGGTAGAAACGCGAGGTGTTCGGCAGACGAGAGCGGATGATCGGCTCGCTGGCGGTCCTCGCCACGGCGATGCTCGTCGCCGCGAGCGCGCGCGCCGGCAACGAAGAGGGCGTCCTCGTGGGGAACGAGGCGGCCCTCACGGGCGGCGCCGTCACCGCGACGGTCGACGACGGCACGGCCGTCTGGTTCAACCCCGCCGGGCTCGGCAGGATTGACCGCACGCAGGTCGACGCGTCGGGGAGCGCATCGCAGCTCCGCGTCGGGCAGACGCCCGAGCTCCTCAGCTCGGCCACGGGGCACGCCGACGGCGGCTACTACGAGCTCAACGGCATCCCCGCGGCCGTCACGGGCGCGCGGGAGCTCGAGCCGGGCCTCGTGCTCGCGCTCGGCATCTTCGTCCCGAGCTTCATCGGCCACACCGACCGCGTCCAGCTCGACGACGCGTCGGGGCCTCGCCGCTACACCTACCAGCTCGTCCAGGAGGAGAACCTCCAGCAGTACTACGCGGGCGTCGCGCTCGGCCTCGCGGTCGCGAGCAACGTGCGCCTCGGCGCGAGCCTCTTCGGCCTCTACCGACAGTCGAGCACGGTCTGGCAGTTCTTCGGCGGGATCGACGGCGACGGCGGCCCCGGCGGCGTCGTGCGCGGCACCTCGTCGCTCTCCTACCTCCAGAGCATCGGCGTCGCGCTCTCGGTCGGCCTCCAGTGGACGATCGCGCCGGAGCTCGAGCTCGGGATCGCGCTCCGCTCACCCGCGCTCCAGATCGGGGTCTTGCGACGCTCCACGGTGACGACCGTGCGCGCGAGCGACGGGACGGTCGAATTCTCGCCGGGCGACGATCGCGGGCTCCTCCCGGGCGCGGACATCGTCGTTCCGGCGCAGCTCCGCGTCGGCCTCGCGTATCGCGCCGATCGCGGGTGGATCGCGATCGACGTCGACATCGCGCACGAGCTGCGCGAGCCGGGCCTCGGCATCGATCGCCGCTGGCTCGTGAACGCGCGCATCGGCGGTCGCTACGAGATCGATCCGGGGATCTCGATCGGCGCCGGCCTCTTCACCGATCTCTCGCCCTTCGATCGGATCCGCACGTACGGCGAGACGCGGATCGACTTCCTCGGCGGCGCGGTCGGCTTCGAGCTCCACACGCCGCACCGGATGGCCGAGGGCGAGCAGGCCCCGAGCATCGTCTTCAAGCAGACCTTCGCGCTCCGCTACGCGCTCGGCATCGGCACCGTGGGAGGCCTGCGCTTCGATCCGACGAGCGAGGGCGTGGAGTCGGTCAACCCGACGCGGACGACGGTCCACGAGCTCGCGCTCCACATCGGGAGCGCGCTCGACTTCTGACGCGCGGGTCCGGGCCCTCGACCCGCGCCGCTCCCGTCGGCGCTCACCCCGCCCGTGGACTGGCGCGGCTCGGGCTTCACCGTCAGGCTCGCCGGGTGGATGCCGACGAGCTCGACTGCCTGAGCTGCGGCGCGTGCTGTCGCACGGGCGCCGGCGGTCGGATCCTCGTGCCGCCCGAGGACCTCGTCCGCTGGCGGCGGGCGGGGCGCGAGGACCTCGTCCAGAAGCTCCAGCCCGGCCACTTCGGCGAGCTGGCCTTCGCCACCACGCCCTCGGGCGCGTGCGTCCACCTCGGCACGCCCGAGTCGCCCCACGCCTGCGCCATCTACGAGGACCGCGGCACGACCTGCCGCGACTTCGAGCGAGGCTCCTGGCAGTGCCTCGAATTCCGGCGCGATCTCGGGATCGATCCGCGACGCTGAGAGCGCGAGGCGACCCGACCGAGGGCGGCTTCCTCCTCGAAAGCGCGGGGCGTAGCGCGTACGATGGCCGCGTGACGTCGTCCGCGCCCTACGGATGCATCAAGGGATCGGCGATCCGCGAGCTCGTCGTCTGGTACGAGCGACACCACGACGCGGCGTTGCTCCACGCGGTCGCGCGCGCGCTGCCGGCCGAGCTCGGCGCCGAGCTCGATCCCGACGCGATCGGGCTCGGGCTCTTGTCGACCCGCTGGTACGACGCGCGCGTCGTGCACGCGATCCTCGACGCGACGGTGGCCAAGCACCCGCCCGAGGAGCGCGACGCGCTGCTCCTGAGCGCGCTTCGAGCGACCGTGCGCGGCGCCGCCCACGGCATGTACGCCTTCGTCATCGGCCAGATCGCGAGCCCCGAGCTCTACGCGCGTCACATCCCGCGGCTCTGGCGGCTGCTCCAGGACTCGGGCGAGCGGCGCATCGACCTCATCGGCCCCGGCGAGGCGCTCTCCATCACGCGCGGCTGGCGAGGGCACCACCCGATCCTCTGCCGCGTGAACCAATTCACGATGGCGACGCTCCTCGAGCTGATGGGGAAGCGCGACGTGCGCTTCGAGCGCGAGAGCTGCGTCAGCGACGGCGCGAGCGAGTGCCGCTACCGCTTCCGATGGCGCTGACGACGCGAGACGTTTCGCTGCCGCTTCGACCCTGAAGCGTCTCGAGCTCCCCGTGACGTCGGCGCGCTCCATCACGGCTCGACGGTGCGCATCTCTCGGATCCACTCGCGATGCCAATCGGCGCGCGTGAACACGGAGGTCCCGGAGTCGCAGGGCCCAGGCGTCCTCCAGGACGCAACCCCGACGAGCTCCCCGTCCCCGTCGAGGACGGGCGCCCCCGAGTCTCCCCCACACGTCGCTCCCTCGCTGTAGAAGGCTCGGTCTTCGACGGAGAGGACCGTGAGCCGTCTCCATCCATCCCCTCGCGCGACGAAGCTCGATTCGCGCTCGTTCAGCCGACCGACGACGACGTCGGCCGCCCCCACCATCGCACCCTCCACGACCAGGACCGCCAAGTCCACACCGTGGGCTTCGTCGACGGTTTGCGCGGTCTCGGCGCGTGAGACCACCCGCCGAACCGCGTGAGACTGATCCCCCCAACGAACATCGAGCGACGCGATCTCGAGGTCGTCGACGCAATGAGCCGCCGTCAGCACCACGCGGGGAGAGAGGACCGTGCCGCGGCAGATCCGCTCTCCATCGCGCCGCACGTCGACCAGGATCGCGTCCGTCGAAACGGGCGGCGAGAGGGGGCTACACCCGAGAACGCTCGACAGCACCCAAGCGACGCTCGGACGAAAGCCACCTCGCGCGACCTGCATCACGGATCGAGATCGAACCCGCCATCGTCCGACCAGACGGTCGTGACCATTCGGCTGGTGGCGAGCCAGGGCAGGAACGGGCTCACCTCCCCATGGCCTCGCGTCGGGCGCCCCATCCCGGTGAGGTAGAGCAGCTCCCACATGTGGCTGCCCTCGGGGATGTGGAAGGTGAAGTCGAAGCGGCCCGCCTCGCCTGAGCGCTGGGTCGCGTAGAGCACGTCCCGATCACCGATGGGCACCTGCTCTCCGTCGAGCAAGGCGACCATGGCGTAGTGATCGACCTCCCTGTCGCAGGGCGCGCCCGACTGCATTCGGATGTAGAGCTGCTCCCCGTCGTATCGCTCGTGCCCATGAAAGATCAAAGGTTCTGGGGCCCAGGCTCGATTCCGGTCGATCCCGACGGGGGTCATGAGCGACGGGAGGTAGCCTCGTTGGAAGGCCTGAGGCGCGAGAGGCGCGTCCGATCCTGGCCACGTCGCTGGATCGTGCCAATCCGGGACCGGACCTCGCAGCACACTGAAGTAGTTGATTCCGCCGATTCTCGCCCAACGATGGCCGAACCAGAGTCGGTGGTAGACGTGAACGGTCGAGAGGCCCTCTCCGAACGCTTCGCTCGGGATCTCGATCGTGACGTCGGCGAGCCCATCCTCCATCGGGATCAGCGTTTGCGTGCGAGTCTCGCCCTCGAACCGGATCGGCACGACACGACCGTCGACGAAGACGATGATTCGATCGCTCTCGGAATCGAAATTGGGTCCGAGCATGATGCGCATCCGAACGAAGACGGACTCGTCGCCTTCGATCACGTATGCCGACTCGCGATTCAGATTCCACGGGAGCCAGAAGTGGACGAGCCAGCCCGAGTCAGGGCGCTCGAAGGCGATGGGATAGCGCCGAGGCGGATCGATCCACTCCGGCGGATCGGCGTGAGGCTCGCCGAAGTAGAATTCCGGCGGGATGCACGGATCTTCGAGGCCCGCTCCGAACCGATCGCAGCTCGCGGCTGCGAGCACGAGAAGGGTGCTCGCGAGCCACGACACTCGGTTCTTCACGACCCACAGACCGGGGTGTTCATCGGCCCGTTTCCAGTCGAGATCCCATAAGCGTTGAGATCGGGGTCATTGAGCGTACCGAACCCGCACACGGCGTCAGCGCGCCACTCGGGCGTACCTGCATCGAATGCCGACCAGACCGCACTCTCGATGGAATGCTGCCCTTGATTGCGCTCGTTCGGAAGGCCCCACCCCCTGCCCCAGGGCTCCCAGGGTGGATTGGGTGGGGTGTGAATCGAGCCCCAGACCTCCATCCTCGTCGATGGAAGCGCCTGGACGTTCATGTTGATGTTGGTCCCATGCCGAGCCCACGGGAAGGGAAACGGTGTCTTGTTGAAGAAGCTGTGGAACACCGCCGACACCCCATTCCTCCCGTTCTCCTGGATGTGGGTCGGCCGCGTCAGCTCGCCCTCCGGAACGAGATAGCTCGCGCGCGGTGTGCGACACGCCGTCTCGGGATCGAGGCAGTGCACCTCGCCTCCGATCCGGACGCGCCCATCGACGCCTCCGACGAGGGCGCGAATCGGGTCCGTCACGCGATAGCGCACGTGGGTCTCGGAGTCGGTGAAGTACGAGCGTCCGTGCATCACGTAGCTGCCTCTCGCACCCACCGCTCTCCCGTTCTCGTCCCTCACGACCTCCGCACCCACCCGCGCGTTCAAGAAGTCGATGACGTCCGCGCGACTCTCGAAGGAGAGCGTCTCGCGCGGCATCGGAAAGCGGTCACGCCCATCCCTCGCGTCGACGATCGTCGATGGCGCATCTCGCGCCTCCCGATCGTCGCTCCTGCCCGATGCCACTTCACGAGGCGCGATCAGCGTCTCGTCCGAAGCGAGAAGGGCCTCTACGCCCCCCCCTCGGGATCCCCAGCGCAACCCGTGAGCGCCCAACAGGCGACCCACGAGACGCGAATCGACCCTCGTCCAGCTCGCTCATGCATTTCCAATCCTCCCCGGGGCGGAAACTGCATACCCCACATGCCGAGCATTGAGCATACGGGACCATCTCGAGCGAAGCAAGGGCTGCTTCGTCAGGGCTCCAACCCACCGTCGAACTCCGCATCAGCGACGGCGGAAGCGGTAGCGGCACCTGCGCAAACGGGAATGCGACAAGGCGAAATGGCATCAGAAGAGCGGCGACGCCTCCGAGCGCCACCAAGGGCGCTGATGGCGAGGGTGGCGCGACGAACGCGCGTTCGGCGCCCTCGAAGCGGAGGCGCTCGACGAGTCGCGTGGGCGAGCCAGTGGGGCGCTCGTCAGCGCGCGCAGCCGCCGCCGCGCGCGCAGGCGACGATGTTCGGTCGGCCGCCCATCGAGAGGTCGGTGATCGTGCACCCCGCGCCGCCGATCGTGACGTCGGCGACCCGCCAGAGGTCACCCCGTTCGGAGTTGATGTAGACCGGGCCGAAGACCTGCCGCGGCTCCGTCGTCGAGCCGCCGCAGTAGATGCGGACGGTCACGCGCGCCTCCCCGCTCCACGCGTGGACGCCGACGCGGTAGGTGCCGTCGACCGGCCGCTCGATGTTGATGTTCTCCGGCCCGAAGCCGTTGGTGTCGTCGATGTCGAGCGAGGGGTCGTCGTCGGTGCCCGGAGGCGGCCACGAGAGGTGCACGCCCCGGCAGTTGGCGTAGTAGCAGTCGTCGTTCGTGTACCAGCGACCGTCCCCCGGCCGGAGCAGGTGCGTGTCCATGTCGGTCGCGTCCGTGTCCCAGAACATCTCGACGCGGAGCCCCTCGGTCGCCACGGCGCGCACGAGCGTCGTGCAGGACGCCTCGTTGCCGTCGTCGTCGCGCACGAAGAAGCGGAGCGTGTACTCGCCGGCGAGCTGCGGCTCGAAGGTGGCCCTCGGGCCCTCGGCGGGCGAGGGCGCCGGCGAGTCGGAGCCGGGGGGCTCGCGCTCGAGCCTCCAGCCGGAGGCGACGATCGTCCCGTCGTCCACGCCGCGCCCCTCGAGCGTGACGCTCGTGAGCGGCCGCGTGTCGATCGCCGGGGGACAGATCGCGTCGGGCGGCGTCGGCGTCGCGTCGACGATCTGCTCACAGCTCGCGCTCTCACCGAACGAGTCGGTCGCCGTGAAGCGGAGCACGTAGCGGCCGACCTTGTCCGGCGTGAAGGTCGTCATCGCCTGATCGGTGGGCGCGTTCGTCGCGCTCGAGCCCGTCGGCCGCGTGATCAGCGCGAAGCCCACGGATGCGAGATCCTCGTCGACGGCGCTCGCGTGCACCGTGACGGGGCGCCGCGTGGGCGCGCTGATCGGAGCGCCGCACTCGACGACCGGCGGGCCGTTGACGCGCACCCGCACGTCGCAGGTGTCCGTCCCGCTCTCCGTCTCGGCGGAGAGCACGTAGGTGTAGAGGCCCTGCCGCGGCGCGGTCACCTCGACCACGGCGCCGTCGCCCCCGACGACCCGGATGTCCGCCGAGACGGGGCCGTCGGTCTGCGTCCAGCGCGCGCGGACGCGGCCGCTCGGCGAGGAGGCGTCGCCCTCGAGCCGGACGGCCTCGCCGACGCGAGCGCGGTACTCGGCCTCGGGGGGGCAGATCGCGACCGCGTCGTCGGTCGCCTCGATCTGGATCGAGCAGGTCCCTTCGTTCCCCGCCTCGTCGTGCGCCTCGAAGGTGAGCTCGTAGGTGCCGACCACGTCGAGCGTCACGCCGGGGAGCTCGCGCCCGTACGGCAGCGCGCCCACCGACGAGCCCACGGGCTCGCCCGTCACGCGCCACTGCTCGCTCGTGACGGGGCTCGCGGCGTCGACGCTCGCGCGCACGACGAAGGGCCGCGTGACGGCGACGCGGCGGTAGGGGCGCCCGCAGTCAACCTCGAGCGGCGGCGGCACGAAGGCGTCGATCGGGCCGGCGTCCGGCCGCGGAGGCGGTGTCTCGAGCCCGCCCTTGGCGCCACAACCGACGAGCGCGAGGCCGAGCGACAAGAGCGTGAAGCGAGCAATGAGCGTGAGCGCGGCACGAAGCGGCATGACGCGAGGTTAGCAAGCGAGCGACGTGCCAGCCTCTTTTGTGTTGAGCTTCGGCGACGGCTCTCGGCCCTACCCCCGAAACGCCGCGAATTCGACGCGTTCGCGCCCACCTCGCGGCGCGGGCCGGCGGCTCGAGCGCGGCAGCGGCGCGCCTCGCGTGACGGCGCGCCTCGCTCGCCGTGATCCCTCGAGCGGAGCTGCGCTGGCTCGGCGGGTGGGAGGCCCACGCCGATTCACTCGGCGTGAGGGAGGGGCTCTGGGCAGCACCCCCGACGAGGAAGGAGCCGCATGAATCAGCTCGGCGGATCCATGCCGTGAGCCGACCGCGCGCACGTGCTACCCCTCGCGCCGTCCGAGGCCCCACCATGACCGCCGACTGCGTCCGCTTCGCGCCCTCCCCCACCGGCTACCTCCACATCGGAGGCGTCCGCACAGCCCTCTACAACTGGCTCTGGGCCCGAAAGACGGGCGGGCGCTTCATCCTCCGCATCGAGGACACGGACGTCGAGCGCAGCACCGAGGCGAGCACGCAGGTGATCTTCGACGCGATGAGGTGGCTCGACCTCGACTGGGACGAGGGCCCCGGCGTCGAGGGCCCGCACGGGCCCTACTTCCAGACGCAGCGCCTCGAACTCTACCGCGAATTCGCCGACCGCCTCGTCGAGCGCGGGACGGCCTACCGCTGCTACGCGACGAAGGAAGAGCTCGACGCGGAGCGCGCGCGCCAGGCGGCGAGCGGGAACCCGTACTTCCGCTACCCCGGCTGGTGGCGGGACAAGGGCCCGAAGGACTGGCCGACCGATGACCGGCCCTTCGTCGTGCGGCTCAAGACGCCGAGGAGCGGGGTCACCGGCTGGGTCGACCTCGTCAAGGGGCGCATCGACGTCCCGAACGAGCAGCAGCAGGACGTCGTCCTCATCCGCCAGAACGGCGTCCCGCTCTACAACTTCGGCGTCGTCGTGGACGATCACACGATGGGCGTGACGCTCGTCGCGCGCGGCGACGATCACGTCGTCAACACGCCGATCCAGATCCTCATCTACCAGGCCCTCGGCAAGGAGCCCCCGCGCTTCGCGCACCTGCCGATGATCAACGGGCCGGACGGCAAGAAGCTGAGCAAGCGCAACGCCGCCGTGAGCACGACGGAGTACCGCGACATGGGCTACCTCCCCGACGCGGTGCTCAACTACCTCGCGCGCCTCGGCTGGTCGCACGGCGATCAGGAGATCTTCACGCGCGCCGAGCTGATCGAGCGCTTCGACTGGTCGCACGTCGGGCGCACGGCCGCGCAGTACGACCTCAAGAAGTTCCAGTTCGTCCAGGCGTCGCACCTGCGCGCCGCCCCGCTCGAGGCGCTCGCCGCGCTCGCGCGCCCCTTCTTCGCGGACGGGCTCCAGATCGAGAGCGACGCGCGCCTGCTCGCGGCGATCGACACCGTGAAGACGCGCGCGAGCACGCTGGTCGAGGTCGCCGAGATGATCGACTTCTACTTCCGCGACGCGCTCACGCTCGACGAGAAGGCGGCGAAGAAATTCCTCGTCGCCGAGGCGGCGCCGCGCCTCGCCGCGTTCCGCGAGCTGCTCGGCGCGCAGCCCACGTTCGATCGCGCGAGCCTCGAGGTCGAGACGACGCGCTGGCTCGAGGCGGAGCACCTCCACATCAAGGACATCGCGCAGCCGGCGCGGGTCTCCTTGACCGGCAGGAGCCAGAGCCCCGGCCTCTTCGAGGTGCTCGAGGTGCTCGGCAGGGAGCGCGCGCTCGCGCGCCTCGACGCCGGGATCGAGCTCGCGAAGAGCGCGGCGAGCGCGTGAGCGAGCGGATGGCGAAGCGGCGCGCGTCGAGCCCGGCGGCCCCCTCGGCGGCGACGACCGAGGCGACGGCGAGCGCCCAGGCCCTCGTCGGCGAGGCGCGCGCCGTCCGCGACTTCCGCCGCGCGGCGCTGGGCGTGCTCCTCGCCGCCCTCCTCGCCGTCGCGTACGGCCTCGGCGCGAGCGCGCAGGCGAGCCTCGAGGTCGGGCTCGGCGTGGGCCTGCTCGCCGGGCTCGTGCTCCTCGCGACGCAGACGAAGCGCGCGCACCGACGGCTCGCCTACCTCCACCCGGCGAATTTCTTCCTCGCGACCTGGCGCGAGCTCGACGCGGAGGCGCGCGAGGAGCGCGCGGCGGCGGGCGAGGCCTACGACTACCGCCCGCTCATCGCGCTCTCGGTCGGCGCGGTCTGCCTCGCGGTGATGGAGTACTTCGGGCACTCGGTCCACTTCGCGCGCCTGGCCGACGCCTACGACCCCGAGCTCCTCGACTCGCCCTTCTTCGAGCTGATGGGCTTCGCGTGGTGGTCGGCGTTCCGCGTCCTCGGCTACCTCGTGATCCCCGCGCTCGTCGCGGTCTTCGTGTTCAAGGAGCGCCTCGGCGATCAGGGCCTCGAGACGCGCGGCTTCCTCGAGCACGCCTGGATCTACGCCGTGAGCTACGTCGTCGTCCTCGTCTGCGTGATCCTCGTCGCGCGCAACGACGAGCACTTCCAGAGCTACTACCCCTTCTACCGCCAGGCGACGCGGAGCTGGCTCGACTTCTGGTCCTGGGAGCTGCTCTACGCCGCGCAATTCCTGTCGCTCGAGTTCTTCTTCCGCGGCTTCTGGCTCAGGGCGATGAAGCGCTCGATGGGGAGCTACGCGATCTTCGCGATGGTCGTCCCCTACTGCATGATCCACTTCGGCAAGCCCTTCCTCGAGACGATCGCCGCCATCGTCGCGGGCGTCGTGCTCGGGACGCTCTCGATGAAGACGCGCTCGATCTGGAGCGGCTTCCTCATCCACGTCAGCGTCGCCATCTCGATGGACATGGCGGCGCTGATGATGACGAGCGGCCTGCCGAGCGTGCTGCTCCCGCCCTGACGGCGCGTCGTCAGCGGCGCCGCCGGCCGCGCAGCTCGGCGACGTGCGCCCGCAGCCGATCGGCCTCGGGATCGAGCGGGCGCAGGCGCAGGTACTCCTCGTAGTAGTCGGCCGCGTCGTCGAGCGAGCGCATCCGCTCCGAGGTGACGGCGAGGTTGTAGACGAGCTCGGGCACCTCGGCGGAGATCGCGCGGAACGCCGCGGCCGCCGCCGAGAAGGCCTGGAGCGCCGGCGCGTAGCGGCGCCGTCGGAACATCTCCTGCCCCGACGCGAAGAGCGCCGCCGCGTCCGCCGCGAGCGCGTCCATCGAGGGCGGGAGCGTCATCGTGATGTCGCGCTGGCGCGCGCGGAGCTGCTCCATCCGCTCGACGCGGGCCTCGACGTCCGCGCGCTCGCGCTCGCTCGGGCCGCCGGTCTCGAGGTAGCGGCGGTAGTACGCGATCGCGCCGTCGGGATCGGCGAGGCGCTGGTGGCAGTAGCCGAGGTTGTAGGCGAGCTCCGGGCTCGGCATCGCGCGATCGACCTCGGCGAGCAGGCTCGCGGCGCGCGCGAAGTCGTTCGCGGCGTAGGCGCGCATCCCCTCCGAGAAGCGCGCGCGCGCCTCGTCGAGCTGGGCGCCCTCGAGCGCGGCGCGTGCGGCCGGCGGCGGCGCGTCGGGATCGAGGGGGGCCTCGTCCTCGGCGGGCGCGGGCGCCTCGGCGACGATCGGCGCCTCGTCGCCCTCGTGCGCGGCCGGCGGGTCGATCGGCGCGGGCGGCGCGCTCGCCCCCCCGCAGCCCGCGAGCGCGATCACCGCGAGCGCGGCGGGCGCGAGGACGACGCGGTGGCGAGGCGGGCTCGTCAAGCCTTCGGCTCGTCCTTCGCGTTGGCGCTCGCGGCCTTCTGCTTCTCGAGCTCCTTCTCGAGCTTCTTCACGGTGCGCTTGAGGTCGCGCACGTCGTTCTTCGTCACGAGGCCGAGCGACTTCGCGACACCCTCGACGCGCTGATCGATCTCCTCCTGCACCTTCCCGCGGAGCTGGAAGGCTTGCATGGCGACCTTCATCACGCGCTCGTCCTGCATCACCTTGGCGACGCGCGGATCCTGCATGAGATCCATGCCCTTCTTCATCACTCGCGACTTCAGGCTCATGGCGCGGACGCTACAGCGTCCCGCGGCGGGCGGTCAACGCGCCCCGTCCGCTTGACGCGCCCGTCCGCTTGACGTGGCCCGTCCGCTTGACATGGCCCGCCCGGGCGCACTACACCGCGCGAACTGAATCGCGATTCAGCGAGCCACCCCCAGCAGGAGATCGAGCCATGGCCGACGTAGCGACCGACTTCGGGACGCGCCTCCCCGAGAAGATCAAGAGCAGCCTCGACGCGGTGAAGAGCATCGACGCGGTCTTCCAGTTCAAGATCACCGGCGAGGGCGGCGGCAGCTGGGTCGTCGACTGCAAGAACACCCCCGGCGTGCGCTCGGGCGAGGAGCCGGCGGACGTGACGCTCGAGCTCTCCTCGGAGGACTGGAAGACGATCAGCTCGAACCCCGGCGCGGCGATGCAGCTCTACTTCACCGGCAAGCTGAAGGTGACGGGCAACGCCATGCTCGCGACGAAGCTCCAGAAGCTGCTCGGCTGACCGGCGCCATCGCGCTCGCGTCGAGGCGGGGCGTGCTCCATCGCGAGCACGCCCCTCGTCGTTTTGGGTACCCTCGAGCGATGGAAGATGCCCCGCTCGAGGGCCTGCGCGTCCTCGACCTCTCGCGCCTCTTGCCCGGCCCGGCCGCGACGATGTGCCTCGCGGATCTCGGCGCGATCGTCGACAAACTCGAGGATCCCCAGGGCGGCGACTACCTCCGCTTCATGCCGCCCCTCTTCGAGGGCACGAACGCCGCGTTCCGTGCGCTCAACCGCGGCAAGCGGAGCCTCGTCCTCGACCTGAAGAGGCCCGAGGGGCGAGACGCGCTCCTCCGCCTGCTCCCCCGCTACGACGTGCTCGTCGAGAGCTTCCGCCCCGGCGTGATGGACAAGCTCGGCCTCCCCTACGAGACGCTCCACGCGGCGCACCCGGGGCTCGTCGTCTGCGCGATCACGGGCTACGGGCAGCGCGGGCCGCTCGCCCAGCGCGCGGGGCACGACATCGACTACCTCGCGCGGAGCGGCGTCCTCGGGCTCACCGGCCCCGAGGCGGGGCCGCCCCAGCTCTTCGGCGTCCAGCTCGCCGACGTCGCGGGCGCGCTCGTCGCCGTGCAGCACATCCTCGCGGCGCTCCTCGCGCGCACCAAGAGCGGCGTGGGGCGCTTCCTCGACGTCTCGATGTGCGAGGCGTCGATCCCCTTCGCGACCTTCGGCCTGATGAGCGCGTTCGCCGGCGAGGAGGTCGCGCGCGGGCTCTCGGCGCTCTCGGGCGCGATCGCGCCCTTCGGCACCTACCGCACGAAGGACGGCCGCGCGATGGCGCTCGGCGCGCTCGAGCCGAAGTTCTGGCTCGCGTTCTCGGCCGTGGTCGGCCTCGAGGGCGACATGACGGCCCTCGCGCCGGGGCCGCACCAGGCGGAGTGGAAGGCGCGCCTCCGGGCGATCTTCGAGGGGAAGACCTTCGCCGAGTGGCGCGCGATCGCCGAGGCCACCGACTGCTGCCTCGAGCCCATCCTCGAGCCACACGAGCTCCTCGACGAGCCCCTCTTCACCGAGGCCGAGACGTTCCCGCGCGTCGACGGCCTGCCCGTCGTCCGCACTCCCGGCGCGCGCGCGTGGCGGACGGAGCCCGCGCCCGCGCAGGGCGCGCACTCGCGTGCGATCCTCCGCGAGGCCGGGCTCGACGAGCCCGCGATCGATGGCCTCTTCGAGCGCGGCGTGACGCGCTGAGCGCGCGCCTCACTCGACGTGATCTGTCACGCAGAGGCGCGCTGGCTCGGCGGGTGGGAGGCTCACGCCGATTCACTCGGCGTGAGGGAGGGTCTGGGGCAGACCTCCGAGAAGGAAGGAACAGCACGAATCAGGACAACGGATTCGCGCTGTGGGCGCGAGCGGATCCTTTCGTCGCGAAAACCGAGCGTGGTACGCTCCTCGTCCCGCGCGCTCGCGCGTCCGATCGGTCATGGCCTCCCCGCTCGTCGGCTACAACACCAACGTCCGCCACCACGGCAAGGTCTTCCACATCCAGACCGAAGACTCGGGGCTCACGCACGGGCACATCTTCACGCACCTCTTCGCGGACGGCGGCCGCATCATCGCGACGCGCAAGACGACGTACGCGGAGCACGTCGGCACCGACCGCTACCCCGGGATCGTGAAGCGGCTCATGCAGGCGCAGCACAAGGCGATGTTCATCGCGCTGCGCGACGGGCTCTTCGACGAGAACGAGGCGGAGGGCGCGAAGGCCTTCATGCTCCGCGCGATCACGCTCGACGAGGGCGACGGCGCGCCGAGCCCCGCGCGGACGGACGAGCTGACGTCCTCCTCGTCCGGGGCGTTCGTCGCGGCCGACGGGCCCTCGACGTCGCCGGGTGCGAGCCCAGCGCCGATCGCGAGCGCGCCGCCGAGCGACGACGACCTCGAGCGCGCCGCCCGGCGCCTCTCCGAGCCGAGCCCCGCCGACATCCTCGTCGACACGCACGCGACGCTGCCCGGCTCCATCGCCGCGCCGCTCCCGCCGGCCGCGGCGCGCGGCGACGCCCAAGGGGCGATCTCGAAGACCTTCTCGAAGCCGGCCTCGAAGGCGCCGATCCACCACGAGCCCGTCCTCGCGCCGCCGGCCAAGGGCCGCTACGGCACGACGCAGCCGGCGGTGAAGCGCTCGAGCCCCAAGCCGCGCGAGCAGTCGCTCTTCGGGCAGGACCTCTTGAGCGAGAAGTCGCTCGACGAGGTGATCATGAGCTACCTCGCCGAGGACGTGGACAAGGAGTGACGGCGCCCCGCTCGACGTGATGCACGCCGCGCGGACACGCTGGCTCGGCGGGCGGGAGGCTCACGGCGGATCACTCGGCGCGAGGGAGAGGCTGGGGCAGCCCCTCCGACGAGGAAGGGAGAGCACGAGTCAGGTCCGCTGCTGCGTGCCGTGACCCGCGCGGCGCACCGTCGCTACTACGCGCCGGCGCGCTCGCTCGGGTGGGGGACGCGCTCCTCGGAGTCGCCCGGGATTGTCGGGAACTCTCGGCGGATCCAGCGCTCCCTCGCGGCCTCGAGGCGCTCGCGGTCCGAGCTGACGAAGTTCCAGTCGAGCAGGCGCGGCTGCCTCGTGCGCACCCCGTCGAGGTGCGCGCCGCCGACGAGGACGACGCGCGCGGAGCTCGCCGCCACGAGCGTCGGCGACGCGCCCTCTTCGCGCACGGCGAGCGAGCGCGCGACGAGCGAGAGGGGCGCGGCCGAGCCCAGCCCCAGCGTGACCTCGCCCTCGACGACGTAGAGCGCGACGTCGTCGACCTTCGGCGGCTCGAGCGACGCGCCCGCGTCGAGCTCGACGACGACGAAGAGCGCGCGCGACGAGAGGGCGACGGGGCTCGTTCGCCCCCACGCCTCGCCGAGGAGCACGCGCGCCCTCGCGTGCGGGCCGCCCGCGTCGCCGAGGACGATCGTGGGGAAGCGCTCTGCCGGGTGGTGCGCGAAGCTCGGCTCGCAGGCCTCGTCCTCCTTCGGGAGCGCGACCCAGAGCTGGATGCCGTGCAGGCGGAGGCCCTCGCGGCGTCCAGCCGCGCTCGCGCGCTCGGAGTGCACGATGCCGTGACCCGCGATCATCAGGTTCACCGCGCCGGGCTCGATCGGCTGCACGAACCCGAGGCTGTCCCGGTGCACGACCTCGCCCTCGAAGAGGTAGGTCACCGTCGCGAGGCCGATGTGCGGATGCGGCTTCACGTCGAAGCCCCGCCCCTTCGGAGCGTCGAAGGGCCCCATGTGATCGAGGAAGACCACGGGGCCGACGCCGCGGCAGCTCGCCTGGGGCAGCGCGCGCGCCACCACCATGTCGCCCACGTCGCGCGGCCTCGCCACGAGGAGCTGCTCGATCCCGTGAGCTCGCGTCGCCTGCTCCTCCAGCACGTCGTCTCCTCAGACAGAGATCGAGCCCTTGCGGAAGTCGCTCGGCGCGAGGAGCACGTTCACGCAGACGGGCTTGCCGCTCTTGGCGATGCGCTTGGCCTCATCGAGCACCTCGCCGATCTTCGCCTCGTCGTCGAGGAGGAGCCCGACGCCCCCGTAGCCCTCGGCGACCTTCTCGTAGCTCGTGTCGCGCAGCACCGTGCCGACGGCGTCGCCGAGGAGGTCGGTCTGGTCGCGCGCGATCTGCGACCAGAGCGCGTCCGTGCCGATGACGGCGATCGGCGCCATGCCGTGACGGACGAAGGTGTCGAATTCGCTGAGCGAGTAGGCGCTCGAGCCGTCGCCCCAGAGGATCCAGACCTCGCGCCCCTTCGCGCACGCCGAGGCGCCCGCGGCGAAGCCGCCGCCCACGCCGAGCGTGCCGTAGACCCCCGGGTCGAGCCACGCGATCGGCCCGCGCGGGCGCAGGATGTAGCTCGCCGTCCCGACGAAATCGCCGCCGTCGGCGATGAGGATCGCGTCGTCGGCGAGCTTCTCCTCGAGCTCGAGGAAGAGGCGGATCGGGCTCACCCGCGAGGGCGAGGACGAAGCGGCGCGCTCGGCGATCTTCGCGTCGCGGGCCTCCTCGCGCCTCGTGAGCGCCTCGAACCAGGCCGCGCGCCCCGCGCCGACGGGCCCCGCGCGGCGCGAGAGATCCACGAGGAATTGCCCCGGGTGCATCTTCACGGCGATGTCCGGGATGCGGTTCTTGCGGAGCGTCGCGGCGCTCAGGTTCACGCCGACGAGCTTCGCCGAGCGCGGGATCGCCTGCCCGTACTTCAGGCGGAAATCGAAGGGGAAGCCGCAGACGATGACGAGGTCCGCCTCCTTCAGGGCCTTGCCGCGCTCGTGGCGGTACTGGAGCGGGTCGTGGCGGCCGAGCAGGCCGCGCGCCATCCCGCCGAGGTACGTGGGGACGCCGAGCACGCGGATCGCCTCGGCGACGCGCTCGGGCGTCGCCTCGTTCACGAGCGCCTGGCTGCCGAGGACGAGGAGCGGCCGCTCCGCGCGCGAGAGCGCCTCCTTCACCTCGTCGATCTTCGCGCGCGCGTCGCCGGTGATCGTCAGATCCATCACGCTCGGCAGCGCCGGGAGCTCGAGCGGGACGTGGGGCTGCTCGAACTGGCGATAGAGGTGCCCGCGGAGATAGAGCCGGAGCGCGTCGCCGAGCGGGCCCTTCATCGTCGCCTCGTCCATCGTCCACTTGCGGACCGTCTCCTCCGGGTAGAGCAGATCGATCGGCACCTCGACGAAGACGGGCCCTGGGACGCCCGAGAGCGCGAGGTCCATCGCGCGCTCGACGGTCGGCCCGAGGCTCTTGAACGTCGTCACGCGCGTCGCCCACTTCGTGATCGGTGAGAGGATCGAGAGCTGATCGATGTCCTGGAGCGAGCCGCGCCCGCGCAGGACCGTCGCCGTCGCGCCCCCGAAGAGGAGCACCGGCGACTCCGCCATCTGCGCGTTCTTGATCGCGGTGATCGTGTTGGTGACGCCGGGCCCTGCCGTGACGGCCGCGACCCCGACGTTGCCCGTGAGGCGCGCCGCGGCGTCCGCGGCGAAGACGGCGTTGACCTCCTCGCGCATGTCGACGACCTCGACGCCGTGACGCTTGGCGCCGACGAGGATGGGCGAGATGTGCCCGCCGCAGAGGGTGAAGAGCTGGCGGATCCCGCGCCGCTCGAGGATCTCGCCGATGACGTCGCCACCATGCCGGGCCGAGGTGCTCATGGCCCGAGTGATAGCACCCGAGGCCAGGGGCGCGGCGCGATCTTCGCGCGAGGATCCGCGGCGAGGGGCGCGCCGTCAGCGCTCGAGCATGGCGCCGAGCGCGCGCGCGACGTCGCGGACGGCCCGCTCCGCGGCGGGGAGCACACCGCCCATGGTCGCGAAGCCGTGGATGAGCCCGCTCTCGTAGCGATGCGTGCAGGCGACGCCCGCCTCGAGGAGGCGCGTGACCATCGCCTCACCCTCGTCGCGGAGCGGATCGAAGCCGGCCGTGACGACGTGCGTCCGCGGGAGCCGCGAGAGGTTGGTGGTGAGCAGCGGCGAGAAGCGCGGCGAGCGCACCTGCTCCTTCGAGGCGAGGAAGCGATCGGCGAAGAAGCGGAGCAGCGTCGAGGTGAGGAAGTAGCGATCGCCGAGCTCGCGGTGGGAGGCGAAGCGACCGCCCAGATCGGTCGTCGGGTAGATGGCGAGGACGCCCCTCGGCGCGGGCTCGCCCTCGTCGCGGAGCGCGATGGCCGTCGCGAGCGCGAGGTTGCCGCCCGCCGAGTCGCCCGCGAGCGCGATCCGATCGGCGTCGAGGCCGAGGCGCGTCGCGTTCGCCCGCACCCAGCGCGCCGCGGCGAGCGCGTCGTCGTGCGCGGCCGGGAGCCGATGCTCGGGCCCGAGCCGATAGTCGACCGACACGAGCACGGCGCCCGTCGCGTCCGCGAGGAAGCGAACGAGGCCGTCGTGCGAGCGCGGGCTCCCGATGACGAAGCCACCGCCGTGGAAGAAGAGGCACGCGCCGCCCGCGCGCGAGCGCTCGCGGGGCGTATAGACGCGCGCGTGGACGCCGCCGCCGAGCGCGAAGTCCTCGACGCGAGCCATCGTCGTCGGCGCGAGATCCAAGATCGAGCCGGTCTCGTCGTACTCCGCGCGCACGCGCCCGACGGAGAGCGGCTCACCGCGCGCGCGCTCGTTCTTGCGCGCGATGTCCTCGACGAGCACCCAGGTCGCGGCGTCGATCGGCTCGCTCCGATCGTTCTTCGGGAGCGAGGCGCGCGCGAGCGGCGCGCGGGCCGCGACCAGGAGGCGGATCGCTCGACGAGCGAGGCGGCGGGAGAGCGCCTCGTGGGCGCCGGGATCGGACATCGTGGGCACTCTAACGCGCGTGCGCGCGAAGCTCACGACGGGCGCGCTCACGGCATGGATCCGTCGCGCTGATCCGTGCCCCTCCTGCATCGTCCTCGAGGCGGATCGCGTCGCGCGAGGCGCGCGGTCACGGAGCGAGGAAGATCGGATCGCTCGAGCCCGCGAGGCCGACGCCGCCCGAGGCGCCAGGCGAGAAGCCCCCGTGCCCCGCGCGCCCGGCGACGCCCGCGGCCTCGATCGTGAGGCTCGCCGCCAATTCGTCGCGGTAGGCCGCGAGCCCGCCCGAGCCCGAGAGGAAGACGGCGTGCGAGCCGCCGCCGCAGCCGCCGCCGCCGCCGCCGCCCGAGCCGCCTCGGCCGCCGTCGCCGCCGCGTCCG
>JBDHVC010000015.1:0-87633 GCA_039809495.1 Sandaracinaceae bacterium
GGAGAAGCAGCGCTTCGCCATCCGCGAGGGCGGCCGCACCGTCGGCGCCGGCGTCATCACCAAGATCCAGGCTTGATGGTATGAGCGGCGCGGGTGATCGGGTGCCGGTCACCCTCGTCTGCTCGGTGTGTGGGGCTCGGAATTACAAGAAGACCAAGGTCGCTTCCGCAGCCCCGCTCACCCTCCGCAAGTTCTGTGCGACCTGCGGGAGGCACACCGAGCACGTCGAGTCGCGTTGAGAGGAATCGATCCCGCCGTCGTGCGTTTCGGGACGCGGTGGGATCTCGAAGGCCAGTAGCTCCAACGGTAGAGCAGCGGATTCCAAATCCGCGGGTTGTGGGTTCGAATCCCTCCTGGCCTGGCCCCGTGAGCCGAGAGACCCCAAGACAGTGACCTCAAGACAGTGAGCCCAAGACAGTGAGCTTCGCATGGCGATGACCTCGGAAAAGGACGCGGACGAGACCGACCGGGACGCGGAGAGCGGCTCGGGCGAGCCCCGTGAGGCGCCGACCTCGATCCTCGGACGCGCGGCCGAGGAGGCGCCCGCCGCGCGCGACAGCGACGACGCGTCGGTGGACGACGTCGGCCTCGGCGACGACATGGCGGCCATGTCCGGGATGCTCGGCCCCGAGCGCTGGGTCCAGTTCGGGTTCATCGCGCTGGGCTTTGCGATCTTCTTCTTCGTCGACAAGATCGCGCACATGATCTGGAGCCGCTTCGCGCAGCCGAACCCCTTCGGCACCGCGCTCATCGGCTTCGTCGTGGGCCTCGTCGGGGCCTTCTACGGCTATCGCCATCCGAAGGCGCGCAAGGTCGCCGACGAGGTCGTCGAGGAGCTCTCCCAGGTCACCTGGCCGAGCCGACAGGAGACCTACACGTCGACGATCGTCGTCGTCGTCACCTCGGTCGTCGCCGCGCTGTACACCGGCGCTTTCGACGCGCTCTGGTCGGCGCTGACGGACCTCGTCTACCACATCTGATCGATTCGGCCCCATCCGCGGCCGCGCTGCTCGAGGATCCCCATGGCGAAGAAATGGTACGTGGTCCAGGCCTACTCGGGCTACGAGAACAAGGTCAAGCTCTCGCTCGAAGAGCGGATCAAGCAGAACGGCATGGAGGATCTCTTCGGCGAGATCCTCATCCCGAAGGAGCAGGTCCAGGAGCAGAAGGCCGGAGGCGGGAGGCGCGTCACGACGCGCAACTTCTACCCCGGCTACATCTTCGTGAACATGGAGCTCAACGAGCGCTCTTGGTATCTGGTCAAGGACACCCCGAAGGTGAGCGGGTTCGTCGGTGGCCGCCACCCCGCGCCGGTGCCCGAGAGCGAGATCGTCCAGGTCGCGCAGCAGGTCGCCGACGGGGCGGCGAAGCCGAAGCCGCGCGTCGTCTTCGACGCGGGGGACCACGTGCGCGTGACCGACGGCGCGTTCGCGAATTTCACCGGGACGATCCAAGAGGTGAACGCCGCCAAGCAGCGCGTCACCGTCCTCGTGTCGATCTTCGGTCGCGCCACGCCGGTCGAGCTCGAGTACTCCCAGGTCGAGAAGACAGCCCCGTAAGTCCAGCGATTTCGTCGGTTTGGGGGCGCTGCGCGGCGAGGCGGCGCGTTTTTTGCCCCAACACGCTGGCGCGTCGTCGAGCTTCGTGTCATAAGGCGCGCCCCGTTCTCCACCCCGACCAAGAGCCGTGTCGATCCAGGTTTGCGTACGAGGGATCACGCCCTCGACGAGCCCTCGCCTCGAGCGTGATGGGCAGACGAAAACGAGAAGAGCGTCATGAAGAAGGTCACTGGTCAGATCAAGCTCCAGCTCCCCGCAGGCAAGGCCAATCCTTCCCCGCCGGTCGGCCCCGCGCTCGGTCAGCACGGCGTGAACATCATGGGCTTCTGCAAGGAGTTCAACGCTCGCACGGAGAAGCAGGCTGGCCTGATCATCCCCGTCGTCATCACGGTCTTCTCCGATCGTTCGTTCACGTTCATCACGAAGACCCCGCCCAACTCGGTGCTCATCAAGCGTGAGCTGGGGATCAAGATCGGCAAGAAGCCGGGCAGCGGATCGCCGCGTCCGAACAAGGACAAGATCGGGAAGATCAGCCGCGCCCAGCTCCTCAAGATCGCCGAGGAGAAGATCGCCGACACGAACGCCGCGAGCCTCGAGGCCTGCGCGCGGACGCTGGCGGGCACGTGTGCGTCGATGGGCGTCGAGGTCATCGACTGAGCCGAGGTCCTGCTGCTCGAGGCTCCTCGGAGCGATCGGGCAGCAGCCGTGAACCACCGTCCGACCCGTTCGGCGGTGGGAGGCGTATCGCCGATGGTGGCGGCGCCGAAGGAGGAGAGATGCAGACAGGCAGGAAGCGCAAGGAGGCGATCGCAGCGGTCGATCGCATGAAGCGCTACCCCGTCGCCGACGCCTGCGCCCTCGTGAAGAAGGCGACCTTCGCCAAATTCGACGAGAGCGTGGACGTCGCCGTGCGCCTGGGCGTCAACCCGAAGCACGCCGACCAGATGGTCCGCGGCGCGACGGTGTTGCCCCACGGCCTCGGCAAGACGGTGCGCGTCGTGGTCTTCGCCAAGGGCGAGAAGGCCACGGAGGCGCAGGGTGCCGGAGCCGACTTCGTCGGCGCCGAGGACCTGGTGGCCAAGGTACAGGAGGGGTGGCTCGACTTCGAGACGGTCATCGCGACGCCGGACATGATGGGGCAGGTCGGCAAGCTCGGCCGCGTCCTCGGTCCGCGTGGCCTCATGCCCAACCCGAAGACGGGCACTGTGACGTTCGACGTGGCGAAGGCCGTGTCCGACGCGAAGGGCGGCAAGGTCGAATTCCGCGTCGAGAAGGCCGGGATCGTCCACGCGCCGGTCGGCAAGCGGTCCTTCCCGGCGGAGCAGCTCGAGGGCAATCTCCGGGCGCTCCTCGCCGCGCTCATCAAGGCGAAGCCGTCGAGCGCGAAGGGCACCTATCTCCGGAGCATCACGCTCAGCACCACGATGGGCGCGGGCGTGCGCATCGATCCGACGAGCTTCGACTCGGCTGGGGAGGCGTGAGCATGAGCCACACGCATATCAGCGCGAATCGCCGCGCGAAGATGGAGATCGTCGACGGCCTCAAGGTGACGTTCGACAAGGCCATGAGCTACGTGATGCTCGGCTTCAAGGGCCTGACGGTCTTCCAGGTCACGGAGCTCCGCTCGGCGTTCCGGAAGGCCGGGGTCGAGTACCGGGTCATCAAGAACAGCCTGATCCACCAGGCGATGAAGGACTCGGGGCTGGCGGACGATCCGTCGGTCGGCACGGCGCTCGTCGGCGAGACGGGGGTCGCGTTCTCCTTCGAGGATCCGAGCATCGCCGCGAAGGTGGTGCGCGACTTCCGCAAGAAGGACGAGAAGAACGAGAAGCTCCAGGTCAAGCTCGCCGTCGTCGACGCGAGCGTCATCCCTGGGGATCGGGTCGAGTCGGATCTCGCCTCGATGCCAGGCAAGGACGAGCTGCGAGCGATGCTCCTCGCGACCTTGCAGGCGCCTGCGCAGAACCTGGTCGCGCAGCTCCAGGCCCCCGCGCAGAACCTCGTGTACGTCCTCGAGGCTCGGCGCAAGCAGCTCGGCGGCGAGGACGCCGCCTGAGCGCTCGACGAAGGCACTTTTTCACAACCAACCAGACAACATTTGAGCGATTCGTTCGGATCGGAAGAGGGTAAGCAAATGGCGAGCATGAATCAGGAGAAGATGGTCGAGGAGCTCTCGTCGTGGACCGTCATGGAGGTCGCGGGGCTCATCAAGGCGCTCGAGGAGAAGTGGGGCGTGAAGGCGGCCCCGGCGGCGGTCGCGGTGGCGGCTCCGGCGGGCGACGCGGGCGGCGCGGCCGCGGCGGCCGAGCAGACCGAGTTCACGGTCGAGCTCAGCTCGGCGGGCGACAAGAAGGTCAACGTGATCAAGGTGGTTCGCGAGGTCACGGGCCTCGGCATCGTCGACGCGAAGGCGCTCGTCGATGGCGCGCCCAAGGTCGTCAAGGACGGCGTCTCGAAGGCCGACGCCGAGGACATCAAGAAGAAGCTCGAGGAGGCTGGCGCGAAGGTCACGATCAAGTGATCCGAGCTCTTCCGTTCTTCTGAGCGAATTCGGATTGCGGTGAGGGGGCCGGGAGGCCCTCTCGCCGCGGTCCGTCGTTTTCCTCGACTGACACCTTCGCTTCTTTCTCCTTCGCTTCGCTTCAGGCCCCCAACCAGATCTCGCGCATGATGCCAGCGGCGCGAGAGAGAGGTACTTCACGATGGCCTCGATGATTCAGACGAACTTCCGCGTCCGCCACAGCTTCGGTCGGATCGAGCAAGTCCTCGCGATCCCGAACCTGATCGACATCCAGAAGCGGTCGTACGAGAAGTTCCTCCGCGCCAACGTCGCCCACGAGGACCGAGACGACGCGGGGCTCCAGGGCGTCTTTCGGAGCGTCTTCCCGATCCGGGACTTCAACGGCACGAGCGAGCTGGTGTTCGTCGGCTATACGCTCGAGCGCCCGAAGTACGACGTCGAGGAGTGCGTCCAGCGCGGGATGACCTTCGCGGCGCCGATCAAGGTCACGATCCAGCTGATCATCTACGACAGCGCGAGCGAGGGGACCGAGCGGAGCGTCCGCGACATCAAGGAGGAGGAGGTCTACTTCGGCGAGATCCCCCTGATGACCGAGAACGGCACGTTCATCATCAACGGGACCGAGCGCGTCGTCGTCAGCCAGCTCCACCGCAGCCCCGGCGTCTTCTTCGACGACGACAAGGGCAAGACCCACTCGAGCGGCAAGTTCCTCTACCAGGCGCGCGTCATCCCCTACCGCGGCTCGTGGCTCGACTTCGAGTTCGACCCGAAGGACCTCATCTACGTCCGCATCGATCGTCGCCGCAAGCTCCATGCGACCGTGCTCCTCAAGGCGCTCGGCTACACGCCCGAGGATCTGCTCCGCTTCTACTACGACACGGAGACGATCTACCTCGAGAAGGGCAACAAGTACTCGAAGTCGATCGAGTTCGATCTCCTGCCGAACCAGCGCGCGACGCGCGACATCAAGATCGGCGACGAGATCGTCGTGCGCAAGGCGCGCAAGTTCACGCCGAAGGCGATCCGGAAGATCCAGGAGGCGGGGCTCGACCGGCTGCCGCTCGACGTCGCCGAGGTCATCGGGAAGGTCTCGGCGGAGAAGGTGATCGACGAGGAGACGGGCGAGCTCCTGCTCCAGACCAACGAGGAGGTCACCGAGCAGACGCTCGAGCGGCTCCGCGAGGCGAAGATCTCCGGCTTCCGGGTGCTCTTCATCGACGGCTTGAACGTCGGGAGCTACCTGCGCGACACGCTGCTCGCCGACAAGATCCAGACGCAGGACGAGGCGATCCTCGAGATCTACCGCCGCCTGCGCCCCGGCGATCCGCCGACGCTCGAGACGGCGCGCACGCTCTTTCAGAACCTCTTCTTCAACCCCGAGCGCTACGACCTCAGCAAGGTCGGCCGGCTGAAGCTCAACTATAAGTTCTACAAGGAGGACGATCCGGCCCGGCCGAGCCTCGAGACCAGCGTCCTCACGACGCTCGACATCCTCCACACCGTCAAGCACCTCATCGAGCTGAAGAACGGCCGCGGCTCGACGGACGACATCGATCACCTCGGCAACCGGCGTGTGCGCGCGGTCGGCGAGCTGATGGAGAACCAGTACCGCATCGGGCTCGTGCGCATGGAGCGCGCGATCAAGGAGCGGATGAGCATGTCTCAAGAGATCGAGACGCTCATGCCGCACGACCTGATCAACGCGAAGCCCGTCTCCGCGGTCGTGAAGGAGTACTTCGGGAGCTCGCAGCTCTCGCAGTTCATGGACCAGACGAACCCGCTCTCGGAGGTCACGCACAAGCGGCGGCTCTCGGCGCTCGGGCCGGGTGGCCTCACGCGCGAGCGCGCGGGCTTCGAGGTGCGCGACGTCCACCCGACGCACTACGGGCGCATCTGCCCCATCGAGACGCCGGAAGGTCCGAACATCGGCCTCATCGCGTCGCTCTCGACGTTCGCGCGCGTCAACGAGTACGGGTTCGTCGAGACGCCGTACCGCCGCGTCGTCGACGGCGTCGTCACCGACGAGGTGAAGTGGTTCTCCGCGCTCGAGGAGGAGGGGCACTACATCGCGCAGGCGAACGTGAGCCGCGACGCGAAGGGCGCGCTCGCGACGGGGTTCCTCCCGGCGCGCTACAACGGCGAGTCCGTGATGGCGCTCCACGACCAGATCTCGCTCGTCGAGGTCTCGTCCGATCAGCTCGTCTCGGTCGCGGCCGCGCTCATCCCCTTCCTCGAGCACGACGACGCGAACCGCGCGCTCATGGGCTCGAACATGCAGCGCCAGGCCGTGCCGCTGCTCCGCTCCGAGTCGCCGATCGTCGGCACCGGGCTCGAGCTGCGCGTCGCGCGCGACTCGGGCGTCTGTATCCTCGCCAAGCGCGACGGCGTCGTCGAGTCGGTCGACGCGACCCGCGTGGTCGTCAAGGCCGAGGGCGAGGCGGGCGCGTTCCCGGACATCTACCGCCTCTGGAAGTACCTGCGCTCGAACCAGAGCACGTCCTACACGCAGCGCCCGGTCGTGCGGCCGGGCGAGAAGGTGAAGGCGGGCGACGTCATCGCGGACGGCCCCTCGTGCGACATGGGCGAGCTCGCGCTCGGCAGGAACGTCGTCGTCGCGTTCATGCCGTGGGGCGGCTACAACTTCGAGGACTCGATCCTCATCTCGGAGCGCATCGCGAAGGAGGATATCTACACCTCCGTGCACATCGAGGAGTTCGAGTGCGTCGCGCGCGACACGAAGCTCGGCAAGGAAGAGATCACGCGCGACATCCCGAACGTCGGTGAGGAGGCGCTCAAGGACCTCGACGACTCGGGCATCGTGCGCATCGGCGCCGAGGTGAAGAGCGGCGACATCCTCGTCGGCAAGATCACGCCGAAGGGCGAGACGCAGCTCAGCCCGGAGGAGAAGCTCCTCCGCGCGATCTTCGGCGAGAAGGCCGGGGACGTGCGCGACACGTCGCTCCGCGTCCCGCCGGGCGTCGGGGGCGTCGTCATCAACGCGCGGGTCTTCTCGCGCAAGGGCACCGACAAGGACGATCGCACGCGCGAGATCGAGGACGCCGAGCGGGCGAAGCTCGAGAAGGACATGGCGGATGAGATCAAGATCATCCGCGAGTCCGCCTATCTCCGCGTGAAGAAGCTGCTCACGGGCCGCACGACGCAGGCGCGCCTCGTCGACGAGAAGGGCAAGGTCCTCCTCGCGAAGGGCGTCGAGCTGACGAGCGAGATGCTCGATCCGGTGCCGCGCAAGTACTGGAAGGACGTCGAGATCGACAAGGGCCAGGACAAGGTCGAGTCGATCCTGGCGCAGCTCGAGGAGCAGGTCTCCGCCGTCGAGGCGCTCTTCCAAGAGAAGATCGCGAAGCTCAGCAAGGGCGACGAGCTCCCGCCTGGCGTCATCAAGATGGTGAAGGTCTACATCGCCATCAAGCGCAAGCTCCAGGTCGGCGACAAGATGGCCGGGCGCCACGGCAACAAGGGCGTCGTCTCGCGCATCCTCCCCGAGGAGGACATGCCGTACCTGCCGGACGGCAGCCCGGTCGACGTCGTGCTCAACCCGCTCGGCGTCCCGAGCCGCATGAACGTGGGCCAGATCCTCGAGGTGCACCTGGGCTGGGCCGGGCTCCTGCTCGGCCGTCAGGTGCAGGAGCTGATCGCGGAGAAGAAGCTCGGCGTCGACGATCTGCGCAAGCACCTCGTGCGCGTCTTCAGCACGCCCGAGACGAAGAAGCTCATCCAGGAGCTCAACGAGAAGGAGCTGCTGGCCTTCGCGAGCAAGCTGAAGGACGGCTTCAAGCTGGCCACGCCGGTCTTCGACGGCGCGCACGAGGACGAGATCAAGTCGATGCTCTCGCTCGTGAGCGAGACGGCGAAGGCCTTCGACCAGCGCTCGCCGCTCTACCACGCGAGCGCGCGCACCTCGGGCCAGACGGTGCTCTTCGATGGCCGCACGGGCGAGGCGTTCCACCGCGACGTCACCGTCGGCGTCATGTACATCCTCAAGCTGCACCACCTCGTCGACGACAAGATCCACGCGCGCAGCATCGGGCCGTACTCGCTCGTCACCCAGCAGCCGCTCGGCGGGAAGGCGCAGTTCGGTGGCCAGCGCCTCGGCGAGATGGAGGTCTGGGCGATGGAGGCCTACGGCGCCGCGTACGCGCTCCAGGAATTCCTCACGGTCAAGTCCGACGACGTCACGGGTCGCACGCGCATGTACGAGTCGATCGTCAAGGGCGACTACCAGCTCGAGGCCGGGCTCCCGGAGAGCTTCAACGTGCTCATGAAGGAGCTCCACGCGCTCTGCCTCAACGTCGAGCTCGTCGAGAGCGGCGCCGCCGCCAACCGTCCCCGCACCGACGACGTGCTCGTCGCGGAAGAGGAGTGAGCAAGCCATGAAGGACATGTTCTCGGTCTTCGAGAAGCAGAAGGATCCGCTTTCCTTCTCGGCCATCAAGATCTCGCTCGCGTCCCCGGAGAAGATCCGCGAGTGGTCGCACGGCGAGGTGAAGAAGCCGGAGACGATCAACTACCGGACGTTCAAGCCGGAGCGGGACGGGCTCTTCTGCGCGAAGATCTTCGGGCCCGTGAAGGACTACGAGTGCATCTGCGGCAAGTACAAGCGCATGAAGCACCGCGGGATCGTCTGCGAGAAGTGCGGCGTCGAGGTGATCCAGTCCAAGGTGCGTCGTGAGCGCCTCGGCCACATCACCCTGGCGACGCCCGTCGCGCACATCTGGTTCCTGAAGTCGCTGCCGTCGCGCATCGGCGCGATCCTCGACATCACGCTGAAGGATCTCGAGCGGATCCTCTACTGCGAGAGCTACGTCGTCCTCGAGGCCGCGGAGGGGGTCGCGCTCGAGGTGGGCGAGATCCTCGCCGAGGATCGCTACCAGCAGCTCCTCGAGGAGTACGGGCCGGACAAGTTCCGCGCGGGGATGGGCGGCGACGCGATCCTCGAGCTCCTCAAGGCGATCGACGTCCACGCGCTCGCGGAGGAGCTCCGCGGCGAGATGAAGACGTCGGCGAGCGAGGCGAAGCGGAAGAAGTACGCGAAGCGCCTCAAGGTCATCGAGGCGTTCCGCGAGAGCGGGAACCGCCCCGAGTGGATGATGCTGACGGTGATCCCGGTCCTCCCGCCGGATCTGCGGCCGCTCGTCCCGCTCGACGGTGGCCGCTTCGCGACGTCGGATCTCAACGACCTCTACCGCCGCGTCATCAACCGCAACAACCGCCTGAAGCGCCTCATCGAGCTCAACGCGCCGGAGATCATCATCCGGAACGAGCGGCGCATGCTGCAGGAGGCGGTGGACGCGCTCTTCGACAACGGGCGCCGCGGCAAGACCATCACCGGGCCGAACAAGCGACCGCTGAAGTCGCTCTCGGACATGCTCAAGGGCAAGCAGGGCCGGTTCCGCCAGAACCTGCTCGGCAAGCGCGTGGACTACTCGGGGCGCTCCGTCATCGTCGTCGGGCCCTCGCTCCGGCTCCACCAGTGCGGGCTCCCGAAGAAGATGGCGCTCGAGCTCTTCAAGCCGTTCATCTACAACAAGCTCGAGGAGCGGGGCTACGTCACGACGATCAAGAGCGCGAAGAAGCTCGTCGAGAAGGAGAAGCCCGAGGTCTGGGACATCCTCGAGGAGGTCATCACCGAGCACCCGGTGATGCTCAACCGCGCGCCGACGCTGCACCGCCTCGGCATCCAGGCGTTCGAGCCCGTCCTCATCGAGGGCAAGGCGATCCAGCTCCACCCGCTCGTCTGCACCGCGTTCAACGCGGACTTCGACGGCGACCAGATGGCGGTCCACGTGCCGCTCTCGGTCGAGGCGCAGATGGAGGCGCGCGTGCTCATGATGAGCACGAACAACATCCTCTCGCCCGCGAGCGGTCGCCCGATCATCAACCCGACGCAGGACATCGTCCTCGGCCTCTACTACATGACGCGCGAGCGAGCGTTCGCGCGCGGGGAGTACAAGGGCGGCGAGGCGAAGGGTGACTTCAGCGGCGTCTACGGCTCGCCCGAGGAAGCTCGGATGGCGTACGACGAGGGGGAGGTCGATCTCCACGCGCGCATCCTCTGTCGCATCGACGGCAAGCGCGTCGAGACGACCGTCGGGCGCGTGCTCGTCAACGAGATCCTGCCGAAGGGGCTCGACTTCTCGCTGGTGAACCGCGTGCTCACGAAGAAGGCGCTGACCGAGCTCATCGACGCCTGCTATCGCCACCACCAGAACAAGGAGACCGTCCTCCTGGTCGATCGGCTGCGCACGCTCGGCTTCGACACGGCGCGCGAGTCGGGCATCTCGATCTGCATGGACGACATGCTGATCCCCGCGAGCAAGAAGACGCTCCTCGACGTCGCGCAGAAGGACGTCGAGACCGTCTCGGAGCAGTACCAAGAGGGGCTCATCACCGACGGCGAGCGCTACAACAAGATCGTCGACATCTGGGCGGACGCGTCGGATCGGGTCGCCAAGGATCTCATCGAGGGCATCTCCAAGGAGACGCTGGTCCACAAGAAGACGGGCGAGAAGAAGCTCACGGCGTCGTTCAACCCGATCTTCATGATGGCGGACTCGGGCGCGCGCGGATCGAACCAGCAGATCCGCCAGCTCGCCGGCATGCGCGGCCTCATGGCGAAGCCGAGCGGCGACATCATCGAGACGCCGATCACGGCGAACTTCCGCGAGGGGCTGACGGTCCTCCAGTACTTCATCTCGACGCACGGCGCCCGCAAGGGCCTCGCGGACACGGCGCTCAAGACGGCGAACTCGGGCTACCTCACGCGCCGCCTCGTCGACGTCGCGCACGACGCCGTCGTCACGGAGAACGACTGTGGCACCCTCGATGGGATCGAGATCGCGCGGCTCGAGGAGGGCGGCGAGGTCGTCCAGGGGCTCGGCGAGCGGATCCTCGGCCGCACGGCGCTCGAGGACGTCTACGATCCCCGCGAGGAGGACAAGATCCTCGTCTCGGCTGGCGAGGAGATCGACGAGCACAAGGTGCAGCTCATCGAGGAGTCGGGCCTCGAGCGGATCACGATCCGCTCGGTGCTCACCTGCCAGACCCGCCGCGGCATCTGCGCGCTCTGCTACGGCCGAGACCTCGCGCGCGGGTATCGGGTCAACATCGGCGAGGCGATCGGCGTCATCGCGGCGCAGTCGATCGGTGAGCCAGGCACGCAGCTCACGATGCGCACGTTCCACGTCGGCGGCGCGGCGGCGCGCGGCAAGATCGAGCAGTCGCAGATCGAGAACCGCTTCGAGGGCCGCGTGCGCTTCGACAAGGTGAAGACGATCACGCGTCGCGACGGCCAGACGGTCGTCATGAATCGGCACGGCATCGTGAAGATCGTCGACGAGTCCGGGCGCGAGAAGGAGACGTACAACCTCACGTACGGCGCCTTCCTCCGCGTGAAGGAGGGGCAGGCGATCGAGAAGGGGACGAAGCTCGCGGAGTGGGATCCCTACGCCATCCCGATCCTCACCGAGGTCGCCGGGACCGTGAAGTACGGCGACATCATCGATGGCGTGACCATGGAGGAGAAGATCAACGAGGTCACGGGCATCAACACGAAGAACGTCATCGAGTCGCGCGATCCCTCGGCGCGGCCGCAGCTGACGATCCTCGACGACGCGGGCGAGCCGAAGAAGACCGGCGTGGGCGAGAACATCGCGCGCTGCTTCCTGCCGGTCGGCGCCAACATCCAGGTCGGCGACGGCCAGGAGGTCGACGCGGGCGAGATCCTCGCGAAGATCCCGCGCGAGACCACGAAGACGAAGGACATCACGGGCGGCCTCCCGCGCGTGGCGGAGCTCTTCGAGGCGCGCAAGCCCAAGGACCACGCCATCGTCTCGGAGATCGACGGGACGGTGTCGTTCGGCAAGGACACCAAGGGCAAGCGCAAGGTGCTCGTGACGCCCGAACAGGGCGGCGAGGTGAAGGAGTACCTCATCGCGAAGGGCAAGGCGCTGACCGTGCAGGACGGCGACTTCGTCCGCGCGGGCGAGCCGCTCATGGACGGCCCGGCGAACCCGCACGACGTGCTCAAGGTGAGCGGCGAGAAGGCGCTCGCCGCGTGGCTCGTCGACGAGATCCAGCAGGTCTATCGCCTCCAGGGCGTCACGATCAACGACAAGCACATCGAGGCGATCGTGCGCATGATGCTGCGCCGCGTGCGCGTGAAGGAGCCCGGTGACACGAGCTTCCTCATGGACGAGCAGGTCGAGAAGACGATCTTCGAGCGGGAGAACGAGAAGGTGCTCGCGCGCGGCGGCCAGCCCGCGATCGCGGAGCCGCTGCTCCTCGGCATCACCAAGGCGTCGCTCTCGACGGAGTCGTTCGTCTCGGCGTCTTCGTTCCAGGAGACGACGAAGGTGCTCACGGAGGCGGCGATCCACGGCAAGACTGACGCGCTCCGCGGCCTGAAGGAGAACGTCATCATGGGACGCCTGCTCCCGGCCGGCACGGGGCTCGGCGCCTACAAGAAGCTCGATCTCGTCGTCGACGACGATCAGCTCGGGCGCTATCGCGACGACACGTCGCTCGCGGTGGCGAGCGAGGAGTGACGGCGCGCCTCGCTCGACCTGATCCGCCCCGCCGAGGGCGCGCTGGCTCGGCGTGAGGGAGAGGCCCTGGGCGGCCTCTCCGACGACGACGGAACGGCACGAATTCGGGCGACGGTTTCGTGCCGTGAGGCGGGCGTCGTGGCCAGGGAGCGGGGACGACGGCGACGATGCGCGGAGCGGAGGTGCGAGCCACCACCGCTCCGCGTTCGCGTTCGGGGCCCGCGGACGGGTGAGGGGCGGCGCGCGCTGGTGGCGAGGGGCGATGCGCTCTCTCGCGGTGGCTGATAGGCTGCCGGCCCCGCCTCGACGGGGCAACGCGGAGAGAACGTGAGCACAGACGCCAAGGCGCTACCGAGCCTCGACCACCTCCCAGAGAAGGCGAGGCGAACCGTGATGGGCCAGCCCGTCGGCCTCTTCATCCTCTTCTTCACGGAGATGTGGGAGCGGATGAGCTACTACGGGATGCGCGCGCTGCTCGTCCTCTACATGACGAACTACCTCTTCATCGACGAGGAGAAGTCGCAGGCGACGCTGGGGTTCTCGCTCATCCACGACGCGATCGTGGGCGTGTTCGGCGAGCAGAACGTGCAGCAGCTCGCGTCCCAGGTCTACGGTCTCTACACGGGGCTCGTCTACCTCACGCCGTTCTTCGGAGGGATCCTCGCCGATCGCGTCCTCGGGCAGCGCAAGAGCGTCTACATCGGGGGCATCCTGATGATGATCGGCCACTTCCTCATGGCCATCGAGAGCCTCTTCTTCCTCGCGCTCTTCTTCCTCATCCTCGGCAACGGCTGCTTCAAGCCCAACATCTCGACGCAGGTCGGGCGGCTCTACGCGGAGGGCGATCACCGTCGCGACGGGGCCTTCACGATCTTCTACATGGGGATCAACCTGGGCGCGTTCTTCGCGCCGCTCATCTGCGGCACGCTCGGGCAGACCGTGGGGTGGCACTGGGGCTTCGGCGCCGCGGGCGTCGGGATGGCGCTCGGCGTGGTGGTCTACCACCTCGGCCAGGGCTACCTCGCGCCGGACACGCTCGAGGAGGGCGGGGCTCACGCGGAGCAGGAGGAGACGCCGCTCCGGAGAGAGGAGAAATTCGGCATCCTCGCGCTCGTGATCCTCTGCGCGCTCAACGTCGTCTTCTGGGGCGTCTACGAGCAGCAGGGCAACACGATGCAGGTCTGGGCGGACACGCGCACGGACTGGCACGTCTTCGGGTGGGAGATCCCCTCGACCTGGTACCAGTCCGTCAACCCGTTCGTCATCTTCACGTTCGCGCCCCTCTTGAACGTGTTCTGGGCGTGGCAGTCGAAGCGCGCGTGGGAGCCCTCGAGCGTGGTGAAGATGGCCATGGGGTGCATCATCCTCGGGCTCGGCTATGGGATCATGATCGTCGCCGCGCTCGTCGTGCCCGAGGAGGTGAAGGGTCCGCTCACGTGGCTGGTCGGGGCGACCTTCGTCTTCACGATCGGCGAGCTCTATCTCTCGCCGATCGGCCTCTCGCTCGTGACCAAGGTCGCGCCCAAGCGCTACGTCTCGATGATGATGGGGATGTGGTTCCTCTCGAGCTTCCTCGGGAACTACATGAGCGGCTTCCTCGGCACCTTCTACTCCGTCCTGCCGGGCAACCAGTTCTTCGCGATGCTCGCCGCGCTCGCCATCGCGACCGGCGTCGTGATGTGGCTCTTCAACCGACCGATCCAGCGCTGGCTCCACGCCAGCCAGGAGGCGGTCTCGAAGGGCGCGGCCGCGTAGAGCGACGAGGCGCGCGCGCCGGGATCCCGTAGACTCGGGGGCGTGCAGGCGCGCCGAGATGCCCGAGCTTCGTCCTAGCGCGCGCTTCGAGCGATGGTTCGCGGTCGGCGCCGGCGTGGTGAGCGTGCTCGCCGTGATCGGCATGCTGGCGGTCGAGCAGCTCCAGGTCCGCTACGAGATCGAGCTCTGGGCGCCTGCGCGGGTCGAGGGCGGGCTCGTGCCGCTGCGCGCCCGGGTGATGACCGACCTCGACGACGACGAGGGCCCGACGCTCGTCGTCGAGGGCCTGCGCGTCGCGGCGTCGAGGCGGGGCGAGCGCGTGGGGGAGGGCGCGCTCCTCGAGCGAGCGGCCCTCGGGACGCTCGAGGGAGAGGTGCCCGTCGGGGGCGCCGACGACGGCCTCGCCGCGTGGCTCGCCGGATCGCGCGGTGAGCACCTCGCGGGCCTCGTGCGGCCGCTCCAGGTGACGCGGCTCGGTGTCGAGCGGCCGCGCTGGACGCGACGCACGGCGTTCGCCCTCGAGCAGCTCGCCGTGGCGGGGCTCGGGCGGCTCGCGGCGCTGGTGCCGCGCTTCGGGGTCCGGGTGGAGGGGGGCGTCTGTGTGCCGGAGGAGCCCTGTCGCCTCGTCTTTCTCCGCGGCGAGAGCCGCGTGAGCCCGCGCCTCTTCGAGTGCGTCGGGGTGGACGTCGGCGCGGAGCGCGAGGAGGGCGCGTTCGCCACGCTCGACGTCGTCACGCACGGCGCCGAGGCGCGGTGTCGCTTCGCGCTCGATCCCATCGCCGAGGAGACCGAGCTCCAGCTCCCCGTGGGGCTCGCGACGCCTCGGATCGAGCTCGGGCGGGGCTCGAGCGGCCTCGTCGTGCGGGGCGAGCCGAGCGTCGGCCGAGACGCGGCGCTGATCGACGTCTACGCCGACGGCCGCTGGGTCATGGCGCGAACGCTCCGGCGGGGCGCGGCGCTCGAGCTCCCTCGCGAGCGGCTCGGCGCGGGCGTCGTCGTGGTGCAGGCGCGCGCCGACGTGGACTCGGCCGAGCACGCCTACCAGCGCGCGGTCGCGGTCGGAGGCGACGCCGACGCCGCCCTCGACGGCCTGCTCGGCGAGGGCTGGCGTGGCGTCGCGGGGTCCCTCGCCGAGGATCGCCGGTGGGCGCTCCTCGCGCTCGAGGACGAGCTCGTCGACGTGGCCGAGGTGCGCCGAAGCCGCGCGGGTGACGAGGCGCGGCTCCGAGCCGTCCGCGAGCGCGTGCGCGGGGCGTGCGCCGCGTTGGTGGCGCTCGCGCTGGTCATCCTGCTCGTCGTCGTCGCGCGGCGTGGGCTCGCGGCGACGCGCGAGGCGCGTGAGCTGATGGTCGCGGCCGGTCGCGGCGACGCGGACGATCGCTTCGCGAGATGGCATTCGCTGCTCACGGTCCTCGCGTTCCTCGCGGCGATCGGCCTCGCCGTGCTCTTCGCCCTCGGCTTCCTCGCGGCTCGCCCGTTCTTCATGGGCTGAGGGCGCGAGCGCTCGAGGGTGCCCTCGAGCGCGGAAGAAGCGGCGGTCGCCGCGCGTTGCGCTGGTTCGGGCCGCGCCCTACGCTGCTCGCCCTTCGGGCCCGCGCCCGACGCTCGCGAGCGCCACGCCGCCCCCCGAGACAACGCGATGATTCAAGCCTTTTTCAAGAAGATCTTCGGCACGAGCCACGATCGACAGATCAAGAAGATCATGCCGCGGATCCACGCGATCAACGACCTCGAGCCCAAGATGGCGAAGCTCGAGGACGCCCAGATCCGCCAGCGGACCGGCGAGCTGCGCGAGAAGGTCGACGGCGGGGCGCCGCTCGACGAGGTCTTGCACGAGGCGTTCGCGCTCTGTCGCGAGGGCGGCAAGCGCGCGCTCGGCATGCGGCACTACGACGTGCAGCTCATCGGGGGCATGGTCCTGCACGACGGGAAGATCGCGGAGATGAAGACGGGCGAGGGCAAGACGCTCGTCGCGACCCTCCCGTGCTACCTCAACGCGCTCTCGGGCAAGGGCGTGCACGTCGTCACGGTCAACGACTACCTCGCCAAGCGCGATCAAGAGTGGATGGGGAAGCTCTACTCGTTCATGGGGCTCACGTCCGGCTGCGTGTATCCGCACCAGAGCGACGCCGAGAAGAAGGCGGCCTATCGCGCGGACATCACCTACGGCCAGAACAACGAGTACGGCTTCGACTACCTGCGCGACAACATGAAATTCTCCATCCACGACTACGCGCAGCGCGAGCTGAACTACGCGATCGTGGATGAGGTCGACTCGATCCTCGTCGACGAGGCCCGCACCCCGCTCATCATCTCCGGCGAGGGGCAAGAGGCGTCCCAGAAGTACACGCAGATCGCGGAGCTGATGCCGCGCCTGCGCAAGGACGAGCACTACGTCGTCGACGAGAAGAACCACCAGGCCTCGCTCACGGACGAAGGCATCGAGCTCATGCAGGCGATGCTCTTCGAGAAGAGGATCACGGAGGTCGAGAGCCTCTTCGATCTCAAGAACCTCGACGCGATCCACATCCTCCAGCAGTCGCTGCGCGCCCACACCCTCTACAAGCGCGATCAGCACTACCTGGTCTCGCCCGATCGGAAGGTCGTCATCATCGACGAATTCACGGGCCGCACGCTCGCGGGGCGGCGCTGGTCGGACGGGCTGCACCAGGCGGTCGAGGCGAAGGAGCGCGTGCCGATCCAGAGCGAGAGCCGGACGCTCGCGACGATCTCGTTCCAGAACTACTTCCGCCTCTACAAGAAGCTCTCCGGCATGACGGGGACGGCCGACACCGAGGCGCCGGAGTTCCACAAGATCTACGAGCTCGAGGTCGTCGTCATCCCGACGAACAAGCCGATCCAGCGCGTGGACTACGACGACCTCGTCTACAAGACGGAGCGCGAGAAATTCCACGCCGTCTACGAGCACCTCGTCGAGGCGCACCAGGCGGGACAGCCCGTCCTCGTCGGCACGACGAGCGTCGAGAAGTCGGAGGCGCTCGCGAAGCTGCTCGAGAAGAGGGGCATCGCCTACAACCTCCTCAACGCGAAGCAGCACGAGCGCGAGGCGTACGTCGTCGCGCAGGCCGGACGGAAGGGCGCGATCACCATCGCGACCAACATGGCCGGTCGCGGCACGGACATCTTGCTCGGCGGCAACCCCGAGATGCTCGGTCGGATGGAGGTGCTCGAGGCGGCGCGCGCCGAGGTCGCGGCGTTCGGCGAGGGGTACCGCGGGCCAGGCGAGCCGCTGCCCGAGGGCGTCGCGCTGCCGCTCATCGACGACAAGGAGCGCTTCGACGCCGCGGTCCACGAGGCCCAGAAGAAGTACGAGGCGATCTGCGCTGCCGAGAAGAAGGAGGTCCTCGCCGCGGGCGGCCTCCAGATCATCGGCACCGAGCGCCACGAGAGCCGCCGCATCGACAACCAGCTCCGCGGCCGCGCGGGGCGCCAAGGCGATCCGGGCGCCTCGCGCTTCTACCTCTCGCTCGAAGACGACCTCATGCGCATCTTCGGCGGCGATCGCATCCAGGGGATGATGTCGACGCTTGGGATGGAGGAGGGGGTGCCGATCGAGCACCCGTGGGTGACCAAGAGCGTCGAGAACGCGCAGAAGAAGGTGGAGGAGCGGAACTTCGACATCCGCAAGAACCTCCTCGAGTACGACGACGTGATGAACCAGCAGCGCAAGAGCGTGTACACGCTGCGCCGCCAGGTGCTCGAGGGGCAGTACCGTACGGTGCCGACCGACGAGGAGGTCAAGCACGGCAAGGAGCCCGAGCGCGTCGTCTCGAAGCCGCGGCCGGAGTACGCGACGCAGGCGCGGCCCATCGTCGAGCGGATGGTGCGCTTCCACGGCGGGCCGAAGCAGCCCCCGCCGGACGCTCCGCCCGAAGAGCGCGACGCGTGGGTGCGCTTCATCCGGAGCGCGCCGCTCTCGCAGATCGAGGACCTCCGCATCGCGCCGCTCGAGCGGAACGTGTACGAGTCGTTCGGCTGTCGCGTCTCGCTCGCCAAGGTCGCGCGGGAGCTCGAGGGGGACGCGGAGCGGCTCGTCGATCACCTCGTCGACGAGATCGCGCTCTCGCTCACCGAGCAGGACGAGCGGCTGATGGACCTCGTCGAGCACAACGTGCTGAAGCTCGTCGGGACGAGCTGTCCGGAGAACAAGCACCCGACGGATTGGGACGTCGATGGGCTCGCCAAGCAGTACGAGGCGGTCTTCGGGATCGCGCCGGGCACCAAGAGCGGCGATCGCGACGAGCTCGCGCTGCGCCTCTACAAGGACGCCGAGGCCGTCCTCGACAAGAAGGAGTCGGAGATCGGCCCGGACTTCCTCCGGATGTTCCGCAACTTCTACCTCCGCGAGATCGATCGCCAGTGGCTCGAGCACCTGACGACGATGGAGCAGCTCCGCGACGGGATCGGGCTGCGCGGCTATGGCCAGCAGGATCCGAAGAAGATCTACAAGAAGGAGGGCTACGACCTCTTCGTCGGCATGACGGAGTCGTGCAAGGAGCAGGTCCTCAGGCAGATGTTCGCGATCGAGGTCGTGCGCGAGGACGACATCCGGCGGATCGAGGAGGATCGCCGCCGCGAGGCCGAGCGTCAGCTCGGTCGCCTGCGCGCGCAGCACCCGGGCTCCGTCAGCGTACAGGCCCCTGAGGAGGCTCCACAGACCCTCGGTGGGCGGCCGGTCCGCGCGGCCGCGCTCTCGGCTGGGGGGCTCACGCCGGCGCAGGCGGCGGCCCTCGCGGCGGCCGCTCGCACGCGCCAGGCGCTCGCCAGCACCCACCCCGAGATGCGAGGAGGCGGCGAGGCGAGCGCTCCTGCCGCCGACGCCGCCCAGGGCGCGATGAGCCCCGCGCAGATCGCGGCGCTCCAGGCGGCGGCCGCGCGGGCGGCCGCGCTTCGCGCCACGCCGGGCGTGGAGGAGCGGGTCAAGCCGGCGACCGTCCGTCGCGACAAGCCGAAGGTCGGACGAAACGACCCGTGCTGGTGCGGATCGGGCAAGAAATACAAGAACTGCCACATGCGCGAGGATCAGGCCGGCGGCTCGGCGAGCTGAGCTACCCGACGGCGAGCCGCGTGAACCGACGGCGAGCCGAGCGGGGCGCCGATCCGAGCGGCGAGCTGAGCCGATCCGAGCGGCGAGCCGAGCCAAGCCGCGGCGCTCACCGAGGGTTCAGTGGTGGAGCGAGCGCAGGTGCCGACGTCCCCCTCCCACGCGCTCCGAATCGAACGACGATGCGACCTCCGAGGTGGTGAGCGACGTGGACGAGGGTGGTGAGAGGTCGAAGGGCTCGCCGCGCGGATCGGGGAGCGGCGCGCTCCCGCCCGTGGCGGGCGCGCTCGTCGCATCGCTCGCGCTCCATCTCGGCGTCCTCGCGGCGCTCGTCGCGCTGCCTCGGCCCTCCGAGACCCTTCGGCTCGGGCGCGACGTCGAGATCGAGATCGTGGAGCCGGCCGCGGCGCCGAGGCCTCTCCCCGCGCCGACGCCCCTCGCGACCGATGAGCCGCTCCCCGCGCCCGATCCCGAGACCTCGAGCCTCACGCCGCCCACGCCGCGCGCTCACGATCGCGTCTCCTCCGACGAGGCCTCCTCGACCCGCCCCGAGGCGATCGGTGGCGCGGAGGTCACCGTCGGCCCCGCGATCGAGGCGCCGATCGTCGATCGGGGGGAGCCGCGGCCGGAGCTCCGGGATCCGAACGAGCGAGCGCGTCTCGAGGCGCTCGTCGTGCCGGGGCGAGCGGCGGCCTCCTGGGTCGTGCAGCAGGACAGCCGCGGCCCGAGCGTCCCGTCGGGGCCGGCGGGGCTCGAGGTGACGGGAGGCCGCCCCCAGGTAGCGAGCGCGTCCGAGGCGTCGAGCGCGCTCTCGGAGCACCTGCGATCGCGCGCGATGGATCGGCCGTGGCTCACCCGCACCGAGCCGCGGCTCGTCCCTCGCCCCGATGGCTCGCTCGAGTACCGGGGGCACGCGTTCACCGCGCGGATCGCGCCCGACGGTGCGGTGTCGTTCTCGGATCGAGACGCCGTGCAGGTCGACGAGATGCTCCAAGGAGGCCCCGCGCGCTTCGACGTGACCGACATGGTGATGCGCGGCGCTGGTCAAGACCCATACGCGGCCGAGCGCGAGTGGTTCATGGAGCACACCGAGGAGGTGCGCGCGCGGCTCGAGACCGAGGCGCGCGCTCGCGAGCGGGACCGCGCGCTGCACGGCGTCTCGGGGCGGCTCGCGACGCTCTGGGGGCAAGATCGTCCGGCGTTCCTGCGTCGCCGGGCGCTCTTTCGGATGTGGGACGACTGCGAGGAGGCGGGCGACGGGCTCGCCGTGCGTCGCCAGATCATCGAGTTCATCCGCGCGACGATCCCGCGCGCGAGCCCGGACGCCTTCACGGCGCAGGAGCTCACCGAGATGAACGCGAGGCGCGAGAGCGCGATGGAATTCGCCCCCTACTGACAGCGCGCCTCGCTCGACGTGATCCACCCCGCGGAGGCACGCTGGCTCGGCGGGAGGGGGGGCTCTGGGCAGTCGCTCCGACGCGGAAGGAGCAGCATGAATCAGCTCGGCTGATCCATGCTGTGGGGTGATCGTGCTCCGCTCGTCCCCCTCGCTCGCCGCTCACGGGTTCCGACACGCGTTCTCGACGCGGGTGGGCGGGGTGAGCGCGCCTCCCTTCGACTCGCTCAACCTCGCGCGCAACGTCGGCGACGAGCCCGAGCGGGTGCTCGAGAACCATCGACGGCTCGCCCTCGCGGTCGGCTACGAGGTCGATCGCCTCGTGGAGGTCACGCAGGTCCACGGCAGTCTTTGCCTCGCCGTCGATGGGCTCGCTCGCGCGGGTGAGATCGACGTCGCGCGGGTGCGTCGCGAGGAGGCCGACGCGCTCGCTTCCGCACGCGCGGGGCTCGCGCTCGGCGTCCGCACGGCCGACTGCCTGCCGCTCCTCCTGGCCGACCCCGAGACGCGATCGGTGGCGGCCGTCCACGCGGGCTGGCGCGGCGCGGTCGCGGGCGTCGTGCCAGCCGCGATCGCGTGTCTCCGAGCCGCGCCGCGGGTGAGCCCTCCGTCGCTGCTCGCCGCGATCGGGCCGCACATCCGGAGCGCGTCGTTCGAGGTCGGTGGCGAGGTCCAAGAGGCGTTCGAGCGCGCGTTCGCGGGGCTCGAGGGAGCGGAGGCTCGAGCGTCCGCGGTGGCGCGGATGGGCCCGCTCGTCACGAGGCGGGATGGCCGCGCGCACGTGAGCCTCGCGACGCTCGTCGTCGCGCAGCTGCTCGGCGCGGGCTTGCGCCTCGAGCGGATCGACGACGTCGGCGGGGACACGTTCGCCGAGCCCTCGACGTTCCACTCGTACCGACGCGACGGCGCGCGATCGGGGCGGCAGCTCTCGGTCATCGTCGCGGGCTGACAGCGCGGTCCGCGTCGGGTTGGCGCTCCATCGCGCCGCGCGTCACCCTGCGCTCGACATGGCGCCTCCCACCGAGCAGCGGTTTCACGGAACGGACAGGTACCTCACGAGCGAGGCCCTCGAGGCCGCGGTGACGTGCGCGCTCGTGCTCGAGCGGCCGCTGCTCGTGAAGGGCGAGCCGGGGACGGGCAAGACGCTCCTCGCCGAGGCCATCGCGGAGGCCCTCTCCGCCGAGCTCATCCCCTGGCACGTCAAGAGCACGACGAAGGCGCAGGACGGGCTCTACGTCTACGACACGGTGCAGCGCCTCTACGACTCGCGCTTCGGCGACGGCGACGTGAAGGACATCCGGCGCTACATCCGCCTCGGACCGATGGGGCGGGCCTTCGCGAGCGACGAGCGGGTGGTGCTGCTCATCGACGAGATCGACAAGGCGGACATCGAATTTCCGAACGATCTCTTGCACGAGCTCGATCGCATGCGCTTTCGCATCACCGAGCTCGACGAGGAGGTCGTCGCGCGCCGGCGCCCGATCGTCGTCATCACGTCGAACAACGAGAAGGAGCTCCCCGACGCCTTCCTGCGCCGGTGCGTCTTTCACTTCATCGACTTCCCGAGCCCCGAGCTGATGCGTCGCATCGTCGAGGTCCACCATCCAGGGATGGATCAGGCGCTCCTCGAGCAGGCGCTCCGCGTGTTCTACGAGCTGCGGGACATGAAGCGCCTGCGCAAGCGGCCCTCGACGAGCGAGCTCGTCGACTGGATCGCGGTCCTGCGCGCCGAGGGGCTCGCGAGCGTCGCGCTCTCGGAGAAGCTGCCCTTCCTCGGGACGCTGCTCAAGAAGGAGCAGGACCTCGTGGCCCTCGCCGATCAGCTCTCGGGGGGCCGACGCTACCGGTCCTGACGACCCTCGCGAACGACGCGCGGATCGCGCAGACTGGGCGCTCGTGTTCATCCCGTTCCTCTACGAGCTCCGCAAGCGCAAGGTGCCCGTCGGCGCGATGGAGGCCGTGGAGCTCGCGAGCGCCCTCGAGGCGGGGCTCCACGAGAGCTCGCTCGAGGGCTTCTACTTCGTCGCGCGCTCCCTGCTCGTCCACTCGGAGGCGCACCTCGACGCCTTCGACGAGGCGTTCGCCGCGCACTTCGAGGGCGCGGAGGTGGCCGGGATCGAGCTGCGCGACGAGCTCCTCGAGTGGCTGAGGGACGCGATCGAGCACCCCGAGGCGCTGAGCCCCGAGGAGCGCGCGCTCCTCCGCGACCTTGAGCCCGAGGAGCTCCTTCGCCGCTTCGAGGAGCTCCTGCGCGAGCAGACGGAGCGGCACGACGGCGGGAACAAGTGGATCGGGACGGGCGGCACGTCGCCCTTCGGTCACTCGGGCAGGCTCGCGCAGCCGGGGATCCGCGTCGGCGGGCGCGGGGGAGGGCGGAGCGCGATCCAGATCGCGCAGCGCCGCGCGTGGCGGGGCTATCGCGACGACGTCACGCTCGACGTGCGCCAGCTCGAGGTCGCGCTCCGCAAGCTCCGGGCGTTCGTGCGCGAGGGGGTCGAGGAGGAGCTGGACCTCGAGGAGACGATCCGGCGCACCGCGCAGAACGCGGGCGAGCTCGAGGTCGCGCTCCGCCCCGCGCGGCGGCCGAACGTGCGCGTCCTGCTCGCGATGGACGTCGGCGGCTCGATGGAGCCCTACGCCCACCTCGTCTCCCGGCTCTTCTCCGCCGCGAGCAAGGCGACGCACTTCAAGGAGCTGCGCACCTACTACTTCCACAACTGCGTGTACGGCCACCTCTACCGCGACGAGCGCTTCGCGGACGCGGTGCGCGTCCGCGATCTGATCGCGGAGTGCGGCCCTCACTACAAGCTCATCCTCGTCGGCGACGCGCTCATGGCGCCCTACGAGCTGATGAGCGCGGGGGGCTCGCTGGATCTCGGCGGCGACGATCGCGTGCCCGGGATCGCGTGGCTCGCGATGCTGAGGCGCCACTTCGAGCGCAGCGTGTGGCTCAACCCGGAGCCGGAGCGCTACTGGCACGGCAACACGATCGAGGCCGTCCGCGGCGTCTTCGACATGTTCCCGCTGACCGTGGAGGGCCTCGGCGAGGCCGTCACGCACCTCACCCGGGGCCGCACGGCGCGCCGCGTCGCCTGACGGTGTGCCGCGCGCGCAGGCGCCGCGCCGACCGAGCGGTCGACCCGGGCGATGGGAGTTCCCAGCTGGCCTGCTAGGCTCGGGCCATGACCGATCGCGCGGCCCTCGAGCCCAAGAGCGGCCTCGAGACGAACGAGGCGTTCTACGGCGAGCTTCGACCGGGCGTCCAGGACTACTGGCGCAAGATGGCGGCGCCTCGCTTCCGCGTTCGGACGATCCTCGCGGAGCTCGAGAAGGAGCGCCCCCGCTCGGTCGTGGATCTCGGCTGCGGCAACGGGGCGCTCCTCGAGGAGATCCACGCGCGCTTCGCGGGCGCGGAGCTCGCGGGGATCGACCTCTCCGTCCGCCAGACGCGCGAGAACCAGGCGCGGCTCCCGTGGGGCGCGTTTCACGCGATGGATCTCGCGGGCGATCGGGCGCCGTCCCTCGGGCGCACGTTCGACGCGATCGTGAGCTCGGAGGTGATCGAGCACGTCGAGGATCCGCTGCGCTTCCTCTCGAACGCGCGCGCGCTCGCGCATCGGGGGACGGCGCTCGTGCTCTCGACGCAGAGCGGTGAGGTGCGCGAGACGGAGCGCCGCGTCGGGCACCTCCGGCACTTCTCGACGGAGGCGATGACGGCGCTGCTCCGTGAGGCCGGCTTTCGGCCCGAGCGCGTGTGGAACGCGGGCTTCCCCTTCCACGATCTCTCGAAGTGGTACGCGAACCGCGATCCAGACGGCGCGATGGCGAGCTTCGCCGATCGTCCGTACGGCCTGCGCGAGGACGCGATCTGCGCGGCGCTCCGGCTCGCGTTCCGCTTCAATTCGAGGAGGCGAGGCGCGCAGCTCTTCGCGGTGGCGCGCGCGCTCGACGTCCGTTGACGCGCGCTCCCCGCATCGCCGTGCTCGGGGCGGGCCCCGCGGGCTCGTGCTTCGCCCTCACGCTCGTCCAGGCGGGCGTCGATCCGCGCGATCTGGTCGTGATCGATCGTGCGCGCTTCCCGCGCAAGAAGCTCTGCGGAGGCGGGATCACCTTCCGCGGGACGGAGCTGCTCTCGGCGCTCGGCGCGCGGCCCGTGGGGGGCGGCGAGACGCAGGGGCTCGTGTTCCGCTCGAGCCTCGGGGACCTCACGGTGCGCGAGCGGGGGCCGCAGTGGGTCCACGATCGCGCGGAGCTCGATCACCAGCTCCTCGAGCGGGTCCGCGCGCTCGGCGTCGAGGTGCGCGAGGGGGAGACGGTGAGCGCGATCGAGCCGGCGCACGAGGCGCTCGTGGTGCGGGCGAAGGCGCCCTCGGGTGAGCGCGGCGAGCGCTTCGCGTGGGTGATCGGCGCCGACGGCGCGACCGGGATCGCGCGCCGCGCGAGCGGCCTTCGAGGCGGCCTCGTCGGCAGGCTCGTCGAGGGGATCTTCGAGAGCGTCGACGCGTCCGAGCGGGCGGACACGCTCTACTTCGACTTCGATCCGATCCTCGCGGGCATCCCCGGCTACGCGTGGATCTTCCCCTACTTCGTCGGGGGCGAGCATCGGGGCTTCAAGATCGGCGTGATGGACGGGCGCGGGATCGTCCCCGGCGACGTCCTGCGCTCGTTCACGGAGCGCTGGGCGAGCCGCCGCGGCTACCGGCCGCTCGAGCCGAAGATCGCGGGGTTCCCCGAGCGGTATTGGGATCGGGGCGTCTCGGGACATCGCCCCGGGCTCCTCCTCGTCGGCGAGGCCCTCGGCATCGACGCGCTCCTCGGGGAGGGGATCGCGCCCTCGCTCGCCTCCGCGCGCCACGGCGCGCTCCGCGTGAAGGAGGCGCTCGCGCGGGGCGAACGCGCGATGCGCGGCCACGATCGCAGCTTCGCCGCCTCCGTCGAGGGCCGAAACCTCTGGTTCCAGGCGCGCCTCGCCGACCGCCTCTACGGCCCTCACGCTCGGCGCTGGCTGCGCGTGCTCTTCGGCATGGAGCACCTCCGAGACCTCGCCGGGAGCGGCGAGCAAGCGTACGGGCGCCTCGTCCAGCACATCCCGGGGCTCGTGGCGCGCTACGCTCTTCGGGTCGCTCGCCACGGCCTGCCGTCCGATGGGCCGATCGAGGGCATCACGAGCGAGGCATCTCTGCTACACATGGCGCCCCTGTCCGAAGCGGCGGGTTCGCCGAGGCCCGCGATCGAGGAATCCGATGGTGCGTAAGACGACCCCTTGGTGGTGGACGATGATCCCGGTGGCTGCGCTGATGTGCATCGGCGCGAGCTGCAGCGGCGGCGCCTCGGAGGAGGGCTCGAGCACCCAGCCGAGCGCCGGCTCCGACGAGGGCGCCGCGCGCTCGCGGATCGATCGCATCGACGGGGTCGACACCTCGGAGCTGACCGCGGCCGAGCGTCGCGTCTTCATCGCGCTCGTGAACGATCAGCTCTCTCCGTGTGGGCAGCCGGTGAGCGTCGCGCGCTGCGTGACCGAGACCCACTCGTGCCGCGCCTGCGTACCGGCGGCGCGCTACCTCGTGCGCCTCGTCTCCGAGGGCTACGAGCGCTCGGAGATCGAGGAGGCGTACAACGCGCGCTTCGGCCGAGACAGCCGCGTCGAGCTCGACATCGAGGGGCACCCGATGCGGGGCTCGCCGATGGCGCAGGCGACGATCGTCGAGTTCAGCGACTTCGAGTGCCCCTACTGCGGCCGCGCGTACCCGATCCTCGAGGAGGTCCTCCGCGAGTTCGAGGGGCGCGTGCGCGTCGTCTTCTTCAACTACCCGCTCTCGGGGCACCCGCACGCCATGCCGGCGGCGCGCGCGGCGGTCGCCGCGGGCAACCAGGGCAAGTTCTGGGAGATGCACGACCAGCTCTTCACCCACCAGCGCGCGCTCGAGGACGAGGACATCGACGGCTACGCGCGGGACCTCGGCCTCGACATGGAGCGCTTCCACGCCGATCTCCGATCGCCGGAGACGCAGCGACGCATCGACGCCGACCGAGAGGTCGGACGCACCGTCGGCGTGCAGGGGACGCCCACCATCTTCGTGAACGGCCGGCGCTTCGCGGAGGCCCCGAGCTCGCTCGGCGCGTACCTGCGCGAAGAGCTCGACGAGTGAGGGCGCGCTGTCAGCGAGCGCGGAGGTGGACGGGCAGACGCACCGCCGCGGGCGCGCTCACCTCGACGAGGTCCGCGCCGTCGTCCACCCAGAGCAGGCGCTCCTCGGCCTCGAAGGCGTTCACGCGATCGCCGAGGTCCTCCTCCCAGCTCATCGACACCTCGATCCACGAGAGATCGAGGGCTCGACGGGCGCGCGGGAGCGGCGGGGGTAGCCCCCGCACCGCGCGCTCGAGCTCGCGCTGGACGGCGCTCGAGAGGTAGGTGAATTCGAGCCCGAGCAGGCGCGGCGGGCCCTCGCTCCGATCCTCGCGGACCCGCGCGACGCGCGCGAGCACCTCGACCACGCTCGCGCGGCCCGGCGGGACGAAGCCGAGCAGGATCCCCTCCTCGCGCGCGATCGGCGTGCTCGAGGTGACGCACGCCCCGCGCGGGGAGAGATCCACGATCGTCTCGCGGTGGAGGCCACTCGACGGCGAGAGGACGTCGCAGCCGAGGCCGACCGAGCGCCGCACGGTGCGGCGCGTGGAGGAGGTCATCTCGAGGTGCATGGGTCGATCGTCGCCAGCGTCACGCCGCCTGGCAACATATCGACACGGCGATCAGGAGCATGTTCCGAACACGCAGACGCTCGGGAAGTAACAGTACGGAAGGAGGATGAGCCCCGACGGGGGGCAGCAGGGCTCGTCGGAGTCGCCGCAGTCGACGCACTCGCCCCTCTCGCAGATCTGGTCCGCGTGACAGGCGAGGGTCGACGTACAGGGCGTGGTGGCCGTGTCCAGCGGGTGGCAATTGCCGTCGCCGCTGCAGGCCAGCGTCGCGGCGTTGCACGAGGCGCCGTCGCAGCACCGGGCGCCTGGGCCCCCGCACGCGCGGCAATGGCTCGTCGAGTCGCAGGCGAGCGTGGTGGCGCCGCACGTCCCACGCGCGCAGCAGGGAGCGTTCTCGCCGCCGCACGCGACGCATCGACCGGCCTCGCACGCCGTCACGCCGACGCAGGGGAGCTCTCCGGATCCGGTGCAGCACGCCTCGCCCACGCGCCCGCACGACGCGCTGTCGGGCGAGGCGCTCCCCGCGTCTCGGGTGCTCAGGATCAGACCCGTGTCGACGGGGCTCGGAGCGTCGAGCCCTCCCGCGGCGTCCTCCTCGGCGGGCGGGAGCGCGGCGTCGAGCCCCGCGGCGTCGTCGCGCGCGAGCGGGAGCGGGCTCCGATCGAGCAAGCAGCCGCTCACGGCCACGACGTGCGCGGCGACGAGCCAGCGAGCGAAGGTGGTGCGAGCCGCCCGAGAGACCATCACGGCTCCATCATACGACGCTCGCGTCGAGGAGCGAGATCCGACGTGCTTCGTCGAGCCAGTAGCCGCCGTCGCGATACGCGCCGGGGATCGCCGACGCGTGATCGGCGCCGATCTCGAGCAGCCAGAGCCCCTCGCGCCCCGCCATCGTCGTGCTCCCGGCGCAGAGGAGCCAGGGGCGGACGCCGGGCTCGCGGACGGCGTAGCGCCGATGGACGTGTCCGTGGACCAGGCACCCCTTGGGCAGCGCGGCGAGGATCCCGAGGAGCGCGTCCGCGTTCTCGAGCCCGTGGGTGCGCGAGTCCGGGCGACCGTCCCAGAGCCGTGGCGCGTAGTGCGTCATCACGATGACGAAGCGCTCGCGGAGCTCGGGGAGGGCGAGGAGGCGCTCGAGGGCTTCGAGCTGGGACGCCTCGACGCGACCGCTCGAGCGCCAGGGCGCGGGGTTGGGCCGCGCGCTCGGGACCCCGACGACCGCGAGCCCATCGTCGAAGAGCCGGACGAACGGAAAGACGCCGTCGATCGCGAGCTCGGGGCGATCGCTCCGCATCCACTTCGCGAAGTGCTTCTCGAAGCGCCGCTCGCGCACGGAGTCCGGGAGGTAGAGATCGTGGTTGCCAGGGACGGTGAGCAGGCCGAGCGGGCGCTCGGTGAGCCGCGCGATCGCGCGCGCGGCGAGCTCGAATTCGGGCGCGGTCCCGAGGATGGTGAAGTCGCCCGTCGCGAGCGCGAGATCGACGCGCTCGCGCTCGGCGAAGTCGGCGAGGGCGTCGAGCTTCGAGGCGGCGTCTCGGAAGTAGGGGCGGCGCCGGAGCGCGTGGTTCAGCCCTCCCACCGCGCGCTTGCCGAGCCAGCTCGCGAGCGGGAGCGAGGAGAGCGGCGTATCCACGTGGACGTCGCTGAGGTGCAGGACGCGGATCACGCGGGGCGCCCTAGCACACCGACCGCGCGCGGTCTGCTCGCGCGTCGGGTGGACGCGCGGGCGCGGTGAGCCACGCTCGAGCGATGGGCATCCTCGTCTCGTTCGTGATCGTCATCTTCGCGTTCTTCGTCGCCGAGAAGCTCCTCGACGGCCTGACGATCAAGGGAGGGCTCGGGAGCCGGATCGTCGTCGCGCTCCTCTTCGCGATCGTGAACGCGCTGCTCGGCTCGGCGCTCTACTTCGCGATCGGCATCGGGACGCTCGGGCTCGGCTTCATCCTCTCGTTCCTCGGGCACCTCGTCGCGACCGCCGTCGTGCTGAAGGTCGTCGACGCGCTCACCGATCGCTTGAAGGTGAGAGACTTCAAGACGGCGTTCCTCGCGGCGCTCGTGATGGCGCTCGCGACGAGCGTCGCCGAGGCGGTCGTCCTGGCCGTCACGCGCTGATCGGAGCGGCGAGGCGCGCCCCGCCGTCAGCGGAAGTTCTGGACGGCGTAGACGCCCCGCGGGCCGTCGGAGAAGCCGCACGCGACGCTCCCGTAGCGCGTGCTCGACATGTTGATGTAGTGGCCGTGCGCCGGCGGGCCGTAGAAGTCGCCCGGGCCCTCGTCCCACATCTGCTGGAGGCAGCCCGTCACGGTCTGCGGGACCGAGCCCCAGCCCGGGCACTCGTTCTGGGCGTTGCCGCCGTTGCAGATCCGCGCGCGGAACCCCGCGTGCGCCTCCTCCGTGTGCTCGCTGTCGTACTGCGCCATCTGGTTCGCGCAGGCCTCGCCGTCTCGCCAGCGCACGAGCGGGGGGAGGTGCTGACACTCGCAGCGGAACTGGTTGATGCGCCGCACGCAGTCCTCGGCCGGATCGCCGGTCGAGGGGAGGGGCGTCGGCCGGCAGCCCGCGATCGGCTCGTCGAGCGGCGGACCCATCGTGCAGTCGCTCACCGGATCGAAGCTCGCGTCCGGGCTGCTCGCGCCGGGATCGGGGTCGCACGCGGCGAGGGTGAGGAGGAAGACCACGCTCACGCCTCGGAGCGCGAGGTCCTCGAAGGTGCGGCGCGTCATGGGCTCTCCTCGCGCGTCGAGCGCGTCGTCATCGAGGTCATTGGAAGTTCTGGACGGCGTAGACGCCGCTCGGCCCCTCGTAGAAGCCGCACGCGACCATCGTGTAGCGCGTGCTCGACATGTTGATGTAGTGGCCGTGCGCGGGCGGGCCGTAGAAGTCGCCTGGGCCCTCGTCCCACATCTGCTGGAGGCAGCCCGTCACCGTCTGCGGGACCGAGCCCCAGCCGGGGCACTCGTTCTGCGCCGAGCCGCCCGAGCAGATCCCGGCGCGGAAGCCCGCGTGGGCGGTGCCGCCGTGCTCGCTGTCGTACTGGGCCATCTGGTTCGCGCAGGCCTCGCCGTCTCGCCAGCGCGTGAGCGGCGGGAGGTGCTGGCACTCGCAGCGGAACTGGTTGATGCGTCGCACGCAGTCCTCGGCCGGATCGCCCGTGGACGGCATCGGCGTCGGCGTGCAGCCCGCGATCGGCTCGTCGAGCGGCGGCCCCATCGTGCAGTCGCCGAGCGGCGGGATGAAGGCGTCCGGAGCGCGCGCCGCGTCGGGAGCGGGGATCGACGCGTCCGGCGCTGCGGCGTCTGAGCCCTCGGGCGCCGCGGCGTCGGAGCCGGGCGTGAGCGCCGCGTCGGGCGCCAGGCTGGCGTCGGCAGGGAGAGGATCGGGTCGATCCGAGCGAAGCTCGCCCGTACACGCCGCGAGCGGCGTGAGCGCGAGGAGCAGTCCGACGGCTTGGGGCCACGCACGCATGGCCTGAGCGTACACGAGGCTCGCGGGTCGAACACAAGCTCCCCGAGGCGAGGGGCCTTCGAGGCCGTCTCGTCGGGCATGCACGATCACCGCCGAGGCGCGAGGCCGCGCGTCTCGGCGTGTCGAGCGGGGCGCGCCGTCAGTAGCGGTAGGCCTCGGCCTTGAACGGGCCCTTCGGGCTCACGCCGAGGTACTCGGCCTGCTTCGAGGTGAGCGTCGTGAGCTTCGCGCCGAGCTTGCCGAGGTGCAGGCGCGCCACCTTCTCGTCGAGCTCCTTCGGGAGCACGTAGACCTTGCCGCGCTCGTACTTCTTCGTGCCCTCCTTCGCGTCGGCGTAGAGCGCGATCTGCGCGAGCGTCTGGTTCGAGAAGCTCGAGCTCATGACGAAGCTCGGGTGGCCCGTCGCGCAGCCGAGGTTCACGAGGCGTCCGCGCGCGAGCACGATGATGCGCTTGCCGTCGGGGAAGATGAAGTGATCGACCTGCGGCTTGATGTTCTCTTCCTTCACGCCGTTCTTCGGATCGGTGAGCGCCGCGACCTGGATCTCCGAGTCGAAGTGGCCGATGTTGCAGACGATCGCGTTGTTCTTCATCCGCTTCATGTGATCGAAGGTGATGACGTCGCAGCAGCCGGTCGCGGTGACGAAGAGGTCGGCCTTGTCGGCGATCTCGTCCATCGTCACGACCTCGTAGCCCTCCATCGCGGCCTGGAGCGCGCAGATCGGATCGATCTCCGTCACCATCACGCGCGCGCCTTGGCCCTTGAGCGACTGGACGGAGCCCTTGCCGACGTCCCCGTACCCGCAGACGACGACCATCTTGCCCGAGAGCATGACGTCGGTCGCGCGCATGACGGCGTCGACGAGGGAGTGGCGGCACCCGTAGAGGTTGTCGAACTTCGACTTCGTGACCGAGTCGTTCACGTTGATCGCGGCGAGCTTCAGCGTGCCCTTCTTCTGCATCTCGTAGAGGCGGTGCACGCCGGTCGTCGTCTCCTCGGAGAGGCCGAGGATCTGGGGGAGGAGGTCCTGGCGCTTCTCGTGGACGAGGATCGTGAGGTCGCCGCCGTCGTCGAGGATCATGTTCGGGCCCTTGCCCGTCTCGAAGCAGTCGAGCTGCTGCTCGATGCACCACCAGTACTCCTCCTCCGTCTCGCCCTTCCACGCGAAGACGGGGACGCCGGTCGCGGCGATCGCCGCCGCGGCGTGATCCTGCGTCGAGAAGATGTTGCAGCTCGTCCAGGTCACCTCGGCGCCGAGCTCCCGCAGCGTCTCGATGAGCACGGCCGTCTGGATCGTCATGTGGAGGCAGCCCGCGATGCGCGCGCCCGCGAGCGGCTTCTTCGCCGCGTACTCGGCGCGGATCGCCATGAGGCCGGGCATCTCCGTCTCGGCGATCGCGATCTCCTTGCGGCCCCAGTCCGCGAGGGAGATGTCGGCGACCTTGTACTTCTTCGTCTGGTTCGGTGCGGTGCTCATGCGTGCCTTCCTCGTTGCGTCGCTCGTTCGAGCGGGGCGTCGACTCGCGCGAGCCGAGAGCGCTCGGCCACCCGGCGCCCTCGTCGTCGCGGAGCGGCCATTCGTAGGCCGCGAAGGGGATCGGGGCAACCGGCGCGGGCCGGAGCTGGCGGCGCGAGGTGGCGCGTGCGGCGCTTTCCGCTACCAATCGTCGCGTGTCCGTCCTCGTCCTCGAGAACTGCTCGCTCTCCTTCGGCGCTCGCGCGATCTTCGAAGGCCTCTCGCTCCGCATCGCCGAGGGCGATCGGATCGGCCTCATCGGCCCCAACGGGTCGGGCAAGAGCACGCTCCTGCGCGTGCTCGCGGGTGAGCAGCAGGTGGACTCGGGCGTGGTCCGGAGCGCCCGCGGCGCGCGGATCGGCTGGCTGCCGCAGGACCTCGCGCTCGAGGGCGGCCGCGCCCTGCTCGAGTTCGTCCGCTCGAGCGTGCCCGGGCGGGCGACGCTCGAGGCGAGGCTCGCCGACGCCGAGGCGCGCTACGCGGCGGTCGTCGAGGGCGGCGACGAGGAGGCGCTGATCGAGCTCGCGTCCGAGCTCTCCGAGGCGCACGAGGAGATCGCGCGCTTCGACGTCCTCTACTCCGAGCACGAGGCGATGAAGATCCTCGCCGGGCTCGGCTTCGCGACGGCGGATCTGACGCGCGATCTCGCGGAATTCTCCGGCGGATGGAAGATGCGCGCCGTGCTCGCGGCGCTCCTCTTCCAGCGGCCGGACGTGCTCCTGCTCGACGAGCCGACGAACCACCTCGACATGCCTTCCGTCGCGTGGTTCTCCGACTTCCTCGCGCGCTACTCGCGCGCCTTCGTCCTCATCTCGCACGATCGCGAATTCTTGAACGAGCAGATCCGCCGCGTCGTCACCTTCGAGACCGAGGGGGTTCGGCAGTACCCGGGCGACTACGAGCGCTACCTCGTCCAGCGCGCCGAGGAGGAGGAGATCCTCGAGAACAAGGCGAAGAACCTCGAGCGCGAGCGCGACAAGGCGAAGGAGTTCATCGACCGCTTCCGCGCCCAGGCGACGAAGGCGAAGGCCGTCCAGAGCCGCATCAAGGCGCTCGATCGGATGGAGTCGGTCGAGACCTACCGCAAGCGTCGGACGATGCGCTTCAGCTTCCCGCTCGTGGAGCGAGCGGGGCAGGACGTCGTCAAGATCGAGCACCTCTCGAAGGCGTACGGCGCGCGCGTGGTGCTCCCCGACGTCACGCTGAACGTGTACCGCGGCGATCGCGTGGGCATCATCGGGCCCAACGGGGCGGGCAAGACGACGCTCCTCAAGATGATCGCGGGCGAGCTCGAGCCGTCCTCGGGCGCGATCCGCTTCGGGCACAACGTGAAGGTGGGCTACTACGCGCAGCACCACGCGGACCTGCTCCACCCGAAGAACACGGTCCTCACCGAGGTGGCGGCGGCGAACACGGAGCTCGGCCAGACGCGCGTGCGGAGCGTGCTCGGGGCGTTCCTGTTCAGCGGCGACGACGTCGACAAGCCGATCGCCGTGCTCTCGGGCGGTGAGCGCGCGCGCGTCGCGCTGGCGCGGCTGCTCGTCGATCCGGGGAACCTCCTCCTGCTCGACGAGCCGACCAACCACCTCGATCTCGACTCCTGCGAGAGCCTCGTCGAGTCGATGGCGGACTACGAGGGCACGATGGTGTTCGTCTCGCACAACCGCGCGCTCATCCGGCGCCTCGCCACGAAGATCTGGGTCGTCGAGGGCGGCGCCGTCACGGAGTACGCGGGCAACCTCGACGACTACATGCAGCAGGAGCGCGCGCGGCTCGCCGGCACGAAGCCGACGGGGGAGGCGGCGCCCCTCGAGCCGAAGCGGGTCGCGAGGCCGGCGCCGCCGGCCGACGCGGCGCCGCCCGCGCCCTCTCGGAGCCGGGACGACGAGCGGGCGCGCAGGCGAGAGGAGGCGCGGCTCCGTGAGCTCCGCGGCAAGAAGATCGGGCCGCTCAAGAAGAAGGTCGACGACTACGAGCGGCGGATCGCCGAGCTCGAGGCGAAGCAGAAGGAGCGCAACGACCGCCTCTGCGATCCGGGCGTGAAGCTCGAGGACCGCGAGCGCTTCGCGCTGCTCGACGCGCTCCAGTCCGATCAAGCGAAGATCGACGAGCTCGTGGAGCGCTGGGGCAAGCTCCAAGAGGAGCTCGACGCCGCCGCGGATCAGCTCGGCTGACGGCGCGTCTCCCGAGCGAGCGAGAGGGGCGACAAGCCGCCGCGGCTGCTGGTAGCGTCTCCCCCGGTGGCTCCTCCCGGCTTTCCGACGCGCTTGGACGGCTACGAACTGCTCGCGCGGGTCGCCGCGGGGGGGATGGCCGAGGTGTTCGTCGCGCGCTCGCTCGGTGAGGCGAGGTCGGAGCTCGTCGCGGTCAAGGTGCTCCTCGAGGAGCTCTGCACCGACGCTCGCTTCGTCACGATGTTCGTCGACGAGGCGAACGTGGCGGCGCACGTGACGCACCCGAACGTGGTCGCGATCCACGACGTCGGTCGGACCGCGCGAGGCGTGCCCTTCCTCGTCATGGATCTCGTCGTCGGGGCCTCCGTCGCGCAGCTCCTGCGTGGCGGGGCCGGGGAGGAGCCCCAGGCGCTGCCCCTCCCGCTCGCGATCGAGATCGCCGCTCAGGCGGCGGAGGGCCTCGCGGCCGCGCACGACGCGCGCGACGGACTCGGCGCGCCGCTCGAGATCGTCCATCGCGACGTCTCTCCGCAGAACATCCTCGTCGGCATCGATGGCCGGGCCCGCATCGCGGACTTCGGGATCGCGCGCGCGGCTGCGCGCCTCACGCAGACGGCGGCGGGCGAGGTCAAGGGCAAGGCGCGCTACTTCTCACCGGAGCAAGCGCGGGGCCGCCCCGTGGATCGCCGCTCCGACCTCTTCTCCCTCGGGGTCGCCCTCTGGGAGAGCTTGACGCTCCGCCCGCTCTTCGTCGGTGCGTCGATGCCCGACGTGATGCAGGCGGTCGTCACCGCGGAGATCCCGGACGTGCGCGCGTTCCGGCCGGAGGCGCCGGAGGAGCTCGCGCGCGTGCTCGACTGGGCGCTCCAGCGGGAGCCGGAGCGTCGCGTGCCGAGCGGCCTCGAGCTCGCGTCGGCGCTCCGGTGGGCCTCGAGCGCCGCGGGCCTCGAGGCGCGGCCGATCGATCTCGCCGCCTACGCGCGAGCCCGGCGCGCCGCGGAGCTCGAGGAGCTGATCGACACGGTCGAGCGGCGCTCCGGCCTCCGCATCTCCTCTCCGGCGTTCGACCCGAGCGGCGAGTTCGAGGACGAGGCGACGCGGGTCGACGCGGACCTCGTGCGTCGGATCCGCCGCTCGCGCCCGGAGACCGGCGCGATGGAGCAGGTCGACGCGGCGTTCCCGTTCCCGTCCGTCGAGACGCTCGCGCGCGCCGCGAGCGCCCGCTCGGTGTCCAAGCGACCGGCGCCGCCCGGACCGCGCGCCTCCATGCCCTCCGACGCGAGCGCGCCGCCCGCGCCGGTGGCGAGGACGATCTCGGACGGTACGCAAGGGGAGCTGTCGGAGCGGGTCGCGGCGAGCGCGCGCCGCGCGGCACGCACCCTCGGGGCGTCGGCCCCGCTCGCCTCTGCGGCCTCGGCCCCGGTCGCGCCGCCATCCGCGCCTGCGATCGCGCCGCCATTCGCGGCGCCATCCACGCCGCTCGTCGTGCCGCCGACGCGCGTGCGCCCCGTGGGCACGAGCGCTCCGTCCTCGAGCGGCGCGCCGAGCGGTGCGCTGCCCGAGGTCCCTTCGCTCGCGCCGAGCCCGCCCGCGCCGCCATCGCGCCTCGAGCAGGGAGCGCGTGGATCGCGCCTGTCCGCGCTCGTCGCGGCCGCGTCGAGCGTCACGGCGCTCCTCCTCGCGCTCGTCGCCGCCGCGAGCGTCGCTTCGCTGCGCTGGAGCGCAGGGCTCGCGGCGCTCACCGCCGCGTTCGCGCTCCTCGCGATCCTCACGACGCTGGCGAGGCGCGCGGGGGAGCGGGGCGTCGGCCTCCGCGCGCTCTGGCCGGCCCTGCTCGCGGGCGCCGCGCTCGCGATCGCCGTCCTCGCCGCGGCCGTCGCCTACCTGCTCACGCTCGGGATCATCGCGCCTCCTTGAGCGCCTGCGCGCGCCCGAGGCGCGAGCGCCGCGCGCCGTAGAGGAAGTAGAAGACGAGCCCGATCGCGAGCCAGATCCCGAAGCGCTCCCAGGCGACGCGCGGGAGCCCGGCCATCGTGAAGACGCACGCGGCCGCGCCGAGGGGCGCCACGACCCACACGAAGGGCACGCGGAACGGGCGCGGGCGCTCGGGATCGGTGATCCGGAGCGCCAGCACGCCGAGGCAGACCAGGAGGAAGGCGAAGAGGGTCCCGATGTTGGTGAGGTCGTAGGTCGCGTCGTCGTCCGCGACGAGCGCGAAGAGCGCGACCAAGACGCCCGTCGCGATGGTCAGCGTCCACGGCGTTCGGTACTTCGGGTGGAGCGTCGCGACCCGCTCGGGGAGCAGGCCGTCGCGCGCCATCGCGTAGAGGATCCGGGGCTGCCCATACTGAAAGACGAGCAGGACGGCCGAGAGCGCGACGACCGCGCCGGCGGCGACGATCCAGCCGGCGACCGGGAGGCCGACGTTCGAGAGCGCGTACGCGAGCGGATCGCCGTGCTGGTTCAGCTCGTGCCACGGCGCGAGGCCCGTGAGCACGATCCCGACCAGCACGTAGATGAACGTACAGATCGCGAGGCCGCCCAGGATGCCGATCGGGAGATTGCGCTGCGGATCCTTGGTCTCCTCCGCCGCCGTCGAGATGGCGTCGAAGCCGATGTACGCGAAGAACACGATCGCCGCCCCGTGCCAGACGCCGGTGAAGCCGTTCGGGAAGAAGGGCGTGTAGTTGCCGCTGTCGATCTGCGTCGCGCCGACGATGACGAAGAGCGCGAGCACGACGAGCTTCACGCCGACCATGACGTTGTTGACGGTGGCGCTCTCCTTGGCGCCCACGAGCAGGATCGACGTGATGGCGACGACGACGAGGAACGCGGGGAGGTTCACGAGGATCGGGACGGAGCCGAGCGTGGGCGCGCTCTCGAGCAGGTGCTGCATCTCGAGGCTGCCCGCGTTCGCTTGCTGGACGACGTCCGCGTAGCCGTGCGCGAGCCACGGCGGGAGCCCGAGCCCGAGCGCCTGGAGCACGGTGTCGAGGTAATTGCCCCACGCGATCGCGACGGCGACGTTGCCGACCGCGTACTCGAGGATGAGATCCCAGCCGATGATCCACGCGACGAGCTCGCCGAGCGTGGCGTAGGTGTAGGCGTAGGCGCTCCCGGCCTGCGGGATCATCGACGCGAGCTCGGCGTAGCAGAGCGCGCAGAGCCCGCAGACGACGCCGAGCAGGACGAAGGAGACGACGAGGCCGGGGCCCGCTCCCGCGCGGACGACGACGTCACCGTTCATCTCGCCCGCGGCGGCCGTGCCGACCGCGCCGAAGATGCCCGCGCCGATCACCGCGCCGATCGCGAGGAAGATGAGGTCCCACGCCCCGAGCGTGCGCTTCATGCGGGGGAGATCGCTGTTCGCGGCCGCCTCCTCCGCGAGGCTGACGATGGGCTTGCGGCGAAAGAGGCGCTTCATGGCCGGGAGCATCGTCGACCTCGGTCGCGAGAGGAAGCCCGCGCCGCGACGCTCATCGGCTCGTCCAGCGTGGGCGCGGGCCGCCTTCGGTCGTCACGGCGGCTCTTCAGAGCGGGCGCGCGTCGACGTCGAGGGTGAAGGGGCCCTGGTTGCCGCTCGCCCAGCCGTCGACGAAGACGTAGTAGGTGCCGGGCTCGAGGGTCGCCTCGATCATCGAGTGCCGGTTGTCGCCGGCGTCGTCGTTGCAGCCGAGCTCGCTGTTCATGTCGAGGCAGTCGCGGCGCAGGTAGATCGCGCCGTCCCAGCCCGTCTGCTCGCTCGCGATGCGGACGCTCGAGCGGCGTCGGATCTGGAGGCGGTACATGAGATCGGGGCTGCGCGCGCCGCCCGCGCAGCTCGCCTGGAAGCGATCGGTGGCGCCGGTCGTGTCGCCGTGGACCTGGACGCCGGGGCGGATGAGCGGTGCGTCCCGGCAGCTCTGCTCGAGGGCGGCGATGTCGGAGAGCGCGATGGTGACGTCGGTGACGCCGAAGGAGTTGGCGTCGGCGCCGTCGACGACGAGGAAGTAGGTCCCCGGCGCGAGCGTCTGATCGATCGAGCCCGAGCCATCGGCGGCCGCGCAAGCGAGCTCGCTCCGGGGGTCGCCGCAGGTGCGCTGGAGGTAGAGGACCGCGGCGTGCTCGGTCTGGTGGGAGAAGCTGGCCTGCAAGCGCGAGCGCGAGCGGACGTCGAGGCGATAGACGTAGTCCGGCGCGCCCTGGCCGCCGCAGCTCCCCGCGAGATCGTCCGCGAAGCCGATCGTGTCGATGCGGCTCGGCTGGCCGGCCTGGTACGGGGTCGCGCTCGCGCAGGTGTCTCCAGGCGCGCTGCTGCCGGAGATCGGGCCGACCTCCGCCCGCAGCGTGTAGTCGCCCGAGCCCGACCAGCCGTCCGCGAACACGTAGTAGCGGCCGGGCTGGACGGTCGTGGCGATGACGGATCGACGCACGCTCCCCGTGTCGTCGTTGCAGGCGAGCTCGCTCGAGGGGTTCGCGCACTCCGAGCGCATGTAGAGCGTGCCGTCGTGGGTGCTGTCGAGCTGGACGCGCACGCGCGAGGGCGAGGCGACGTCGAGCGCGTACACGCGATCGGTCCCTTGGCCCGCGCAGCTCCCCTGGAACGCGTTGATCTCGCCGGTCGTCGTCCCGGAGACCGGCTGGCCCGCCGTGAGGACGGGGGCGTCACGACAGACCTCCGCCATCGAGCGCGCGGGGCGGGCCGCGTAGGAGACGCTGTAGGTCCCGACGCCGCGCCCCCAGCCATCGACGACAAGGTAGTAGGTGCCCGGCTCGAGCGCGGCGGAGATCTCCGAGTGCGTCGTGGCCCCGGTGTCGTCGTTGCACGCGAGCTCGCTCGTCGTGTTGCCGCAGGTCCCGACGATGTAGAGCGCGCAGTCGAAGTCCGCGTCGACGCTCGCGGTGACGATGGAGTACTCGGTGACGACGAACGAGTAGACGTGCTCGGGCGCGGTGCCCATGATGCAGCTCCCGGTCATCGCCGAGTCGCCGCTCGAGGTGTCACCGGAGCGGGTCTCGGAGGGCGCGAGCGGCCACGGCTCTTCGCAGGTGCCTGGCCCGCCGTGCGCGACGCTCGGGCCGCCGTCGCCCGAGCCACCTCCGCCCGGTCGAGGCCCGGCCGACATGCCTCCTCGCCACGCGGTCGCGAGGAAGTCGCCGCTCCCGCGCGTCATGCGGACGGCGACGCGGTAGCTCGCCGTCTCGCGGGGACAGAACTGCGCCGCCGCCTGCGCGTCGACGGTGTTGTCACGCGCGAGCTCTCGGTCCGCCGCGTCGCGGACGATCACGTCGATGTCCCTGACGCCGCTCTCGCCGAGCGCGACGAACGTCACGCAGTCCCCGCCCTGGAGATCGATCGGCGCCACGGCCTCCTCGCCTTCGCCGAGGTGCCCCTGCCGGAGCCCGCCGCTCTGGACCATCCCGATGGCGGCCATCGTGTTGGTGAGCGTGACGTAGCGAGGCTCCATCTGGATCCCGCCGCCGCAGCCGGAGGCGCCGAGCGTGAGCGCGACGCCGAGCCAGCTTCGCCGGAGGAGGGATGGGAGCAGGCGGTGAGCCGCGGTTCGAGCGAGCGCGCGATCCATGACGTGTGTCGTACCAGAGATCGCCCGCGCCGGGGATGCCCGAAGTGGCGATCGTCGCCGTGGGCCCGCGCGCTCGGCGGATCGGCGGTCAGCCGCGCGGCGAGCGTCGGCCCTGGCTCTCCGTCGCGGGCGCGCCGCAGTGCGGACAATTGAGCAGCTCCGCCGCGAACGGGCCCTTGCAGTACGCGCAGAAGATGCGGCCGGCGATGCTGTTCGGGTCGATGAGCTTGAGCTCCGGATAGACCGCCTCGAGCTCGGCCGAGCTCATGCGATCGTTCTCCTCGGCCGGCGACCAGATCACCTCGAGCGCGACCAGCTGCTGGGGCAGGAGCGCCCCGCGATCGGAGAGCGCGGCTCGGATCTGGTTCGCGTCGTCGAGGTGGAAGCTCTGGAGCGGCCTGCGCGCCGCCACGACGATCGTGACGACGACCGTCCCCTCGCCCTCGCTCTCCTGGGCCGCCATCGCGGGAGCGTCGGCTCGCACGACGGCTCCGCCGCCCGCCGCCCGCACGACCTCGGAGCGGAAGCGTGAGCGGTAGTCCTGCGCGAGCCGACCGAAGGTGGGCTGAGCGTTCGCGGGCGCGAGCGAGCCCTCGTCCCGGTAGGCGGCGTAGAGCCACGAGAGCTCGTTCCTGCGGAGCGCGAGGACCACCTCCGAGAGGAGCTGCGCGAGCCCCGCCGGGGAGTGGGTGTCGCCGGTCTCGGCGAGGCGCTTCAGGTGCGCTTGGAGCGCGGCGCGCGCGCGCCAGTCGAGGCCGAGCGAGATCGCCGAGACGTACATCGCGTTCGGTCCCAGGTAGCCCCCCATCGGGCCGCCCGGACCGCCCGTCGGGGGCGTGGGCAGTCCGAAGCCCGCGCCGCCCGCGCCGGGGCCACCGCCGCCGCGACGCTGGCTGATGAGGATGACGAGCACGACGACACCCAGGAACCCGAGGACCGCGCAGAGCCCACAGCAGCCGATCCCGCCGCCGCCGCCGCCGCCGCCGTAGCTCGAGCCGCCGCTCGATCCCCAGTCGCTGCCGCCGCTCGAGCCCCAGCCGCCGCCGCTCGATCCCCAGTCGCTGCCGCCGCTCGATCCCCAGTCGCTGCCGCCGCTCGATCCCCAGTCGCCTCCACCGAAGCTCCCACCCGTGCTCTGGGCCTCGACGTCGGGAGAGAGGAGGGTCGTCGTCGCGAAGAGCGCGGCGAGCGTCACGAGGAGCGCGACGAGGTAGGCGCGGAGATCCTTGGCCGACATGGCGCGACGATATCAGAGCCCCGCTTCGCGCCCAACGCGCGTCGAGCGAGCACGCCGAACGATCGCCTCGGACCGGCGTCGCCGCTCACGCGAGCTCCGCCCGAGGCGGAGCTCGTCAGTGGATCGGATCGAGGTTCAGGCCGCCCGCGTAGGCGTAGCTGACGTAGGAGTCGAAGCCCCAGACGATGATGCTGACGGCCTCGGTCGCGCGCAGGGTGTGGTAGCCGTCGTTCTGATCGCCGTCCTCGACGCGGACGTTGGGGAGGCCGATGACGTCCGGGAAGGAGAGCTGGCAGCGGTAGACGATCCACTCGGGCGGCGGATCGGCCGGCCGCCGGGGCTGTCCGTCGGCGGGCCCCGAGGGGCACTGCGCGGGATCGAGGGGATGCTCGTCGAGCAGGATGTCCGCCGTGCGCGGCGCGACGATCGTCACGAAGTCGAAGGCGTAGTACTGCGGGGTGAGAAAGACGTAGTCCCTGCGGTACTGCTCGACGGGCGGCACGGCGATGATCGAGGGATCCCCCCCAGGGTAGGCGCTCGGGATGCCGACGGCCTCTTGGCTCGCGATCACCTGGAGCACCGCGACGGGCTGATCCGCGGAGAGCTCGATGTCCTGATCGGCGACGAGGATCAGGTTCTGGCCCTGCTCGAATTCGAAGTAGTCGTTCGGCGGAGGGAGGCTCGTCGTGAGGATCGTCGTCCCGGGGCCGGTCGCGACGACGCGAGCGTACTCGGGCTCGTTGAAGTCGCCCACGCTGTCCGCGGTGACGAAGGCGCGGTTGAGCGCGCTCGAGCGCGGCGCGCCGCGCCCGATGAAGAAGTGGCGCCCGAGCGTCGAATTCGGGAAGAGCTGCTCCTCGAGGTGGTCGGCGCAGCAGCGCCGGTTCGCGAGATCGCTGAAGCGCGGCGCGTCCGAGGCCTCGCTGCCCGTGAAGATGGCGACGCGCTCGTTCGCCTCGACGAGCGTCCCCGTGAAGTCGGCGTTGAAGCCCTGGGTCTCGAGGTTCAGCACGTCGAAGGGGCCGAGCGTCACGTCGATGACGTCGCCAGGCCCGTACTCGGCGCGCGCCTCGTCGAAGCCGACGACGCGCCGCACGCTCGCGCCGAGCGTGATGTGGACCGAGGTGCCTGGGACGGTCCCGACGATGGCGAGGTACGCGCGCAGATCCTCGTCGTGTCGGCTGGGATCGAAGTCCTCGGCGGGGTTGGTCGAGTCCGCGATCGTCTGGGGCCAGCCGACGACCGTGTACACCCGCCCGATCGCGCTCGTGGGCAAGAGGAGCGAGGCGTCGTTCGAGAAGACGCCGACGTTGTCGAGCGGGTTGAACTGGTAGGCGATGAGCGGGGCGCTCGACGTGATGCGATAGGCGTTCGACGTGAGCGCCGAGTGCGTCCCGTCGTTGAGGCCGTTCCCCGTTGGGCTCGTCCGGCAGCGGCAGTCGTCGGCGCCCGCGGCGCCCGGGCGCACGCCCCCTCGGCACCAGCAGGACTCGTTCGGGGCGCACGCGTCGTCGCGCTCTTCGAGGCAGGTCGCGAGCGAGGACGCGCCGTCGACCTCGCGGCGCGGCAGGCGCAGGACCTCGAGATCGCCCGGCGGCACGGTGACGGTCTGGAGGACGCGCGGCGCGCTCGGCTCTCCGGCGCGCGCCGTGTCGATCTCGACGGTCACCTCGCTCGGCGTGAAGCCCGGGTTCGAGACGACGACCGCGTACTGCTGCGAGGAGGCGTCGCGACCGGCGCCGATCGCGGCGTTGTCGAGGTCGACCGCGTAGAACTCGCACCCGACGTAGCTCGAGTCCTGGTTCGCGACCTCGCAGAGGTTCACGCAGCGCCCCTCGCGGCAGACCTCGCCTCCCTCGAGATCGCACTCGCCGAGCGGCTCCCACGCCGTGCCCTCGTCGTTGCACTGCGCCGGCTGGCCGAGGAAGCAGTCGACGGCGCCCGGTCGACAGAGCAGGCAGCCGCGTCCCTCGAGGCAGATCTGTCCGCTCGCCGCGCAGTCGATCGACTCGGCGCGCAGGAATTCGCCGTCCGGGACGCAGTGGAGCCAGGTGTTCCCGACGCACGCGGTGGCGTCGTTCGTCGCGCAATAGAACGCGCCATCGCGGAAGGGTGGGACGCGCGCGTCGCGCCCTTCGCCTTGCGAGGGGCGCTGGCAGCCGACGGCGAGCGAGACGAGGGCGAGAGCGAGCCCGGCGAAGCGAGGCGAGGCCACGAGGAGGGGGCGCATCGCTCGAGCGTAGCAGGCATGAGCCGCGCCGTGCTCACGTCTCGGCGGCGCCCGCGGCGCGCGGCGGTCCCACGCGCGCTCGAGATCACGTCGAGCGAGGCGCGTCGTCAGGCCTCTTCTTCGTCGAGGACGCGGACCTCGGCGGCCTCGATCGGGATGCCGAAGATGCGCAGGGCGTCCTGGACCTGCGGGTGGTGGAGCGCCCGCTTGCGGGTCGCCTCGAGGCGCTCGCGGACACGCGCGTCCTCGAGGGCCGCGATCGTGGCCCCGCGCGGGGACGCCCCGAAGGCGATCTCCACCTCCGGTCGGGCTCCGAGCACGCGCTCGGCGGTGTCGGCGATCGCCGCGATCCCCGCCATCGACTCGATCTGCTTCCCGTAGAAGGAGTCGCGGAGGTACTCGATGACGAGGCGCTCCGCGTCGACCCTGCGCGGGGTGCCGTGCTTCAGCATGGCGCCGAGCGCCGGCCTCGTCTCGACGAGGCGCGTGACGATGATCTCCCAGGCGGAGAGGGCCCCGTCCTCGCCGGGCGTGAGCGCGGGAGGCGGCTCACCCGGCGCCGGGCTCGGCGCGCTCTCCCGCTCCTCGTCGGGGCCGAGTTCGTCGGGCTCGGGGGGCGGGGCGGCGCTCGCGCGCTCGCGCGGCGCAGCGTCGATCGTCGGGCTCGGGGCCACCGCGCGCGTCGAGCGCGTCGGCTCGCCTCGGAGCGCTGGCGCTGGCTCGTCGGAGGCGGGACCCATCGCTCCGCCGGGTGACGCTCGCCGGCTGCTCTCGCGCGTCGCGCCGCGCCCGAAGGCGCTCGGTCCGCGCGTCGCGCCGAGCTTCGCCTCGATCGCCTCGAGCCGCGCCACGAGCTCGGCGAGCGGCCGAAGCGGAGGCCGCGACGCGAGGCGCACGAGCCCCATCTCGAGGGCCATGCGCGGCATCGGCGCGCGCGCGACGTCCTCGACGAGGAGCGAGGCGCCGTGGAACGCGCGCTGGAGCTCCGCCGGCTCGACGCGCTTCGCGAGCGCGAGGGCGCGCTCGCGCTCCTCCTCGACGAGCGCGACGAGCGGCGTGCTCGGCCCGCTCACGCGCAGGACGACGAGGTCGCGCAGGAGCTCGACGAGCGCGCGCGAGAAGTGGAGGAGATCGAGGCCGCGCTCCGCGAGCCGATCGATCTCGCGGAGGACGGAGGCGCCGTCGCCATCGAGGAGCGCCGTCGCCGTCGCGTGGAGCGCCTCGCGGTCGGCGATCCCGAGCACGCGCGCGACCTCGTCACCGACGAGCGAGGCCCCCGAGAAGGCGACGATCTGATCGAGCAGCGTGAGCGCGTCGCGCATCGAGCCCGCCGCCTCGCGCGCCACGATGGAGATCGCGCGCTCGTCGGCCGTGATGGCCTCGGCCGCGAGGATCTGCTTGACGCGCTCCGAGAGGACGGCCTGCGGGATGAGGCGGAAGTCGTAGCGCTGGCAGCGCGAGCGGATCGTGACGGGGACCTTGTGCGCCTCCGTCGTCGCGAAGATGAACTTCACGTGCGGGGGCGGCTCCTCGAGCGTCTTCAAGAAGGCGTTGAAAGCGCCCGTCGAGAGCATGTGCACCTCGTCGACGATCACGATCTTGAAGCGATCGCGCGCGGGGCGGAACGGGATCGTCTCCTGCAGGCGGCGCACGTCGTCGACGCTGTTGTTCGAGGCGCCGTCGATCTCGAGCACGTCGAGATCGGTCCCCAGGGTGATCTCGCGACACGCGTCGCACGTCCCGCACGGCGTCATCGTCGGGCCGCTCGCGCAATTGAGCGCCTTCGCGAGGATGCGCGCCGTCGAGGTCTTCCCGACGCCGCGGACGCCCGTGAACAAGAAGGCGTGGGCCACGCGGTCCTGCGCGATCGCGTTGCCGAGCGTGCGCGCGACGTGCTCCTGGCCCGAGAGATCCGCGAAGGTCTGCGGCCGGTACTTTCGCGCGAGGACGGTGTAGCTCATGGGGGCAGCGACGATAACCGAGACGACGAGCCGCCGCGAGCCGCGCCCGCGCTCCTCCCGGCGCTCAGGGGGTCGGCGCGGCGGGGGCGGCGATGCGCGAGAGCTCGGTGTAGAGCCGATCCGCTTGATCCTGGATCGCGCGCACGACGGAGCGGAACGTGCGCCGATCGAAGTTCGAGTCGGTGTTCATCACCATCGCGAGGCGCACCTCGCCGCTCGCGGGATCCCACTCGAACTTGCCGATCAGGAGACGCCAATTGAGCTCCATCAGCCGCCGCAGGAGCGTCGAGGTGCTCGGCGCGTCGGCGCGCGCCGTGAGGTAGTGATCGATGTAGAGATAGAGCGTGTCGGTGACGTCGCTGTACGCCATCCGCAGATCGAAGGTGCGGCGGCTCGTCGGACCTCGAAGGACGACGGCGCAGTGCGCGCGCTGGGGATCGTCCGCGTCGCACGCGCCGTCGAGCCCCATCGACTCGAGCTCGGCGCGGAGCGTCGCGAGGTAGCGCGGCTGGCCCGGAGGGACGGGCTGGACGGCTTGGGCCGGCGCGTCCTCGGTGCCGCGCTCGGCGGGCCTCGGCGGGGCCCCGGCGTCGGCCTGGGCGGAGGCGAGCGACGACGCGGCGAGGGTGAGGACGACCGCGGCGAGCGAGCCGAGGGGGGCGCGTTCCAGCATGCGGCGCTCCATCCCACATCCGAGCGCGCTTGGACAAGCCTCGCGCCGCGTCATCGGAGCGCCTCGGTCGCGAGGGACGAGAGGGTCGGCTCGGCGAGGAAGAGGTCGGCGAGCAGGTCGGCGCGCGCCCCGAGGTGGATCCCGGTCGCGAGCGGCGCGAGCGCGTCGGCGGCTCCGGGCCCGATGGCGGTCGCGCCGATGATCCGCTCCTCGGCGTCGAGGACGACCTTCAGCGTGCCGCGTGCGTGGCGGTCGAAGCCGGCGCCCTCGAGCGCGCCCCGCGTGCTCGACTCGTAGCTCGCGACCCGCACCTCGAAGGGCGCGGCGCGTCGCATCGCCTCCTCGGGGGTGGTCCCGACGCGCGCCAGCTCCGGCCGGGTGAACACGGCCTCGATCCAGGCCTCCGGTCGCTTGGGCGCGACGCGCTGGCCGCTCGCGTGTCGAGCCGCGATCCACGCCTCCGCGCTCGCCTTGTTGGCCGTGAACGGGGGGCCGGCCGCGTCTCCCGCCGCGTAGACGCGCTCGTTGCTCGTCTTGCCGTAGGCGTCGACCACGATCGCGCCGCGCGCGGGATCGACGCGGACGCCGGCCGCCTCGGGGCAGAGGCGCGCGACGTCCGCGCGGCGCCCGATCGCGACGAACGCTCGCTCGGCCGCGTAGGTCCGGCCGCCGTCGAGCGTGGCGAGCACGCGCTCGTCCTTGGGCGCGTCGGCGTGGCGAGAGCGGACCACGCTCGTCACGCGCTTGCCGTGGACGAGCTTCGCCCCGCGCTCCATGAGCACGTCGCCGAGGGAATTCGCGAGCTCTCGGTCGAAGCGGCGGAGCATCCCGATGTCATCCATCACCCACGTCACGCGGACGCCCAGATCGAGGAACGCCGAGCACGCCTCGGCGCCGGTCACGCCGCCGCCGACGACCAGCAGCGTCTCCGGGAGCGAGCGGAGCCACCGGACGTGCCGCGGCGCGAAGATCGTCTCGCCGTCGGGGCCGACCTGATCACCGAAGAATCCGTCCGGGAAGCTCGGGCTCGAGCCCGTCGCGACGATCGCGCGCTCGAACGAGAGCGTCGAGGTGCTCCCGGCGTGCGAGAGGGTGACGCTCTCGGGGCTCGCGAAGCGGGCCGTGCCGGGGAGGACGCGGACGCCGGTGTCGGTGAGGCGCTCGGCCGCGCGCGCGGCCTGATGCGCGACGAGCCGCTCGACGTCCTCGACGAAGCGAGCGGCCTCGGGGGCGTCGAGCAGCGTCTTCTCGCCGCGCGTGTTCCGGAGCGCGGCGAGGTGCAGGAGCGCCTTGCTCGGGACGAGGCTCGCGTGCATCGCGCGCCCTCCGATGTCGCCATCGGTCGCGAGCGTCACGCTCCGGCCCGAGCGGGCGGCGCTGATCGCCGCCGTGATGCCGGCGGGCCCTGCTCCGATCACGAGGATGTCCGCGCGTGCGTTCATGGCGCCACCGTCCCACGAACGCGCTCGACGAGCACCCGCCGCAGGCCGCTCGGATCATCGACGTGGACCCAGTGTCCCGCGGGGAGGACGTCGAGCGTGGCTCGGTCGCTCGCCGCCAGCGCTCGAGCGTGGGCGCGGTCGGCCTCGTCGAAGACGTTCGAGCGATCGCCGATCACGAGGTGGAGCCGCGGCGCGCGCCGCGCCGGCTCCTCGTCGAAGAGCGGCCAGAGGTCGGCGGTGAAGTAGTCGTCGAGGAGCGCGTGGATCGCGGGCAGATCGAAGCCCATCTCGAAGCCGTCGGCCGTGCGACGCAAGCTCATCGCGAGCCACGAGGCGATCGCGCGGCTCTGGCCGCGCTCGACGAGCGCCTCGACGTAGTCCTCGCGCCGCGCGACGCGGGGCGACAGGCGCTCGAGCGCATCGAGGACGGCGAGGACGTTCTCGGAGCCTCGCGCGCTCGGACGCGCGCCGGGCATCGAGTCGACGAGGAAGACGTGCTCGAGCTCGCGCGCGGGCGCCTCGGGTCCGCGGGCGAGGGTCATCGCGACCTTGCCGCCGAAGCTGTGGCCGAGGACGCCTCGGATGGGCTGCTCGAGCGCCGCCTCGAGCGCCATGACGGCGCGCGCGCACGCGGCGAGGGTGTGGGGTGGGGGAGGCATCGCCGAGCCGCCGTGCCCCGGCAGATCGACGAGCACGGCCTGCCAAGACGGATCCTCGGTCACGAGCGCGCGCGCGAGCGAGCGGAGGTTCGTGCCGCTCCCGAGGATCCCGTGGAGAAAGAGGAACGAGCGCTGCGGGGCCGCCGCGTCGGCGCGGAGGATCTCGTGGTGGAGCATCGCCCGCGTCGTACCGCCTCCGGGCGGCGAGGACCACGTCACCTCGAGCGCGCGGGACCCGCTCCGAGCGTCGGGATCAGCTCGAGCGCTCGTCCGCGGGCTTGGTCTCGCCGTCCGGCTTGGTCTCGTCCGTGGGCTTGGTCTCGTCCGCGGGCTTGGTCTCGTCCGCGGGCTTGGTCTCGTCCGTGGGCTTGGTCTCGTCCGTGGGCTTGGTCTCGTCCGTGGGCTTGGTCTCGTCCGTGGGCTTGGTCTCGCCGTCGGGCTTCTTCGGCGGCGCGGGGGGGAGCTGGACACGACGCTCGGCCAGGATGATGAGCTTCGGCGAGTCGGCGCCGAAGTAGACGGCGGGGGTGGCCTCGCGCCCCGAGATCTCCGCCACGCGGAAGCCTCGCGCGTGGAGGATCTGCCCGAGCTCGTGGAGCGAATAGAGCCGGATCGCGTAGTGGGTCTCCTGCTGGCGACCGTCGTCGAGCATCACGTTGCGCTTCACGCTCATGCGCGACGAGATGAAGTTGAAGGACGTCTCCTCCATGACGATGCAGCCGTCGCCTTGGAACCAGACGAGGTTCGGCTGGGTCGGGAGCGTGAAGTCTCGGTTCACGACCTCGAGCAGGAGCTTGCCTCCCGGCTTGAGGGCTCGATGGATCCGCTCGAGCACCCCCTTGTTCGTCTCGTCGTCGAAGTAGCCGAGCGTCGTGCCCCAGAGGAGCACGGCGTCGAAGGCGCCCTCGAAGCTCATCTCGCGCATGTCGGCGTGGATGAAGTTGATCTTGAACCCCTGATCCTGAGCCTCGTCCGCGGCGCGAGAGAGCATCGGCAAGGAGAGATCGAGCCCGACGACGAGGTAGCCGCGGCGCGTCAGCTCGATCGCGTGGAGCCCGAGGCCGCAGCCGACGTCGAGGATCGTCGCGCCGGGCGGGAGCTTGAGCCGCCCCTCGATGAAGTCGGTCTGTCGCGCGATCGCCTTCGCGCTCGGCGTCGGCACGGTGCGAAGGTAGTCGTCGTTGAAGAACTCCTCCCACCAGAGCAGCTTCTTCTTGGGTGGCCGCGACGGCAGGGAGACGCGCTCGTCGAAGCCCGCTGGGGTGGCGCTCGCCGCGCTCGGCGCGCCAGCGGCGGGAGGAGCGGGGGGCTTGGGGGGCGCCGGCGGCGGCTTCACCGGAGCCGAAGGGAGCGAGGTTCGACCCGCGAGGCTCGGCTGGGCGGGCGGCACCGAGGCGACCTCGAGCATCTCGTCGTCGTCCTCGCTCGAGAGCGAGGGGTCGGGATCGATCTCGATGGCGTCACCCGGATCGCTCTCGCGCTCGACGGGCTCGACGTCTGCGGTCGGCGCGCCGAGGCCGCCTGAGAGCGTCTCCTTGGCGTGCGGCTCGAGCGCTCGCGTCGGCTCGAGCCCGACGATGGCGATCGTGCGCTGGATCACGACGGCGACCGGGGACGCGTCCTCGGTTACGGGCTCGGGCGCATCGGACGCCGCGTCCTCGTCGGCGCTCGCGCCCGCGAGCGTGTCGCGGGGTGAGTCCTCGCTCGCGGTCGATCGGGAGGGCTCGCGGGGGCTCGGCTCGACCTCGAGCACGATCTCGCCCTCCGCGCTCGAGCCCGGCTCGTCCGTCGCGAGGCGTGTCGCGTCATCCTCGCGCGGCGCAGGCTCGCGCGAGGCGACGTCGGTGGCCGGCTCGCCCTCGGAGCGAGGAGCGCTCGGCGGCTCGTCCTCGATCGGCTCGTCCTCGATCGGCTCGTCCGAGAGCGAGATCTCGACGGACGAGGGCTCCGTGGGGGAGCCGAGCGGCCAGCCGTCGGCGCTCGCCGTCGCCTCGCTCGCTCGGGGCGTCTCCAGCCCGACCCGCGGCGCCTCGATGGGCTCGTCGGGCAAGGTCGGGCGGGGCGGCTCGTCGGGCGGGGGCGCGCTCGAGCGCTTCTTCCCGACCTTCGTCGTCTCGCCGCGCAGCGGCTCGATCGCGCTCGGCTCCTCCTCGATCCGCGTGGCCTCGCCGGCGAGGTCGGGCACGTCGTCGTCGAGCTCGAGGTGGGGCTCGATCGCCGCCTCGAGCACGATCTCGTCGCTCGGGGCCGTCGCGCGCGGGTCCTCGCCCGGTTCGGAGAGCGAGGAGGGCTCGCTCTCCGGCTCCGGCTCGGCCGAGGAGGCGAGCGCCGCGCGCTCGAGCGACTGGGCGCTCTCGCGGGAGACCCGCGCCGGAGGAGGCGGAGGCGGCGGGCGGCCGGAGGGGCGGGCGGCAGGGGCCGGCGCCTCGGGCTCATGCGCCTCGAGCTCCTCGTCGAGGGAGAGCTCCTCGAGCGAGGGCTCGCCCGAGGGCGCTCGCGCTTGGACGGACGCGGGCGCGGCGGGGCGCTCGCTCGCACGAGCCGGCGTCGAGGCGGCGCTCGAGGACTCGGCGGCGGGCAGATCGACGAAGCTCTGACGCGGGACGTCGTCGACCGGGACGCGGAGCGCTCGTCGCCTGCGACGACCGTTCGATCCCTCGCTCGGCGGCGTGCCTCGCCCGTCGCGCTCGCGCTCGTCGCTCATGCTCGAGCCCGGTAGAGGGCGCGGCCGACGCGGACATCGGAGCCCGCCTCGATCACGGGGCGAACGCGCGCGGCGCGGGTGGTGAGGACGATGGCGGTCGAGCCGAGGAGGAAGCGGCCGAGCTCGGCGCCGCGCTCGAGGCGGACGTCGTCATAGTACCGCTCCTCCACGCCGCCGCGAGGCGAGCGGTGGAGCTGCTCGTCGAAGGCGAGCTGGATCCCGCCCACGACCATCGCTCCGACGAGGATGGTCACCACCTCGCCGTGCTGGGGCGTCTCCATGTGGACGACCACGCGCTCGTTCTTCGCGAACAGGCTCGGGACGTTCTCGAGCCCGATGCGGTTGACCGGGAAGAGCGTCCCCGGCACGTGGCGCACGCGGGTGACGTGGCCCTCGGTCGGCGCGTGGACGCGGTGGTAGTCGCGCGGCGAGAGGTAGACGACGGCGAAGCGCCCACCCTCGAAGCGCTCGGCCGCCGCGTGGTCGCCGAGGAGCTCGGCCACGCGATAGGGCTGGCCCTTCACCGAGAGCCGCGCGGACGGCTCGATCGGTCCCTCGTCCTCGAGGCGTCCGTCGGCCGGGCAGACGAGCGCGCCCGGGTCCGCGTCGATCGGCCTCGCGCCCTCGCGCAGCGGTCGAGAGAAGAACTCGTTGAAGGTCCGAAAACCGAGCGCCGGGACGACGCACTCGCTGAGGTCGACCCGGTAGGCGCGGGCGTAGAGCCGGATCGCGCGATCGAGCACGGGACGCGGCGCTCGGACGGATGCGGCTCGACCGAGCGCGCGGCTGATCCTCTCGCGAGGCAGCCATCGCAGGGTCTCCGCAGCCATCCGGGAGGACGTCATGTCCGCGTAGCGATCGTGGGAAAAGGGCCGAGGGAGGGGCAAGTCAGCTCGGGCGATGCTACCGAAGCCGTGTTTCCGAGGTCAAAACAAACCTGCGCGTCCCGTGAACCTCCGACGGAACGCGGGGAGGGAGGCTCGCGCCCCGCGGGGCGCCTCATCCGGGCAGACGCTCGCGCAGGGCCTCGAGGAAGCGCGTCGCCGGCGCGTCGTCGGCCGAAAGCCGCAGGACCCGTCCGTCCGCGAAGGCCAGCTCCACCGCGGCGCGCCGGCCTCCCCTCCGGGCGAGCCGCTCCGCGCCCGCGTCGACCGCGACGCCCGCCGCGAAGAGCGCGGCGCCGAGCGCGGCGAGGGCGTACTCCCCGCCGCGCGCGCCGTCGACGAGGACGTACCCGCCGACGAGCACGCCCACCGAGAGCGAGAGCGCGCCGGCGTAGAGGAGCAGCCCCCGGTGCCGCGGCTCGCGGCTCGCCGAGCGGAGCTCGCCGAGGTCGAGGATCGAGCTGCGCTCCCGCGTCGGGAGCCCGAGCGCCCGGATCGACTCGTGGATCTCGAGCCGACGCCCGGCGAGCGCGAGGCGAACCTCGGCTCGTCGTCCGAGGACGGCGCGCAGCGCGGCGGCGATGGCGGCGAGCAGGGCCCAGCCCGTGATCCACCGGATCACCGCGCGGAATCCCCCGAACCGCCGTGGGAGGATCGCGCCCTCGAGGGTGATCTCGGGTGGACCCGCCTGGCGCACGCTCGCCCCGCTCGCGGCGCCGATCGCGCTCGCGACGACGGGATCGAGCCCACCGTGCGCGGCGAGCCCGAGCAGCGCGTCGCGCGCGCCCTCCGCGCGGCTCGCGGCGAGCGCCGTGACGAGGGCGATGGCCCGCGCGCGGGTCCTCGCTCGCGCTCGATCGCGCCCGACGGCCGCGTCGAGCACCTGCTGAGCGAGCTCGCGGGGGAGGCGCTCCTCGAGCGGCCCCGCCGCCTCGCGCGCGAGCGCCCCGAGCCAAGGGACGTCGGTCGACGTCTCGAGCCAGACCGCGTGGCGCACCGCGCGCTCGATCCGCGCGTCCGCCCCATCGGGCTCGCGCGCGATCGCGTCCTCGAGGCCGAGCACCGCGAGGCTCGCGACCAAGGCGCGCTCCCGCTCGGACTTCGGCCCGCGCTCGAGGACGTCGAGGGCGTTCGCGAGGCTGCTCCCCGCGCGGGCGCGCTCGACGCCGAGCTCCTCGGCACGCTTCTGGACGTGGTCGCGGCCGACGAATTGGGTCCGCCCCTCGGCCTGTCGCCCGAGGACGTCGAGGGCGAGCGCGCCGAGCGGCTCACGGTGCGGGTGAGCGCGCAGCTCCTCGAGGAGGCTGTCCTTCGAGACGTTCTCGTCTTCGGCCATGTGCGCGAGGCCCCTTATAGCTCGGCGGCGTCAGACGTCTCGCGCCTCGGGAGACGGCGCCGAGGCGCGGCCGGGATCCCCCGACGGGTCGTCGACGTACCCGGCCGCCTGGAGCCGGAAGAGCCGTGCGTAGAGGCCCTCCGCCGCCATCAGCGCGTCGTGCGTGCCCGACTCGATCACCCGCCCGCCTTCGAGCACCACGATGTGGTCGGCGACCCGCACCGAGCCGAAGCGGTGCGAGATCAGGACGACGCTCTGTCTTCCCCGCGCCTCGCGGATGTGCTCGAGGATCTTCGTCTCCGCGTCCGGGTCGAGCGCGGCGGTCGGCTCGTCGAGGACGACGATCTCGTCCCGCTCGCGCATGAACGCGCGCGCGAGGGCCACCTTCTGCCACTGGCCCCCCGAGAGCTCGACGCCGTCACGAAACCACTTGCCGAGCGGTGAGTGGTAGCCGCGCGGTAGCTCCGCGATGAACGCGTGCGCGAGCGCGCGCCGCGCCGCGCGCTCCCAGCGCGCCTCGTCGAGCCAGGCGTCGACGTCGCCGACCCCGATGTTCTCCCCCGCCGTGAACTTGAACCGCGCGAAGTCCTGAAAGAGCAGGGCGAAGCGCCGCCGGAGCGCGAGCACGTCCCACTCGCGGACGTCGAGCCCGTCGAGCAGGATGCGCCCCGCGCTCGCCTCGTAGAGGCGCGTGGCGAGCTTGACGATCGTCGTCTTGCCCGAGCCGTTCTGGCCGACGAGCGCGAGCAGCTCGCCGGGCTTGAGGCGGAAGCTCACGTCGAGGAGCGCCGGGCGCTCTGCGCCGGGGTAGGTGAACGAGACGTGCTCGAAGACGAGCCCCGCGCCGACGTCGGCGCCCGTCACCGCGCGGCCGGAGGGGGGATCGATCGGCAGGGCGAGGAACGCCTGGAGATCGCGGAGGTAGAGCTGGTCGTCGAGGAAGACCCCGAGGCTCGCGAGCCCGCTCGTCACGCCGCCCTGCGCCTGTCGGAAGATGGCGATGTACATCGTCATCTCGCCGAGGGTCAGGTGCTCGTTCACCGTGCGGTGGACGATCCAGGCGTACGCGCCGTAGAAGGCGAGCGTGCCGACGAGGTTGAGCGCGAAGCTCCAGGCGTTGCGCCGAAGCGCGATCGAGCGCTCCTCGCCCTCGATCGTCCGCATGACGCGGCGCAGGCGCTTGAGCAGCGCGTCGCCGAGGCGGTAGAGCTGCACCTCCTTCGCGAAGTCCTCGCGCGAGACGGTCGTCTCGAGGTACGCCTGGACCCGCTGGTCGCCCGAGCGCCTGCGCTGCTGATCGAAGGCCTCTTGGCTGAAGCGCAGCTCGGCGATGAAGACGGGGAGCCCCGCGATCACCACGATCGCGACGGCCCAGAACGAGAGGTTCGCGAGGACGACGACGGACGAGAGGAACGTCACCGCGTTGCGGACGACGGTGAAGAGCCCGACGATCAGGTTGTAGGGCCGCTGCGTCGCGTCGCGCCGCGCGCGCATCAGGCGGTCGTGGAGCTCGGGGTCCTCGAAGTGCTCGAGGCGCAGGGTGAGCGCCTTCTGGAGGATGAGGTCGACGACGGTGTTCGCGATGCGGGGCCGAAGGAGCGCCTGCGCCGCCGCGGCCGCGCGCTGTCCCGCGAGGATGAGCGAGACGAGGGTGGCCTCGATGAGGACGAGCGCGAGGAGGCCGTCCTTGTGGCGCGCCCAGCCCGACTCCTCCGAGAGCGCGAGGACGACGAGGTCGACCACCCTGCGCCCGACGAGCGCGACGAGCGCGGGGAGGGTCCCGGTGACGAGCGTCGAGGCGAGGAGCGCGACGATGATCCCCGGGCCGGCGCGCCACGCGAGCCGAAAGAGCCAGCGCGTCTTCTCGAAGGCGTTGCCCTCGAGCGCCTCGGCCTGCTCGTGGACGACCGCGATCGGCGACGAGAGGCTCGTGCGCGCGTCCTCGCCGTCGCCGCGGGATCGCGTCGGCTCGGTCTCGGGCTCGTCGTCGCGCTCGCTCGCCACGTTACGCGTCTTCGTCGAGGCGGCTCGTGAGGTCGCCGCGCGCGTCGTCCTGCTCGCGCTTGACGCGCGCCCGCTCCGGGTCGAGCCGCGCGCCGCGGTGGGGGAAGGGCGCCTCGGGGACCGGGACGCCGAGGAAGGGCGCGAGCTTCTCGAAGCCCTCGCCGCTCGCGATGTCGAGCAGGAGCAGATCGCCCGGGCGCTCGCGGAAGTACGCGGTGACGCTCGCGAGGTGGCGTCGATACGCGCGCGAGAACCGGTCGCGGTCGAAGCCGTAGCTCGCGTAGACCGCCGCTCGCAGGAAGCGGCGGATCGCCATGTGCGTCTCGTGCGCCTCGGGGGCCACGGCCTTGCCCGGGCGCGGCGCCTCCTGGTGCGCGGGGCGGCTCGCCCAGTGGTGCTCGCACGAGCCGAGCCAGCTCTGCTCCTCGCGCACCGTGAGGATGAATTTCGCGCCCGGGTGGAGGCGATCGAGGTCCTCGTAGTAGGGCGCGACGGTGATGTCGCTGATCCCGTCGAAGCGATCGAGCTGGGGAAAGCGCGCGTCGCCGCGCTCGAGCGTCTCGAGGGTCGCGCGGTCGACCGGGTAGTGGTCGACCGAGAAGCCCAGGATCCCGAGGGCCGCCGTGAGCGAGCGCGTCCCGGTCCGCGAGAGCCCGATCCCGAAGACCTTGGGCCGCGCGGTCCGCGGTGCGGAGGGGCCGCCCGGCGTCGCCCGCGAGGGCGCCTCGTCCTCGCCGAGGTAGCGGCGGTTCGCCTCGCCCGCGAGCGCCTCGAAGGTGTCGAGCATCGCCTCGGAGAGCTCGGCCTTCCAGCGGAGATCGGGGACGAAGCTCCGAGGGTGGGACGCGTAGTAGCGCTCCTTCGCGCCCGTGATGCCGAGGAGACCTCCCGCCTTCGTCTGGGCGCGCTCGAGGAGCGACTGCGTCCCGGCGTTGCCGCCGAGCGGGTGCTGCTCGCTCGAGAACGGCTCGAGCATCGCGCGGTCGAAGGGGACGCCGATGCGCGCGGCGAGCTCCGCGAGCGTCGCCTCGGGCCGAGCGACGAGCGCCTCGTAGCGCACGCGCGCCACCTCGCCCGAAAAGCGCGCGGCGAGCGCCTCCGCCGCCTCCATCTGCGCGAGCCAGCGCTCGGCGTGGGCGCGCACGTCGAGCTCGGGGTGCTTGCGCAGCCCCGAGGCCGTGACGGCGCGGCCGTCGCGCGAGAGGAAGAGGAGCAGGGTCGCGCCGCCTCGCGCGCGCACCTCGGCGCTCCTCTCCTCGATCCACTCGACCGCCTTCGTCGAGTCGACGACGACGGGGCGCCCCGTTCGCGCCGAGAGGGCCGCGTAGAGATCCTCGCCGGGCGCGAGCGCGAGATCGCGCCAGACGGGGCACTCGGCGCCGCAGACCTTGCAGATCCGCTTCTTCAGCGGCTTCTCGGGATCCCCCAAGAAGAGGCTCTTTCGGCCCTCCCCGGCGTAGAAGATCGCGGGGTGAGCGCCCAGGGCGAGCCCGAGCAGCGTCGAGCCGGAGTGGCCGGCGCCCGCGACGAACACGACCTTCTCGTTCTCTCGCATCGGGGACTCGCGCGCGGGCGCTCCTCGAGGTGAGGCGCTCGCTCGTCGGCACGGTGTAGCCGAAGAGCGCGCGCGTGGCTCATCGCGCGACGACGCCGAGGACGTTGGGGAGCGGCAGCGGGCCCGGCGGGCGCCGATCCTCCGCGCGCCGACGCCTCCCGACGAGCAGGATCGGGGGCTCGCCCTCCGGCGCGACGTAGAGCGTCGCCTCGGGGCCGCCCTCGACGTAGTGGACGTCCGTGAGCCCGAGCGCGGGATCGCCGAGGCGCCTCGCGAGCTCGCGCATGCGGTAGGGTCGCGCGGCGTGGATGGCGACGAAGCGGCCCTCGCGATCGCGCCCGATCGCCGCCGCCGAGTAGGCGTCGTCGTCCACCCAGGCGATCGGGCCGCCGTCGCAGCCGAGCAGGCGATAGTTGGCGACGAGGGTGCGGTAGCGCGCGCGCAGCCGGTCGAGCGCGACCCCGGGGCAGTCGCGGCCGACCATCGTGAACGGGGCGTCGCTCGGGTCGCGCGGATCGAAGGCGAGCACGCCGCCGAAGCGCGGATCGTCGGGGGAGCGCTCGCGTCCGTCGTGGACGAGCCAGCCCGACGCCCGCCCGCCGGGCTCGTACATCGCCGCGTTGATCCCGAGGACGAGCCCCTCGAGCCGAGCCCAGTCGGCGAGCGTCGGCGAGCTCCCCCCGCGCTCGGCGCTCGAGAGCAGGATGAGGCGCCGGCCCTCGAGCGCGACGCGCGCGATCGTCACGGCGCCTCGATCCTCCGGGGCCTCGCCCGGTCCGTCGATCCGCTCGAGGACGATCGGCGTCAGGACGCGTCGTGTCGGCGCGCTCGGGGGCTCGCTCGGCGCGATCTCGCGGCGCTCCGTGGGGGAGGCGCACGCGAGCAGGAGCGCGATCGGGGCGACGGTGAGCCGCGCCGCTCGAACGCTCGTCACGGCGCGTGCTCCGGGCGTCGGGGGGCGAGAGCCATGACGCGAGGATGGCGCGGAGCGCCCGACGCATCGAGGCGAGGGCACGCGCCTCGCCGCATCGAGCGGGCCGCGTCGTCAGCGCTGTCCCTCGAGGACCGCGCGCGCGAGCAGCGAGACGGCGAGATCGGTCTCGCGCTCGTTGTTCTCGAGCGAGGTCCGATCCGCCTCCTCCCCCGTGATGGCCAGCGAGGTGCGCTTGCGCGGCGAGGCGACGAGCTCGTCGAGGAAGGGGGTCTCTGGCGGGAGCCCGTCGCGCACCTTCGCGACGAGCGCGTCGAAGCGGCCTCGCGCCGTCGGCCCGCTCTCCTCCGGCAGCGCGACGCGGCCCTCGACGAGGCGGAGCGGCGCGCTCGCCCTCAGGAAGAGGTGCAGCACACGCGCTCGCTCGCGCGCGTGCTCGTGCGAGACGAAGGGCCGCGTGTACATCCGCACCCCTCGCACCCGGACGTCTCGCATCTCGATGCTCTGGTGCCCTCGGGCCAGATCGAGCGTCGAGAGCGTCGCGAGAGAGACGCTCTCGAGCGGGACGCGCGCGCCCCACGGCTCGAGGTCGAGGAGCCCCGCGCGCAGGAAGGCGCGCGCGCCCTGCTCGCCCGGAGGATCGAAGCGGAGCGTGGCGGGATCGAGCCGGACGGCGCCGAAGCCGCGCTCGCGCAGGGCGAGGACGCGACGCTCCGCCTCGTCCGAGCGTAGGGTCCGCGCGAGGATCCAGGGGAGGGCGCCCGCGATGCGCTGCCGGACGTCGAAGGCGAGCAGGCCGAAGAGCGCCGCCACGTCTTGGATCCAGACCTCGGGCGGGGCCAGCTCGGAGGGCTCGTCCCGCTCGCGGTAGGAGCGCTCGCGCGCGAGCCGTGGGGCCCTCGTGATGGCGACGACGTCGGGCATCGAGGCCCGAGGATCGGGCGCGGCTCGCGAAACGCCTAGCCCTTTTTCTCCTCGAGCCACGCCCAGCGCGCGATCAGCGCCTCGAGCGCGCTCTTGGCCGCCTCGGCGTCGCTCGTCCGCGCCTTCACCTCGTGACCGCGCTTCGCGAAGAGCTCGGGGTCCGCGAGCGCGCGCTCGGCGCGCTCGACGCGCTCCTCGGCCTCGGCGATCGCGTCGACGATCGACTCGAGCTCGAGGCGCTCCGCGTAGGTGAGGCCCCTCTTCGGGCGCTCGTCGAGCGCTCGCGGGGCGCCCTCGCGCGGCTCGGCGCTCGCGGGGAGCGCGCGCTCGTCCTCGCGCCGACGCTCGCGCGCCTCGTCGCGGAGCTTGCGGTACGTCGTGTAGTTGCCCTCGTACTTGACGACGCGGCCGCCCCCCTCGAACGCGAGGATCGCGGTCGCGATCCGGTCGAGGAAGAACCGATCGTGCGTCACGACGAGCGCCGTGCCCTCGAAGTCGACGAGCATCTCCTCGAGCGCCGAGAGCGTCGCCACGTCGAGGTCGTTGGTCGGCTCGTCGAGGACGAGCAGGCTCGCGGGCGTGAGCAGCATGCGAGCGACGAGCGCGCGTGCCCGCTCGCCGCCCGAGAGCGAGCGCACGGGCTGCTTCTGCTGCCAGGTGTCGAAGAGGAAGCGCTCGAGGTAGGAGCGGACGTCCATGCGTCGCCCGGCGAAGTCGACGTGGCTCGCGTCGGGCGCGACGTTCTCGAGGACCGAGCGATCGGGATCGAGGCCCGAGCGCGCCTGATCGAGGTAGGCGATCGTCGTCGTCGCGCCGACGCGCACGGCGCCTCGCGTCGGCGCGAGCTCCTGGCGAACGAGCCTTAGGAGCGAGGTCTTGCCGGCGCCGTTCGGGCCGACGATGCCCACCCGCTCTCCCTGGACGAGGGAGAGATCGAGCGCGTCGATCAGGGTCCGCCGCTCACTCGCCTCGCCCACGTCGAGCCCGACCGCGTCGAATTCGAGGATCGTCCGCCCGACGCGCGCCGCCTCCATCGAGAGCGCGATCCGCTGCTCACGCTCGGGCGCGCGCGCCCGCAGCGCCTGCTCCGCGCGCCCGATGCGGGCCTTCTGCTTCCCCGTGCGCGCGGCGGGCGTGCGTCTCAGCCACTCGAGCTCGCGCCGCAGGAAATTCTGTCGGTTCTGCTCCTCGCGCGCCGCGTGCTCCAGGCGCTCGGCCTTCGCGAGCAGGTAGGCCTCGTAGCCGCCGTCGTAGACGTGGAGGACGCCGTCCTCGAGCTCGCAGGTGCGGGTGACGACGCGATCGAGGAAGTAGCGATCGTGCGTCACGAAGAGGACGGCGCCCCGGTAGGTGTCGAGGAGGTAGCCCTCGAGCCACTCGATGGTGTCCGCGTCGAGGTGGTTCGTGGGCTCGTCGAGGATCGCGAGCTCGGGCTCCTCGACGAGCAGGCGCGCGAGCGCGACGCGCCGCTGCTCCCCGCCGCTCATCGTGCCGAGGGGCCGCTCGGCGCCCTGGACGCCGAGGTGATCGAGCAGCGCGCGCACCCGGTGGTGCGGCTCCCAGCCGCCGAGGTGCTCGATCCGCTCGAGCGCGGCCGCCTGCGCCTCGACGAGGAGGCTCGCCTCGGCGTCGCCCCCCGCGCCCCCCGAGAGCGCCTCGCTCGCCTCGTCGTAGGCGCGCTTGGCCTCGTTCCAGCGCGAGAGCCCGGCGCACGCCTCGTCCCACCCGCTCCGCGTCGGATCGAGCTCGGGGCTCTGGGGGAGGTAGCCGACGCGCGCGCCCCGCTTGCGCGCGAGCGTGCCGTGATCGAGGGGCTCGACGCCGGCGAGCATCTTCGCGAGCGTCGACTTGCCGGAGCCGTTCTTGCCGACGAGCCCGACCCGCTCGCCCTCTTCGATCGTGAGCGAGACGTCGATCGCGAGCTTGCGCGGACCGAACGCCTTCGAGAGCCCGCGGGCATCGAGGATCGACACGGAGCGCTTCGTGGACCGGCGCGGCGGATCGGGCAAGAGCTGGGCGCGGCCTCGCGCGCCCGAATTTTCGGGCCGGCGCGCGCGAGCCCGTACGATGGCGCCCGCGTGACCGACGAACGAAGCCGAGGAGCGCCCCCCCGAGCGAGCGAGCCGCCAGGCGCCGCGTCGAGCAGCGAGCCGTCCGCGAGGCAGCACCTCGCGCGTCGGAGCGGCGTGGTCGCCATGGGGACGCTCCTCTCGCGGATCCTCGGCGTCGTTCGCGATCTCGTCTTCGCGGCGATGATCCCGGTCGCGGGGACGGACCTCTTCTTCGACGCGTTCACGATCCCGAACGCGCTCCGCGGGCTGCTCGCGGAGGGCGCGATGACCTCCGCGCTCGTCCCGGTGTACGCGGAGGTGCGGGCGAAGGAGGGCCAGGCGGAAGCGACGCGCTTCTACGCGAGCTTCCGCGGGCTGATGATGCTGCTCCTCGTCCTCGTCTCGGCCTTTGGCGTGCTCCTCGCCCGACCGATCGCGACGGCGTACGGCGCGGGCTTCGGCGCCGATCCCGCGCGCTTCGAGACCTTCGTCTCGCTCACGCGGCTCGTCTTCCCCTACATCCTCTTCATGGGCCTCGCCGCGCTCGGCGCGGGCGTCCTCAACGCGCACCAGCGCTTCCTCGTCCCCTCGGCCGCGCCCGCGCTCCTCAACGTCGCGTTCATCCTCGCCCCCTTCCTCCTCGTCCCGCTCGTCGTCGCGCTCGGGCTGCCCGAGATCCTCGCGCTGGGCGTGGCGGCCCTCCTCGGCGGCGCGCTCCAAGTGCTCGCGCAGTGGCCCTCGCTCCATCGGCTCGGCCTGCTCGGCCTGCCGCGCCTCGAGGCCAGCGATCCCTACGTGAAGAAGGCGTTCCGGCTCCTCATCCCGCTCACGCTCGGGCTCGGCATCTACCAGCTCAACGTGATGATGTCGCGGCTCTTCGCGTCGTATCTCCCCGAGGGCTCGCTGAGCTTCCTCTACTACGCGCAGCGGCTCGTCGAGATCCCGCAGGGGATGTTCGGGGTCGCGATCGCGTCGGCCGCGCTGCCGATGCTCGCGGAGCTGCGCGCGAGGGGGGACCGCGAGGGCGTCCTCGCCGCGTTTCGCGACGCGCTCTCGCTCGTGCTCTTCGTCGCGCTGCCGCTCTCGGCGATCCTGATCGCGCTCGGGCACCCGATCGTCGTCGTGCTCTTCGCGCGAGGCGCGTTCGGTGCCGACGCCGCGATCGAGACGGGCCGCTCGCTCGCCTACCAGGCCGCGGGGGTCGCCGCGATCGCCTCGGTCCGCGTGCTCGTCCCCGTCTTCCACGCGCACAACGAGACGAGGCTGCCCCTCCTCGGCGGCGCGGCGAACCTCGTCGCGTTCGTCGCGGTGGCGTCGTGGCTCTCGCCGCTCGGCCACGTCGGGATCGCCATCGCGATCAGCGTCGCGGGCTTCGTCCAGTGCGCCGTCTTGCTCGCCCTGCTGCGTCGTCGGCTCGGCCGCCTCGGCCTCTCACGGCTCGTCTCGCCCGTGCTGCGCGTGAGCCTCGCGAGCCTCGTCGCCGCGCTCCTCGGCTGGGGCGTCGCGCGGCTCGGCGCGTGGTCCGAGGGCGGCAACCGCCTCGAGAACGTGCTCGTCCTCGCGCTCGCGCTCGGCGTCGCGGGCGCGGCCTTCCTCGCGATCGCGGCCGCGCTCGGGGTGCCGGAGCTCGCGCGCGTCCGGGCGCGCCTCGAAGCTCGCCTGCGCCGCTCGTGACGGGGAGCCCACGCGCGGCGGGGCGAGCGCCGATCAGATCCACCCCTCGGCGCGATACCACGCGAAGGCGCGGCGCACCCCCTCCTCGTAGTCCACCTCCGCGCTCCACCCGAGGCTCGAGCGCAGCTTGTCCGCGGAGCAGATCCAGGCCTTCTGCGCGCCCATCTTCGCCTTCTGGCGGTTGAAGAGGCGGGGCTTGTGGTCGATGCGCGTGAGCAGCTCGCCGCCGATGCCGGCGAGGGTGACGAAGAACGCGGGGAAGTCGAGCGTGATGGCCCTGCGGCCGCTCTCGCGCACGATCGCGCTCTGGAATTCGACCCAGGTGAGGGGGCGACCGCTCTCGACGAAGAAGCCCTGACGCACGGCCCGCGGGTGCGTCGTCGCGAGGAGGATCGCGCGCACGCAGTCGTCGACGTAGACGGCGGACCACTTCTGATCGCGGTTGCCGAAGAAGACGTTGCGCCCCGCGGCGGCCTCCTTGAAGAGGTTGAAGTAGTCGACGTCGCCCGGCCCGAAGACGCCCGAGGGGCGGAGGATCGTCCAGGGGAGGCGATCGCCGCGCGCCTCCACGGCGTACTCCGCCTCGAGCTTGCTCTCGCCGTAGAATTCGACGGGCCTGCGGGGATCGTCCTCGACGATCGCGCGATCGACGGGGGAGGGGCCGTACGCCGCCTGCGAGCTCACGAGGACGAAGCGCTCGAGCTCGGGGTGGGCCCTCTCGATCGCGACGAGGAGGTTCTCGGTCGGCATCACGTTGCCGCGCCAGAAGTCCTCGTAGCGGACCCCCTTCGTCACGCCCGCGACGTGCAGGACGTAGCTCGGCTTCTCGTCGCCGACGATCGCCGTCAGCCGATCGACGTCGTCGTAGTCGCACTCCACGCTCCGGCCCTTCTTCGAGGGTGGCGAGCCCTTGCGCCGCAAGGAGATCACGTCGAGGCCGCGCTCGAGGAGGGCGTCGCGCAGCCGGCTCCCGATGAAGCCGCTCGCCCCGGTGACGAGGGCCTTGCCGGCGAGAGGGGGCGTGGTGGAGTCGTCGTTGCTCATGGGGACCTTCCTACCAGCGGGGCGCTCGGCCGACGATGCGCGGGGGCTGGGCCGCTACCCTCGATCGCCGAGGGCGCCTAGAACACGAGGCCGAGCCGGAGCCGCGCCATGCCGACCTCGCTCATCCGCACGTCGCGCTCGTCGTCGAACGCCCCGCCAGGGAAGAGGACGCCGCCCTCGATCCCGAGCTCGAGGCGCACGTCGTCCGCGAGCGGGACGTAGCCGTTGACGGCCGCGTCGACCTCGACGCCGAGGTCGCGGCGCGAGGGATCGCCTCCTCGGTAGTTCGCGGCGCGCCCGAACGCGCCCTGCCGGTAGGGATCGACGACGTCGGCGGAGGCCCACGCGATGACGGAGCCCAGGCGGACGTCGAGCTCGGGGATCGGGCGGAAGATCGCGTAGGGGAAGAGGTAGAAGGCGCCGGCGACGCCGCCGTTCGTGGGCAAGAGCTCCGCGCCGTGCGAGGGGCGCCCGAAGATGTCGGGGTTCTGCGCGAGCCACGCGGAGCGCGCGGTCTGCCACGCGATCACCTCGGGGAAGAGTACGAGCCCGACGCGATGATCGGGATCCATCGTCGCCCTGCGCTCGACCCCGTCCTCGGTGTTCGAGTCGCCGGTCGCGTAGCCGCCCTCGAGCACCACGTCGAGATCCGTCGCCACGCGCGCGATCTGCGCGGCGACGAGGAACTGCTGCACCTCGGCGACCGGGTGCGCCGTCGTCCGCGTGATCGATGTGCTCCCCTCGCCGAACATCGCCTCGGCCGCGAGGCGGATCTTCCCGCCCGTCGGCTCCGCGACGTGGATCGACGCGAAGGCGTCGGCGATGAAGACGTCGAGGAAGTCGTCGAGGTAGTTCTTCTGCGTGCGGTAGGCGACGTAGGCGCCGAAGCGCACGTCGTCTTGCTCGTAGAGGCCGGCGAGCACGCCCTGGAACGCGAGGTCGCCGCAGGTGCCCTGGCCCGAGGGGCAGGGCCGCTGGAAGTCGGCGAGCAGATCCCACGCGACCCAGTCCCCCGCGGCGGCGATGGTGAAGGGCGACTCGTCTCCCCCGACCTTCGTCGCGAAGAAGAGGCGTCGCACGAGATCGCCGTAGCGGTAGTCGCCGAAGGGAGGGCGCGTCTCGCCGTCGTTGGCGACGAGCCCGAGGCCCCACGAGAAGCCCATCTGCCCGAGGCGGAAGAGCCCGATCGGCGAGCGCCACTCGAGGTAGAGGTGACGCAGGCGCAGGCCTGGGTAGCCCATCTCGTCGCGCGGGATCGCGGCGGGGCGCGTGCCGCTGGCGAGGTCGCCGAGCGCGACGCCGTAGAGCACGTCGGCCTCGCCGACGAGCGAGAGGAAGGGCGCGACGCGGGCGTCTCCGCCGGGGTGATCGACGAGCCCGACGCGGCCGCGGAGCCGGAGCCACTGCTCGGCGAAGTAGTGCTGGCCGAGCGAGGGGCCTGGCGTGTGTCGGCTCGGATCGACGCTCGGGCGCGCGGTCGCGAGCGGGATGTCGCTGAGCGCGTCGCCGCGGAGCTGGTACTCGCCCCAGAGATCGAAGCCGACGCGGAGCCCCGCGGGCTCGCCCGGCGCGTCCTCGCCGCTCGCGCCCTCCTCGCTCGCCTGCGCCAGCGCCTCCCCTTCTGCCGCCGCGCTCGGGGCCGGGTCGGGCGCGCGGTCCGCCTGCGAAGGCGGCGGCGTCGAGGGAGGTTCCGCGTCGTCGTCGGCCGCGGCCGGCTCGATCGTCGAGGGCTCGTCGGGCGGCGCGGCGTCGGGCTCGGCGGCGCTGGGCGGCTCGCCCGGCTCCGCGGGCTCGCTCGGCGCTTGCGCCGCGATCGGTGTGCCGTCGGCGTCGGGCGGCGGCGGGGCAGGGGCTTCTGCTTCTCGAGGAGCGGGGTCGTCGGCGCGCGCGGGACGAGCCTCGAGCGTCGAGAGGGTGGCGAGGCCGACGAGGGCAGCCAAGGCGAGGGGTCTTCGGCGCGCGCGGGGCAGCATCGGGGCGCGACAGTAGCGTAACGGGGCGCTTGGACGCGAGCCGCATCACGCGAGGCGGGCCTCTGTCCGCCTCGCCCTCGTTCGGTCTATGCTCCGCGGATGCGTGGCGCGGTGGCTCTGGGGTTGGTGCTCTCGCTGACGGCGTGCGGTGATCCGGGCGGTGAGCCGCCCGATGCGGCGAGCGGGCGGCTCGACGCCGCGAGCGCGCTCGACGCCGACACGCGCCTCGACGCGGGCCCCCTCGACGCGGCGCGCCCGCCCGGCGTGGACGCGGCGATCGACCCCGCGACCGACGCGGCGCTGGGCGAGCTGATCGTCCCCGACGATCCGGGGCCCGCCGACGTGCGGATCGAGCTCTCCGCGGCGCGGCGCCACGCGATCAGCCCGTGGATCTACGGGAGCAACCAGGTCGACCCGGACGCGCTCCACGGCGAGACGATCGGTCGGCACGGCGGCAACCGGTGGACGGCCTACAACTGGGAGACGAACGCGTCGAACGCCGGGTCGGACTACCTCTACCAGAACGACGCGTACCTCGGCGGCGGCTCGACGCCCGGCGGCGCCGTCCTCGAGCGCGTGAGCGCGCTCCACGAGCGCGGGCTCGCGGCGCTCGTGACGGTGCCGATCGCGGGCTACGTCGCCGCCGACACGCGCGGGCCCACCGACTCGGGAGGGGCCGATCGCGCGACGCGGTTCTTCGAGCTGCGCGCGAGCGGAGGCACGCTCGGGCGGGCGCCCGACACGGGCGACCGCGTCGTCTACGCGGACGAATTCGTCGACTGGATCCGGCGCACGCTGATGCCGACGGGCCGGGTCTTCTTCTCGCTCGACAACGAGCCCGATCTCTGGAGCGAGACCCACTCGGAGATCCACCCCGATCCCGTGCGCTACGACGAGCTCATCCGCCGCAACACGGAGTTCGCCACGGCGATCACCGCTATCGTGCCGGACGCGATCGTCTTCGGCCCCGTGAATTACGGGTACGCCGGCTACGTGAACCTCCAGGACGCGCCCGACGCCGCGGGGCGCGACTTCCTCGACACCTACCTCGAGGGGATGCGATCCGCGGAGGCGAGCGCGGGGCGTCGCCTCGTCCACGCGCTCGACGTGCACTGGTACCCCGAGGCCCGCGGCGGTGGCGGTCGCATCACGGACGAGGACACGAGCCCCGCGCGCGTCGAGGCGCGCGTCCAGGCGCCTCGCTCGCTCTGGGATCCGAGCTACGTCGAGTCGAGCTGGATCACGGACTGCTGCTCCGAGGGCGCGATCCGGCTCCTCCCGCGGCTCGCGGAGAAGATCGCGGCGCACTACCCCGGCACGGGGATCGCGATCACCGAGTACAACTACGGCGGCGCCGACCACATCTCCGGCGCGATCGCGCAGGCCGACGTGCTCGGGATCTTCGCGGACGAGGGCGTCTTCGCCGCGATGTGGTGGCAGCTCTCGAGCGCGCGGCGCTTCGTCGACGCCGCGTTCGAGATGTACCGGGACTTCGACGGCGCGGGCGCGAGCTTCGGCGACACCGCGATCGCCTCGAGCTCGAGCGACATCGAGCGGGTCGCGGTCCACGCCAGCATCGACGCGGCGCACCCGGAGCGCGTGGTCGTCGTGCTCGTGAACCGCGCGGCGACGTCGGTGCGCGCGGGCCTCCGGATCGAGCACGATCGGCGCCTCGGGCGCTCGCGCGTCTTCACGCTCGAGGGCTCGACGCCGACGCCGCGCGCGGGGGCCGAGATCGTCATCACGGCCACGAACGCGTTCGTCGCGACCCTCCCGGCGAGGAGCGTGACGACGCTCGAGCTCGCGCCGTGATCGCCCCGCCTCGGCGGTGGAGACGCGGGGCGCGGGGCGGTGCATGATGCGTCGATGCCGAGGACGAGCGTCGTCGCCTCTCTCCTGCTCGTGATCGCCTCGTCGGCGTGGGCGAGCGGCTGCTCCTCTGGCCGCGATCGCAGGGTCCCGTTCCGCGGCGCGGAGCAGGCGGGCGCGAGCGCGACGCCGCCCGTGCGCGAGCTCGCGCCGATCGAGGTGCTGAGCCACCCGGACGGCACGCACGCGGTCGACCTCGACGGCAGCGTCGTGCGGATCGACGAGGGCTCGATCCGCGCGAGCGCGGTGTTCGACTTCGATCGCGACGGCGATCGCGACGTCCTGCTCGTCGTCCTCGACGCGCCGCGCGCCGCGGCTCGCGTCTTCTACGGCGAGCGCCGGGGCGCGGAGCTCGCGCCGCTCGTGTCGCTCGCGAGCCTCGCGTCGATCGCCCCCGAGCCCGGGGACGCCGGCTGCCGCGCGACGAGCGCGGCGATCGTGCCCTTGTCCGAGGCGCTCGTCCTCGCGAGCGTCGAGGCGAGCTGCGAGGACGCGACGCGCCCGCGGCTCTCGAGCGCGTGGGTGCTCTCGGCGGACGAGCGCCCGCGGGCGCTCGAGATCCTGCGCTTCGCGGGTCAGACCGAGGGCGAGGGGCTCTCGTTCGCGGCGCGCGATCGCGACCAGGATGGGCACGACGATCTCGAGGTCGAGGTTCGCGTCCGGGTGGGCGAGGCGTCGGTGACGACCACGCTCGTCTGGATGAACCGGCCCGCCGGCCTCGCGCGGGAGGGCACGGCGCCCGATCCGACGTTCACGGCGCTCGCGGAGCAGGCGCTCTCCCGCGCGCGCTCGAGCCCGGAGGAGGCGATCGCCGCGACCGCGCAGGGGATCGCGCTGCGCGAGGCGATCTGTCGCGACGCGGAGCGCCCGCGGCTCTGGATCGGCGGCGCGCGAGGCGTGCCGTGCGACGCGAGCGCGGCGGTCGGTCGGCTCTACGCGCTCCGCGCGGGGGCGCTCGCGGGTGGCCTGCGCGCGCTCGACGACGTCGAGGCGGTCGCCACGGCGCTCGACGCCTTCATCGATCTCGATCACGAGGGCGTGGCCCTTCGCGCCGGCGATCGCGGCTTCGTGCGCGAGGCGTGGATGCGCCTCGCGAGCATCCCTCCGCCGCTGCTCGAGGTCCACCGCCACCCGGCGGACCAGCTCGTGCCGCAGGGCGCCTCGCCGCGCCTCTCGAGCCTCGCCTTCGTCGGCGAGGACGAGCTCGTCGTGCGCGGCGCCGAGCCGCGGGCGCTCCGCGTCGAGGGGGACGCGCTCGTCCCCTCGAGCGCGCCGCTCGACCCCACGCTCGCCGAGCTCGCGATCGTCGACACGGCGCGCGCGCTGCGGCTCGAGGCCATCGAGCGGAGCTGCGACGGCATCGTCCTCGTCGTCGGCGCGAGCGGAGAGCCCGCCGAGGTGGCGGGCGGTGGGCGTCGAGAGTACCTCGTCGCGCCGCGGACCCCGCCCTTCGCGGCGTCGTGCCCGAACATGCCGCCCGGCCTGCGCGCGGACGACGGCGGCTTCGTCGCGCTCGGCTGGAGCCCGAGCGGGGTCGTGCTCGCGCACGGTGCGCGCGTCGTGCTGGTCCCCATTGGCGCGGGCGGCGAGCCCCTCGGAGCGCCGACGCCGCTCGAGGAGGGCACGCCGCTCCCGGCGCCGCTCCCCGAGGGCGCGGCCGTCCGCGACGCGCACGCCTACGCGCTCGCGTTCCCCTTCGGGATCGTCGTCGTCGATCGCGCAGCGCGCGCCGTCCGCGTCTTCCGCGACGCGGACTTCTCCGTCCCCGCGGGGCGCCCCATCGACGTTGCGCTCGCGCCGTCGGGGTCGCGCGCCGCGTGGATCTGCGGTGACGCGATCTGTTGGGCCGATCTGCGCGCGAGCGCCGCGCGCCCTGCTCCCTCGAGCCCGCCGGAGGGACCGCCGCGAGGCGCGCGCCAAAGGCGGCAAGAGGGCGCGGGCGCCGAGGGCCCCGCCGAGGGGTCGCGATGAGCGTCGCCGTGCGCGGGCGTGATAGCGTCCGCGCATCGATGTCGCGTGTCTCCTCTCTCGAGCCGCGCCGAGCGCGGGCCGGGCGCTCGCTCGGGCTCGGCTCGTCGCTGGCGGCGCTGGCGGCGCGCGGCGCGTGCGCCCTGGCGCTCCTCGCCGGCTGCGCGGGGGCGCCCGAGCCCGTCGGCCCCTGCACCACGGATCTCCAGTGTCGCGCGGACCGCATCTGCCACGAGGGGCGCTGCCGGTTCGAGGAGGAGGTGCGTGACGAGCTCGCCGCGCGTCGTCGGGCGCTCGCCACGGCGGGCGCCGAGGCGACGCCGAGCGACCTTGAGGCGGACGCCGGGCCCGCGCCGGACGCCGGGGTGCCGACCGAGCCGACGTCGCCTTCACCGACCGACGCGACGAGCGCCGCGGTAGAGCGCGCGGCTCGCCCGACCTTCATGGGCGACGCGCGTCACACGGGCCGCGCCTCCGTCGTCGGTCCGAGCACGCTCGGGCCGCCGCGGCGCGTGATCCAGACCGGGGCGCGCATCTACGCGTCGCCCGTCGAGGGGCCGGACGGAACGCTCTACGTCGGCTCGCTCGATCGGAGCTTCGTCGCGGTCGCGGCCGATGGCACGCTCCGCTTCCGGTACACGGGCGGCGATCGCTTCTATGCGAGCGCGGTGGTGCTCTCGGATGGGACGATCGTCGTCGGCAACCACGACGGCTCGCTCGTCACGCTCGATCCCGAGGGGAGGGTGCGGGCGCGCGTGGTCCTCGAGGGGCCGATCGACGCGAGCCCGACGCTCGACGCCGACGACACCGTCTACGTCGCGTCGCGAGGGCTCTACGCCGTGGATGGCGCGGGCCGGATCCGCTGGCACTTCGCGTCGAGCGGCGATGTCCGCACGCCCCCCGCCGTGCACCCCGCGGGCTTCGTCCTCTTCGCCTCGATCGACGGGGTGCTCCACGCCGTCCGTCGCGACGGCACGCTCGCGTGGGAGGCGCTGCTCGGCTCGAGCAGCGAGTCCGGCGCCTCGATCGCGGACGACGGCACCATCGTCATCGGCGACGACCTCGGGCACGTCAGCGCCTTCGACGCGAGCGGTCGACGGCTCTGGCAGGCGGCGACGAGCGGCGCGGTCCGCACGACGCCGGCGATCGCGCTCGACGGCACGATCGTCGTCGGCTCGGACGATCGCAACGTCTATGGGCTCGCGCCCGACGGCACGATCCGTTGGCGCTACCTCACCGGCGGCCGCATCCGCAGCTCGGCGCGGATCGACGCGGCGGGCCACGTCTACGTCGGCTCGCAGGACGACTTCCTCTACCTGCTCGCGCTCGACGGGAGCCTGCTCTCACGCTACAACATCGGCCAGAACGTCGATGCGACCGCGCTCATCGCCAGGGACGGCAGCGTGATCGTCGGTGCGGACGACGGCTCTCTTCATGCTTTTCGTTGAGGCCCGGTGAAGCGACGTCCCACCCGTTCACCCGAGGTCGAGATCGTTCGAGGTTCGTTTTGACCATCAGTAAAGAGCGCGTGCTCCGCGCGCTCGAGGCCGCGGGCGACCGCTCTCTCCACACCATGGAGATCGTCACGTCGCTCGGGATCGGCCGGAAGGAGCTGGGCAAGCTCGCGCCCGAGGTGCGCGAGCTGCTCTCTTCGCTCTCTTCGCTCGGCTTCGTGAGGGAGCTGCCCGGATCGCGCTGGCGCATCGTGCCGCGCGAGCAGCGCGCCGCTCGGCGACGATCGCTCGCTGACCGACCGAGCGCTCCGGCGAGCCCAGCCGCGACCGCGAGCGCTCGAGCCCGCGCCGCGCTCGCGGCCGAGGGCGCCGAGGACGCGGTCGGGTGGCTGTCGATGACCACGCGGGGCTTCGGCTTCGCCACGCTCGACGATGGCCGAGAGGTCTTCGTGTCGCCGCGCGGCCTCGGGGGCGCGCTGCACCGCGATCGCGTGCGCTTACGCCTCGCGAAGAGCACGAAGGGCCTCGAGGGCGAGGTCGCCGAGGTGCTCGCGCGCGGGATCCGTCGCGTCGGCGGGACGCTCGTGCGTGTCCACGGCGGGCTCTTCGTCCGGACGGGGGACGCGCGGTTGCCCGAGCTCTTCGCCGTCGAGGGGGTGCTCCCGCTCGGGACGCGGACGGGCCAGGAGGTCGTCGCGCAGCTCGTGAGCGAGGCGCGCCCAGGCGTCGGCGAGCCCGTCTCCGTCCGCGTCCTCGCGGCGCTCGGGCCCCGGGGCAGCGCCGCGGTCGAGGTCGAGAAGATCCGGCTCCGGGAGGGGGTCGGAGAGGCGTTCCCCGAGGAGGTGTTGGCGGCGGCGGCCGAGCTCCCGAGCGCGCCCGCCGCGGACGAGATCGCACGTCGCGAGGATCTGCGCGGCTTCGCGCTGCTCACGATCGATCCCGGGGACGCGCGCGATCACGACGACGCGGTCTGGGCGGCTCGGAGCGAGGACGGCTACCGCGTGATCGTCGCCATCGCGGACGTCTCGCACTACGTCGTCCCCGGGAGCGCGCTCGACGCGGAGGCGCTCGAGCGTGGCTGCTCGATCTACCTCCCCGACCGCGCCATCCCGATGCTCCCGCCGGAGCTGAGCTCGAACCTCGCCTCGCTCTTGCCCGGCGAGGACCGGCTCGTGCTCGCGCTCGACGTCGAGCTCACGAGGAGCGGCGCGATCCGCGCTCACCGCTTCGTCGAGGGCGTGATGCGGAGCCGCGCGCGCCTCTCCTACGAGGCCGTGGCGCGCACGCTCGAGCTCACCCACGAGGGCGCGCGCTCGCCGGAGGCCGACGCGTTCGAGCCCACGCTCCGCACGCTGCTCGAGGTCTCGCAGCTCCTGCGTGCGCGTCGCGAGCGCCGAGGAGCGCTCGGCTTCGAGCTCCCCGAGGCGAAGGTCATCCTCGACGAGGCGGGCGAGCCCGTCGACGTCGTCCCGCAGAAGGCCGATCCGGGCGTCAAGCGCGCGTACGAGCTCATCGAGGATCTCATGCTCCTCGCGAACGAGACGGTCGCCGAGGCGCTGACGGCGCGCGAGCTCCCCGGGATCTTCCGCGTCCACGGCGCGCCGGATCCGATCAAGGTCGCGCGCTTCGCGGAGGTCGCGGCCTCGCTCGGCCTCGAGCTCGGGAGCCTCGAGTCGCCGACGCCGAAGGCGCTCGCCGACGTCCTGCGTCGGCTCGCCTCCGATCGTCACGGGCCGGTCCTCTCCGGGCTCCTGCTCCGCGCGATGCAGCAGGCGAGCTACCAGGTCGAGGACATCGGCCACTTCGCGCTCGCGGCGCGCCACTACGTCCACTTCACGTCGCCCATCCGGCGCTACCCCGACGTCGCCATCCACCGCGTCGTGCGCGCGATCGTGCGGGGGGACTCGCTCGACCCCGACGCGCTCCGCCGACGGCTCGCGCCCCAAGCCGTCGCGGCGAGCCGGCTCGAGCGCCGCGCCGTCCAGGTCGAGCGCGAGGTGCAGGCGCTCTACCGGGTGCTCCTGCTCCGCCCACGCGTCGGAGAGGTCTTCGATGGCGTCGTCACGGGGGTCACGGAGCACGGCCTCTTCGTCACGATCCCGCGCCCCTTCGTCGAGCTGCGCGTCCCGCTCGATCGCGTCGCCGGCGAGCCCGAGGGGGAGCGCGCGCGTGGCCGCGACGACGGCGCGCTCGCGCGCGAGGGCTTCGAGCTCGATCGGCTCGGCGTCGCGCTCACCGGGGCGCGCAGCGGCCTGCGGATCGCGCTCTCGGATCGGATCCGCGTGCGGCTCGACGAGGCCTCGATCGAGCGCCGCGAGCTCATCGCCACCCGCCTCTTCGACCCGGCGCGAGAGCGCGCGGCGCCCAAGCGCGCGCGGGGCGATCGGGCGAGCCGGAAGGACGCCGAGCGCGCGAGGGAGACGCGGGGGCGCGCGCTCCGGCCGATCCAGCGAAGATCGGGCGCGCCGCGCGACGCGCGAGGGGACAAGCGACGGTAGGTCGAGAGCGCTCGCCACAGATCGGGTATCTTCGCGCGCGCCATGGCCGCGAAGAAGAGCGAACGAACGAAGACGACGAAGAAGAGCGCCGCTGGCGCGGCCCGCGAGGGTTGGCCCGCGTCGCTCCCGAGCGTGCCCGAGCTCATCGCCAGAAAGCGCGACGGCGGCGCCCTCTCGGACGAGGAGGTCCGCGCGCTGGTCGGCGGCTTCGTGCGGGGCGACGTCACCGACTACCAGATGAGCGCGCTCGCGATGGCCGTGTTCTTTCGAGGGATGAGCCCCGAGGAGACGACGGCGCTCACGCTCGCGATGCGCGACTCGGGGCGCGTCGTCGACATGCGCATGGTCCGCTCCCGCAAGGTCGACAAGCACTCGACGGGGGGCGTCGGAGACAAGGTGTCGATCTGCCTCGCGCCCCTCGTCGCGGCGTGCGGGGTCGCGGTGCCGATGGTCAGCGGTCGCGGGCTCGGGCACACCGGCGGGACGCTCGACAAGCTCGAGGCGATCCCGGGGTTCTCGGTGTCGCTCGACATCGACGCCTTCGTCGCGCAGGTCCGCGACATCGGCTGCGCGCTCATCGGCCAGACCGCCGAGATCGCCCCCGCGGACAAGCGCCTCTACGCGCTCCGCGACGTCACCGCGACGGTCGAGTCGATCCCCCTCATCACCGCGAGCATCCTCTCGAAGAAGCTCGCGGAGGGCATCGACGGGCTCGTCCTCGACGTGAAGGTCGGCCGCGGCGCGTTCATGAAGACGGAGGCCGACGCGCGCGCGCTCGCGGAGTCGCTCGTCCGCGTCGGGACGCTCGCGGGCAAGGACGTCACCGCGGTCCTCACCTCGATGGACGCGCCGATCGGTCGCGCCATCGGCAACGCCCTCGAGACGCGCGAGGCGATCGAGATCCTCCACGATCGAGGCCCGGCGGATCTCCGCGAGATCACGCTCGTGCTCGGCTCCGAGATGCTCCTCATGGGGCGCGTGGCGAAGAACGATCGCGACGCGCGGCGCAAGCTCGAGGCGGCGATCCACGACCGGAGCGGGCTGCGCGTGCTGCGTCAGGTCGTCGACGCGCAGGGGGGCGACCCGCGGCTGATCGAGGATCCGACCCGCTTCCCGTCCGCGCCCTTGCGCGTCCAGGTGATCGCGAAGAAGCGCGGCTTCGTCCAGCGGATCGACGCCCTCGCGCTCGGTCACCTGGGCGTGGCGATGGGCGCGGGGCGCACGCGGGCCGACCAGTCGGTCGATCCGCTCGTGGGGATCGTGCTCCACAAGCAGGTCGGCGAGCGGGTGGCGTCGGGCGAGTCGCTCTGCGAGCTGCACCTCGCCAAGGGGCAGGATCCGGCGAGCTTCGTCGATCGCGCGCTCGAGGCGTTCACGATCGGGGGCGCCGCCGCGAGCGCGCCGCCGCTCGTGATCGACGTCGTCCGCAAGTGACTCCGTTGCGCCGAAGTCGCTTGCAGGGCGCGGGCGTCTCCGGTATCCATCCCCACCTCGCGGACCTCGCGAGTGGATCCATAGCTCAGCTGGATAGAGCGTCGGCCTCCGGAGCCGAAGGTCGCAGGTTCGAATCCTGCTGGATCCGTCGCCCTCCTGGGCAGCGCGCGCGCTGGCGCTCCGTCGGGGCGCGCGGCGATCAGCGCCACCGGATCTCGAACGTCACGTCGTCGCCTCGCGCTTGACGCTCGACGCTCACGTCCTCCCCGCCGCAGCGCTCGATCATGCGGTGGATCCCGCCGGCCCAGCCCGCGTGGACGAGGCGGTTCGCGCCGACGAGGCCCTCGAAGAAGATCGAGGAGTGGGTCGGCGTGTGGCGCTCGACGCGTCCCGTCACGCCGCGGACGTAGGCGAGCATGATCTTGTCCGCGTGCCGCGTGAGGAGGTCGGGGCTCGTGATGGAGAGGATGAAGCGCAAGAGCCCGCGCAGGTCGCGATCGGTGCCGACCCGTCCGAGCTCGAACGCGAACGGCTCGCCGCCGCCCACGACGCGATCGCAGGCGGCGTGGAGCGCCGCGAAGTCCCTCATCGGGTACCACCCGACCCGCGTGATGGCGCCGCTCTCGACCTGCGTGCGGAGCGTGGTCGGGAACTCCTCGACGACGCGACGAGCGATCGCCGATCCACGCAGCTCCTCGATGGACTCGAGCATCGAGATGAACGATGCTCCGCGCATGTCGACCGAACTCATCACGGCGAGCGTACCTCAACAGCGCCCACGGCGATGAGCCTCGCCGCGCGTGTCGCTCGGGCCTCGGCGCGTCAGCGATCCCAGCCCGCTCGGTACGTCACTGTCTCGAAGTCAGCGCTGGACTCCCAAGCCACGCGCGGGCTCTTCGCGCCACAGCGGCTGAGCACGAACTCGATGCCCCCCGCCCACTCGGCGTGGATCCGCGCGTTCGAGCCGACGAAGTGCTCGAGGACGAGGCTCGCGCGGCCGGGCGAGACCTCCTCGAGCCGCGACGTCACGCCGCGGAGGTAGCTGAGGATGACACGATCGGCGTGACGCAGGAGGAATTCGGGGGTCGAGAGGCTGAGGACGTAGCGGAGGAACCCTCGGGTGTCGCGCTCCGCCGTGGCCGCGCCGAGCGTCTTCGCGAGCGCGTCGCTGCCGGACGTCACCTCGTCGAGCGCGTCGTAGAAGAGGGCGTAGTCCGAGAGCGGGTACCAGCCGATCCCGACGATCGCGCCCGAGCGGATCCGCTCGCGGAACCCCGCGGGGAGCGCCTCGATCACGCGCTCGCGCGTCGCCTCACCTCGCACCTCGCGGAGCGCGTCGAGGAAGGAGTGGAAGGCGGCTCCTCGCAGCTCGACGTTCGCCATGTTCCCTCGCTCGCTCGTGTTCGCCTGGACGCGAGGGCGAGGGCCTCGATGGCTCGCCCACCCCGCGCCCGAGGGGAGGATCCTACCTGGCCGCGAGCAGGGGACAAGAGCCCTCGCGATGGTGATGAAGGACGCTCACTCGCGGACGAGGCGCAGCCCTCCAGGCGCGACGCCGACGAAGATCGTCCCCTGGCTCGCCCCGGGCCCCGAGGGGCTCCACTGGTAGAGGAGCGAGACGCGCTCGTCGACGAGCGAGGCGCAAGGCGCACGGCGATCCCGCGCGTCGACGACGGGGCGCAGGAAGGCCTCGAAGCGCGCGCCGTCGGCCGAGGCCGCGAGCGTGAGCAGCGTGTTGCCGTTGCTGCGCCGTGACTCGTAGTAGAGGCGCACGAAGCTGCGCCCCGCCGCCGAGGAATAGACGACCGCGCCTGGCCCTCCGCGCTCCACCTCGTCGCCGTCGCGATCGTCGCGCGCCGGCATCTCCGGGAGCTCGAGCGCGAAGAGGGGCTCGAAGGCGAGGCCGTCGCTCGAGCCCGCCACGCGGATCGTGCCCGCCTCTTCGTAGTACATGAGGAACGCGTGGCTCGCGCCGTCGAGCAGCGTCGTCTCGATGACGCTCGGTCGCCGCGGCGCCCCGGCCCCGCTCGCCGCGAGCAGGGGCGCGCCCGAGTGCGCGTAAGGGCCGGCTACGCTCGCCGCCGTCGCGACGCCGATCCCGCCCTCGCCGACGTAGTAGAGGAGGACCGACCCGTCGGCGCGGATCACCGCCCACGGGTCGGTGACGAAGCCGCCCTCCCACGCCTCGCTCGCGCGGAGGATCTCCGCGCCGGCGTCGAAGCCAGGGCTCTCGGCGACGAATTGGAGCCCCTCCGCGGGGCGCGCGGGGCTCCGCGCGATGGTTCGCGGCTCGTGGCGCGACCAGTCCGGCGTGGCGAAGCGCGGCGTGGAGGGGCCCGCGTCGGCGGCCGCCGGACCCGCGTCCTCGGCGTAGCTCGCGTCCTCGACGCCCGCGTCGGGGGGCTCGGGGCGCAGCGCCGTCGCGCTCGCGTAGAAGAGCGAGCCGTCGCTCGCGACCATCGCGGTGTCGATGGTCACGCCGCGGATGGAGAGGGCCGCGCCGCGCGGCGACGTGACGCCCGTCTCCTGCGCGCTCAGATCGCGGAAGGGGCCCGTGCCGTTGTGGGGGAGGCCCGCCGGCTCGCCGCCCTTCGTCGCCAAGGTCGCGCAGCCGATCGCGAGCGCCCCTGCCGCGAGGAGCGCGCCCGCGCCGGCCGTGAGCGCCTCGGTCCGCCTCGGCGCCCTTCGATGGGCTCGCTTCCCGGTGCTCATTCGAACCCGACCTCCATCGTGATCCCGGCGGCGAGGATGTCACCGCCGATGACGTAGTCGCCCGTCGGATCGACGAGGCTCGCCTTCGTCATCGTCCGGTCGGCCAAGAGCGCGTACTGGAAGTGCGCGTCGAATTGGAGGAAGCCGGGCAAGAGCGGCCGCAGCTCCTCGACGCGGAGCCCGATGCCGGCGGAGAACGCGAAGCGATCGGAGTCCGCGAGGTTCGTGATCGCCGACTGGTTCGGCACGGGCGACTGCTCGTAGAAGAAGCCGCCGCGCAGCCTCAGCGCGACCATCCGCTCGCGGAAGGCGACGCCCTCGACGCCGACGCGAGGGACGAAGCGGTCCTCGAAGAGCGCGGGCTGCGGGACGCTCCCCCCGATCGCGTCGGGCACCCGGATCGTGCCGCGGAGCGACTCGGGCACCTCGATGCGGAGCAGGATGCTCGCGCGGCCGACGGGGCTCACGTACGCCGACCAGTTCACCCAGGTCACCTCGGCGTTGACGCGGAAGTCGTCGGTCGGGGCCCAGGACGCGCCGACCGAGACCTGCTGCGGCACGAAGGCGTTCACCGACTGCGTGAGGAGGTGGAAGTAGCCCGGGAACCCGTCCCCGAGCCCCGTGAACGAGAGCCGGGTGTTGCACGCCGGATCGTCCATCGTCGCGCAGCCCGCGACCGCCTCGAGCGTGTTGTCGAGCGCGAATTGCCCCCGGTAGACGGCGCCGAAGGAGAGCTCGTGGGTGGGCTGCACCTGGAAGCCGAATTGGGGATACCGGATCGTCGTCAGGTCCGTCAGGATCTCGTGCTCGAGGCGCGAGCGCCGATCGGGCATGGCGATGTCGAGATCGCCGCGGATCGAGAGGCGGTTCGTCGAGAACGAGAGGAAGGAGATGCCGCCGCCGATCGTGAGCCACTCGACCGGCCGGATCGCGAGGTGCGCGGCGAGGAAGATGCGCCTCGGGCGGTTGTCGTAGAACTCCCAGCGCGGTCGGCGCGCGGGGAGCGAGCGCGTGCGCGAGACGTGATCGTCGTTGAGGTGCAGCCCCAGGCCGAACGCGAAGCGGACGTCCCCGATCGACCCGGGGACGACCAGGCCGAGGACGAGCCCGCGGACCGGATCGACGTTCGCGTCGAAGCCGCCGATGCGGAGGTCGTGGAACGCGCCGAAGTAGCCGACGCCGATGCGCGCCTCGCGCGAGCGCGCGAGCCCGGCGGGGTTGTAGTAGTTGGCGGTGAAGTCCTCGACGTCGGCCGTCACGGCGCCGCCCATCGCGACCGATCGCGAGCCCATCCCGTAGGTGTCCATCGGCTGCGCGAGCGCGCGCGCGCCGACGCTCGCCATGGCCAGCGTCGCGAGCAGCGCGGCGAGCCGGGCCGCGCGCGGGAGAAGCGAGATCCTCGAGGCCGTCGGCATCGTCAGAACTCCAACCCGGCGCTCCAGCCGCCGACGAGGATGAAGCCGCTCGTCGTGAGCGGCGCGGCCGACGGATCGTCCGAGCTCGCGCCGACGAGGTGCGTGCGATCCGCGAGGATGTGGGCCTGCCCGAAGACGTCGAGGACGAGCCGCTCGTGGGCGGTCACGTTCGCGGCGAGGCCGAGCCCCAGCGTGATGATGTGCCGATCGGCGTCGAGCAGGCGCGTCGGGACCTGCACCACCGCGCCGCCGACGACGTGGGGCTCGCCGCTCCGCTCGCGCTGGGCCGCCATCCGCGCGGGCGGGGCGGGCGACATCTCCCACGCGTACCCGCCGCGCAGGGTGAGCTCGACCGAGCCGTCACGCAGGGTGCCCTCGATCGCGAGGCGCGGCGAGAACGTGTCCTGGAATTCCGGCGCGGGCGCGCGGAGGCTGCTCAGGGAGGTCGCGGTCGCCGGGCCCGGGTAGGTGCTCCAGAAGCGCGTCGTCAGGTTCGCGATGAGCCGCAGCTCGGGGATGGGGCGGAAGTAGCCCTCGAGCGTGACCTGGGAGGGATCGTACTGGGTGATGCCGCCGATCGTCAGGACGGGGAGACGGACCGGGAGGTCGGTGATCGTGATCGTGAGATCCATGTCGGCGCGCAGCTCGTGCCGGTACACGACGCCGATCCCGAATTGCGCCGGGGCCTGGGCGCTCGAGCGCATCGAGGGCGGCTGCTCGAAGCGCACCCCGACGATCGGCGCGAACGTGGCGACGAGCTGCGTCTCGACCACCGACTGGAAGGTGTTGGTCTCGTCGAGCTGGACGTGGAGATCGCCGACGAGCGCGGCGAGCGCGGCCACGCCCACGCCGAGCTGGAGGCCGTCGACGACGCCGTGGAGGTCGAGGCCGAGGCCCACGAAGAGCGCGAGAGACTGGCTCCGGTCGAGGACGGACCACTGCGGGATCTCCGCGAAGCGGACGTCGCCCCGCATGAGCACGTTGACCGGCGTGTAGAAGCCGCCGCCGAGCGTGAGCCGATCCTCGAGCACGTCGCCGAAGGGCAGGGGGAGCGTGAACCCGATCGTCGTCCCGCGCGCCGGCTCGAGCCGCGAGCGCGCGCCGTCGATCCGCAGCTCGAGGGCGCCCGCGCTCGCGCCGAATTGGATGCTGCGGCGCCTCTGGGACGCGAGGTTCGCGGGGTTGAGATACGCCGCCTCGTAGGTCTCGTCGTGCGAGGCGCCGGTCATCGCGAGCCCAGGCGAGCGCGCGCCGAACCCGAAGAGGTCCGGCGGGGTCGCGTGGGCGCTCTCGGGGCGCAGGATCGACACGAGGAGAGCGGCGAGGACGAGCGCGCCGGGCCTCTTGGGCATGTGCGCACGGTACACGAAGCGCGGCGTCTCTCGCCCGAGATTTCGGCGCGCGCCCCGCGGGGCCGAGCGTTCGATCATGACGCGCTGCGGCGAACGAGCGTGATCAGGCGGTGCCCGTGCCGCGCACGAGCGCGAGGACGCGCCGGACCGCCTCGCCGTGAGCGGCCTCGTCTTCGCCCTCGATCGTGACGTGGCCGAGCTTGCGGCCGGGGCGGGGCGTCTTGCCGTAGAGGTGGAGGTGCGCTCCGGGGATCTCGAGCAGCGCCTCGCGCGGGGGGAGGGCGCCCACGAGGTTCACCATGGTCGAGCGTCGTCGCAGCGCGGTCGAGCCGATCGGGTCGCCGACGATCGCGCGGACGTGGGCCTCGAATTGGCTCGTCTCCGCGCCCTCGATCGAGAAGTGGCCGCTGTTGTGGACGCGGGGCGCGATCTCGTTCGCGAGGAGCCGACCGTCGTGCTCGAAGAGCTCGAGCGCGAGCACGCCGACGTGGTCGAGCGCGCCGAGCAGCGCCGTGATCGCCGCGCGCGCGCGCGCCGCGAGCGCCTCGCTCACCCCGAGCGCTGGCGCGTCGGTGCGCAGGAGGATGGCGTCGCGGTGCTCGTTCTGGACGAGCGGGTAGGTCGCGATCGCGCCGTCGATCGCGCGAACGCCGAGGATCGAGAGCTCGCGCGTGAACGGCACGAAGCCCTCGAGGATCGACGGGACGGCGCCGAGCGCCTCGAACGCCCCCGCGACGTCGCCGGGAGCGCGCAGCACGCGCTGCCCCTTGCCGTCGTAGCCGAGCCGCCGGGTCTTCAAGATGGCGGGGAGGCCGAGGGCGAGGACGGCGTCCTCGAGCGAGCGGGGATCGTCGACGAGGCGAGCGGGGGCGGCGTCGATCCCGAGCTCGCGGAAGAGCGCCTTCTCGCTCGCGCGGTCGGCGGCGACCTCGAGCGAGCGCAGGCCCGGGCGGACGGGGACGCGCGCGGCGAGCCAGCGCAGCGTCCGCTGGGGGATGTTCTCGAACTCGTAGGTGACGACGTCGAGGTGCTCGACGAAGCGCGCGAGCACGGCCTCGTCGTCGAAGGCGCCGAGGAAGGGCCTCGCCACGGCGCACGCCGGCTCGTCGTCGCGCTGCGCGAGCACGCTGACCTCGTGGCCCATCGGCACCGCCGCGAGCGCGAGCATCCTCCCGAGCTGGCCACCGCCGACGATCCCGATGCGCATCGAGGAGCCTCAGCCGCGGGGATCGGGGTGCGCGAGCACGTCGTCGGTCTGGCGCGCGCGACGATCGACGAGCCGCGCTCGCAGCGTCGGGTCGTGGAGGGCCAGGATCGCGGCGGCGCTCAGCGCCGCGTTGATCGCGCCCGCGCGCCCGATCGCGAGGGTCGGGACCGGGACACCCGCGGGCATCTGGACGATCGAGAGGAGCGAGTCGAGGCCCGCGAGCTGGCGCGAGGGGACGGGGACCCCGAGGACGGGGAGGTGCGTCTTCGCCGCGACCATGCCCGGCAGATGCGCCGCGCCGCCCGCGCCCGCGATGATCACCCTGAGGCCGCGTGTCTCCGCGCTGGCCGCGTACTCGAAGAGCAGATCGGGCGTTCGATGCGCGGAGACGACCCGCACCTCGTGCGTCACGCCGAGCTCGCCGAGGGTGAGCACGGCGTGCTCCATCGTCTCCCAGTCGGAGCGCGAGCCCATCACGACGCCGACACGCGGTGCTTCTCTCGGGATCTCGGGGGAGTTTGGCACGATGAGGGCGCGAGGATACGCGAGGTGATCGGCCCGGGTCCAATCGCTGCGCGCTCGAGGCGGCTCGAGCCCAGCCCCGATCGGACCCGAGCCTCGGCGCCCGGACCCGGCTCGACGGAACGTCGGCGAGGGGGCTCGTGTCTTCGAGGTCATCACCTGGCGCTCCGAGTCGCTCCTCCTTCCGGCGCGGGGCGCGATCGTGCGAGCCTCGGGGCGCGCGGGGTGAGGTCGTCGATCCCCCGCGATTCGAGAGGGACTGATCCCATGGCTAGAACGATCTTCGCGACGCAGGTCCGCATGCTCCTCTGCGAGCGCTGCGGCGCGCCGCTCGAGACGACGATCGAGGGCGGCGCGGTCCCCTGCGCCTACTGCAAGGCGACGAACGCGGTCCGGCCGCGCCTCGATCGCTTCGCGCCCACGCGCGCCTCCGCGCTCTCGGAGCCCGAGCGCCTCGCGCGCCTCCGGGCGCAGGACCACACGCCCTACAAGCTCCCGCCGAGCGTCGAGGCGCTCGCACCCGGCGGGAGCGTCTCCGAGGCGCGGCTCACCGAGGCGTTCGACGTCTTCCAGGCGACGCGGCAGGAGCTGAAGAACACGCAGAGCCCCGAGGCCTCCGAGCGGCTCTACGCGCTCACGCTCGTCGTCACGAACACGCTGACCCGCCTCGCGGACTCGGCGCGCGTGCGCTCGCTCCTCGAGACGACGCTCGACGTCGTCGTCCTCGAGCGCCACAGAAACAGCCTGCGCGCCATGCTCTCGCGGCACGCGGCGCGCGAGGGGGATCTCGACTCGGCCGAGCAGTGGCTCGCGGGATGCGACCCTCGCTCCGACGAGATCTCGAGCGACTCGGACTACCGCGTCTCGCGCGCGTTCATCGACACGCTGCGCGGGAGGCCCGACGCCGTGCTCGAGGTGCTCGGTCGCTCCGACGCCGACGTCCCCATCGACGATCGGCTCGATCTCCAGGCGGCGCTCCTCCGCGCGCACGCGATCGAGGTGAAGGGCGACGTCGAGGGCGCGGTGCGGACGCTCACCGACGTGCTCCGCGCGGGCGGCGGCGCCATGCGGCAGGGGATGATCCAGACGCGCGAGGCGTACGCGCACGCGGTCTCCCTCTGCCCGAAGAGCTTCCCCACCGCGCTCGAGCGAGAGGTGCGACGGGTCACCTCACCGTGGCGCCTGATCGCCTCCCTGTGGTTCATCATGCTCGGGATCTCCGCGATCTTCGCGTTCGCGATGGGTGCGAACACCTGGGAGAACTACCATCGAGCGGTCGATGGGTACGGTGGCTCGGCGGCGGTGCGACGGGCGGCATGGAACGACATCGTCGTTCACAACGCCAGCCAGCTCGCCTTCATCGTCGGTTTCTACTCCCTCGTCGTGGTGGCGATCAGCGCAGGGGTGCTCCTCTGGACCCGCAAGCGTCGACAGCGGCTCCTCCACGGGCGGAGGGTCCTCGCTCGCATCAGCTCGGTGACGGGGGGGAACCTCGTGGTCAACGGGGTCCCGCAGGTCCAGGTGGTGTTGGAGTGGCAGGACGGCGCGACGAGCCGCTCCGCGAAGATGACGGTGGGAGCCGGGCCGGGCGTCGCTCCGGGCGGCACGCTCGCCGTGATCGTCGATCCCAAGAACCCCTCGAAGGCGATGCTCGAGCCAGACTGACGAGTCGCCTCGCGCTCGTGCGATGGCGTCGAGTGAGGCGCCCTGTCAGCTCGGCGGGCAGAGGTCGGCGGGGAAGCTGCCCTCGGCGCACGGGCAGCAGCCGCAGCGCGTCTCTGGACCGCCGCAGGCCGTCACGCAGACGACGGCACGCGCGCAGTTCACCGGCGGGCAGCCCGCCTCGCAGGCGCCCGGCGCCGAGTCGGGGCCTCCGACCGGGAGCGGGTCGGGGAGACGCGCGCGTGGGGCTCCGGGTGACGACGCAGGCGTGCGCGGTTGGGGTGCTGGCGCGACGGCGGGCGGCGGCTTCGTCGGCGGCGCGGCGCCGTGCGTGGGCTCGGGAGGAGCGCCCTCGCTCACGCCTCCGAAGGTGCACGCGGCGAGCGGGAGGGTGGCGGCGAGCGCGACCGCGAGCCGTCTCGCGCGCCTCGAGGCGCTGGCGTTCGGGGTGGAGGGCGAGGTCGACATGGGTGGAGTTCCGCCCGGAGCATACGTGCTCGCGCCGTGCGTAGGCGCCTCGCGCTCGGGATCGATGGGAGGTCGCGCGCGACGCGCGTGCCTACGCCGTGGTGTCCTTCATCGCCCTCCCGCGCGAGCAGCGGCTTCTTCGCGCGTCGTCGGGTCGATCAGCGGTCGCAGACGAGGAGCTCGTCGTCGGAGATGGCGCACCGATAGGTGACGCGCTCGACGTCCGGGTGACCGGGATCTTCTTCGGAGATGTTGCGGACGACGACCCTCACGCGCACACCCGCGCCGCGCGCCTGGAGGGGACCTATCTCGTACTCGCTCGAGAAGTCGCTCTCGATCGACGCCTCGGCGAGCGGCGCGACGTCGACGATCGGGTCGTCCGCCTCCTCGTCGGGGCGCGGGTGGCGTCGAAAGACGAGCCACGCTGCCTTCGCGCCGGTGGCGCGTTCGACCTCGAGGACGTCGGCCCGCGTCCCGTCGCGGAGCGTGATGCCGTCCTGGAGGAAGCGGCACTCGGTCGGGCCGTCCTCGGCGAGCTCGGGGCTCTGGCAGAGCAGCGCGAGCGCCGCGGGCGATGCCTCGGCGTCGGAGGCCGGAGGCGCAGCTTCCTCGCTCGCTCCGGGCGCGGCCTCTTCGCTTGGCGCCGCGCTCTCGGCGCCGCCCTCGCCCTCGGCTCGGGGCGTGGAGCCGCCTGGGGGCGAAGCCGCACCGGGATCGACAGCGGTAGGCGAGCCGCTGGGCGTCTGCGCGGCGGCTCGGGCCACCGTCGCGGGGGACGGGGCTGCTTGGGTCGTCGCGGCGGCCGGCGTCGGAGGCGGATCGACGCTCGATCGCGCCTCCGGGGTGGGCGATCCGCACGCCATTCCCACGAACCCGAGTGTCGCAATCACACGCACGCCCGCGGAGCGGCTCGACATGGCGAGACGCTATCGCGCGCCCTTCGGTTGCCACAAGGGCATGTGGCGTCGAGCGAGGCGCGCCGTCAGCGAGGGCCGAAGGCCAGCCAGAGGAGCGCCGCCGCGGCGAGGATCAGGCCGGCGAGGACGTAGAGGAGGGTCGTCGAGGGCCCGCTCGGCGCGCGCGGCGCCGTCGAGGGCTCTACCGGGAAGCGATCCGTGATCTCCGCGCTTCGCGTCGACGGCCTCTTCGCTGGGGCGGAGGCGTTGCCCCCGTCGCGCGGACGCGTCGGGGTCGGTGGCGGGGGGCTCGCGGGAGCCGAGGGGGGAGTCGAGAGCGCCGGGCTCGCGCGCAGGCCCGTCACCGAGTCGCTCACGGCCTTGCGCTCGCTCGCGGAGATGACCTCCGAGGTGGCGCCCGCACGAACGCGGCGTTCGCTCGTCGCGCGGGCTCGGTTCAAGCGCGCGGCCTCCGGGGGGAGCGCCTCGATCGCCTCGAGGAGCGCGCCCGCGTCCGGGTAGCGGGCCTCGGGCGCCTTCGACAGGCAGCGCATGACGATCGCCTCGAGCGCCGCGTCGACCACGAGCTCGGGGCGTGTCTCGATGAGCGGGGGCGGCGGCTTGAGCAGGTGCGCGCGCAAGAGCTCGGAGCGCCGCTCCGAGACGAACGGGCGGCGATCCGCGAGGAGCTCGTAGAGCAGCACCCCGACCGCGTAGACGTCGGCGCGCACGTCGAGCCCCGTCCCCGTGATCTGCTCGGGGGCCATGTAGGCGGGGGTCCCGACGATGCGCCCGCGCCGCGTGAGGGTGCCGTCCTCCGCCACCTCGTCGTCGCTCAGCATCTTCGCGAGCCCGAAGTCGAGGAGCTTCACGCTCGCGTCGTCGGGGCCGACGAGGAAGACGTTGGCGGGCTTGAGATCGCGGTGGACGATGTTGCGCGCGTGCGCGAAGGCCAGCCCTCGCACGGCCTCGCGGACGATGTCGATGGCCTGCGCGGGAGGCAGCGGCGTCTCGTCGAGGCGCTCCTCGAGCGTCCGCCCCTCGAGCAGCTCCATCGCGATGAACGTGTGGCCGTCGTCGGAGATGCCGAAGTCGGTGATCTCGACCACGTTCGGGTGCTCGAGCTTCTCGAGGACGCGCGCCTCGCGCTCGAAGCGTCGGCGGAGCGACGAGATGCTGCCGAGGTTGTCGTGGAGGACCTTGAGCGCGACGGGTGGGGCGTCGTCCGAGCGCCGCGCGCGAAAGACCACGCCCGTCGCGCCCGTGCCGAGCTTCGCCTCGATGCGATAGCCGGCGAGCGTCGTCCCGACGAGATCGTCTCCGACGTCGCTGCTCACCCGCCGAGGATAATCGAGCGGGGCCCCCGCGCGCAGCGCCCGGCGCGCTTGCCGCGGGGCGGGTGCGCGGTAACGTCGCGCGCCGCTCGAGGCGGCGAGGAGCCAGAGAGCCGACCATGAGCATCAAGTTCCCCTCGGTCGAGTGGACCGAAGCCTTCAAGGACGCCGTGAACGCCAACGCCGGCTACCGCTCCGCCGGCAAGGACTGGACGCACGGCTCGGTCGCCTATGTCCTCGAGGCCGATCCGAGGATGGGCACGACCGAGGACATGGCGATGGTGCTCGACCTCCACGCGGGCGAGTGCCGCGGCGCGCGCTACGTCCCCGCCAAGGAGGCCGAGGGCGCCAACTTCGTCATCGTGGCGTCGTACCCGCGATGGAAGGAGGTCCTCTCGGGCGAGACCGACCCGACGAAGGCGATGATGCAGAACAAGCTCAAGCTGAAGAAGGGGCACCTGCCGACGATCGTGAAATTCGTCATCGCCTCGAAGGAGCTCGTGAAGAGCGCGACGGCGATCGACACCGACTATCCGCCGGTCGGGTGAGGGCGCCGTGGCGCTCGAGATCGAGCTCGACGCGGGCGCGGAGGAGAACGGCCTCGCCCAGATGCTCTGCACGATGATGCGGCAGAACGTGGACGATCACCCCGAGCGGGTGGCGCTGGCCCGCGGCCTCTCGGGGCGGCTCGCCATCTTCGCGGAGGACGCCGAGGTCGCGGTCAGCATCGACTTCGACGGCGCGCGCGTGCTCTTCCGCGACGGGATCGTCGGCGTCCCCGATCTCACGATCCGCGGCGGGTTCGAGCAGATCGGCGATCTCTCGCGCATGGAGCAGCTCGGCGCGCTCCCCGATCCCCGCGGCCCGGTGAACCGCGCGCTCTTCGGGGCGCTCCGCGACGGACGCCTCCGCGTCCACGGGCTCCCGCGCGCGCTGCCCTTGCTCCTGGGCTTCTCCGACGTGATGCACGTCGCCTGACGGCGCGTCGCGTGCGTACGCCTGCGCGCGTGTCGCTAGCGCGTGTGGGCCGGGAGCAGCGAGAGGCCGGCTCCCGACGGGCTCAGCGTGGTGCCCGAGGGGGGCGTCGAGGCGCCGCCCGGCGCGCGCAGGACGATGCAGCCCGCGCCGCCGCCCCCGCCGCCGCCGTTGCTGCTCCCTTCCGTGTTGGCCCCGCCGCTCATGCCCGCCGGCCCGACGCCGCCGCCTCCGCCCCCGCCCGGCGCGCCGTAGCGCCCACCGCCGGCTCCTCCCGCGGCCGAGGAGGTGGCGTCGCGCCCGTTGG
>JBDHVC010000016.1:0-85160 GCA_039809495.1 Sandaracinaceae bacterium
GACGCCGCCTCGCGCCCCGCCGTCGCCGTCGCCGCCGCGGCCGACGCCGGCTACTGCACGCCGGAGCTCCGCACCATCCTGCGCCGCGTCCTCACGAGCTGCGGCCTCATCGGCGCGAGCGGCCGGGGCTGCCAGCCCCTCGAGGCGCGCAGCGTCGCGACGATGAGCGGCGACGACTTCAACGCGCTCTTCCTCCCGATGCGCGCGCGCGGCGGCATCGTGCAATTCGATCGCGACGGCGCGACGCTCGATCCGGACGACCTCGCCCTCGTCGATCGCGTCTTCTCCGATCGGCGAGGCGCGAGCTACTTCTTCGTCGTCTCGCGCGCCTCGCCCGAGGGGCAGGTCGCGCACAACCGCGAGCTCTCGCGGGCGCGCGCCGAGGCGGTGATGGCGCACCTGCGCGACGCCTTCCACGACCCGGAGCTCGATCGCCAGGTCGGTCTCCTCTGGCTCGGCGAGGAATTCGCGCAGCTCGATCCGAGCTTCTGCGCGTGGAACCGCTCGGGCGACGAGCGCTGCGACGCGACGGCGCTGAACCGCTCGGCCTTCGTCGCCTGGATCGATTGCAGGCTCTGAGCCGAGCGCGCGGGAGGTCGAGGATGACGATCGGGAGCCGAGGACGTTCGAGAGGGCCCGCCGCGCTGGCCGCGCTGGCCGCGCTCTCGTCGCTCGTCGCCGCCCAAGGCTGCGGCGAGGGCGGGGCGCCGACGCCCGAGCCGCCGGCGCGCTTCGAGGCGGTCCAGGCGCGGCCCGAGGAGCCTGGGCGACGCTTCTGCGACGTGCTCGAGCCCGCGGGCGAGGGGCCGCTCGTCACGCTCCCGGCGCTCGAGGGGCCGCCCGCGCCGAGCGAGGGTCCGCGCTGGATCAACGTGTGGGCGAGCTGGTGCGCGCCGTGCGTCGAGGAGCTCTCGCTCGTCCGACGCCTCGAGGCGCGGCTCGCCGAGGCGGGCTCCCCCGTGCGCGTCGACTTCGTCTCGGTCGACGCCGATCCGGCGGCGCTCGCGCGCTTTCGCGAGGCGCACCCGGACGCGCCCGTCGGCGCCCGCCTCGCGGATCCGGCGGCGCTCCCGGCGCTCGTCGCCGCGCTCCACCTCGACCCCGGCGCGACGATCCCGATCCACGCCTTCGTCGACGCGGGCGGGAGGCTGCGCTGCGCGCGGAGCGGCAGCATCGGGGAGGGCGACTGGGAGACGATCCGCGCGCTCGCCGCGGCGCCCTGAACCTCGCGCGGGCCCGCGATATCCTCGCTCCGTGGCTCGACGCAGCGTCCGCTCGATCTCGATCCCCATCACGTTCGGCGCGATCACCGTGCCGCTCGCCGCCGCGCTCACGGTCGGCTGGGCGCTCTTCCTCATGGCCCGCATCTCCGAGAGCGGCGAGGTCGCGGCCAACGTCTGGCTCCTCGTCCTCGGGATCCTCGCGTTCGTCGTGATCATGGCCGTGCTCGTGATGTTCACGATCTTCCTCGCCCGCGAGATCCTCGAGGTGCGCCGGCAAGACAGCTTCATCGACTCGGTCACGCACGAGCTGAGGAGCCCGCTCGCCTCGCTCAAGCTCTGCCTCCAGACGCTCGAGCGCGAGGGCCTGAGCGACGAGAAGCGCGCGGAGCTGCGCGCGATGATGGACGAGGACGTCGATCGGCTCAGCTCCTTCATCGAGGAGGTGCTCCAGGCCAACCGCCTCGCGCACGGCGAGATCGGCGTCGAGCTCGAGGAGGTGAGGCTCCTCGAGCTGACCTCGCGGATCGCGCGCAGCGTGGCGATCCGTCACCGGATCGACCGCGCGAAGATCGAGCTCCAGATCCCGCCGGAGCTCGTCGTCCGCACCGATGGCGCCTCGCTCGAGATCGTGCTCCGCAACCTCGTCGACAACGCGGTGAAGTACTCGGGCGAGGAGCTCACGGTGCGCGTCGAGGCCCTCGCGGAGGAGCGCTCGGGCGACGTCCTCGTCCGCGTCGAGGATCGGGGGATCGGCATCGAGCGCGCGGACCTCGATCGCGTCTTTCAGCGCTTCTACCGCGTCGGGAGCGAGGCGGTGCGCAAGCGCAAGGGGACGGGGCTCGGCCTCTTCGTCGTCTCGTCGCTGGTCAAGAACCTCGGCGGCGACGTCCAGGCGAGCTCGGGCGGCGAGGGGCGGGGCGCGATCTTCACGGTGCGCCTCCCTTCGCGGCGCGAGCGCTGAGCGAGGAGTCGGCGCGGGCCTTGCGCGCTCGACCTCGACTCGGGAGAGTGGGGCGCGAGCCCCCAGACCACCTCCGAGAGGACACGCCATGCCCAGCTTCGACGTCGTCTCCAAGCTCGACCGCCAAGAGGTCACGAACGCCGTGAACCAAGCCCAGAAGGAGGTCCAGACGCGCTACGACTTCCGCGACACCGACACCAGCATCGAGCTGACCGAGGAGGGCATCGTCCTGCGCTCGAACGGCGAGGGTCGGCTCGAGGCCGCGTACGGCGTCCTCCAAGAGAAGATCGTCCGGCGCAAGGTCGCGCTCGAGGCGCTCGACGCGCAGAAGGCGCAGCCCGCCGGCGGCAAGACGTGGCGCCAGCTCGTCAAGCTCAAGGAGGGGGTCGATCAAGAGAAGGCCAAGGCGATCGTCAAGGCCATCAAGGACTCGAAGATCAAGGTCCAGGCCTCGATCCAGGGCGATCTCGTCCGCGTCACGGGCAAGAAGCGGGACGAGCTCCAGGAGACGATCGCGCTCCTTCGCGAGCAGCGCCTCGAGCTCCCCCTCCAATTCGTGAATTTCCGCGACTGACGCCCGCCGCGCCGCCCACGCGCGCCCTGCGCGGGCGCTCGCGCGCCGTCTCCGCGTCGCACCGCGTCGTCTCCGCTGGCAACTTCCGACGCTCGATCCCATCATCGGCGCCCACCACGACGGGGCGCCACGGCCCGAGGAGCGAGATGGACGACGAGCACGAAGATCGATGGACCCACAAGAAGAGCACGGACCTCTATCAGATCCGCGGCTGGGGCCATCCCTACTTCACCATCAACGCGCTCGGGCACGTCGAGGTCGTCCCCGATCCGGAGCGGCCCGATCACGGCATCGACCTCTTCGAGCTGGTGAACGACCTCGACGCGCGCGGCCTCGAGCTGCCCCTGCTCCTGCGCTTCTCGGACATCCTGAAGGACCGCATCAAGCGCGTGAACGAGTGCTTCCAGCGCGCCATCGCGGAGTACGACTACAAGGGGAGCTACCGCGGCGTCTTCCCGACGAAGGTCAACCAGCAGAAGCACTTCATCGAGGAGGTCGTCGAGTTCGGCGCGCCCTGGCGCGTCGGCCTCGAGGCGGGCAGCAAGCCCGAGCTGCTCATCGCGCTCGCCGCCGAGCAGGAGCCGGGCGGCCTCGTGATCTGCAACGGCTACAAGGACCAGAAGTACATCGAGACGGCGCTGCTCGCGCAGCGCTTCGACAAGACGGTCATCGTCGTGCTCGAGCGCATCGAGGAGCTCGAGTTCACGCTCCGCGCGTTCAAGAAGACGGGGATCCGCCCCTCGATCGGCGTGCGCGCGAAGCTCGGCGCGAAGGCCGTCGGGCGCTGGGCCGACTCCGTCGGCGATCGCGCGAAATTCGGCCTCACCGCGAGCGAGATCGTCGAGGTCGTCGATCGCCTCGCCGAGCACGAGATGCTCGACTGCCTCCAGCTCCTGCACTACCACGCCGGCAGCCAGCTCAGCTCGATCATCAGCGTGAAGAACGCGATCCGCGAGGCGGCCAACATCTACGTCGAGCTCGCGAAGATGGGCGCGAACGTGCGCTTCCTCGACGTGGGCGGCGGGCTCGCCGTCGACTACGACGGATCGAAGTCCGACTTCCACGCGTCGAAGAACTACAACGTGCAGGAGTACGCCTACGACATCGTCGCGGCGGTCTCCGAGGCGTGCACCAAGGCGGAGCTCGCCCACCCGACGATCGTCTCGGAGAGCGGCCGCGCGGTCGCGGCGCACCCCTCGGTCCTCGTCTTCGAGATCGTCGGCAAGAACGAGGTCCGCTTCGGGACGCCGCACGATCCCGGGCCCGAGGCGCACAAGGTCCTCCGGCAGCTCTACGAGACGTACCAGGGCATCCAGCCGAAGAACCTGCAGGAGGCCTACCACGACGCCGCGCAGAACAAGGAGGAGGCCGAGTCGCTCTTCAAGTTCGGCTACCTCTCGCTCCGCGATCGAGCGCGCGCGGAGAAGCTCTACTGGGCCTGCTGCGAGCGCATCCTCGAGGCCTCGAGGAAGCTCAAGCGCGTCCCCGACGAGGTGATCAGCCTCGAGCGGAGCATGGCGGCGATCTACTACGGGAATTTCAGCGTCTTTCAGAGCATCCCGGACAGCTGGGCCATCGATCAGCTCTTCCCGATCATGCCGATCCACCGGCTCGACGAGGAGCCGACGGTCCGCGCGACGCTCGCGGACCTCACCTGCGACTCCGACGGAAAGATCGATCACTTCATCGACATCGAGGACGTGAAGCACGTCCTGCCGGTCCACGCCTTCTCGGACGATCAGCGCTACTTCATGGCGATCTTCCTGAACGGCGCCTACCAGGAGATCCTGGGCGATCTGCACAACCTCTTCGGCGACACGAACGCCGTCCACGTGCGGCTCGACGGCGAGGGCGGCTACGAGCTCGGGCACTTCGTGAAGGGCGACGAGATCCGGGAGGTGCTCGCCTACGTCGAGTACGAGCCGGGCGCGATGGTCGAGCGGGTGCGCAGGCAGGCCGAGCGCGCGCGCCGCCAAGGGCTCATCACGCTCGATCAGGTCAAGCTCCTCATGAAACACTACGAGGAGTCGCTCGGCAGCTACACGTACCTCACGGCGGACGAGTGAGCCGCGCGGCGCCGAGCGAGCGATGGTCCTGGAGGGATGGCCGAGCGGTCTAAGGCACCGGTTTTGAAAACCGGCGTGGGGCAACCCACCGTGGGTTCGAATCCCACTCCCTCCGCTTCTCCTGCCCCGGCGGACGAGCCGGCTTCGCGCTCGCCGCTCGGCTTCGACGCGACGCTCGCGCTCCGGCCGATCGGCTTCGCGAGGAGCCCCTTCGTCGAGCTCGCGGAGACGCCGCGCCAGCCGCGCGCCGCGCTCGGCGCGGCGGGGCGCGTCGTGCTCCGACCGGGGCTCGAGGACGCGGCCGAGGACCTCGCGGGCTGGGACTACGTCTGGCTCCTCTTCTGGTTCCACCGCGCGTCTCCGAGCGCGAAGACGAAGGTGCTCCCGCCTCGGAGCGAGCGGAAGCGGGGCGTCTTCTCGACGCGGGCGCCCCACCGGCCGAACCCGATCGGGCTCTCGGTCGTGCGCCTCGTCTCCGTCGCCGGCCTCGTGCTCGAGGTGGAGGACCTCGACCTCGTCGACGGGACGCCGATCCTCGACGTGAAGCCCTACGTCCCGTGGACGGACGCGATCCCCTCGGCGCGCACGGGCTGGCTCGAGCCGCCCGAGGGGCACAAGCCCGGCGGCGCGCGCCCCGCCGATCCGCGCCCGACCTGGCGCGTCCGCTTCGATCCGCCCGCCGAGCGGGCGCTCGCCTGGCTCGCCTCGCGCGGCCTCGAGCTCGACCTCGCCCACCGCCTCGAGGCCGCTCTCGCGCTCGGGCCGCAGCCGCACGCCTACCGCCGCATCAAGCGCGATCGGCGCGGCCTGCGCATCGCGGTGAAGGACTGGTACGCGCGCTTCGAGGTGCGGGCGGACGCCGAGCACGGCGAGCTCATCGTCGTCACCGCGATCGAGAGCGCGCGCCGCGAGGAGGAGCGCGACGCGCTCCACCAGGCGTTCGCCGAGGCGTTCACGCAACGCCGCTAGCTCGCGCCGGTGGTCGAGCCGCTCTCGCTTTCGTGGTACCCGTCCGGCATGCGGTATCGACGCGACGCGCTGCGCTGGAACGGGTGGGGCTTCCTCGACGAGGGCTTCGAGACGAAGGGCCGCGACGCCGCCGTGTGGGCCTACGTCGCCGAGGCGCTCGGCGTCCCGCGCCTCCCCTCGACGCCCGCGCCGAGCCTCGAGGAGACGCGCCTCCCGGCCTCCCGCCTCACCGCCGAGCTGCGCGAGGCGCTCGTCGCCGCGCTCGCGCAGGAGCGCGTGCTCGAGACGCCGCGCGAGCGCGCGTTCCACGCCCACGGGCGGAGCTACCATGACCTCCTGCGCCTCCGGAGCGGCGCCCTCGAGCACGCGCCCGACGTCGTCGTCTACCCGGAGACGGAGGAGGAGGTCTCGCGCGTGCTCGCGCTCGCGGAGGCGCACCGCTTCGCGGTGATCCCCTTCGGCGGCGGCTCGAGCGTCGTCGGCGGCGTCGACGCCGTGTCCGGCCCAGGCCACGCGGGCGTCGTCACGCTCGACACCACGCGGCTCGCGCGCGTCCTCGACGTCGACGGCATCTCGCGGACGGCCACGATCGAGGCGGGCATCTACGGCCCCGCGCTCGAGGAGGAGCTCGGCCGTCGCGGCTTCGTCCTCGGCCACTTCCCGCAGAGCTTCGAGCACTCGACCCTCGGCGGCTGGATCGCGGCGCGCGGCGCGGGCCAGCTCTCGAACCGCTACGGGCGCGCCGACTCGATGCTCGTCGCCGCCACGCTCGCCACGCCGCGCGGGCTCTTCGCGACGCGCGCCTTCCCGGCGTCCGCGGCGGGGCCCGACCTGAACCAGCTCGTCGCGGGCTCGGAGGGCACCCTCGGCGTGATCACGAAGGCCACGATGCGCGTCCGCCCGCGGCCCGCCGAGCGCGCGATCTTCGCGTTCCTCTTCAAGCGCTTCGAGGACGGAGTGAGCGCCGTGCGCGCGCTCGCGCAGGCGGAGCTCGGCGCGGCGATGATGCGCCTCTCGGACGCCGACGAGACGCGCTTCTTCGGCGAGTTCAACCACGTCATCGATCCCTCGCGCGTGGGCTCGCTCGCCGAGCGTGCGCTCGGCCTCGTGGGCTACGACGCGAAGTGCGTGCTCATGGTCTGCGTGGAGGGCGAGGCCGACGAGGTGTCCGCAGAGGTCCGCGCGATCCGCGCGCTCGCGCGCTCGCGCGGCGGCCTCTACGTGGGTGAGGGCCCCGGCCGCGCCTGGTGGAAGCGCCGCTTCGCGATGCCCTACCTGCGCGATCCCCTGCTCGATCACGGCGTCGGCGTCGACACGCTCGAGACGGCGACCGAGTGGTCGAACCTGCCGCGGCTCTACGAGGCCGTCCGCGGCGCGATCCGCGGCGCGCTCGAGGCGGGCGGCCGGCGCGCGATCGTGATGACCCACCTCTCGCACAGCTACCTCGACGGCGCGAGCCTCTACTTCACCTTCCTCTTCCTCCGCGACGACGCGCGCCCGATCGAGCAGTGGCGGGACGTGAAGGCGGCGGCCTCGCGCGCCATCGTCGAGCACGGCGGCACCATCAGCCACCACCACGGCGTCGGCACGGATCACGCTGCCTTCCTCGAGGACGAGAAGGGCGCGCTCGGCCTCGACGTGCTCCGCGAGGCGCGACGCGCGCTCGATCCCGCCGGCACGATGAGCCCCGGCAAGCTCGTCCCCTCTCTGGGCACCCGCTGACGCGCGGGCCGCGCGAGCGCTCGGCGAGCCCGCCCGATCGCCGCGCGAGGCCTCGCTCCCCTCGTTGTTCTGGGAGGCCGCTTCTTGACCGCCCCGAGGCTCGCCCTAGTATGCCTGGCTCGAACGACGCCCGGTTGCCTCCATCGAGGCGGGCGCTCGCGCGGCTCCTCGCTCGGATCCGCGTCGAGAGCGGCGAGAGAGCCCTGAGAGTGAGGCGGGTGCGTGACCCTCGATCCCGATGCTCCCTGCGAGGAGACCCCGAACCGCAGCTTCGCTCGGTACTCCGAGGCCCACGTCCCGACCGAGTACGGGACGTTTCGCGTCGTCTGCTACCGCGAGCTCTTGCCGCACTCGCTCGACGGCGCGGACGCGTTCAAGGAGCACCTCGCCATCGTGAAGGGTGAGCTCGCGGACGCCAGCGAGGTGCCCGTCCGCATCCACAGCGAGTGCCTGACCGGCGAGGTCCTCCACTCGCTCAAGTGCGACTGCCGCGAGCAGCTCGACCACGCGCTCTCCTACATCGCGAACCTCGAGCGGGGCGCGGTCCTCTACCTGCGGCAGGAGGGGCGGGGCATCGGCCTCGGCAACAAGCTCCGCGCCTACTCGCTCCAGGAGCAGGGCGCCGACACCGTCGACGCGAACCGCATGCTCGGGCTCCCCGACGATCTCCGGCACTTCGACGTCGCCGCGTTCATGCTCCAGGACCTCGGCGTCCGCTCGATCGTGCTCCTCACGAACAACCCGCTGAAGCTCCGCGATCTGCGCTGCCAGCGGGTGAACGTCGTGCGCCGCGAGTCGCTCCACACGGATCCGAACCCGTTCAACGTCGGCTACCTGCGCACCAAGGGCGCGCGCATGGGGCACGATCTCATGGGCTACCCGCTCGACGAGGCCAAGGTGCCGAACGATCCGGCGCACTTCCCGAGCGCCGCGGAGATCGAGGAGGCGAGCACGCACGGCCGGCTCTCGAGCCCGGACCCGATCCTCGGCGCGCCCGAGCGCGCGAAGCGCGAGCCCACGTCGAGCGCCTCCGAGCATCCCGCGGACTAGCCGCCGCGCGCCGCGCGCCTCGTCCCTCGGCGGCCGCGCGCGCCGGTCGGGTACCCGCGCCGTCGTCGGCGGCTACACTGCGCGCGATGGATCGTCCCCTCGCCCGGCACCTCGGCGCGCTCGCCCTCGCGCTCGCCCTCGTCGTCGGCTGCGAGAAGAAGCCGGGCGTCGAGCTCGGCGAGGCCGCGTGCTCGAACGGGATCGACGACGACGGCGATGGCCTCGTCGACTGCGCCGATCCGACGTGTCGGCTCTTCTCGTTCTGCCTGAGCGAGGCGGACGCGGGGCACGCCGCCGACGCGGGCGACGCCAGCCTCGCGTGCGGCGACACCGCCGACCTCGTCATCGTCCTCGACGTCTCGAGCTCGATGACGGCCACGATCGGCCAGCTCGCGGAGCTCGCGCCGTCCATCTTCGACGCCGTCCGTGCCGAGCGCTCGGACGCGCACGTCTCGCTCGTCGTCTTCGTCGACGACGCGCTCGCGGTCGACGGCTGCGCGCCCCTCGCCGACGCGGCCGCGCTCCGCTCGCGGCTCGACGCCTACCGCGCGTTCAGCGCCTCGAACCGGAGCCCCGTCTCCGAGCTCCCGAACCTCGACTGCGCCGAGAACTCGCTCGACGCCCTCAACGTCGCGATCTCCTCGTGCCCGTGGCGCGCCGGGCTCCGCGCGATCCTGCATGTCACCGACGACACCTTCGTCGAGCGCCCCGCGGTGCTCTCCGGGCCGTACGGGCCCGGCGTGGTGGTGGCCTCGACCTACGCGGAGGTGTCGGCCGCGCTCGCGCGGCTCGAGATCCACCTGCTCGCCCTCACGGCGAGCGGCCCGGGCGTGAGCTGCGGCGGGCCCCAGGTGAGCCCCGACGTGGGCCGCGGGTTCACGAGCCCCTTCGGCGACGCCCCCTCGCTGCCCGAGCGCACGGGCGGCCGCGCCTGGCCGCTCGCCGGCCTGCGCGACGGGAGCTTCGCGCTCGCGCCCGCGCTCACCGAGGTCTTCTCGCGCGCGAGCTGCGCGCCGTGATCCCGCCCTCCGCGCCGCCGCCTGCTCCGCCCGACGGCGAGCCGCCCGATGGCGGGCCGGACGCCGAGGAGCGCGCGCGCATCGAGGAGCGAGAGGAGGGCGCGCTCCTCTTCCACGTCGGCCTCTTCGCCGGGCTCGTCCCGGGCGTCTCGCTCGTCACCGCGGTCGCGGCCTGGCTCCGCCTCGGGGGCGCTCGCTCGCGCTGGGCGAGGCGCCTCGTCGCGCTCGCCACGCTCGACGTCGTCGTCGTCCTAGCGACGCTCGTCGCGGTCCTCTTGACCATCCCTCGGCTCCAGGCGCTCGACGCGGACGCCGCCGCCGCGGGGGGCGCGCTCGCGCCTCACCCCCGCATCGGCGTCGTCGTCGAGGACGCCGCGGCGCCCGAGGGTGGGCTCCTCGTGCTCGACGTCGCCACCGGCTCGCCCGCGGCCGACGCGGGGATCGCGCGCGGCGACCGGCTCCTCACGCTCGACGGCGCACAGCTCCACGATCGCGCCGAGCTCGAGCGGCGCGTCGGCGCCGGCCCGCTCGCGCCGCGCGCGCTCACCCTCGCCCGCGGCGCCGACGAGCGCGCGCTCGAGGTCACGCCGATCACCGGCTCGTTTCGCCCCGTCCCGATCGATCGCGCCCGCTGCGCGGACGCGCGGGCCGAGCTCGACGCGGCCCTCGGCTCGATCGTCGGCCTCCCGCTCGCCCTCGCGTCGCTCGGGCTCCTCGCGCTCCTCGCCGGCCTCTTCGCGTGGGGCCGCCGCCGCGGGCTCCCCGTCGCCGAGAACGCGCGGGTGGTGATCCCCTTCCTCCTCGTGCTGCTCGGCGCGCCCCTGCTCGGCGGGCTCGCGACGACGCTCGCGTGCCCGCTCTTTCTCTCGCTCGACGTCCGCCTCGAGACGCTCGACATCTTCGCCTCGGAGATCGTCCTCGTCACCGCGGCGCTCGCGCTCCTCTACGCGAACCGCCGCCTCGCGCCCTTCCTCCGGGACGACGGCCCTCGCTACGGCGCGCTCCGCGCGATCGGGCAGTCGATCGCGTACATGCTCGCGTGGATGCCGCGCGCGCTCGCGCTCGCGACCCCGCTCGCGGCGCTCTTCTTCGCGCAGGGCTCGCTCGAGGACGCGCCCGTCGCCGCCCTCGTCTCGGGCGCCGGGCGCACGCCGCTCGACGCCGCGCTCACCTTCGTCGCCGCCGCGATCCTCGCGCCGATCGCGGAGGAGTCGCTCTTTCGTGGCGTCCTCGCGCCGCACCTCGGGCGGATGGTCGACGGGTTCACGGCGATCCTCCTCACGGCGGCGATCTTCGGGCTGCTCCACCTCGGCGGGCACGGCCCGCTCTTCATCGGTCCGATGTTCCTCGGCGCGATCCTCGGCTGGGCGCGGCTGCGCACGGGGCACCTCGCCGCGTCGATCGCGCTCCACATGATGCTGAACGGCACGGCGATGCTCCTCGCGCTGACGCTCGGGATCGGCTGAGCCTGACAGCACGAAGCCGTTGCCGTGGTTCCTGTGGCGAGCCTCAGCGGCCGATCCGCGCGCGGAGCCGGGCGAGGATCGCGCGCTCGCGCTCGCCGAGCTCCCCCGAGACGCCGAGGACGAGCGCGTAGGCGAGCGCGCCGAGGCCGAGCGCGCCGAGGCCGAGGATCGCGCTCGACTGCGGCACGACGCGCGCCGTGACGAGGGCCGCTACCGCGGCGAGCGCCACGCGCAGGACCGTCTTCGGCTCGAGCGCGACCCCCACCTCCACCCGGAGCGCGTACGCGCCGAGGAGCGCGAACGCGACGCACCCGAGCGCGGTCGCGCCCGCGGTCGCGCCGATCCGGTCCTCGATCGGGAGGCTCCACGCGAAGAGGCAGCCCGCGATCGCGATGACGAGCGCGCCGACGACGAGGCTCACCGTCCGCCAGAGCCGCCCCCGCCCGACGAGGACCGTGGCCTGGATCACCCCGATCCCGAAGAAGAGCTGCGCGAGCGCGAGGATGGGCACGACGCTCGCGGCCTCCGCGTAGCGGCTCGGGAACGCGATCGCGACGGCGCCGCGGCTCGCGCCCGCGAGCGGCGCGAGCAAGAGCACGATGACGAGGAGCGAGAAGCGCAGCGCGTCCTTCACCGTGCGCCGCGCCTCCTCGTCGTCGCCCGCGCGGCTGGCGTGCGCGACCAGCGGGAAGAGGACGAGCGTCACGCTGGTCATGAGCTGGTAGGGCACGAACGAGAGCGTCTGCGCCACGCGGTAGATGCCGGCCGCGCTCGCGCCGGCCGCGGCCGCGGCCTCCTCCGCCGCGCCGAGGCCGCGCGCGCCGAGCGTCGTCCCGGCCGCGAGCAGCGTGAGATCGAGCTGGAGCAGGCCGTTCAGGGCGAGCTGGTAGAGCGCGATCGGCAAGAGGACGCCGAGGTGGACGCGCAGCGGGGGGACGGTGCCCTCGGGCCGCGCGTAGAGCCGGGCGACGACGACCCCGACGATCGCCATCGTCACCGCCGCGCTCGCGAACCCCGCCATCGCCGAGAGCGCCACGCCGAGCGCGAGCGCGCCGCCGAGCAGGCCGAGCGTGCGCACGACCGAGAACGTCGCGTCGAGCCGCGCCTGCCACGCGAAGCGCCGCGCGCCGTTCAGGACGCCGATCGCCGTCGCGTAGAGCGCGTAGGCGACGACGACGACGCTCGCGAGCTGGATGAGCGGCGTGAGCGCGACGTTGCCGAGCACCGTCGAGGCGAAGAACGCCGCCCCGCCGAGCACGACGGCGGCGAGGAGGCTCGCGACGGCGAGGTGGCGTACGGCGATCGGCCGCGCGATCGAGCGCGCGTCGGACTCCGCGACGAGCTTGCTCGCGGTCTGCACCATCGCGATCGTCATCGCGTTCGTGAGGATCACGGTGAACGTGATCGCCGTCGAGAGCAGGCCGTACTCCTCGACGCTGCCGAGCGCGCGAGGCAGCCCGAACTGGACGACGAAGCCGAGCGCGATGAAGAGGAGCTTCGCGACGGTGACGAGCGCGACCCCGCGCCCGAAGCGCTCGGGGGTCGACCCTGGCTCGCTCGCCCTCGCCTCGCTCACGCGCTCATCGCTTGGCGAGGGCCTTCGCCGCGCGCTCGATCGTCGGCTCGTCGAGCAGGACGAGGCGCGCGGCGTCGCCGAGCGGGATGAAGCAGTCCTCGCTCGCGACGCGCGCGAGCTTCCCCTCGAAGCCGCGATCGACGAGGGCCGCGATCACGCCCTCGGCGATCCCGCCCGTGCGCCGCGTCTCGTCGACGCAGAGCACCCGGCCGGTGCGCGCCGCGTGCTCGAGGACGTCGTCGATCGGGAGCGGCGCGAGCCAGCGCAGATCGACGACGTCGACGTGGAGCTTCGCCTCGGCGAGCCGCCGCTGGACGCGCAGGCTCATGTAGAGCCCGTTGCCGCTCGTCACGATCGTCAGCTTCGGCTTGCGCTCGGCCGGGTAGAGGCGCGCCTTGCCGATCGGGACGTGGGCCTCGCCGAAGCGCTCGGGCGGCGCGTAGGGTGCGAGCCAGCCGCCGTCGCCCTCCTCGTGGAGGTCTCGCGTGTGATAGAGCGCGATCGGCTCGAGGAACGCGGAGACCGCGCCGCTCTCGCTCGCCGCCGCGAGGCAGGTGCGGAGCATCGCCGCCGCGTCGTCGGGCCGCGCCGGCGACGCGATGACGATCCCGGGGATGTCGCGCAAGACGGCGATCGAGTCGTCGTTGTGGAAGTGGCCGCCGAAGCCCTTCTGATATCCGTACCCCGCGACGCGGACGACCATGGGGTTCGTGTACTGGCCGTTCGAGAAGAAGCGGAGCGTCGCGGCCTCGCCGCGGAGCTGATCCTCCGCGTTGTGCAGGTAGGCGAGGTACTGGATCTCGGGCACGGGCACGAAGCCGCTCACCGCGCTCCCGAGCGCGAGGCCGAGGATCGACTGCTCGTCGAGGAGCGTGTCGAAGACGCGCGCGACGCCCGCCCGCTTGAGCAGGCCCTTCGTGAGCCCGTAGACGCCGCCCTTGCGCCCGACGTCCTCGCCGAAGAGCAGGACGCGCGGGTCCTTGGCGAGCGCGTCGGCGAGCGCGCGGTTGATCGCGAGCGAGAGCGTGAGCGGCCCCTCGCGCTCGGGGAGCTTCCCGTCGTGCATCCGCGCGCGCGCCTCGGAAGGCGGGGCCTCGGCGGCCGCGCGCGCGATCCGCGCCTCGTCACGCGGGGCGAGCGGCGCCATCACCTCCGCGGCGCTCGTGAGCTGCGGCTCCTTCGTCGCGGCGAGCGCGATCGCGCGCACCCTGCGCCGCTCCTCCGCGTAGCGCGCCGCGAGCTCCGGCCCCGTGGCGACGCCCGCCTCGACGAGGAGCCGCGCCGTCCCGAGGATCGGATCGCGCGCGTAGTCGGCGCGGATCTCGGCCGGGCTCCGGTACGTGACCTCGGCGTCGGAGCCGGCGTGGCCCATGAAGCGCACCGTGCGCAGGTGGAGGAACGCGGGCCTGCGCGTCTCGCGCACGAACGTCGCGGCCTCCATCGCCACGTCGTAGGCGCTCGCGAGGTCGGTGCCGTCGGCGGTGAAGTAGCGCAGGTGCGGCCGCGCGCCGTACGCCGCGTGGATCCAGCCGCTCGGCGTCGAGACGCTGATGCCGAAGCCGTTGTCCTCGCAGACGAAGAGGAGCGGGAGCGCGAGGTGCTGGTGCGCCGCGTGGCAGGCGGTGTTGATCGCGCCGGTCGCCGTCGAGTGGTTCGCCGAGGCGTCGCCGAAGCTCGTCACGACGACGGCGTCGCGCGGCCAGGGCGAGGCGACGGCGAGCTTCCTCGCGCGCTCGATCGCGAACGCGACGCCGAGCGCGCGCGGCAGGTGCGAGGCGATCGTCGAGGTCTGCGGGATCACCGCGAGCCCGGCGTGCCCGAAGACCTTGTGGCGGCCCCCGGCGATGGGCTCGGTCCGCGCCGCGCAGACGCCGAGCATCACGTCGCGTCGCGCGTCCTCGTGCCCCGCCTGCTGCGCGCGCGCGAGGTAGAAGCCGCCCGAGCGGTAGTGGAGGAGCGCCGGATCGCTCGGCCGGAGCGCGGCGGCGACCGCGGCGTTGCCCTCGTGGCCGGCGCTGCCGATCGTGTAGAAGCCGTGGCCCTGCGCGCGGATGAAGCGCGCCGCGAGGTCGAGCTGGCGGCTGCCGATCTGGCACTCGAAGAGCTCGAGGGCGCGCTGACCGAAGAGCGCGCTGCCCGGGCGCACGGGCCGCTCGCCCGCGCCCTCGGCGCGAGCGCCGCCGAGCGCGAGGAGCGCCTCTTCGAGGTGGACGTCGAGGGGATCCGTCGGACCTTGTGACGACATGGCGGCCGTGTGTACCACGCGCGCGCGCCGATGAATGGCGGCCGCCCGCTCGCCGTCCTCGGCGCTCGGGCTATTCTCCCCCGCGAGGTCCCTCATGCGTCGCGTCGCGCTCCTCCTCGTCGTCTCCCTGGCCGGGCCCCTCCTCGCTCGGCCCGCTCCCCTCCACGCGCAGGCCCCCCACGCGCAGGCCGAGGACCTCGCGGCGCTCGCCGAGGCGTCACGCCGCGCTCCACGCGACGCGGCGTCCCAGCGCGCGTACGGGCTCGCGCTCCTGCGGGCGGGCCGCTACCGCGAGGCGCGCCAGAGCCTCGGCCGCGCCGCGCAGCTCTCGCGCGGCTCGCTCGAGGCCCTCTACGACGTCGCGCGCGTCTCCTTCGCCGAGGGCGATCACCGTGGCGCCGACGCCGCCTGCCGCGCGATGGCGCGCGTCGATCGCGCGGCGACGCTCACGCGCGTCTGTGAGGCGCGCACCGACCTCACCTGGGCGCGGAGCGCGCGCGCGTTCGACGTCCTGCGCGAGCTGCTCGCCCGCGATCCGAGCGCCTTCGAGGCGCTGCTCGCGCTCGGCGACGCGCATCGGCTGCGCGCCTCCGTCGCCGAGGCGGAGGCCGCCTACCAGCAGGCGAGCGCCGCGAGCCCCGCGCGCTTCGAGCCCTATCTCGGCCTCGGCCGGCTCTACGCGGCGAACGGCCGCCGTGACGACGCGCTCCGCGCGCTCCGCCGCGCCCACGAGCTCGATCCGAGCGACCTCGACGTCGCGTTCGAGCTCGGCCGCCTGCTCGCGAACGACGAGGGCCTCGAGCTGGTTCGACGCGCCGCGAGCGAGCGCGCGGCGTGGCCCGAGGCCCAGGTCGAGCTCGGCGACGAGCTCGCGCGCCGAGGCGATCGCGCGGGCGCGGAGGCCGCCTACCGCGCCGCGATCGCGGCGCGCGCCGACCACGAGCCGGCGCACGCGGGGCTCGGTCGCGTGCTCCTCGCCGCGGGCGAGACCGCGCAGGCCGAGGCCTCGCTCCGTCGCGCGCTCGAGCTCGTCCAGAACGACGCTCAGGCCATGATCGCCCTCGGCGAGCTCCTCGCCCGCACCGATCGCGTCGAGGAGGCCTACGAGACGTACCGCGGCGCCTTCGGCCTCGACCCGCGCAACGCCGAGCCGATGCTCCGCGCCGCGCGCCTCGCGCTCTCGGAGGGTCGCGACGTGCTCGCGAGCGGCTTCCTCGACTCGATCCTCCGCAACCAGCCCGAGCAGGCCGACGCCCTGGCGCTCTATGGCGACGTCATGCGCGCGCGCGGCGACCAGGCGGGCGCGCGCCGCTACTACGAGCGCGCCCTCGCCGCGGGCACGAGCGAGCGCGCGCGCGTCGAGGCCGCCCTCCGCGCGCCCTGACCGCGCCCCCCGCTCGACGCGATCCGTCGAGCGCGTGCGCGCAGGCCCATCGCGTCATCGTATCACCGGCTCGTCGTATCGTCGGCTCGTCGTATCGTCGACGAGTCAGACTCGATGGTGAGCCGCCGACGCGAAAGACCCCAGCGATAGACCCCAGCGCCGCGATGGCCGGGAGGCTCAATCATGAGCCGGTAGGCCCAATAGAAGAGCCTCGGCGCCGATGGGGGGTAGCGCCGAGGCTCGGCGCGCCCGTGGGGGGAAGGAGTGGGCGCGCACGAAGGGAACTCTACCCGATCCGCCACCCAAGTCCATCATTTTCTTTCATCACTGCAATTCCGCCTTCCGGTTCTGCAACGCCGAGCGCTCACGGCGTGAATCCGTCGAGCGGCTTCAGGGCGCTCTTCCGTCGTCGGAGGGCGCTCTCCCGCGGCCTCTTCACGCCGAGTGGACCGGCTCGAGCCTCCCACCCACCGCGCACGCGCGCGGGGCGGATCACGTCGAGCGAGGCGGCGTCAGCCCGCGTAGCCGGGCGTCGTGACGCCCGCGCGCCGCAGGCCGTCCTCGATGAGCGCGCGGTGATCGACCTCGTCCGGGTGGAAGCCCGGCCGGAAGAAGCGCGCCATGCTCCTGCCGACGTAGGGGAGCAGGGCGCGCACGTCGCGCGCGAAGCGCCTCTGCGGCCTGCGACGACCGTCCTTCGCGTGCTCGCTCAGCATCGCGTAGGCGCGGGTCCAGAAGAGGGCGAGCACGCCGGTCCCGATCGCGAAGCCGAGCGCGCGCGTGGAGAGGCGCGGATCGACCTTCTGGAGCACATCGAACGCGACGGCGCGGTGCTCGATCTCCTCGACCGCGTGCCAGTAGAGCAGGGGCCGCACCGCGGGATCGGCCCCATCGAGGACGGGCGTCGTGAGCGCGACGACGGCGAGGGTGGAGGTCATGTGCTCGAGCGCGACCGTCGTCGCGAGGCGCAGGTGCGGGGGCGTCGCGCCCTCGACGCGCTCGTAGGCGAGCTCCTTGTAGTACTCGAGGAAGCGCTCGACGGGGTAGCCGCGCGAGGCGAGCAGGCGGTTCCAGCGCTCGTGCTCGTGGCCGTGTCGCCCCTCCTGGCCGATGAAGCCGCGCACGCGCGCCGCGAGCTCGGGGTCGTCCTCGAAGGCCTTCGCGTAGTGCTTCACCGAGCGGATGAAGAAGCGCTCGCCCTCGGGGAAGATCAGGCTGAGCGCGTCGACGACGCGCGTCGCGACGGGGTCGTCGTCGAGCCACGCCTCCTTCGCGCTCGAGAAGTCGAAGCGCGGAGCGCGGACCGGGATCGGAGCCGAGAGCGCCTGGGTCATGATCGCCTCCTCCTCGAGCGCGAGCTCGAGCTCGAGCGCGCCGATCGCGCGCTCCCTCCTCGTGGCGTGAGCATCGCGAGCACCTCGCGCTCCACGCGCTCGGCCTCGAAGGGCGCCCCGAGCTGCGCGGCCGCCTGCGCGCCGAGGACGAGCGCGAGCAGGAGCTCCGCGATCGCCTCCGGATCGCGGGCGCCGTCGACGACGCCGCGCTCGACGCTCCGCACGATCGCGTCGGTGATCCGCCCCTTCGCGATGAGCAGCATGGCGAGGAAGCGCACGCGCAGCTCCGGCCCGCGCGCACACGCCTCGAGGATCTGCGAGAAGCGCAGCTCGGGCGTGAGCGGCAGCGCGCCCGCCGCGAACGCGGCGACGAACGAGCGCATGATCGTCGGCAGATCCTGATCGGCGCGCACGATGCGCTCGAGGAATTCCTCGAGCGCGAGCTCGACGACGGCCGCGATCAGATCCTCGCGGCTCTTGAAGTGGACGTAGAACGCGCCGCGCGTCTTGCCGGCCTCCTCGCAGATCGCGTCGAGGCTCGGCACGTCGAGCCCCTGGCGCATGAAGAGGCGCGCGGCGGCGGCGACGAGCGCGGCGCGGGTCTCGTCGGGCGCGCGCGGTCGCGGCGAGCGGGCGCTCGCGCGGCTCGGCTCGCTCGAGCGCCCAGGGCGGCTCGTCTTCGCGGTCGGGGCGCTCCGTCGTGCGGACATACGAGTTCGTATATAGCACCCTCCGTCGGAAGATACGAGCCCGTATCCACGGCGCCCTCGGCGCGCGCCGCGCGCTCGTCGCGCGCTCGTCGTGCGCCTCGTCCCTCGACTCGTGTAGCGTTGCGGCGTGCGCCGCCCGCTCGCCCTGCTCCTCGCCGTCTGCGCCCTCTCGCTCGCGCCCGCGAGGCCCGCGCGCGCCGACGATCCGATCTGCGAGGAGCTCCCGGACGCCGAGGTCCGCGCGCGGCTCGCGGAGGTGCGCGCGGCCGTGGGCGCGCACGAGCCTGACACGCGCCACTGGGCGACGGGCTTTCTCTCGCTCCACCTCGCGATGGCCGGCGTCCAGCTCTCGATCGCGCTCGCGGCGAGCGACGAGGGCGCGATGGTCGAGGGCTGGATCGGCGTGCTCAGCTCGACGCTCGGGATCGGCACGCTGCTCATCTCCTGGCCCTCCCTCGTCGGCGCGGGCGACGCGCTCGACGCGCTCCCGGTCAGGACGCCCGAGGAGCGGCGCGCCTCGCTCGCGCGGGCCGAGCAGCGGATGCGGCGGGCGGCCGACCAGATCGGCCTCGTGCGCTCCCCCTTCAACACCACGCTGAACGCGCTCTACCTCGGCGCGGCGTCCTCCTTCCAGCTCGTCGGCTGGGGGCGCGTGAGCGGCGCGTTCGTCCTCTCGATCGGCGGCTCGCTCGTCGCTCAGGGGCGGGTGCTCCTCCTGCCGACCGGCATCCGCGCCGCGTGGCTCCGCTACCAGCGCGCCCACCCCGACGCGGCGTGCGAGCCCCTCGACCCAGACACGCCCGATCTCGGCCCGCGCGTCACGCTCGAGCCGATCGGGCTCGGCGCCGCGCTCCGCGTCGCGTTCTGACGGCGCGCCGCCGGGTGCTCGCGATGCTTGCGTGTGCTTGAATCGCGCGCCGCCCCGGCTCGTCCGAGGGCGCTCGCGCGTGGCGCGAAGGAGCTAGGCATGTCGGACCAGAACGCTTCGACGAATTCGTGGACGGGGCGCGCGCTCGGGCGGCTCCGCGCGCTCGCGCTGGTGTCGCTCGCGCTCTTCGCGCTCCTCTTCCCCGGGGGCTCGCTCGGGGCGCAGGAGGCCACGGGCACCGTGCTCCGCATCGCGTGCGTCGCGCCGCGCGGCTCCGCGTGGCACCGCATCTTCACCGCGTGGAGCAACACCCTGCGGAGCGCCACGTCCGGCCGGCTCAGCCTCTCGATCCACGCGGGCGGCGCGGGCGCGAACGAGCGGGACTTCGTGCGCCGCATCGGCGCGCGCGAGCTCGACGGCGCCGCGCTCTCCGCGCTCGGCTTCGGCGCGCTCGGGAGCCCGAGCGCGACCGAGCGGCCGCTCCTCGTGCTCCAGGCGCCGGGCCTCTTCACCGAGTACGCGGCGCTCGATCGCGCGCGCCAGGCGATCGAGCCCGAGCTGCGCGCGGCCTTCCGCGAAGCGGGCGTCGAGCTCGTCGGCTGGAGCGACCTCGGGCGCGGGCGCCTCTTCTCGACGCACCCCATCGCGACGCTCGCCGATCTGCGCCGCGCGCGCCTCTGGCAGCCCGAGCACGAGCCCCTCTCGGCCGCGACGCTCGCGGAGCTCGGGAGCGCCACGCCCGTCGCGCTCCCGCTCGGCCAGGTCGGCGCGGCGATCGGCGATGGCCGCGTCGACACGGTCGTCGCCTCCGCGATGGCCGTGAGCGCGCTCGGCTGGGCCGGGAGCGGCCGGCTCACGCAGGTGAGCAGCCAGCCCTCGAGCGTGCTCGTCGGCGGCACCGTCATCTCGAGCGCCGCGATCGAGGCGCTCCCCGAGGACCTGCGCGCGGCGCTCCGCCAGAGCGGCGCCCAGGCGCACGAGACGCTCCAGCGCACGATCCGCAGGGACGACGACAACGCCTACCAGGCGCTCACCACGCGCCAGGGCATGACGCCCTTCGCGTTCGCCTCCGAGCCGGAGTGGACGGCCTTCGCCGCGGCGACGCGCCAGCGCCTCGTGAGCGAGCACGTCCTGCCGCGCGCGCTGCTCGAGCGCGTCGCGCGCTGACCACGCGCCTCGATCGCGCGGCGGGGGAGGCCGTCAGCGCGGGAAGAATTCGTCCGCGCGTCGGAGCAGGCGGATCGCCTTACGGCGCGCGATGCGGTTCGCGAGCCGGACGCTCGGATCGGGATCGCCGCCGTCGACGATCTCGCGGAGCAGCCGGATGAAGAGCGCGCGATCGCTCGTCGCGACGGCGTAGCTGAGCGCGTACTGGAGCTGCACCGTGAAGAAGCGCCGCTCGGTCAGCGCGAGCGCGCGCTCGAAGCCCTCCCGGCTCCGCTCGGGGTCGCCGCCGAGATCCTCGGGCAGGGCGGCGTCCATCGAGGCGAGCGCGAGGAGCGCCGAGCCGTGGAAGTAGCCCTCGTCGAGCGCGACCGTGCGCTCGAGCAGCGCGCGCACGAGCGGCGTCTGGCCGACGTACTCCGGGTCGGCGTTCGAGGTCTGGATCGCTCCACCCCACGCGTACGCGGTCCAGAAGAGGATCGGCACCTGATCGCGATCGCGGTAGCGCGCGCGGAGGTACGCGCGGAGCGCCTCCGGGCCCTCCGCGATCGCGCGATCGATCCCCTCGTCGCGCGATCGCATGTGGAAGAGGCCGATCTCGCGGCCGCGCAGGTAGAGGAGCTGCGCGCGCGTCGCGAGCGCCTCCTGCCGCTCGAGGTCGCCGTGCTCGAGCGCGTCCTCGGCCTGCTCCTCGAGCCAGCCCCACGCGTACGAGCTGTTCGCGCGCATCACCTCGATGCCCATCTGCTCGTCGTCGGGCATGACGGCGTAGAGCCCCTCGAGCTGCACGATGCTCGCGGGCAGGCCCGCGCCGATGAGATCGACGTCCCAGTGCTGCTCGACGGCGCGCGTCGCGCGGAGCAGCACCCCCGAGGTCTCGACGGCCGCGAAGCGCGTCATCAGATCGCAGCCGCCGTAGGCGAGCGAGCCGAGCGCCAGGGCGATCGAGAGCGCGCGAGACATCCCACGCCCTCTACCTTCGACGAACGCTCGCGGTCAACAAAGGGCGGACGGCGCGACGCCCGCGCCCGAGGGCGCGCCTCGGGCCTGCACCGCGTGCAGGAATTCCACGCGGCCCGCTCGCCCGTGCTATCCGCCGGGCATGTTTCGTGGTCGAGTGAGGGCCATCCACTTCGTCGGCATCGGCGGCATCGGCATGAGCGGCATCGCCGAGGTGCTCCTCGCCTCGGGCTTCGCGGTGACGGGCTCGGACAGCCGCGCGAGCGAGACGACCGAGCGGCTCGAGTCGCTCGGCGCGGTCGTGCACGTCGGCCACCGCGCGGAGAACGTCGGCGCCGCCGACGTCGTCGTCTACAGCTCCGCCGTCCAGCGCGACAACGTCGAGCTCGTCCGCGCTCGGGACGAGAACATCCCCGTCATCCCGCGCGCCGAGATGCTCGGGGAGCTGATGCGCCTGCGCGACGGCGTCGCGGTCGCGGGCTCGCACGGCAAGACGACGACCACCTCCCTCGTCGCGACGCTGCTCCGCGAGGCGGGGCGCGATCCGACCGTCATCATCGGCGGCAAGCTCAACTCGCTCGGCTCGAACGCGACGCGCGGCTCGGGCGACCTCCTCGTCGCCGAGGCCGACGAGTCGGACGGATCGTTCCTCCACCTCTCGCCCGTCATCGCCGTCGTCACCAACATCGACGCCGAGCACCTCGACCACTACGGCAGCCACGAGCGCGTGAAGGACGCCTTCGCGAGCTTCGCGAACCGCGTGCCCTTCTACGGCCTCGTCGTCGCGTGCCTCGATCACCCGCACGTCCAGTCGATCCTCCCGCGCATCGAGAAGCGCATCGCCACCTACGGGCTCTCGGCGCAGGCGGACTACCGCGCGCGCGATCCGGTGATCGAGGGCCTCTCGACGCGCTTCGAGCTCGTGCGGCGCGGCGTGAGCGCGGGCTCCTTCACCGTGCGGATGCCCGGCATCCACAACGTGCTGAACGCGCTCGCGATGATCGCCGTCGCCGACGAGCTCGGCGTCCCCGACGCGGTCACGCGCAAGGCGCTCGCCGAATTCGGCGGCGTCCAGCGGCGCTTCACGATCGTCGGCGAGACGCCCGAGGGCGGCCCGCGCGGCGGGATCACGATCGTCGACGACTACGGGCACCACCCCGCCGAGGTGCAGGCCACGCTCGAGGCCGCGCAGCGCGCGTACGGGCGCCGGCTCCTCGTCGCGTTCCAGCCGCACCGCTACACGCGCACGAAGCACTGCTTCGACGAGCTGACGCGCGCCTTCAACCGCGCGGACGTGCTCCTGCTCGCGGACGTGTACGCGGCGGGCGAGGCGCCCATCGAGGGCGCGAACAGCGAGGCGCTCGCGCACGCGATCCGCCTGCACGGCCACCGCGACGTGACCTGGGTCGGCCCGCGCGCGAGCGTCGCTCGCGCGATCCTCGAGCGCGCGCGCCCGGGCGACGTCGTGATCACGCTCGGCGCCGGCGACATCACGCGCGTCGGCCCGGAGCTCCGGGCGCTCCTCGACGCGGAGCGCGCCCCTTGAGCGTGCGGGTCCTACGCGACGCGAGCGCGCTCCCCGCTCGCCCCCGCGTCGCGCGCGCCGCGCCCGCGGCGAGCGAGCCCTCGCGCGGCAACCGGCGGATCACGCCGCGCCCCGGCGTCGTGACGGCGCCGACCTTCGAGCCCCCGCGCGCTCCGCTCCGTGAGCGGCTCGCCGCGCGCGCCCGCGCGCTCCGCGAGGCGCTCTCTCGCCTCTACCTCCGCGTGATCGGGCCGCTCCGTGTCCTCGGCCGGATCCTCGTCGCGCTCGGCCTCGTCGCCGCGAGCGTCTCCGTCGTCCGCTTCGTCGATCGCTACGCGCGGACCTCGCCCGAATTCGCGATCGACACGCTCACGATCACCGGCAACGAGCGCGTGCCGAGCGACGAGCTCGAGGAGACGATGGGCCTCGCGGTCGGGGACAACGTCTTCTCGCGCTCGCCGGAGGAGCTGCGCCGCGCGCTCGAGGCGCACCCGTGGATCGCCTCGGCGCGCGTGCGACGCAGGCTCCCGCGTACCTTCGAGATCGAGGTGCGCGAGCGCCACGCCGCGCTCGTGATCCTCCTCGATGTGCCCTACCTCGTCGACGACGAGGGCAACGTCATCCAGCCGCTCGAGGAGGGCGATCCGACCGATCTGCCCGTCGTCACGGGCATCGACGCGGGCCGCTTCGCGCGCGAGGGCGGCTACCGCCGCGAGCTGCTCGCCACGAGCATCGCGCTCACGCACGAGTGGGAGTCGGCCTCGCTCGCGCGGCGAGAGCCCATCGGCGAGATCCACGTCGAGCCGGACGAGGGCCTCACGCTCTTCGTCGGCGCGGACGCGACCGAGGTGCGCCTGGGCCGCGGCCCCTACCGCGAGAAGCTCGGGCGCCTGCGTCGCGTCCTCGACGAGCTCGCGCGTCGACAGAGCCGACCCCTCTACGTCTACCTCGACAACGTGCGCAGGCCCGAGCGCGTCACCGTGCGCGTGCGCTGACGGCGCGCCCGTCGCGCCGCGATCCGTCGCGCCGCGCGACCGAGCGACGTGCCTCGCGATCAGACCGTCTCGATGTGCTCGAGCGCGCGCGCCAAGAGGCCCGGGACGAAGCGGCGGGCGTAGATCCCCGCGATCTCCGCGCGCCCCACGTACACCTCGCGGGCGCGCCGGGCGATCGCCTTCAGGACCTCGCGCGCGCACGCCTCGGGGCTGATGCCTCGCGCGTTCGCCTTCGCGCGAGGCGAGCGGCGATCGACCTTCTCGCCCGTCTCGCGCTCGATCGCGCTCACGGCGAAGTCCGTGTCGATGAAGCCCGGGCAGACCATCGTGATCGCGATGCCCTCGCGGCGGCTCTCGACGCGGAGCGACTCGAAGAAGCCGTGCAGGGCGTGCTTGCTCGCGGCGTACGCCGAGCGGTAGGGCGTGCCCACGTAGCCGGTGATGCTCGAGACGACGACGAAGTGGCCGCCGCCCCGCGCCTTCATCTCGGGGAGCAGGGCCTTCGTGAGCGCGACGACGCCGAAGTAGTTGACGTCCATGATGCGCCGATCCTCGGCGAGCGGCGTCTCCTCGACGGTCGCGCGCTGCCCGATGCCCGCGTCGTGGACCATCACGTCGATCTTCCCGAAGGCCGCGAGCGCCCGCTCGACGTGCTCGCGCGCGCGCTCCGTCTCGGCCACGTCGAGCGGCAGGACGAACACCTCCTCGGGGCGCGGGCAGCGCGCCCTGAGCGCCTCGAGCCGCTCCGCGCGCCGCGCCGAGACGACGAGCTTCGCCCCCTCGCGCGCCAAGAGGAGCGCGAGCGCCTCGCCGATGCCCGAGCTCGCGCCCGTGATCCACACGACCTCGCCGCCGAACCGCTCGCTCGTCATGCGCGGACCCTACGACGCGCGCCCGGGAGCGACCACCGCGCCGTGATCGGCTACGCTCGCGCGCCGTGCCGCTCCTCCTCCAGGTGGGCGCCAGCGCCGCCTCGCACGAGCTGCCGAGCGGCTACGGCGTCTCGCTCCTCCAGTCCCTGCTCGCCCTCGCCCTCGTCTGCATCCTCGCGTGGGTCGTCCTGCGCTTCTTCGCGGCGCGCGGGGTCGGCGTCGGCCTGGGCAGGCGCGTGAAGGTGCTCGAGCGCGTCCCGCTCGACGCGCGGCGGTGGATCTACCTCGTGGAGCTCGGCGATCGCGTGCTCGTCCTCGGCGTCGGCGACGGCGCCTCGCCCACGCTGCTCAAGGACCTGCCCAAGGACGCGCTCCCCGAGCCCGCGCAGAAGCGCGGCTTCCTCGAAGCGCTCGAGGCCCGGCGGTCCGAAGGCGCGAAGCGATCCTTCGAGGCCGAGCGATCCGTCGAGCTTCAGCGATCCGTCGAGGCCCCGCGATCGGTGGAGACCGAGGCGCGCGAGGAGCCGCCGCGGCCCGAGCCGTGAGCGGCGGCTCGCTTCTTGCGCAGACAGCCGCCATGTCCTCGAAACACCTGGAGTTTTCAGCCGATCCGCGCGCGATGCGGACCCGACGTCGCAGCGCGCGGCTCGCGCTCGTCGGCGCGCTGTCCATCCTCTGGACGTTCGGCTCCCTCGCTCCCACGGCGCGCGCGCAGGACACCTGGACGACGCCGTACACCGGCGTGCGGCAGCTCGCGCGGCGCGTGAGCGGGCCGAACCGCGTCTACGCGCTCGAGGTGAACCTCTGCGCGCCCGGCGTCTCGATGCGCGCGACGGCCGAGAGCGAGCGACGCGCGACGGTGCCCTCGTGGGCGAGCGCGCGCGGGCTCGAGGCCGCCGTCAACGCCGACTTCTTCAGCTTCGACACCTACCTCCCGAGCGGCGCGGCCGCGAGCGGCGGCGCCGCGTGGCACGCGGACGGCGCGGGCTCGGGCTTCGTGGCGTTCGGGCGCGATCGCGTCCTCTTCTCGCCGCCCGCCGACGTCGTGAACCCGCTCCCCGCGTGGATGCGCGAGGTCGCGGGCGGGCACCCGCTCATCCTCTCGGAGGGCGCGGTCGTGGGCGGCGGCGGCGACCTCTGCACCGCGCGCCACCCGCGCACCGCCGTCGGCCTCTCGCGCGACCGACGAAGGCTCATCCTGATGGTCGTCGACGGCCGCCGCGCGGGCGTCTCCATCGGGATGACCTGCGCCGAGACCGCGCGTCAGCTCCTCGACCTCGGCGCGTGGATGGGCATGAACCTCGACGGCGGCGGCTCCTCGACGATGTGGGTGCGCGGGAGCGGCGTCGTGAACCAGCCGAGCGACGGCTCGCCGCGCGTCGTCTCGAACCACCTCGGCGTCGACGCGACCGGGAGCGGCATGCCCGGCTCGTGCATGCCCTGGGAGCCCGAGGAGGACGAATTCCTCGGCGGCCTTTTCGGCACCACCACGACGGACCTCGACGGCGACGGGCGCGCCGACCTCTGCGCGCGCGCCTCGGCCGGGATCCGCTGCGTCCTCGCGGACGGCTCGCCCTTCGCCGCGACGTCGATCGCGGGCCCCGCGCTCTCGAACGACTCGGGCTGGAACGACATCGCGAACTACGCGACGATCGTGATGGGCGACGTCACGGGCGACGGCCTCGCCGACCTCTGCGCGCGCGCCAACGATCGCGTCTACTGCTGGCCCTCGACCGGCACGGCCTTCGGCGCGCGCCTCGACGGCCCGACGCTCTCCGACGCCTCGGGCTGGGGCGTCCCCAAGCACTACGCCACGATCCGCCTCGGCGACGTCGACGGCGACGGCAAGGACGACCTCTGCGCGCGCGCGGCGGCGGGCGTGCGCTGCTGGCGCTCGAACGGCGCGGGCTTCGACGCCCCCTGGCCCGCCATCGCGGCGACGAGCGACGCCTCGGGCTTCACCGATCCCTCTCGCTTCAGCACGATCCGCGTCGGCGACGTGACGGGCGACGGCCTCGCGGACGTCTGCGCGCGCACCGAGGAGGGCGTCGACTGCTGGGCCTCGACGGGCACCGACTTCGACCCCGAGCCCATCCACGGCCCGCGCTGGAAGGACTCGAGCGGCTGGACCGCGCACCGCTACTACGCGACGATCCGCATGGCCGACGTCGACGGCGACGGCCGCGAGGACCTCTGCGCGCGCACCTCGACCGACTACCGCTGCCACCTCTCGAGCGGCGGCGGCTTCGGCCCCGCCATCGTCATCGAGGAGCTCTCGAACGACCTCGGCTGGGGCGATCTCTCGAACTACGAGACCATCACCCTCGCCGACGTCGACGGCGACGGCGACCACGACGTCTGCGCGCGCGCCGACGCCCGCGTCCTCTGCTGGCTCTACGAGGGCGGCGCCTTCGCTCGCCGCATCGACGGCCCCGCCCTCGCCGACGACGCGAGCTGGGGCCGCCCCATCTACTACCGCACGATCCGCATGGCCGACGTCGACGGCGACGGCGACGACGACCTCTGCGCCCGCGGCTCCTCGGGCATCCGCTGCTGGCCCTCGACCGGCGCCGGCTTCGGCGCCGCCCTCGCCGGCCCCGCTTGGAGCGACGCCGACGGCTGGTGGAACCCCATCTACCACACGACGATCCGCCTCCACACCGACCGCCGCGCCCGCGGCCTCCCGCCCCCTCTCACCCCCGACGCCGGCCTCCCCACCGACGCGGGCTCCCTCACAGCGCCCGACGCCGCCGTCCCTCCGGACATCGACGCGGGCGAGCTCACCCTCCTCGACGCCGCCATCTCGCCCCCCACCGACGCCGGCCCCGCTCCCGACGCGACCGCCGGCCCCGCGACCCTGACGAGCGGCTGCGCCTGCAGCGCGAACCGACACGGCCGGTCGCCCCTCACCCTCGCGTGGGCGCTCGGCCTGGTATCGGCGCTCCTCCTCCGCTCGCGCAGCTCCTCCCGAACTAAGCTGAGCCAACCTCCTGTTGGAATGCGGAACGCGTAGCGGTCGCTCCTCGAAGCTCTCCGCGCGACCCGCCGGCAGTGGTTCACGCTGATGCCAACACGTAGATCTCTCCCGCGATGTCGGGATAGCGCTCGCCGAGCTGCATGAACGCACGCAGCATCTCTGGCGACCAATCACGCTCGATCTGAGAGTTGGACACTGGCTTGAGCCAATACCCACCGAAGATCTCGATCTTCAGGCCAGCCTCTCGGAAGTCCCTCCTGAACGACTCTGGGTTATAGACTCGGCGATGCCCGTGGTGTCGATCGAGCTCGTTCAGGGCGTCCTCGTTGGCGAGGATCCCCATGATCACCGCGGCCTGCCGATGTATCGAACGTGCGTTGGGCACCGCCGCGAAGATGCGGCCCTGCGGAGAGAGCCATGCCCTGGCGCGTGCCAGGATCGCGATCGGATCCTCGACATGCTCGAGGACATGCCCAAGCACGATCGTATCGAACGTTTGCGATTCTCGCGGCTGATACTCCTCGAAGAGCCGACAGACGACCTCGGCTTGGGGCAGGCGCTCCTTGAGGCTACTCGCGAACCGCTCAGACCCCTCGACGATCGTCAGTCGCGCTCCTGAGCTCGCCAGTAGGTCGCTCATGACCCCTTCCGCCGGCCCCAGCTCCAACACGTTACCGCCCGAGAGATGCCGCCTCAGCACCTCAAACGAATACTCGATCGTTGCTCGGTTTGCCCCGAAAGCGTAGAGCGAGTCATTGGCTATTCCCTCCAAGCGGCCCCTCTCCGAGGATGAGAATTCAGGATGTACGGTGTTGTCATTGGCGCTCATGTTACCACTCCTGGTCTATCTTTGTTACGAGTAGAGGACATGGACATCATGGATGTCCTCCGCGACGTCACGCGCAATTGTGCCATTCTCGATCGGTATCCAATAGGCGGTATCGGTGATGCTCGGACATTAGCGAACCCGTATGTCCAGCCGTGGCCCAGGGACCGTCGCAGGCTGTTCGAGGCTATCCTGTCGCCTCAGAGGGTTCACAGGCGAGCTCCTGATTCCGCGTTGCGCCGATGTCGGCTGGTTCTGGAAGTCCCGATAACGCATGGGCTGGAAGCCTCATGCAATATTCGGCGGCTCGCATGCCAGTCGTGACGAGGATGGCTTCGACGTTCGCCCTCCTCGTGAACTCGAGATCGAGCTCCGTGTCGCCGATGTAGAGATCGAGGCGTCGATCCGCCATCGACTCCAATTTCGATTCTCCGGCGCTCCCGCTCCGGAAGTCGATGGTCGAGAAAAGGTGGTCCAGGCCGAGCGTCCGAAGCTGGAGCATCGCGAGCGGCTTGTTGTTCCTGGCCGAGATGAGGTGGAGCGTGTGCCCCGCGGCACGGTAGCCATCGAGCGTCACGCCGACCCGCGGCAACACGCTGTCGAAGCCCAACCACTCATGGCTCTCGATCGCAGAACGCCAGTGGCGATCGAGTCGGCTGGCGATGTTGCGCTCGATGCCCTGATGGGCGAGCGACTGGACGTTGTTGTCTCCGAGCCGCTTGCGCAGCCAGTACTCTTCGACGCATACGGAGACGCCATCAGCCTTCGCAACGGCGCGCATGAGCGAGCAGTGCTTCGGCTGACAGGTGATCAGCGTCCCGTCGAGATCCAGGCCGATCCTCATCACCAGGCCTTCATGAGGTAATTCGCGTATTGGCGGGTCACGATGCCGTTGTCGTGAATCCGCTCGAGGTGGGGGAGGGCATCCTCGCCGAGCAGGCTGGCGATGTGCGCGGAGAAGAAGTCCATGCCGTTCGCGCCGCTCATCGCGCTTCCCGCGCCGAGGCGCGGGTTGACGTCGATCAGGTGGAAGCCGCGCCGGTCACCGATGACCTGGAAGCAGTAAGGGTGGGTCAGCTCGTAGCGCCTGGAGATCCGCGCCGCGATCCCCTCGAGCTCCGGGATCCGCGAGATGTGCGCTTTCGTGCAGACCCCGTTCTTGATCTCCGCGCGCCTCCGGATCGAGCAATGGGTGAAATCCCCGATGGGAAAGCAGTCGACGGTGTACTCGTCACCTTCGACGTGCTCGTAGAGCACGTAGCCGGACAAGTCCACGGGCGACGTGGGATCGCGTAGGCTCAAGATCTTGGTTCGCCGTCCACCGAAGCCGCCATTCTGTTTCGCGACGACGCGCTCGGCGGACTGAGCCTCGTCGGCATCAAGGATCCTCGGGAAGAGGAGCGTGCCGACATCGAAGGAAGATGGATAGAGATCCTTCTGGATACACGCTCGGCAGAACGCGAGGTTGTTCGCGCGGAGCCTCGTTGCGAGCGCAGGGTGGTCGTGCGCGGCGACCGCCTCGGTGTCGATGAGCGGGATGTAATGGCTGATTCGCTCGTTCTCGACGATCGCGAGCAGCTCATCGATGAACTTGGGCGACGTGTTCTCGTGGACCTGGTAGTGCTTCACGGAGAAGAGGGACGCCGTGACGTACTCGGCGGAGTTGGTGTCCGCGGTGACGAGCTCGATCGAGGGAAAATTCTTGGCGACAGCAGTCGCATAGGAGAAGGCTGTCCCCGTTCCGGCGGCGGTGATCAAGAGTCGCATCGAGCTCCTCGCTAAGCAGATACCAGATGGACGACCGAATGCTCGCGACGAAGTTGCGGGATCGAGCGCGCGCGCGCAACCACGCTCCCGGCGTACGGTACGCGCGCCGCAGGCCGCTTAGGGGCGCGGGGAGCCCGCGGCGTTCAGCGCGGGCCCCCGAGGGCGACGTTTACATCGGGAGCAAATTCGCGTTAGAGGAGCGGCTCCGCCCATGCTCGCCCGCGCGCAATTCCTCGCCGCCCTGAGCCACGAGCTGCGCACGCCGCTCAACTCGATCGTCGGCTTCACCGAGGTCCTCCGCGCCGGCATCGACGGCGCGCTCACGCCGAGCCAGGAGGAGAGCGTCGAGGCCATCGCGAGCGCGAGCGAGTACCTCTCGAGCCTCGTCCGCGAATTGCTCGACACCTCTGCGGAGACGACGGGCGAGCTCGAGCTCTTCGGCTACATCGATCTCGCCGCGATCGCGCGCGACGCGGCCCTCTTCTTCACGCCGCAGGCCCGCAAGTCCGGCCACGAGCTCGTCGTCGCCGTCGATCCCGCGATCCCTCGCCCGCTCGGCTCGCCGCGCGCGGCGCGGCAGGTGCTCATCAACCTCATCGGCAACGCGACCAAGCACGGCCGGCCCGGCGCGGTGCGGGTCTTCGCGCGCCGCGACGAGGACGCGGTCGCGCTCGGCGTCACGAACGCGAGCGACTTCGTGCTCCGACCCGACGACGCCCCCTACGACGCCTTCGCGCGCGGCGCGGACGAGGGGCGCGCCAGCAAGCCCGACGGCTGGGGCCTGGGCCTCGCCATCGCCGACGAGCTCGCCTCGCGCATGGGCGGCGTCATCGAGATGGAGAGCGGCCTCGGCCCGAGCGGCCCGGAGGTCACCTTCTCGCTCGTCCTCCCCGTCGGCCGAGGCGGCGTCTGCCGCCGCTCGCGGCCCTCCGCGCAGGTCATGCCCACGCGCACCCACTTCGTCGCGGCGATGAGCCACGAATTGCGCGCCCCGCTCGGCTCCATCGCCGGCTTCGCGAGCCTCCTCGAGAACGGCGTCGACGGCCCCCTCACGCCCGCGCAGCTCCAGAGCGTGACGCGCATCCGGAGGAGCGCCGAGAGCCTCGTCGCCTCCCTCGGCGACATCCTCGACGTCGCCCGCGTCGACGTCGGCCGCATCCAGCTCGCCCCCGCGCCCGTCCAGGCCGCGGCCCTCATCGGCGAGCTCGTCCGAGGCGCGGCGCGCCTCCTCGAGGATCGCGAGCAGCCCGCCGCCCTCCGCGTCGAGCGCACGAACCTCTGTGACGACGAGGTCTTCGTCCTCGATCGCAGGCGCATCCTCCAGGCCGCCCTCGGCCTCGTCCGCCACGCCCTGCGCGCCGGCGAGCCCGCCGCCCTCGAGCTCGCCTTCCGCACCGTCGAGCGCACCGACGGACGCCCGGCCCTCCTCCGCGTCGAGGTCCGCGACCCAAACCAGAGCGCCGATCCGAGCGAGGCCCAGGCCGCCTTCGAGCACTTCGGCCAGCTCGTCGACCCCACCGGCCGCCGCATCCTCGGCCTCGGCCTCGCCCCCGCCCTCGCCCGCACCTTCGCCCGCATGCACGGCGGCGACGCGTTCGTCGAGACGCAACGCGGGACGAGCTGGGTGCTGACGGTCCCGGTGGGCTACCTGCCGCGCTAACGTTCTCTTGCGCGGCGACGAAAACCTATTAAAAAACGGATACATGGAGCTATTGGAGAGATAATTTAATTGTTGTTATATTAGCTCCGACATGGCCTCTTCCCCTCCTTCTGAATGGTCGTTCTACGGTCGTCGCCAGGAGCTTCAGCAGCTCCAACAGATCCTGGCGCGCGGTCGCTGGTTCTTTCTCCAGATCTCCGGTCGGCGTCGCATCGGCAAGACGTCGCTCATCCAGCAGGCGTTGAGCCAGGCCGGCATCACCCAGACGCTCTACGTCCAGATCCCAGACTCCGACCCCGCCGGGGTCGTGGCGGCTTGCAACAGCTACCTCGAGATGTTCGGCATCTCGGATCGCGCCGATGGGCTGCAGGGGATGGCCGCGCTCTTGGGTCGCCTCGCTCGCCGCGGTTACATCATCGCCCTCGACGAGTTCCAGTATTTTCACCGAAAACACCTCTTCGACTTCTGCTCGATGCTTCAAGCAGAGGTCGATCGGCTCTCCGCCGATGGCGCGCGCGTGCCCGGTGGCCTCATCGTCTTGGGCTCCCTGCACGCGGAGATGACGGCGCTGCTCGAGGACCGCAGCGCGCCGCTCTTCAACCGGGTCACCGACACCCTCGAGCTCGATCACCTCGACGTCGCGTCCGTCCTCGAAATCCTGCGTACTCACACGAGCACCGCCCCCGATCGGCTGCTCTTTCTATGGAACCTCTTCGAAGGTGTCCCGAAATTCTATCGCGACGCCTGGGAACAGTCGGTCCTCGACGCCCCTCGCCAGGAGGTGCTGGAGCGCCTGTTCTTCTCCAGCTCGTCCCCCCTTCGGAGCGAAGCCGACAACTGGTTCCTCAGGGAGCTTCGCGGTCGCTACGACATGGTGCTGCAGTACCTCGCTGCGCACCCCGGCTCGAGCAACGCGGACATCCAGGCCGCGATGGCCGACGTCGGCGGCCCTGGTGATGCCGCCCAGGTCGGCGGCTACCTGAAGATCCTCGCCGAGCGCTATCGGATGGTCGAGCGTCGCCTCCCTATCTTCTCACCCCCGAAGGCTCGCAGCGGGCGGTATTACATCCGCGACAATTTCCTTCGTGCGTGGCTCCACGCTCTCCAGCGTCCCGTCTCATCCGTGGCCTTTCGCCCGTTGCCGGAGCTCGTTCGCCAGGCAGACCAGCGGCTCGAGGAGCTCGAGGGGTACGCGCTGGAAGAGCTCGCCGCTCGACTCTACGAGGAGCGAAGCCGTCGGCAGCTGGGGGACTTCAACCTCACGCGGCGGATCTGCGGCTACTGGGATCGCAGCAACGTGGAGATCGACCTCGTGGCGGTGGACGCCGACGCTCGGCGCATCCGCTTCGGGACCTGCAAGCGCAACCCACATCGTCTGCCAGAGGCGGCCCGCCAGCTCACGGCCCACGCAGGCCGCTTCCTCTCGGGCCGGCGCGAGTTCTCCGGCTGGTCCCTCGAGTACGCCGCGATCGCACCCGAGATCCCCGACGATCTCCGCGCCTCGCTCGAACGTCAGCAGGTCATCGTGCAGGACATCGACGACCTCGTGGAGGGGTTGAACTGAATGCCGTGGGCGACGCGCGGGGGTGAAGGCGGTGATGCGCGTCGTCGATGGGCGCGATTCATCGCGCCCTCCGCCACCGTCGCCCCGAACGTTCCCCCGCCGCGGCGCAACCGTCGGCTCGACACCCGCGACCGCGGCGAACATCCTGCCCTCCGCTTCGCGCTCGCTCGACGGACCGCGCTCGAGCCGGCGACCGCCTCGCCTCCAAGGGGATCCTCACCTCCATGCAGCTCGATCACGCACGCATCGCCATCGTCGGCCTCGGCTACGTCGGCCTCCCGCTCGCGGTGGAGTTCGGCAAGCGCTACCCCACCGTCGGCTTCGACATCCGCCCCGCGCGCATCGCGGAGCTCGAGCGCGGCGAGGACAGCACCCTCGAGGTGGAGCCGGAGCTGCTCGCGGAGGCGAAGCAGCTCTCGTTCACCCACGAGCTTCAGGGCATCGCCGACGCGAACGTCTACATCGTCACCGTCCCGACCCCGATCGATCGCGCCAAGCGTCCCGACCTCACCCCCCTCGAGCGCGCGAGCGAGTCCATCGGCCGCGTCCTTCGCCCCGGCGACGTCGTCGTCTACGAGTCCACCGTCTACCCGGGCTGCACGGAGGAGGTCTGCGTCCCCATCCTCGAGCGCGTGTCGGGCCTCGCCTACGAAGCCGGCCCGAATTCCTCGGAAAAGGGCCGCTTCGGCGTCGGCTACTCGCCCGAGCGTATCAACCCTGGCGACAAGGCGCACCGCGTCACCTCGATCAAGAAGGTCACCTCGGGCTCGAGCCCAGAGACGGCCGCCTTCGTCGACGCCCTCTACGCGAGCGTCATCACGGCCGGTACCCACAAGGCCTCGAGCCTGAAGGTCGCCGAGGCCGCGAAGGTCATCGAGAACACCCAGCGCGACCTCAACATCGCCCTCGTCAACGACCTCGCGATGCTCTTCCACCGGCTCGGGATCGATACCCTCGACGTCCTCGAGGCGGCCGGCACGAAGTGGAACTTCCTCCCCTTCCGCCCCGGCCTCGTGGGCGGCCACTGCATCGGCGTCGATCCCTACTACCTCACGCACAAGGCGCAGGAGGTTGGCCACCACCCCGACGTGATCCTCGCCGGCCGCCGCACGAACGACGGCATGGGCGCCTTCGTCGCCGATCGCACGCTCAAGCTGATGCTGAAGAAGCGCATCAACCCCGTCGGCGCGCGCGTCCTCGTCCTCGGCCTCACCTTCAAGGAGAACTGCCCCGATCTGCGCAACACGCGCGTCGTCGACATCGTCGAGGAGCTTCGCGGCTTCGGCTGCGCCGTCGACGTCCACGACCCGTGGATCGATGCGGCCGAGGCGGAGCACGAGTACGGCCTCCGCCCCATCCCGAGGCCCGAGCCCGGCCGCTACGACGCCATTATCCTCGCCGTCGCGCACCACCAGTTCCGCGAGCTCGGCCCAGCCGGCGTGCGCGCCCTCGGCAGGCCCGAGTCCGTGATCTTCGACGTCAAGCACGTCCTCCCGCGCGAGGCCGTGGACGGGAGGCTCTGAGCGCATGAAGGTCCTCGTCACCGGCACGGCCGGCTTCATCGGCTCGCACCTCGCGCAGCGCCTTCTGGCGCGCGGCGACACGGTGATCGGGCTCGACAACCACAACGACTACTACGACGTCACGCTGAAGGAGGCGCGCCTCGTGCGCTTCTCCGATCACGCGAATTACACGCACATCCGCGCGGATCTGGCGGATCGCGCGGCCCTCGAGGAGGCGTTCGCGCAGCACCGCCCCGCGCGCGTCGTGAACCTCGCGGCCCAAGCGGGCGTGCGCTACGCCGCCGAGAACCCGCACGTCTACGTGAGCAGCAATGTGACGGGCTTCCTCCACGTCCTCGAGGGCTGCCGCCGCCACGGCGTCGAGCACCTCGTCTTCGCCTCCACCAGCTCGGTCTACGGCGCCGACCGCGCCATGCCCTTCTCCGAGCACCAGAGCACGGACCACCCCCTCACGCTCTACGCCGCGAGCAAGAAGGCCAACGAGGTGATGGCCCACAGCTACGCCCACCTCTACGGGATCCCGTGCACGGGCCTGCGCTTCTTCACGGTCTACGGCCCCTGGGGCCGCCCGGACATGGCCCTCTTCCTCTTCACGAAGGCGATCCTCGCGGGCGAGCCGATCAAGGTCTTCAACCACGGCAAGCACAAGCGCAGCTTCACGTACGTCGACGACATCGTGGAGGGCATCGTGCGGGTGCTGGACTCCCCACCCTCGAAGGACGCGTCCTGGGACGCCCTCCGCCCCGACCCCGCCACGAGCGGCGTCGCGCCCTACCGCCTCTTCAACATCGGCAACGAGGAGATGGTCGATCTCCTCCGCTACATCGAGATCCTGGAGGGCTGCCTCGGGAAGAAGGCGAAGATGGAGCTCCTCCCCATGCAGCCCGGCGACGTGCCCGACACCGAGGCCGCCATGGGCGAGCTCGCGAACGCCGTCGGGTATCGCCCGAAGGTGTCCGTCGAGGAGGGCGTAGCGAGGTTCGTGGAGTGGTATCGGGGGTATTATGGAGCTTGAGGAACGTGCTCTCGTCACCTCGACCCGCTGCGTGCGAGGCCCGCTAGAGGCACGACAATGACCCACGCACATCTCCTCGAGCACTGCCGGATCGTCGAGCTGCCGAAGATCTCCGATCCTCGCGGGAACCTCACCTTCGTCGAGGGTGGGAATCACATCCCCTTCGAGATCCGGCGGGTATACTACCTCTACGACGTCCCCGGCGGCGCCGAGCGAGGCGGACACGCACACAAGGCGCTTCATCAGCTCATCGTTGCGATGTCCGGTAGCTTCGACGTGCTGCTGGACGACGGATACGAGAAGAAGCGCTTTCACCTCGCTCGCTCGTATTATGGGCTCTATGTCTGCCCAATGATGTGGCGCGAGCTCGACAACTTCTCGTCTGGCTCAGTTTGTATGGTGCTCGCGTCGAATCGGTATGACGAGGCAGACTACTATCGCGACTACGCTGCTTATCAGAGCGCACGAGGCCTGTTATGAGGCTCGCCAACCATTTACTTCCTCCTGGCTCGCTTCGACGACGTTTCGTGGGCGCGCTGTTGCGCGAGCCGGCTGCTGCGTCGGGAGCTATTGCGCGAACGGTTATTGCATCGTACCGGCTTACTGGTCGAGTCTATCCACTTTCTGTTGTTGTTGGACCTCACCAGCGCGTCCATATCACCCGACACCCAACTGCAAGAGCCACGGTGAAGGCTCCTGTTATTGTGTGGGGTTGGGGCGGTAGCTATCTGCCTAGTTCAATTCACCTGTCCGAGCGATCGACGGTGTCCATTGGCGGTAAGTTTGAATTGGGCCCTAATGTCCACATTTCTATTGGCAAGGGCGGTCGTTTGGACGTTGGAGGGCAGAGGGTCTCGAGTGGGAGCGGTGTGACGTGCGACACGAGGATCATGGTCGAGCGGAGCGTTCGTATCGGGCAGGATGTAATCGTCGCTTGGGATGTGCTTATTACCGATTCTGACTGGCATCATATTGACGGTGTTAGTCGGCAATCCGATGTGATCATCGGCGATCATGTGTGGATTGCTCATGGAGCGTCCGTTCTAAAAGGTGCAGTGATTCCGGAAGACACGGTCGTCGCATCTAAGTCACTCGTCTCCTCCGCCTTCCATGGTCGCGGACTTCTGCTCGCCGGAGTCCCTGCTCGCATAGCAAGGACTGGTGTGAGATGGGTAAGATGATTCCGTTTCTCGATCTCCAAGCCGCGTGTCGCGAGGTTCGTCTCGAGATCGACGAGGCGATCGCGAGAGTCGTCGGTTCCGGCTACTACATCCTCGGTACCGAGGTAGAGTCCTTCGAGGCCGAGTTCGCGGCCTACTGCGAGGCTGCCCACGGCGTCGGAGTCGCCAACGGCCTCGACGCGCTCCACCTCGCCCTCCGCGCGATGGACGTGGGCCCTGGCGACGAGGTGATCGTTCCGTCGAACACCTACATCGCGACCTGGCTCGCCGTCAGCCACTGCGGCGCGACGCCCGTCCCCGTGGAACCGAGCGAGGCGACGTACAATATCGATCCCGAGCGGATCGAGGCAGCCATCACCCCTCGGACCAAGGTGATCCTACCCGTCCACCTCTACGGGCAGCCCGCGGATCTCGGCCCCATCCTCGCGATCGCCCGCAAGCACGGGCTCCGCGTCCTTGAGGACGCCGCCCAGGCGCACGGCGCCCGCTACGAAGGCAAGCGCATCGGCGGGCATGGCGATGCGGTCGCCTGGAGCTTCTACCCGGGGAAGAACCTCGGCGCCTTGGGCGACGCGGGCGCCGTCACCACGAACGACCCCGAGCTCGCCGATCGGATCCGGGTGCTCCGCAACTACGGCTCTCGGATGAAGTACGTCAACGAGGTCCAGGGCTGGAACAGCCGCCTCGACCCGATCCAGGCGGCGGTGCTTCGCGTGAAGCTCGCGCACCTCGACGCGTGGAACGCTCGTCGCGCTGAGATCGCCGTCGAGTACCGGGAGGCGCTTCGCAACACCCCGATCACGCTCCCGGCCGTGGCCTCGGATGCGGAGCCGGTCTGGCACCTCTTCGTCATCCGCCACGCGGAGCGCGATCGTCTTCAAGCTCGCCTCACGGAGGCTGGGATCACGACGCTCATCCACTATCCCATTCCCCCGCACGAGCAGGCCGCCTACGCTAGCGCTGGCTACGCGCGAGATGCGTTCCCGCTCGCGTCCCGCATCGCGCGGGAGTGCTTGAGCCTGCCGATTGGGCCGCAACAGCCGTCGTCGGCGACCCACGCGGTGATCGACGCCGTGCGCGCGTTGGCCTGACTTGTTCCGACATGGCAGAAGGCAACTCCTACCGACAGATCCTCCGATCCACCTCCATCATCGGCGGTGCGTCGGTGATCAACGTCGTCGTGGGGCTTGTCCGGATGAAGGCGGCCGCGCTCCTGCTCGGCCCGACAGGCGTCGGGCTCATCGGGCTCATGAACAACCTCCTCACCACCGCGAGCGGTGTCGCCGGGCTCGGCGTCGGCACCGTCGGCACGCGGCAGATCGCGGAGGCTGCGGGTCACGAAGACCCCGCGCGCGCCTGGCAGGTGCGACGAGCCCTGTTCTGGCTGACGCTCGTGCTCGCCCTCGCGGGCGGCGTCGCCGTCTGGCTCTCGCGTGAGCTCCTCGCGAGGAGGATCCTCGGTGGCGAGGTCGGCGCGGACGCGGTCGGCCTCCTCGCCATCGGCGTCGCAGTGAGCGTCGCGGCGCCGTCGCAGACGGCGCTGCTGAACGGCCTGCGCCGGATCGGCGATCTCGCCCGCGTGACCGTCGGCTCGGCCCTCTTGTCCACCCTCGGCGGCCTCGCCGCGCTCTGGCTCTGGGGCGAGCGTGGCATCGTCGCGTTCGTGTTGGCCGGGCCGATCGCGACCTTCCTCCTGGGCCACGTCTACGTTCGGCGCCTCCCTCGCGTCGAGGGCTCGAGCGCCTCGCTCGGCGCCCTCGCGCCCGAGTGGAGCCTCATGGTGCGCCTCGGCTTCGCCTTCATGGTCGCGAGCTTCGCCGGCACCGCCGGGCAGCTCGCGGTTCAAACGCTCGTCCAGGAGCGGCTCGGCGGCGAGGGGCTGGGCCTCTTCCAGGCTGCGTGGATGATCTCGATGACCTACATCGGCTTCGTCCTCGGCGCGATGGGCACCGACTACTACCCGCGCCTCACCGCGGTGATCCACGACGCCGAGGCGACCAACCGCCTCGTGAACGAGCAGACCGAGGTGGCGCTGCTCCTCGCCGCCCCGGCCCTCATCGCGATGATGGCGCTCGCGCCGTGGGTGCTCCGCGTGCTCTATTCCGACGAGTTCCTTGGCGCTGCTGAGACGCTCCGCTGGCAGGTAGCCGGTGATGTTATCAAAATTCTGAGTTGGCCACTCGGCTTCATCCTTCTCGCAGCGGGCGACGGGAAAAGCTTCATGGTTAGCCAATGGCTAGCAATCGTCGCATTTTATGGGGCCACTTGGTCTCTTCTGCCGTACCTGGCGCTTGGCGCTACGGGTGTGGCGTTTCTCGGGATGTATGTCCTCCTCCTCGTGATCGTTCGAGCTTATGCTACCTATCGGTTTGGGTTCGAATGGACGAGCCACGTCGCCATTCTCGCCTTCGCGCTCCTCGCGAGCGCGCTCGCGATCCACGGGGTCGCCCTCGTCGCGGAGCCTCTTGCTGCGGTCGTGGGCCTCCTCCTCGCGGTCGCGTTCGGGCTCTACGCGCTCGTCCGCCTCGCGAGTCTTGGCGACCTGCGAGGGCCCATGGCGAAGCTCTCGAGAATCGTGCCCGCTCTGAAGAGCGGTCGAGGATCACCCCGTGAGTAACGCACGACCCCTCGTCACCTTCGCGCTGTTCACCTACAACCACGAGCGCTTCGTCGCCGACGCGATGCGCGCCGCCCTCGCGCAGGACTACCACCCGCTCGAGATCATCGTCTCGGACGACGCCTCACCGGACGGCACCTGGCGCGTGATCGAGGAGATCGCCGCCAGTTACCGTGGGCCACATGAGCTGCGGATCGTCCGCAATCCCGTCAACCTCGGGATCGGCCCACACGTCTCGAAAGTGGGTCGCGAGGCACGAGGCGAGCTGGTCGTCCTCGCGGCGGGCGATGATATCTCCTCACCCTCTCGTACGACGAAGCTGGTCGAAGCCTGGATCGCGAACGAGCGACCCGATGGGGCGCTCCACAGCGCGGCGCGGGAGCGTCGCGGTGACGCCAAGAGGGGGAAGGTCCGTCGAGGGCTCGCTGCCGATCCGACCCGCACGACGCTCGACTTCTACGTCCGAAACGGGTTTCGCGCCATCATCCATGGCGCGACGGGAGCGTACACCAAGAGCCTCTTCACCAGCTTCCCGCCGCTCGACGCGGACTACGAGGATGGCATGCTCACGTTTCGGGCGCTTCTCTTGGGACGCCTCATGTACGTCGACGCACCGCTCGTCGAGTATCGGGTGGGAGAGCACAACATCAGCCGCTCCCTGAAGCGGAGAGAGCCAGAGAGGATCGCCAATTGGTTCGACACGATGCAGCGGCAGATGGACGCGATGATGCGCGACTACCTCGATCACCAGCGTCGGATCGGTCGGCCAGCCTCGTCCTCGGTGCTCGATCAATTGCTCGCGACCCGACGCGTGTACGAGAGGGGGCGTGGCCTCGCGAGCCCACGCTATCGCGACGTCGCCGCTGCGATGTTGGCCTACCCACGGCACACCTCGCTCGCCCGCTGGGCCAACTTCTACCTCCACTTCTTTGGGCTCCTGGCAGGCTGATGGTCTCGCCCTCACGAAACGCAGCGGATCGACGACTCGCCACGACCCTCCCGGACTGAGATCATGCGTATCGTCCATGTCATCAGCGGGCTGAGCACCGGCGGTGCGGAGATGATGCTCTTCAAGCTCCTCTCGCGCATGGATCGAGGGCGCTTCGAGTCGACCGTCGTCTCGCTCACCGACGAGGGCGAGATGGGCCCGCGGATCGCGGCGCTCGGCGTGAAGGTCGTCACCGCCGAGCTGCGCCGCGGAGCGCTACCGACGCCCGCGGAGCTCCGGCACCTGCGAGGGATCGTGGCGCGCGAGCGGCCTCACGTCGTCCAGACGTGGATGCACCACGCCGATCTCCTCGGGGGGGTGGTCGCGAGAAGTGTCGGGGGCGTCGCGGTCGTGTGGGGGCTGCGCAACAGCATGACCGACCTCCCCACGATCGGCGCGTCGAGGTACGCGGTGGTGCGGGCGTGCGCGGCGCTCTCGAGGGTCGTCCCGGATCGGATCGTGTCGTGCTCCGCGCGAGGGAGAGCGGCGCACGTGCGCCTGGGCTACGACGCCCGCCGGATCGACGTGATCCCGAACGGCTTCGATCTGTCTCAGTTTCGGCCCGACGAGGCGGCGAGTGGGGCCGTGCGCGCCGAGCTCGGGCTGGCGCCCGGGAGCCTCCTCGTCGGCGCCGTGGGTCGGTATCACCCCCTCAAGAACTACCTCGGGCTGCTCGACGCTGCCCGAGCGGTGCAGCGCTCGATGAGCGACGTCCACTTCGTCCTCGTCGGGGCCGAGGTGGACTGGGAGAACGCGGAGCTCTCGGCGCGCGTTCGTGCGCTCGGCCTCGAGGGGCGGGTCCAGCTCCTCGGGCGGCGAACGGACATCCCGAGGGTGATGGCGGCGTTCGACGTGTTCGTGCTCTCCTCCGACTCGGAGGGGTTCCCCAACGTCGTCGGCGAGGCCATGGCCTCGGGGGTCCCGTGCGTCGTGACGGACGCGGGCGACTCGGCCGACATCGTGGGCGACACCGGCCGCGTCGTCCCCGTCGGTGACATGACCGGGCTCGCGATCGAGCTCTCGGCGGTGCTCGCGCTGCCCGAGGCGGAGCGCAGGGCGCTCGGGATGCGAGCCCTCGAGCGCGTCCGAGCGCGCTACGAGATTGGCGCCGTGGTCCGAGCGTACGAGCGGCTCTACGAGGAGCTCGCGCGCGACCGAAGCGCCGCGCGCGAACGCGGAGGGCGCCGTCGCCTCCGAGGCTGGCTGGGCTGAGGCGCCGCGAGGAAGATCGTCGTCTTGGGGTAGCCTCGGCCACCCCCTGGAGCTGAGACCATGTGTGGCTTAGTGGGAAGTCTCGGAGGTCGGGCAGATCAGCAGGAGCTCGCGTCACGCGCGTCGGCGATGGCCGATCGCATCCGGCATCGCGGGCCCGATGACGAGGGCGTCTGGGTCGACGCCGAGGCGGGCGTCGCCCTCGGGCACCGCCGGCTCTCGATCCTCGACCTGTCCCCCGCGGGTCATCAGCCGATGCTCTCGGCGAGCGGGCGCTGGGTCGTCGCCTACAACGGAGAGCTCTACAACCACCTCGCGCTGCGGCGCGAGCTCGAGGGGCGGAGCGGCGGGCTCGCGTGGCGGGGGACGTCGGACACGGAGACGCTGCTCGCCGCGGTCGAGGCGTGGGGCGTGGAGGGCGCGCTCAGCCGGAGCGTCGGGATGTTCGCGATCGCCCTCTGGGACCGCGAGGGGCGCGAGCTCTGGCTGGCTCGCGATCGGATGGGCGAGAAGCCGCTCTACTACGGCTTTCAGGGCGAGGCGCTCCTCTTCGGCTCCGACCTGAGCGCGCTCCGCGCGCACCCCGCGTTCCGAGGCGAGCTCGATCGCGACGCGCTCGCCCTCTATCTCCGGCTCAACTACGTGCCGGAGCCGTACTCGATCTACCGCGGCATCCGGAAGCTCGAGCCAGGGACCTACGTGAGGGTGAGCGCGGAGCGTCCCGCGCTCGAGCCGAGGGCCTACTGGTCGCTTCGCGACGCGGTCGAGCGCGGAGAGAAGGAGCCCTATCGCGGAGACGACGCGCGCGCCGTGGATGAGCTCGAGGCGCTCCTCGGCGACGCGGTCGCGGGGCAGATGCTCTCGGACGTGCCCATCGGCGCGCTCCTCTCGGGGGGCATCGACTCCTCCCTGACGACGGCGCTGATGCAGACACGCAGCGCTCGGCCCATCCGGACGTTCACGATCGGCTTCGAGGAAAAGGCCTACGACGAGGCGGACCACGCGCGCGCGGTCGCGCGGCACCTCGGGACGGATCACACGGAATTGCGGCTCTCCCCGCGAGAGGCCCTCGAGATCATCCCGCGGCTGCCGGCGATCTACAGCGAGCCCTTCGGCGACTCGTCCCAATTGCCGACGTTCCTCGTGATGCGGCTCGCGCGCGAGCACGTCACCGTCGCGCTCTCGGGAGATGGAGGAGACGAGCTGTTCGGCGGCTACAACCGCTACTTCCTCGGGCGTCGTGCGTGGCGCGCGCTCCGGTGGATCCCGACGCCCGGGCGTCGCATGATCGGCTCGGCCTTGACGGCGATCCCCTCGGACGCGCTCAACCGCGTGCTCCGCGCGCCGGGCGCCTGGGCGGGCGTGGCGCTCCCGGGTGACAAGCTGCACAAGATCGGCACGCGCCTGCGCGGGCTCAGGGACCTCGACGACCTCTACGTCTCGATGGTCACCGAGTGGGCCGGGACGAGCCGGATCGTGCGCGGCGCGGCGACGCCGAGGAGCCTCCTCGACGAGCGCTTCCGTTGGCCTCGCACCGCCGAACCCGTCGCTCGGATGATGGCGCTCGACGGCGTCACCTACCTCCCCGGCGACATCCTCGTGAAGGTGGATCGCGCGGCGATGGCCGTCTCGCTCGAGACGCGCGCGCCCTTCCTCGACCACCGCGTCGTCGAATTCGCCTGGCGGCTCCCGATGGAGAAGAAGCTCCGCGACGGACGCGGCAAGTGGATCCTGCGCCAGGTGCTCGATCGGCACGTCCCGCGCGCGCTCGTCGAGCGCCCGAAGATGGGCTTCGGCGTCCCGCTCGAGGCGTGGCTCCGGGGCACCCTTCGAGCGTGGGGGGAGGAGCTCCTCTCCGAGGAGCGGCTCGAGCGGGAGGGCTACCTCGACCCCAAGCCCATCCGCGACGCTTGGGAGCGGCACCAGCGCGGCGAGGCGTCCCTGTCCGCGCGCCTCTGGTCCGTCCTCATGTTCCAGGCCTGGCTCGAGGCGACCCGAGCGAGCGGCTGATGTGGCCCTATTGGCTGATGTTCGCGGTCCCCGCGGGCCGAGCCCTCATCGGTGGCCCCGAGGACGAGCGGCGAGAGGGCTGGTCCTGGCGCCTCATCGGCGTCGTGTTCGCGCTGATGATGGGCCTCCGGCACGAGGTCGGTGGCGACTGGTTCAGCTACCTCCCGCACTTCGAGGAGATCTCGAGCCTCACCTTCGACGAGGCGCTGGAATTCGGCGATCCGGGCTACTACCTCCTCAACTGGCTCGTCGCGCGAGCGGGCGGCGACATCTACGCCGTCAACCTCACCTGCGCGATCGTGCTCGTGCTCGGCACCGTGACGTTCTGCCGCCGACAGCCCGCGCCGTGGCTCGCGCTCACGGCGGCGGTCCCCTACCTGCTGATCGTCGTCGGGATGGGCTACACGCGCCAGGCGGCGGCGCTGGGCTTCGCGCTGCTCGGGTTGGCGGCGCTCGGCGAGGGCCGGGTGCGCGCCTTCGCCTTCTGGATCGCGGTCGGCGCGACGTTCCACAAGTCGGCGGTCCTCCTCTTGCCCATCGCCGCGCTCGCCGCGAGGCGGAGCCGAGCCTGGACCGCGACCTGGGTCGGCGTCGTCACCGCGCTCCTCTACTACCTCCTCCTCGAGAAATCGACCGACACGCTCTGGGAGAACTACGTCGAGGCCGAGTACCAGTCACAGGGCGGCATGATCCGCGTGATGATGAACGTGGTCCCCGCCACGATCCTCCTCTTCTTCCGCGAGCGGCTCGTGCCCGACGAGCGGGAGCGCCGCCTCTGGACCTGGATGTCGGTCCTCGCGCTCGTCTGCGTCCCGCTCGTGTCGCTCGCGTCGACGGCGGTCGATCGCGTCGCCCTCTACCTCATCCCGATCCAGCTCTTCGCCTTCGGTCGACTCCCCAACCTGTCGAAGAGCGACGATCTGCGGGGCAGCCTCGCTACGGGCGTCGTCGGCTTCTACGGCGTCGTCCTCTTCGTCTGGCTCAATTACGCGGCGCACGCCGAGTTCTGGCTCCCTTACCAATTCATGCCATTCGGCTGAGGCTCGCGAAGTGAAGCTGATCCTCTTCGCCAACACCGACTGGTACCTCTTCAACTTCCGCCGATCGCTCGCGCTGGCGATCCGGGAAGCGGGGCACGACCTCCTGCTGATCTCGCCCGGTGGCCCCTACGGGCCGAAGCTCCGCGAGCTCGGCCTGCGGTGGGAGGCGGTGCCGATGGACCGTCGAAGCCTCGATCCGGTGCGCGAGGGGGCGTTGCTCGCGTACCTCACGCGGCTCTTTCGGCGTGAACGCCCGGACATCGTGCACGGGTTCACGATCAAGTGCGCTGTCTACGGCTCACTCGCGGCACGCGCAGCTGGAGTGCCAGGACGGGTGAACGCGGTCGCGGGGATGGGGTACGTGTTCATCAGCGACGAGCGGAAGGCGAAGATCCTGCGGCCGATCGTGCGGAGGCTGCTTCAGCAAGCGCTAGGCGGGAAGGGGGCGCGGCTCATCCTCCAGAACCCGGACGACACGCGGCTCTTCGAGGAGGCGGGGCTCGTGAAGCGGTGGCGGGTGAGGCTCATCCCCGGCTCTGGGGTCGACACGGAGCGCTTCGTGCCTGGTGAGCGAGGTGAGGAGGCTGGACGACTGCGCGTGGTCCTCCCAGCGCGGCTCCTCTGGGACAAGGGGCTCGCGGAGTACGTCGAGGCGTCGGGGATTCTGCGAGAGCGTGGGGTGGAGGCAGCGTTCCTCCTCGCGGGGACGCCCGATCCGGGGAACCCGGCGGCAGTGCCGGAGGAGGACGTCCAGCGGTGGGTGAGGGACGGACTCGTCGAGTGGCTCGGGCACGTCGATGACATGCCGGCGCTCTTCCGATCCGTCGACGTCGTCGCGCTGCCCAGCTACCGCGAGGGGTTACCGAAGGGCCTCATCGAGGCGGGAGCGAGCGGGTGCGCGCTCGTGACCACTGACGCGCCGGGCTGCCGCGAGGTCGTCACCCACGAGGTCGATGGCCTGCTCGTTCCGGTCAAGGACCCTGTCGCGCTGGCGGACGCGATCGAGCGGCTCGCGAAGGATCCGGAGCTTCGGACGCGGCTCGGGAAGGCCGCGCGAGCGAAGGTGCTCGAACGCTTCGACGAGCGGATCGTGATCGCCGAGACGTTGAAGGTGTACGAGGAGCTGGCGGCCGCGCAGCGAGGCCGCTAGCCCCTCACCACCGGACGACGACGGCGCCGAAGGCTACGCCCGCGCCGAGGGCGCAGAAGAGGAGGTTCTGGCCGGGCTGGATGCGGCCGTCGCGGACGGCCTCGTCGAGGGCGATGGGGATGGAGGCGCTCGAGGTGTTGCCGACGCGCTCGATGTTGAGGACCATGCGCTCGGTCGGGAGCTCGAGGCGCTGGGCGACGCCCTCGAGGATGCGGAGGTTGGCCTGGTGGGGGACGAGCCAGTCGATGTCGCGCGGGGTGAGGCCGGCGTCGGCGATGGCGCGCTTGGAGACCTCGGCGAGGTAGCGGACGGCGGCCTTGAAGACCTCCTGGCCGTTCATCTTCACGAAGTGGCGGCCGGCCTTGACGCTCGCCTCGCTGGCGGGCTCCTCGACGCCGCCGGCGAGGACGGTGAGGGAGTCGGTGAGCGAGCCGTCGACGCCGAGGGCGGTGCCGAGGATGCGGCCGCTCGCGCCCTCGACGCTCGGGCCGAGGACGACCGCGCCGGCGCCGTCGCCGAAGAGGACGCAGGTGCCGCGATCCGTCCAGTCGACGATGCGCGAGAGGAGCTCGACGCCGATCACGAGGACGTGCCTCGCGAGGCCGGCCTCGATCTGGCCGCGCGCGAGGGCGAGGCCGTAGCAGAAGCCGCCGCAGGCCGCGGCGAGGTCGAAGGCGGCGCAGCTCGTCCTCGCGCCGAGCTGGTGGTGGAGCAAAGAGGCCGTCGAGGGGAGGGGCCGGTCGGGCGTGACGGTCGCGACCATGATGGCGTCGAGGTCCGCGCCCGTGAGGCCGGCCATCTCGAGCGCGCGCTCGGCGGCGCGGCGCGCCATGTCGCTCGTCTTGTCCTCGGGCGCCGCGATGTGCCGCGCGCCGATGCCGGTCCGCGAGCGGATCCACGCGTCGCTCGTGTCGACCATGTGCGCGAGATCATCGTTCGTGCGCACCATCCTCGGGAGCTCGCTCCCGGTGCCGAGAATTCGTGCACCAACAAGGATTCGAGGGGAGGAACCGGGGGAGGTGGACATCGTGCGTACTCGCATCCGTCGCAGGTGCGAGCGGCGGCGCTACCCTCCCACGACTTCTCGCACAAGGCGAGGGGGCGTCTGTCGGAACGCACGAGGGCGCCCGCCCCTGTCGGTCCCGGCGGTTTCTTGGTATGGGTTCGGCCCCATCTCACCCATGAGGGCACGCATGACCGAGATCGTCGAGAAGATCCTGTCGAACTACGCGGGCGAGAGCCCCGGCGTCATCGGCAACCTCCGCCGCATGCTCAACCACGGCACGCTCGCCGGGACGGGCAAGATGGTGATCCTGCCGGTCGACCAGGGCTTCGAGCACGGCCCGGGGCGCAGCTTCGAGCCGAACCCGGCCGGCTACGACCCGCACTACCACGCGGGGCTCGCGACGAAGGCGGGGTGTAACGCGTACGCGGCGCCGCTCGGCTTCATCGAGTCGGTCGCGCACCGCTACGCGGGCGCGCTGCCGCTCATCCTCAAGGTCAACAACTCGGACCTGCTCGGCACGCCGGCCGCGCCGCAGTCGGCGCTCACCTCGAGCGTGAAGGACGCGGTGCGCCTCGGGTGCAGCGCCATCGGCTTCACGATCTACCCGGGCTCGGCCGCGCGGAACGAGACCTACGGCCAGATCCGCGACCTCATCGCCGAGGCGCGCGAGGCGGGCCTGCCGACGGTGCTCTGGAGCTACGCGCGCGGCGGCATGAGCAAGCAGGGCGAGACGGCGCTCGACGTGATCGCCTACTCGGCGCACATCGCCTGCCAGCTCGGCGCGCACGTCGTGAAGGTGAAGCCGCCGACGGCGCACATCGAGCGCGACGACGCGCGCAAGTTCTACGAGAAGCTCCCGACGGAGCGGCTCGAGGATCGCATCCGCCACGTCGTCAAGGCGTGCTTCGATGGGCGGCGCATCGTCATCTTCTCGGGCGGCGAGGCCAAGGGCACGGACGCCGTCCTCGAGGAGATCCGCGGTATCGCGGCGGGCGGTGGCTTCGGCTCGATCATGGGCCGCAACGCCTTCCAGCGCCCCGAGGCGGAGGCGGTGAAGCTCCTCTCGGACGTGATGGCGATCTACAAGAAGGCCTGAGCCTCGCTCGAAGACCTCGAGCGCATGGCCTCGCGCCCCGCTTCGCCGCTCGGAGCGGGGCGCTCGCGTTCGGCCCGGCGACTCTGAACGAGATCCGAAGCGAGCGCGCGACCGCTCGCGAAAATCGCCCATGAATACGCGTCTTTCGGCCCAGGTCGAAGCCACCACGTCCGCTCGACGCAGCCTGAGGAGGCCCTCGTGAACCGCTCGTCCCCGACCCTTCGCCCGCTCGCCCTCGCCCTCGCCCTCACGCTCTTCGCCGGACCGCTCGCCGCGAGCGAGCTCGCGCCGCGGGTAGCGACCGCGCAGGAGCCCGTCACGGCCGCGCTCGTCGCGGCGCGCGTCCAGGCCTTCTACGAGCAGACCCGCACGGTGCAGGCCGACTTCCAGCAGCACTTCTGGATCCAGGCGCACGGCCGCACGCAGAGCTCGCGCGGCGCGCTCTCGATCCAGAGGCCGGGCCTCATCCGCTTCGACTACGCCGAGCCGCGCGGCAAGGTCGTCGTCTCGACGCCGGCGGGCTTCATCTACTACGAGCCGGGCGAGGACGGCGCGCCGGGCCAGTACACGCGCGGCGCGAGCGAGGGCGCCTCGGCGGCGCTCGGCTTCCTCACGGGCACGGCCGACCTCGCGCGCGACTTCCGCCTCTCGCTGCGAGCCCCCTCGGCGGCCGCGCCGGCGCACACGAACGCGCTCGAGCTGCGGCCGCGCCGCCCCGATCCGCACTTCGTGCGCGTCGTGCTCTACGTCGACGATCGCCCCGACACGCTCGGCGTCGTGCGCCGCGTGGCGATCGAGGATCCCGACGGCAACTGGAACCGCTTCGACTTCTCGAACCTCCGCTTCAACCGCGAGCTGGGCGCCTCCACGTTCGACTTCCGCCCACCCCAGGGCGCGCGCGAGATCAGCGCCCCCTCCTCGCCGCGCCTGCCCGGTCCGGGCGCGAGCGGCTGACAGAGCGGCTCACGGCGCGGCTCGCCGCCGCACCTCTCCGTTCGGAGGTCGCGCGCGCGTTGCCTCCGCCGCCTCGGCGAGGCAGAGGTGCACCATGACGATCCACGAGCTGAAGATCGAGGGCATGGGCTGTGGGCACTGCGTGATGAGCGTGAAGGAGGCGCTCGCGAAGGTGCCGGGCATCACGAAGGCGGAGGTCGAGGTCGGCCACGCGCGGATCGAGGGCGACGTCACCCGCGAGGCGCTCGTCCAGGCGATCGAGGCCGCCGAGTACCACGTCGTCGAGGGCTGATCGCGCCCTCGGCGCGCTGTCGGTGCGCTGTCAGCGCTCGGCGGGCTTCGGGTACGTGTAGAAGCCGCGCCCGCTCTTGCGCCCGAGGTGGCCGGCGCGCACGAGCTGCCGAAGGAGCGAGGGCGGCCGGAACTGCTCGCCCAATTCGCGGTGCAGGTGCTCGAGGATCATCAGCCGCACGTCGAGCCCGACGAGGTCGGTGAGCCTGAGCGGCCCCATCGGGTGCTTGTAGCCGAGCTCCATCGCGCGATCGATGTCCTCGGCCGAGGCGACGCCCTGCTCGAGCATGCGGATCGCCTCGCAGCCGAGGATGACGCCGAGGCGGCTCGTCGCGAAGCCCGGCGCGTCGCGCACGACGATGGGCTTCTTCCCGATCCTCGCGGCGAACGCGCGCGCGCGCTCGATCACGTCCTCGCTCGTCTGGATCGCGCGCACGATCTCGAGCAGCTCCATGAGCGGCACGGGGTTGAAGAAGTGCAGGCCCACGACGCGCGAGGGATCGCCCGCCGCGCCCGCGAGCTCCGTCACCGAGAGCGAGCTCGTGTTCGTCGCGACGATCGCGTGCGCGGGCGCCGCCTGGGCGAGCGTCTGGATGAGCTCGAGCTTGAGCTCCATCCGCTCGGGCACGGCCTCGATGACGAGGTCCGCGTCGCGGCTCGCGCCCGCGGCGTCCGTCGAGAGGGTGATCGCGGCGCTCGCGGCGTCGGCGCTCGCGGCGTCGATCTTCCCCTTGTCGCGGAGGCGCGCGAGGCTCTGATCGATCGCCGCCTTACCCTTCTCGACAAGCGCGCTCGAGACGTCCGTGAGCGTGACGCGGAGCCCCGCCTGCGCGGCGACCTGCGCGATCCCGTGCCCCATGGTGCCCGATCCGACGACGACGACGCGCTCGATCTCGCTCATGCGCGCGGTGATACCACGGCCGCGCCCGCGCTCGGGTGACCGGAAGGTGTGGGAGGGCTTCGCTCGCGCGCGCGGCTCGTTTCGGTAAGAGTAGCGAGCCATGAGCGAAGCGCGTCCCTACATCGGCGGTCAGGCGGTCATCGAGGGCGTGATGATGCGCTCGCCGTCGGGGCTCGCCGTCGCCGTGCGCAGGCCCGACGGCCAGATCGTCGTGCGCGAGGGCCCCGTCGAGGGCTCCTCGACGCCCTACCGGAAGTGGCCCTTCGTCCGCGGCGTCGTCACGCTCGTCGAGTCGATGTCGCTCGGCTACAAGGCCCTCCAATTCTCGGCCGATCAGCAGCTCGTCGAGGAGCGCGCGGAGGGCGAGGGCGCCGCGCTCGGCGAGCGCGCGCCGAGCGAGCCTGTGCGCGCGCCAGAGAAGGGCGGCGAGGGCGGCGGCTCGCGCCTCACGATGGCCCTCTCGCTCCTCTTCGCGATCGGGCTCTTCATCGCGCTCCCGCAGGCGCTCACGGTCGGGCTCGCGCGCCTCGTCGGGATCGAGCTCGGCGTGCAGGACTTCGCGTTCCACGCGGTGACGGGCGCCTTCAAGCTCGCGATCCTCACGATCTACATGGTCGTGATCGGCTCGTTCGAGGAGATCCGCCGCGTGTTCCAGTACCACGGCGCCGAGCACAAGACGATCTTCGCCTACGAGGCGGGGCTCCCGCTCACGGTCGAGAACGTCCGCGCCCAGTCGCCGCTCCACCCGCGCTGCGGCACGACCTTCCTCGTCGTCGTCGTCGTCCTCTCGATCGTCGTCGGCAGCGTCGCGACGCCCCTCCTCTTGCCGCACGCCGCGGGCCTCTCGGGCCAGCTCCAGACGCTCGCGCTCCGCATCGGCCTCCTGCCCGTCATCGCCGCGCTCGGCTACGAATTCCAGCGCTTCTCGGCGCGACACCTCACGCGCGGCCCGCTCCGCTTCGTGAATTACCCGGGCTTCCTCTTCCAGAAGATCACGACGCGCGAGCCGGACGCGAGCCAGATCGAGGTGGCGATCGCCGCGATGGAGAGCGCCGCGTGGCGCGAGCGCGTGGGCGTCGCGGCGACGAAGGAGGAGCGCACGGAGGTCTTCGGGACGCTCGAGGGCGTGCTCGCGCGCTTCGGCGTGGGCGCGCAGGGCGGGCTCGCGGCGGGCGTGCTCGCGGCGGGCGGGCTCGCCGAGCCGGCCGAGTGAGCGGATGAGCGCGCGCCACCTCGTGGTCGGGCTCGACGGAGCCGACGTCGACGTCATCCATCGCATCGGCCCGGCCGCGCTCCCGACGCTCCACGCGGCGATGAGCGAGGGCGCGTGGGCGCGCCTTCGGAGCGTCGTCCCCTGCGCGACGCTGCCGAACTGGACGACCTTCCTCACCGGTGTCGATCCGGGGGTGCACGGCGTCTTCGACTTCACGACGCGGGTGGGCGCGAGGGTGGCGTTCACGGGCGGCACCGTGCGCGCCGTGCCGACGATCTTCGCGCGCCTCGATCGCCTGGGGCTCGCGTGCGCGAGCGTCGGCTTCCCCGCGACCTACCCGCCCGAGCCGCTCGAGCACGGCGTCTCCCTCTCGGGCTGGGACTCGCCCGTCGACTTCGAGGCGGACGCGAGCTACGCGCACCCGCGCGCGCTCCACGCGGAGCTCACGCGCCGCTTCGGGCCGCTCCGCTTCGACGACGTCGACGAATTCGTCGCGGACCGGCCGGGCTGGCACGCCTCGCTCGGCGCGCGGCTCGAGGCGCGCGTGGAGCGGCGGACGGAGCTCGCGAGCTACCTCCTCGCCTCGCGCTCGTGGGACCTCTTCGCGTTCTACTTCGGCGAGAGCGACACCGCGTCGCACCACCTCCACGCGCTCTGGGACGAGCGGGCCCCGCGGCACCCCGCCGACGCGAGCCCCGAGGAGCGCGACGGCTACCCGCGCGTCTACCGCGCGCTCGACCGCGCCCTCGCGCGCCTCGTCCGCGAGGCCGGCCCCGGCGTCGAGCTGACGATCGTGAGCGATCACGGCTCGGGGCCCGCGAGCGACAAGGTGTTCTACGTGAACCGCGCGCTCGCCGAGCTCGGGCTGCTCTCGTTCCGGGCGGCTCGCGCGGGCGGCCCGGCGCTCTTCGATCGCCTGCGCGCCTCGGCGATGGCCCGCGTCCCGCCGCGCGCGAAGCACGCGCTCTTCCACGCCTTCGGGCGCGCGCTGCCCGGGCTCGTCGAGTCGCGCGCGCGCTACGGCGCGATCGACCTCGCGCGCACCCGCGTCTTCTCGGACGAGCTCAATTACTTCCCCTCGCTCTCCTACAACCTCCGCGGCCGCGAGCCCGAGGGCGTGCTCGATCCGAGGGACGTCCCGCGCGTCTTCGCCGCGCTCGAGGAGGGCCTCCTCGCGCTCCGCGATCCCGCGACGGATCAGCCGATCGTGCGCGCGCTCCACCCGCGCGAGGCGCTCTACGCGGGTCCGCTCGTCGAGCGGGCGCCCGACGTCGTCCTCGAGCTCGCGCTCGATCGCGAGCGCTATGAGCCCGGCGCCACCTACAACCTCGCGCCCTCGACCGACGATCCGCTCGCTCGGATCGTGCGGCGGCTCGCGCCCGAGGAGTACCGCGGCCGCAAGGGGCGGAGCCTCGCCGGGAGCCACCGCGATCGGGGGCTCTTCATCGCCCTCGGGCCGAGCGTGCGGCCGATCGGCGAGCTCGACGCGCGCATGGCGGACGCGACCGCGACGCTGCTCGCGCGGATGGGCGTCGCCCCGCCCGACGAGGCGGCGGGGCGTGTGCTCGAGGAGCTCCTCGTCGCCCGCGCGGGCGAGCTCCCGCTCCCCGCCGCGCGCCTCGAGGCGGCGAGCGTGCGCGGCGCGCACGACCTCTCGCGCACCGAGGCCCGCCTGCGCGCGATTGGCTACGTCGACTGACGGCGCGCCTCGGCGTCGTCGCCCGCGCGGAGCGGGAGGAAGACCTCGAACGTCGTGCCCGCGCCCTTCTCGCTCCGCACCACGACGAAGCCGTGGTGGTCGCGCACGATGCCGTCGACGACCGCGAGCCCGAGGCCCGTCCCCTCGCCCCGGGGCTTGCGCGTGAAGAAGGGCTCGAAGACGTGCGGGATGTCCTCCGCGTCGATGCCGAGCCCCTCGTCCTTCACCGAGACGACCACGAAGCGGCCCCTCGACGCGTTCGATCCCGGGGGCGGATCGGCGTCGCGCTCGTGGACGCCGACGACGACGCGGCCGCCGTCCTTCATCGCCTGGAACGCGTTCACGAGGAGGTTCGTGAGCACCTGGAGCAATTCCTCGGAGCTCGCCTCGACCGTCGAGACCGGTCCGCCGCGCTCGATCTCGACGTCCGCGCGGGCCTTGCGCGCGAGCGGCGCCAAGGTCGAGCGCGCCGTCTCCGCGAGCGCGACGAGGTCGATCGCGCCGCGCTGGCTCTTCTGCCGCGAGAGGTCGAGGACGCCGCGGATGCTCTTCGTCATCTTCGAGCTCTGCTCGAGGATGCTCTGCGCGCTCTCGCGCACGTCGCTCGCGATGTTCGGCGTCTGCTCGATGAGGCGCGCGTGCCCGCTCACGACGTTGAGCGGCGTCCCGAGCTCGTGGGCGAGCTGCGAGGCGAGCTGACCGACGGTGCGCAGCCGATCGGCGTGGCGGAGCTGCTCGAGGGCCTGCGTCCGCGCGAGCGAGCTCGCGTCGAGCGCCCGGTGGGCCGCCTCGAGATCCTCCGCCATGTGGTTCATCGCGCGCGTGAGCTCCGCGACCTCGCGGGCCCCGAGCGGCGCCTCGCGCGCGGACAGCTCCCCTCGCCCGATGCGCCGCGCGAGCGCGCCGAGGTGCTCGAGCGGCCGGCCGACCTGCGAGCGCACGAGCAAGAACGCGACGAACGCGGCGATCGTCGCGAGGATCAGCGCCTGGATCGCGAGCGACGCGAAGCCGATGCGCTCGAAGAGGCTCGTCACGGCCTTGGGCTCGGCGAGCTCGATCGCGATCGCGTGCTCCCCCTGCCCGAGGGGCACGTAGGTGAGCAGCTCGTCGCCCTCGACGCCGACCGCGACGTCGTGCCGGGCGAGCGCGTCGTGCGCGCTCGTCAGCGCGGGCCTGGGGAAGAGCCCGCCGTCGAGCGCGACGAGCCGCGTGTCGATGTGGGCCGCGGCGACCTCGGGCTGCTCGAGGACGCGCCGCGCCTCTTCCTCGGGGCGCTCGCTCGACTCGCTCGAGAGCGCCGCCTCGAGCGCGTACGCGAAGAAGCGGCGATCGCGCAGGGTGGTCTCGAGCAGGAGCGCCTGCTCGCCCTCGACGCGGAGCGCCATCCCGATCCCGACGACGAGGACGAAGGTGGCGACGAGCGAGAGCCAGAGCCTCACGGCGATCGACATGGAGGGACTCTGCCCGAGCGCGCAGGGCGCGCAACGCCGCCTGGAGGAACGCCCCAGTGTCCGACCTCGCCCCACCCGCGCCGGAGAATCGCCGGGGAAAACGTCAGCGCCGCGCGGCACGACCCGTGCAAACCCGCACGACGTCATGCCGTCGTCGTCGAGCCCGCGTTCGAGCGTCCACGCGACCGTGATCGTCGTCGACGACGTCGAGGCGATGCGCGAGCTCGTCGTCGCGTACCTGCGCCGCATCGACCCCGAGCTCACGCTCGTCGCCGCGAGCAACGCGCTCCAGGCGCTCGCGATGGTCGAGTCCTACGCGTCGCTCGGGCCCGACCCGCGCGAGCAGGTCATCGTGATCTCGGACCTCCGCATGCCGGGGGTCGACGGCCTGAGCTTCCTCGGGATGCTCGCGCGCTCGCCGCACCGCGTGACGACGATCCTGATGACGGCGTTCGCGGACGACGACGTGGAGAAGCGCGCGAGCGACGCGGGCGCGCTCGCCTGCTTCGCCAAGCCCTTCGACCTCGACGAGCTCGCGGCGGTCGTCGAGCGGCGGCTCCGCGACGTCGAGGCGGAGCTCGCGCACCCGAACTGACGGCGCGGGGCGGGGATCGATCCCGGGGCAGGGGCCGAGCGCGGGGCGGGGATCGAGCGCGGGGCGGGCGACGATCCCCTGGACTCGTTACACTCCGCCGCGATGGCCTCCCAGCCGTGTGTGCTCGTGGTCGAGGATGATGACGCGCTGCGCGCCCTGGTCGAGCGCGACCTCGGGGGGCGAGGCTTCCTCGTCGCGAGCGCGTCGAGCGCCGAGGAGGCCGTCGAGAAGACGCGCGAGGCGCGCTTCGACACGATCGTGTCGGACGTCCGGCTCGGGCGGATGACGGGGCTCGAGCTCTGCGAGCGGCTCACGATCGAGCGGCCGGACGTGCCGGTGATCCTGATGACGGGCTTTGGCGACCTCGAGCTCGCGATCGCGGCGATCCGCGCGGGCGCCCACGACTTCATCCCCAAGCCCTTCGAGCTCTCGGAGCTCGCGCTCCGCGTGAGCCGCGCGGCGGAGCTGCACGCGCTCCGCGTCGAGGTGAAGCGCCTGCGCGAGGTGCGCGAGGCGCCGCGGAACCTCTCGATGACGGGCGACTCGCCGGTGATGCGGCGGGTCTTCGCGCTCATCGATCGCATGGCCGTCACGGACGCGCCGCTCCTCGTCACGGGCGAGACGGGGACGGGCAAGGAGCTGGCGGCGCGCTCGGTCCACCTGCGCTCCGACCGCGCGAAGGGGCCCTTCGTCGCGGTCAACTGCGCGGCGCTCCCCGAGAACCTCCTCGAGAGCGAGCTCTTCGGGCACGTGCGCGGCGCGTTCACCGACGCCAAGGCGGCGCGCGCGGGCCTCTTCCTCGAGGCGACGAAGGGAACGCTCTTCCTCGACGAGATCGGCGAGCTGCCGCTGCCGCTCCAGGCGAAGCTCCTGCGCGTCCTGCAGGAGCGCAAGGTGCGCCCGATCGGCAGCGATCACGAGATCGACGTCGATCCCCGCATCGTGTCGGCGACGCACCGCGACCTCGAGCTCGAGATCGCCGAGGGGCGCTTCCGCGAGGACCTCTACTACCGGCTCAACGTCGTCTCGATCGCCATGCCGCCCCTGCGCGAGCGCGGCCCCGACGTGCTCGAGCTGGCCCACGAATTCCTTAGGAAGATCGCGGAGCGCACGAAGCGGCCGGTGCGCGGCATCGCGCCCGACGCGGCGCGCAAGCTCCTCGCGTACTCGTGGCCCGGCAACGTCCGCGAGCTGATGAACGCGATGGAGCGCGCGGTCGCGCTCGCGGAGTACGAGGAGATCACCGTCGCCGATCTCCCCGACAAGGTGCAGGCGTTCGAGCCGCGCCACGTCCTCGTCGCGGCCGACGACCCCTCGGAGCTCGTGAGCCTCGAGGAGGTCGAGCGCCGCTACGTCCTGCGCGTCCTCGACGCGGTGGGCGGCAACCGCTCGCGCGCGGCCGAGATCCTGAAGGTCGACCGCAAGACGCTCTACTCGCGGCTCAAGGCGTACGGGTGGCGTCCGAGCGAGCCGTCGTGAGCGGGACGCCCGACCGCGCCGCGCTGGCCGCGGCGAGCGACGAGCGCGTCCTCGCGTGGATCGAGCGGGGCCTCGCTCGGCTCGCCGAGGAGGCCGAGCGAGGCCGACTCGGCCCGGACGACGTCGGCTCGCCGCTCTCGGGGCCGACGTTTCGCGACGCGATCGTCACGAGCGCCGCCGTGCGGGTCGAGCTCGAGCAGGCGCTCGCCGCGCTCGCGGGCCTCCGCGGCCCCGAGCGGATCGCGATGGTGCTCCCGAGCAACGTCGAGACGGTGATCGTGCGGCCGCTCGTCTGGGCGCTCCTCGCGCGCGCCGCGATCACCGTGCGCGTCTCCTCGCGCCGCCCGGGCGTCGCGGCGAGGCTCGCGTCGATCCTCGCCGAGGAGGGCTCGACGCTGGCGCGCGCGATCGCCCTCGCGCCGAGCGATCGCGCCGACGCGGCGGCGCTCCGCGACCTCGTCGAGCACGCCGAGCGCGTCCACGTCTGGGGCAGCGACGAGACGATGCGCGTCTACCGCGCCCTCGCGGGCGAGAAGCTCGTCCCGCACGGGAGCGGCCTCTCCCTCGCGCTCCTCTCCCGCGACGCGCGCCCGACGGAAGCCTCCTTCGACGCCCTCGCCCTCGACGTCGCGCGCTACGACCAGCGCGGCTGCCTCTCGCCGCAGGCGCTCCTCGTCGAGGAGGGTGGCGCCATCTCCGCCGAGGAGGCCGCGCGCGCGCTGGACACCGCGCTCACGCGCGTCGAGCGTGTCCTCCCGAGGGGCGCGCTCACCCCCGAGGAGCGCTCGGCCGAGCGGCGGTTCCGCGACACGGCGCACGCGCTCGCCGCGCTCGTCCTCGAGGGCGAGGCGCACGCGGTGTCCATCGAGCGAGGCGAGCTGCGCGGCTCGCCGGGCCTGCGCAACGTCGTCGTCCACCCGGTTGGGGCCGCGGCGATCGAGGACCTCTCGGCGCGCCTCGGGGGACACCTGAAGAGCGTGGGCGTCTTCGACGACGCGGACCTCGCGCGCGTGAGCGCCCGCCTCGCGCGGCCAACCGCTCACGTCGTCCCGCTCGGCGCGATGCAGACGCCGAGCCTCCTCGCGCCGACCGAGGCTCGATCGCCTTGGTGCGGCCTCGCGACGCCCTAGGGCCGCGCCCGCGCGCGCCCTAGGCCCTCACCGTCCGGCCCCCACCGTCCGCGAGGCTCGCCTCAGCCGATCGCGTGGCTGTCGTAGTGGACGATCGGGTTCCAGGGGCCGTGGCCGGCGTGGGGCTGCCAGTTGTGCCAGACGTCCTCGCCCTTGCCCCAGTAGAAGAGCTCGAGGCGGCCGTCCTGGTTCTTGCCGATCGCGAAGTCCGTCGCGTGCTCGCCGAGGACCTCCTTGTCGGTGCCCCAGTCGCCGTTCGGGCGCATCTGGAAGAGGTTTCGGATCTGCGCGTCGCCGTCGATGAAGAAGAGCTCGAGGCGGCCGTCGCGGTTCTTCGCGAGGTCGAGCACGCGCGCGCGCACCTCGAGGCTCTCGAGGCCGTGCCACTGGCCGTTCGGGCTCGTCTGCCAGTCGTGGAAGACGAGGCCGGTCGGGTCGCGGAAGAAGACCTCGAGGCGTCCGTCGGCGTTGCTCCCGACGCGGATCTCGATCGCCTTGCCGGCCATCTTCTCCGGCCCATGCCAGTCGCCGTTCGCCTTCACCTGCCAGTCGTGCAGGAGCGTTCCGTCGCCGCCGGCGTAGAAGACCTCGAGCGTTCCGTCCTCGTTCCGGCCGACGTCGAGCGCGGTCACGGGCGCGACGTCGGCGGCGCTGAGCCGCTCGGCGCCGTGGAAGTCGCCGTTGGGGCTCGTCTGCCAGTCGTGGAGCAGGCGCCCGTGGTCGTCGATGTAGAAGACCTCGAGGCGTCCGTCGGCGTTCGCGGCGACCCGCAGGAGCTGCGCCTTGGCCGCCGCGCCGGCCTTCGCCTCGCCCTCTTTGTGGAGCGGCTTCTTGCCGACCCAGTCGCCGCCCGCCTCCTTCTGCCAGTCGTGGAAGACCTCGCCGTCGGGCGTGATCCAGAACGCCTCGAGGCGTCCGTCGGCGTTCACGCCCGTGGCGACGTGGACGGCGCGCGCCGCGAGCGTCTCCTCCGCGGCCCAGAGCCCGCTCGGGCTCTTCTGCCAGTTGTGGCGGAGCGTTCCGTCCTTCGCGACATAGAACACCTCGAGGCGACCGTCGCGATTGAGGCCGATGGAGAGCGTGCGCTTCGTCGTCATGGGTACGAGCCTCCTTGTCCGCACACCTTCTCGCAAATCGGAACCGCGGGCGCAAGGCGCCCTCATGCGTTCGACGAGGGCTCCTCGCGCGTGGAGGGCGCGCGCGCGAGCGCCTCCTCGACGAGCCGCGCGCCGTCCTTCACCTGCGCGAGCAAGAAGCGCGCGAGGATCTGCGCGCGATCGCGCGGATCGAGCTGGCCGTGGCGCCCGCGCGTCGCGGTGTAGAGCGTGATGGCCGTCGCCACCGAGACGTTGAGGCTCTCGACGAAGCCGACCATCGGGATGCGGTAGACGCCGCTCGCGCGCGCGCGGAGCGCGGGCGAGACGCCGCGCTTCTCGTTCCCGACGACGACCGCCGCGCGAGGGACCTTCGCGAGGTCCTCCGGCGTCATCGAGCCATGCATGTCGGCGACGAAGATCGCGTAGCCGGCCGCCTCGAGCGCGTCCGCGCAGGCCTCCGCGCTCGCGTGCGCGTGGAGCTCTAGCCAGCGCTCGGTGCCGCGGCTCACGTGCGAGGAGAACGCGAAGGGGAGGCGCCCTTCGACGAGGTGGACCTCGTGGCAGCCGAACGCGTCCGCCGAGCGCAGGATCGCCGCGCCGTTGTGGGGATCGGAGAGCCCGTCGAGGACGGGCACGAGGCTGCGCGTGCGCTGATCGAGGACGGCCGAGAACCGCGCGAGCCGCTCCCTCGTGACGAAGGGCGTGAGCAGCTCCACGACCCGCTCCGCCGGCAGCGCGGGAGGGGGGCTCGGCTCGTAGATCACGACGTCGGGCGCGTCTCGCTTCACGAGCGGGCTCTAGCCCCGATCCGCGCCGCGTTCGAGGGGAAACGCGCGGCCGAGGTGGCGCGCCGTCAGCGCGCGGGGCGCTCGCCGAGCCGCACGCCGAGGACGAGGGTGCCGCCCATGAAGCTCTGCCCCGCCAAGAAGAAGGGATCGCCCGGCGGCGCGACGATCTCGAGGAGCGGGAGGTAGTCGCGCTGCTCGGGGCGGTTGATCGAGACGCGCACGCGGTAGCGGCCCTCCGCGGTGCGCTCCTCGACCACGAGCTGGAGGATCCGGCCGTTCGGGAGGGGGATCGTCTCGGGCTCGCCCATCGTGAGCCGCACCGTCGGGCGCGCGAGCAGGCGCATGGAGTGGAACGCGTTGAAGGGCGGCTGCCGCAGCGCGGGCATCGACGCGAGCTCGGGCGCGATCTCGCCCGCGGCCTCGCTCGCGAGGATCACGAAGACCTCCCCCGGCACGCGCGCGGGCTCGACGCGCTGGGCGGGCGGTCGCGCCTCGTCGCGCCCCGCGCGCGCGCCGTCCGCGTCGTTCGGCGCCGCCGCGGCGTGCGCGCCGACGAGCGTCGCCGTCGCGACGAGGAGCGCGAGCGGGATCGAGGTGGGGCGTTTTGCGAGGGGCTTCTGCATGGCGTCGGTCGGTGGGTCAGAGGTGCGCGTCGCCGGGCGAGGGGTCGCCCTCGTCGTCGCTGAGCCAGACGACGGCGTAGCGCGCGCCCTCTTCGCCCTCGACGGAGAAGACCGCGCCGACGTTCGAGCCGAAGTCGACCGCGACCACCTCGGTGTGCTGGAGCTCGTCGTCGGCCTCGTCCGGAGGCGTGACCGCCGTGGCGAGCTGCGTCGACGGGGGCGTGTGGGTCGAGCCGGGGTCGCGATCGAACATCGCGATCGCCGCCGCGGCGATCGCCGCGATCCCGGCGACGATGACCATGAACGTCCGGCGGGTGCGGACCTGCCGCTCGCGGGTGCGCGCGTCCTCGTCGCGCGCGGGCGCCTCGGTGGCGCGCCCGAGCAGCTCCGCCGGAGCGCTCTCGCGCGTCGCGCTCGTCGTGCTCGCCTCGCGCTCGTCGCGCTCGCTCAGGCCGCCCTCGATGACCCGGAGCGCCGGCTTGGGGCTCGGGCTCGAGCTCGCGCGCTCGTCAGCGCCCTCGATCCGAGCGGCGACGCTCGCCCACGCCGCCTCGGCGTCGATCGCGCCGGCCTCCTCCTCGAGCGCCGCGCGCACGAGCGCTCGGACCTCGCCCAGCCCCTCGAGCTTGAGGCGCGCGCTCGAGCCGCCGCGCGCGCGCGCCCTCGCGCGGAGCGCGTCAGCCTCGTCCTTCGAGAGCTCTCCGTCGAAGAGCTGGTGGAGCTCCCGATCCTGGATCGCGTCGTCGTGTCGGTCGGAGGGTGCCATGGTCACTCCTCGAGCTCGAGGTCGCCGTCCACGTAGCTCTTGAGCGCCTCCTGCATCTTGCGGCGCGCGTGGAAGAGCCGGCTCATGATCGTGCCCTTGGGCACCTCGAGCGCCTCGGCCATCTCCTCGTACGACATGCCCTCGATCTCGCGCAGGAGGATCACCTGTCGGTGGTACTCGGGGAGCTCGGCCAGGGCGGCCTGCACGCGCTCGAGCAGCTCGCGGCGGATCACCGCCTTGCGCGGGTTCTCGTCGAGCAGCCGCGACACGATCGCCTCGTCGCCGGGCTCGACGCCGTCGCGCCGCCGCGCGTCGTCGAATTCGACCGGCCTCGCGGTCTTGCGGCGCCTGAGCTGATCGATGGCGAGGTTCATGACGATCCGATAGAGCCAGGTGTAGAAGGACGAGCTGCCCTGGAAGCTCGCGAGGTGCCGGTGGACCTTGACGAAGCCCTCCTGCACGCAGTCGAGCGCGTCCTGGCGGTTCTTGAGGACGCCGAACGCGACGGCGTAGACGCGCTTGTGGTAGCGCTCGAAGAGCTGGCGGAAGGCGTCCGGCTCGCCCGCCTGCGCGCGTCGGACGAGCTCCGCGTCGATCTCCCGATCGCTCGGGGCGTGGTGGAGCGCGCGCGCGTCGTCGGCCTCGAAGGCGTCGAGCTCGAGCGCCTCGGCGCGCTCGCTCGCCTCGTCGGGGCGCTCTTCGCCCTCGGTCGGGGGGAGCGGGTCGTCGGGCGGAGCCTCATGGGAACCGTCAGACGCGCCAAGCTCGGGCCGATTCACCCGCTCTTCCGCGCTCGCGGCGGCTCGTCGCGCCCGCTCGCGCGCGAGCGAACCGCTCGCGGTCGCCTTCGCTGCCTCGGCCGCCGATGTCGTCGGCCGCCCGGCCGATTCACGGGTGGAAGGAGGCATCGCCCCTCTTGTACCACGGCCACCTCCCCGAGGCGCGGTCCCCCCTCGCGGCGTCGATCGCCACGCTGTACATACGTCCACCATGATCCCGAGCGTCGACCTCACCTCGTTGAACGATCCGCAGGTGGAGGCGGTCCTCTTCCCGTCCGGGCCGCTCGTGGTCTTCGCGGGCGCGGGCTCCGGCAAGACGCGGGTCATCGTGCACCGCATCGCGCACCTCGTGCTCGATCACGGGGTGCCGCCCTGGCGCATCCTCGCCGTGACCTTCACGAACCGCGCGGCGGGGGAGATGAAGGAGCGCCTCGAGCGGCTCGTGCCGGGCGCGGCCTCGAGCCTCGCCGTCGGCACCTTCCACTCGGTCTGCGCGCGGCTCCTGCGCCGCCACGCCGACGCGATCGGCATCGCGCGCGACTTCGCCATCTACGACGACGGCGATCAGAAGGCGATGATCGCGCGCGTCCTCAAGGACCTCGCCTACGACGAGAAGCGCCTGCCGCCGAAGATGATCGCCGCGATCATCAACCAGGCCCGGAACGAGCTCGAGGGCCCCGAGACGGTGGCGCTGCCGAGCTTCGACGGCGAGCGGATCCGCGAGGTCTTTCGGCGCTACGAGGAGCGCATGCGCCGGGCGAACGCCCTCGACTTCGGGGGCATCATCGCGCGGCTCGTCCAGGCGCTCGAGGAGGACGAGGCGCTCCGGCTCCAGCTCGCCGGACGCTTCCAGCACCTGCTCGTCGACGAATTCCAGGACACGAACCCCGCGCAATTCCGCCTCGTCCGCGCGCTCGCGTCGGTGCACCGCAACGTCGTCGTCGTCGGCGACGACGACCAGTCGATCTACCGCTGGCGCGGCGCCGATCGCCGCAACATCCTCGACTTTCGGCGCTACTTCCCCGACGGGCAGGTCGTGAAGCTCGAGCAGAACTACCGCTCGACCCGGCGCATCCTGCGCGTGGCGCACGCGATCATCTCGAAGAACGTCGATCGCGAGCCGAAGGAGCTCTGGACCGAGAACCCGGAGGGCCCGAAGATCGAGCTCGTGCGCTGCGGCTCCGAGCGCGACGAGGCGGAGCTGGTCGTGAGCACGGCGACGCGGATGCGCGAGGCGGGCGAGCCCCTCTCGAGCCTCGCGGTCTTCTACCGCATCCACGCGCAGTCGAGGGCGCTCGAGGAGGCGCTGCGCGGCGCGAACGTCCCCTACCGCATCGTCGGGGGCGTGCGCTTCTACGACCGCGCGGAGGTGAAGGACCTGCTCGCCTACCTGCGGCTCGTCGCGAACCCGGAGGACGACGTCTCGTTCCTGCGCGTCGTGAACACGCCCGCGCGCGGGCTCGGCAAGGTGACGATCGATCGGCTCCTCGACGACGCCGCGAGGCACGGGACGGGCGTCTGGGCGGCCGCGGAGCGCGCGGCCTCGGCCAAGCCCGGCGGCGCGCTCGGGCGCTTCCTCGAGCTCGTGCGCGAGCTGCGCGACGAGGCGCCCGCGCTGCTCGCGGGCGAGGGTGAGGCGCGCGAGGCGTCCGGCCTGGCGGCGTTCGCGCGGCGGGTCCTCGCGAAGACGGGCTACGAGGCGGTGCTCCGCGAGGAGAACACCGCCGAGAGCGACGCGCGCCTCGAGAACCTCACGGCGCTCGTCGGTTCGATGGAGGAATTCGAGGACGAGGAGCGCTCGGGCGACGCGCTGCGAGCGCGCCCGAGCCTCGCGACGCCCGAGGACGCGGCGACCCGCGAGCCCGGGCTCCTCACGCGCTTCCTCGAGCACGTCACGCTCGAGACGAGCCCCGCCGAGGCGGGGGACGCGAGCCCGCGCGAGCAGCTCACGCTGATGACGGTCCACGCGGCGAAGGGCCTCGAGTTCGATCACGTGATCGTGGTCGGCCTCGAGGAGCAGCTCTTCCCCTTCTCGAGCGCGCAGGACGACGGGGGCGGCGCCGAGGCGATCGAGGAGGAGCGGCGCCTCGCCTACGTCGCCTTCACGCGCGCGCGGCGCACCTTGACCCTCGCGTGGGCGACGAGCCGCTACGTCTTCGGGACGCTCCGGCTCGGCACCGCGTCCCGCTTCCTCGACGATCTGCCGAGCGCGGATCTCGAGCGGCGGACGCGCGGCGCGAGCGCGATGACGACGCACGGGTTCTCGGGCGCCGACCTCCTCGGGGACCGCTACGATCGCGACGATCGGCGCGCCGAGGGCGGCTCGCGCGGCTCCGCGCGCCACGACGACGGCTTCGAGCGCCGCTCGCTCCACGGCGCCTCGACGATCCGCCTCGAGCCGCCGAAGGAGAAGTCGGTCGAGGGCTTCGCGAGGGGCATGAAGGTGCGCCACACCCGCTACGGCGTCGGCAAGGTGAAGAGCGTCGAGGGCGGCACGCCGCCCACGATCACCGTCGACTTCCCCGGCCACGGGACGAAGCAGATCGTCGCGAAGTACCTCGACCCCGCTTGACGGTGCGCCCCCCGATCAGTGGCGCGCGGAGAGCGGCGGCTCGCCCGCGCCCGAGGAGCGCGTCCTCAGCTCCTGCGGCCCGCTCGCGCTCGCGTCCGGCCCGAGCGCGTCCGGCTCGAGCGCGGCGGCGAGCACCTCGGCGACGTCCTCGGCGAGGAGGATCTCGAGCTCGTCTCGGACGCTCTCGGGGACCTCGACGAGGTCGCGCTCGTTCTGCTTCGGGATGATCACGCGCCCGAAGCCCGCGCGGTGCGCGGCGAGGAGCTTGCTCTTGAGGCCACCGATCGGCAGGACGCGGCCGCGCAGCGTCACCTCGCCCGTCATCGCGACGTCGCCTCGGACGCGCCGCCCGGTGAGGAGCGAGGCGAGCGCCGTGAACATCGTGATGCCCGCGCTCGGGCCGTCCTTCGGGATCGCGCCCGCGGGGACGTGGACGTGGAGATCGTTGCGCTCGAGGAAGGCGGGGTCGATGCCCAGCGCCTCGGCGTGCGAGCGCAGGTACGCGAGCGCGGCGCGCACGGACTCCTTCATCACGTCGCCGAGCTGGCCGGTGATCTCGACGTGGCCCTTGCCGGCCATCTTCGTCGTCTCGATGAAGAGGATGTCGCCGCCGGTCGGCGTCCAGGCGAGCCCGGCCGCGACGCCCGGCGCGTTGCTCTTCTCGGCGAGCTCCGAGAAGTAGCGGGGCTTGCCGAGCGCCTCGCGGACGCGCGCCTCGTCGATCGTGATGGCGCTCGCCTCGCGCCGCTTGCGGGCGACCTCGAGCGCGACGCTCCGGAGCACCTTGCCGAGCTCGCGCCCGAGCTGGCGGACGCCCGCCTCGCGCGTGTACTCGCGGACGACGAGCTCGATGAGCGGGCGCGGGAACGTGACGGCGCCCTCGGGCAGGCCGACGCGGCGGCGCTCGTGCTCGAGGAGGTGGCGCTCGGCGATCTCGAGCTTCTCTTCCGTCGTGTAGCCGCTCACCTCGATCACCTCGAGCCGATCGCGCAGGGGGCTCGAGAGCGGGCCGAGATCGTTCGCGGTCGCGATGAAGAGCACCTCCGAGAGGTCGAAGGGGAGCTCGAGGTAGTGGTCGGTGAACGTCGCGTTCTGCTCGGGGTCGAGCACCTCGAGGAGCGCCGCCTCGGGGTCGCCCTGGAAGCCGCCCTTGCCGAGCTTGTCGAGCTCGTCGATGACGATCACCGGGTTCTTCACCTTGGCCTTGCGGAGCGCGTGGACGACGCGGCCGGGGAGCGCGCCGACGTAGGTGCGGCGGTGGCCGCGGATCTCGGCCTCGTCGCGCACGCCGCCGAGCGAGACGCGCACGAGCGGGCGCCCCGTCGCGTCCGCGACCGACTGCGCGAGCGAGGTCTTGCCGACGCCCGGCGGCCCGACGAGCGCGAGGATCGTGCCCTTGCCCTCGCCGCCGAGCGCGAGCACGGCCATGTGCTCGAGGATGCGACGCTTCACGTCCTCGAGGCCGTAGTGGTCGGCCTCGAGCGCGGCCTCGACCGCGTCGAGATCCGTCCGCGCGTCGGCGCGCGCCGCCCACGGCAGCTCCGCGATCCACTCGAGGTAGGTGCGGATCACGTTCGCCTCGGCCTGGTTGCCGCCGACCTGATCGAGGCGCCGGAGCTCGCGCGTCACGACCTCGCGCACGTCGTCGGGCAGCGTCGCTTGCTCGAGCTTCTCGCGGAGCTTGTCCTTCGCGCCGTCGCCGTCCTCGCCGAGCTCGCGCTGGATCGCCTTGAGCTGCTGGCGGAGCATCGCCTCCTTGTGGTTCTTGCCGAATTCCTTGCGGACCTCGGACTCGATGCGCGCGCGCACCTCGTGCTTGGCGCGAGCCTCGGCGAGGAGCTGGACGACGAGCCGCAGGCGCGCCTCGGGCTCGATCGTGAGCAGCGCCTCGACCTTGCGGACGTCCTCGACCTCGATCCACGACGCCACGCGGTCGGCGAGGACGCCCGGCTCGTCCGTGCTCGCGAGCACCTCCGTGAGCGCGCGGTCGCTCGGCACGAGCTCGCGCAGGCGCGCCTTGATCTGCTGCATCAGCTCGACCGCCTCCGCGCTCGCGGCCGGCTCCTCGATCGGCTGCGCGCGCGCCGTCCAGTAGGGCGTGCTCGCGCTGAGCGAGGCGAGCGAGGCGCGTGAGAGCGCGTCGACGACGAGGATGACGCCGCGCGCGCCTCGATCGGTGCGATCGACGACCCGCGCCAGCGTGGCGATGGGGTGCAGATCGACGAGCGAGGGATCGTCGATCGCCGGATCGCGCTGGACCGCGAGCAAGACGAGCGCGTCGCTCGAGAGCGCCTCGACGAGCGCGCGGCTCCGCGGGCGCCCGACGGGGATCGTCGCGCGCCGCGACGGGAGCACGACGCCGTGGCGGAGGGGGAGCAGGGGGAGCGGGGAGCTGAAATCGGTCATCTTCGGCCTCGGTCCCGAGAAGAGGGACGTCGAGCACCGTAGGTTTCCGTTCGGTGGTGTCACCCAACCCCATCGGGGAGGCGAGGACGCGCGCGCGGTGGGGACGAGAGCCCCCGCGCGCGGGCGCACGGCGCGACGCTCACCGCGTCGGTCGGCGCGGCGCGTTCGCGCCGTCAGACGACGAGGCGGCCCTGCCGCTCGAGCAGCTCGGCCGTGTGGCGCGTGCGGAGCGCCGTGAAGAGCTCGTCGAGGTCGCCGTTCAGGATGGCGTCGAGGCGATGGAGCGTGAGGCCGATGCGGTGGTCGGTGACGCGGCTCTGCGGGTAGTTGTAGGTGCGGATCTTCTCGGAGCGCTCGCCGGTGCCGACCATGCTCTTGCGCTCCTTGGCCTCGGCCGCGTGCGCCGCCTCCCGCTCGCGCTCGAGCAGGCGCGCGCGGAGCACCTTCAGCGCGCGCGCCTTGTTCTTGATCTGCGAGCGCTCGTCCTGGCACTTCACGATGAGGCCGCTCGGCCGGTGGAGGATCTGGACGGCGCTGTTGGTGGTGTTGACGCCCTGACCGCCCGGTCCGCCCGCGGCGGCGATGGAGATCTCGAGGTCCCGCTCGTCGAGCTGGACGTCGACCTCGTCCGCCTCGGGGAGGACCGCGACGGTCGCGGTCGAGGTGTGGATGCGGCCCTGGCTCTCCGTCGCCGGCACGCGCTGGACGCGGTGGACGCCGCCCTCGAAGCGCAGCCGCGAGTAGACGCGCTCGCCGGTGAACGAGGCGATGAGCTCCTTGACGCCGCCCGCGCTCGCCTCGCTCGTCGAGAGGACCTCGACCTTCCAGCCGACACGCTCGGCGTAGCGCGCGTACATGCGGAAGAGATCCGCCGCGAAGAGCGCGGCCTCCTCGCCGCCCGTGCCGCTCCGGATCTCGACGATGGTGTCGCGCGCGTCGTTCGGGTCGGAGGGGAGGAGCAGGACCTCGAGCTCCGCCTCGAGCGCGGCGTGCTCCCGCTCGAGCGCGGGCAGCTCCTCCTCGACGAGTTCGCGGAGCTCGGGATCGGCGAGCGCCGCGCGATCCTCGGCGATCTTGCGCTCGACGGCGCGCAGGCGGGCGTACGCGGCGCTGAGCGCGCCGAGCTCGGCGTGCTCGCGGCGCAGGCTCGCGTAGCGCTTGGCGTCCGCGATCACCTCTGGCAAGCAGATCAGCTCCTCGAGCTCGCGGAAGCGAGCGGCGAGCGCGTCGAGCTTGTCGAAGGGGAGCATGAGGGCTCGCGTTTCTACGATGGCCAGGGGCGCGAGCAACTCCTCGCCGCGCACCGCGCGCGGTCAGCGCGGTCGATCGAGGAGCAGCGTCCCGAGCTCGCGCGGCGTGTCCGGCGCGCGCGGCCAGTCGGGGCCCGCGGCGACGTAGAGGCCGTCCCAGTCGTGGTTGCAGCCGCCGCGTCCCCCGCTCCGCTCGACCTCGTCCGGCGAGACGACGATCGCGTCGCCGCCGAGCTCGCCGAGCGAGCGGAGCGCGAGGTCCCCGAAGAACACGAGCAATTCCGGCGCAGAGCCGCGCGTCTCGCGGAACGCGTCGCGCGGTCGGACGATCCGGTGGCCCCGCCCGCTCGGGTCGGGCACGGACGCGAGGAGGCGCTCGAGCCTCGCGACGAGCGGCTCGAGCTCGCTCGGCTCGACGAGGCCCTCCGGCTCGCGCCCCTTGAGGTTGACGAAGACGCGCGCGTAGTAGCCGCCCTCGCCCCAGGCCCGCGTGCGCGACCAGTCGACGAGCGATGGGTCGAAGGGCCGAGGGCGCTCGGGCGCGTCGTGGAGCGCGAGCAGCCCCTCACGTCGCAAGAGCTCGTTGATGCGCACGCCGCCCTCGAGCGGGCGCGCGCCGTGATCGCTCATCACGATCACGTTCGCGTCCGGGCCGATCCGGTCGAGGAGGCGCTCGATCCGCAGGTCGACGAGGGCGAAGTAGTCGCGCGCCCGGCGCGCGAGGGGGTGGCGCGGGACGTGGCGCGGATCGCTCGGATCGAGCAGCGGCCAGAAGAGGTGGTGGAGCCGATCGACGCCGATCTCGACGAGGAAGAGGAGGGACGGATCGTGCGCGTCGAGGACGTGCTCCGCGATGTCGAAGTGCTGCCGCGTCATCCGTGCGAGCGCGTCCATCGCGCGATCCCCCTCGAGGGCGCGATCGAGGTCGGGGACGTAGGGGCCGAAGCGCTCCGCGAGGCTCGAGGCGAGGGCGCGCGGGTGCGTGTGCGGCACGTCCGCGCCCGGCGTGAGCAGGCACGAGACCTGGACGAGCCGCTCGCTCATGCCCTCGCGGAGCGGGTAGGAGGGCGGCACGAAGAGCGCGGCCGCGCGCTCGCCGCGCTCGATCGCGCGATCCCAGACGTGGGGCGCGTCGATCGCGCGCGCGGTCGTGAGCCCGAGCGCGTACGAGCCCGGCGCACGGTCGCGGAAGCCGTACACACCGAGCTCGCCCGCGTCGCGGCCCGTCGTCGCGCACGCCCACGCGGGGACGGTGATCGGCGGGACGACGGAGCGGAGCGTCCCCCAGCTCCCCCTCGCGCGCAGGCGCCGGAGCGTGGGCATCGCGCCCGCGAAGCGATCGAAGAGTAGGCGCGGCGAGGCGCAGTCGAGGCCCACGATCAGGGTGCGGCGCGCCCGCTCGGCTCGTCCGGCGGCGCTCACCGCGCGGGCTCGAAGGGGTGCTCGCGCACGATCCGCTCGCGCGCGGCGAGGAGCGTCGGGAGGGCGCCCTCGAGCCGCGCGTCCGCGAAGGCTCGGACGCCGCCCCCGAGCGCGGGGGAGGGCGAGACGAATTCGAGGGTGGTGACGAGCGAGACGTCCGCGAAGCTGAAGCGATCGCCCGCGAGGTAGCTGCGCCGCTCGAGCTTGTCGGAGGCGGCGACGAGCACGTCGAGGACGAGTCGTCCGAGCGCGTCGCGATCGCTCGGATCGAGGCGCCCCCCGCGCTCGCCGAGGTCGCCGCCGTACTTCGCGAGGATGAAGCGGCAGGTGCGGCGGCCGACGGGCAGCGACGCTCGCTTGAGCACGCGCGGCCATCGCCGCGGCATCGCGTCGACGAGCGCCCCCTCGTCGTCGAGCATCCGCTCGGTCACGAGCAGGCGCGCGGCCTGCTTCGCGAGATCGAGGCGGTCGAGCCAGCGGTCGATCGCCTGGAGGTGCTCCGCGGGGAAGAGCGTCCGCGAGCGGTCCTGATCGCTCGCCTCCTCGGCGCGCTCCGCGATGGCGCGCGAGTCGGGCGTGACGCGATCCCGCTCGATCAGGATGGGCACGCTCAGCCGCTCGCCGACGAGGCGCCGCTCGTGGAGCGAGAGGCGGGCGCGGAGCATCGGCTCGCCGACGAGCGGCAGGTAGGGCTCGAAGCGGTGGGCGAGCCCGTGGTGCTGGAGCGCGAAGCGCGCCTGGAGCGTCCACGGCGAGTAGGGGATCCCGATCAGCGTGGCGTTCGGCGAGAGGCTCACGCGCTCGTGATACCACGGGCGTCCCGGCGGCCGGCGTAGCCGGCGCGCAGACGCGCCGAGCCCCGCGCCGCGAGCGTGCGGGCGGGGCTCGAGGTGTCCGATCCGTGCTGGCTCAGGCCTTGGCGGCCTTGGTGGCCTTCGCGGGCTTCGCGACGTTCTCGTACTTCTTGCGGAAGCGCTCGACGCGTCCGGCCGTGTCGAGGATGCGCTGCTTGCCCGTGTAGAAGGGGTGGCAGGCGCCGCAGACGTCGACCGAGAACGAGCCTCGCGTCGAGTGCGTGCGGTAGACCTGGCCGCACGCGCAGCTGACGGTGGCTTCCTTGTAGTCCGGGTGGATGCCTTCCTTCATGGTTCCTCGGAGCCCTCCGCGCCTCGCGTCGCGCGTCCCCTGTGGACGGCGGGAGATGAGAGGGGCCCGCGATCTAGCGGAGGACGGCGCGCTCCGCAAGGAGGCCGCGCCCTCGATGGGGCGCGCGAGCGACCCCGATCTGGGGTACGACGTCCCTCCGAAAAGTTGTCACGCGAGGCCCGCCTCGCGTAGGAGGGATGCATCTCATGTCTTTGAAGCGGATCCATCTCGTGATCCGAGGGCGCGTCCAGGGCGTGTACTTCCGCGCCTCGGCCGCTCGAGAGGCCAAGCGCCTCGGCCTGACGGGCTGGGTGAAGAACCGGCCCGACAACGCCGTGGAGCTCGTCGCCGAGGGTGAAGAAGACCAGGTGAAGGACTTCCTCGCATGGGCGCAGCACGGACCATCCACCGCACGCGTGGACAAGATCGACACCCGCTGGCGCAGCTACACCGGCGAATTCGCGAGCTTCGAGATCGCGGGCTGACGGCGCTCCGCGCTCGACGTGATCCGTCGGGCAGCGCGCGCTGGCCGGGCGGGAGGGAGGCTCGGGCCGACGCACTCGGCTTGAGGCAGCGTCTGGGCGCAGCCGCTCCGACGACGAGGGAACGGCACGAGTCAGGGCAGCGGGTGCGTTCCCTGCGCGTCGTCGGGGGGCTCCTCGGTCTCGCGCTCGCGCTGCTCCTCCTCGGCGCGCCGTGCCGCGCGCTCGCGGACGCGCCGAGCGTGGATCTCGCGGCGCTGGCGGAGGGGCTCGGCGCCGACGATCCCTCGACGCGGGCCGCCGCGATCGAGGCGCTCTCGACGCTGCCCGAGGAGGCGGTCCCGGCCATCCGCGCGCGCCTCGAGGTGCTCGCACGCTCACGCCCGTCCGCCGAGGAGGCGAGCCAGGCGCTCACCGCGATCCGGCGGGCGACGGGCTCGCGCCGCGCCGACGATCTCGTCGACCTCGCCGCGGGGCTCGCGCCCGCGCTCGACGCGGATCGCTCGCGCGCGATGCTCCGCGTCGCCGAGCCGCTCGCGCTGCTCCGGAGCCTCGAGCGGATCGGGGCGACGCCCGCGCTCCGCCTGGTGCCCGACGTGCTCGGGCTCGACGGCGAGCCGTGGCGGATGGAGGGGCGACGGGTGACGATTCGCCTGGGCGATCGCGTCGCCGCCGCCGCCATCCTCGCGCGCGCGTCCTCGAGCGCCGAGGGGAGGCTCTGGGCGAGCTGGTCGGGCGAGCGGCTCGGCCTGGGCTCGCCGGGCGCGGTGGCGCAGCGCAGCTCGGGGAGCGAGCTCGCGCCGATCCTCCTCGCGTACGCGGAGACGCGCACGCTCGCGGCGATCCCCATCATCGCCTCCTTCGTCGACAGCGACGAGCGGCTGCTCCGCGAGGCGGCCCGCGAGGCGCTCCGCGCGTATGGACAGAACAGCGTCTGGGTGGCGCGTGAGACGTACCAGACCCGCCTCGGCGAGAGCGCCGACCTCGCGTGGGGCTGGGAGCGCACGCTCGACGAGCTCTTCTCGAGGCTCGACGCCGCCCGCGCCGCGCACGTCCACCGCGCGCTCGAGACGGCGAGCGGGGCGCTCGATCGCGGGGACGACGCCGCCGCGCTCGACGCGCTCGACGCGGCGCTGCTCCGGAGCCCGGACCTGGCGGCCGACGAGGCGGCGCTCCTCTACGCGAGGCTCGGCGCGCGCACCCCAGACCGCGAGGAGCGCGATCGGCTCCTGCGCCGCGCGCTCGCGATCGCGCCGGACGCCGAGGCCGCGAGGTCGTGGCGAGGCCGCCTCGAGCACGATCGCGCCGCGGCGCTGCTCGAGCGGGGCGTGCTCGACGCCGCCGCGTTCCACCGCGCCGCCGAGGCGAGCCCCGACTGCGAGGCCTGCGTCGAGGCGAGCGCCGCGCTCCGCGCCCAGGAGGGCGTCGTCGACGTCGATCGCACGCTCCCCTACGCCGTCGCGGCGGGCTTCTTCGCGCTCCTCGGCGTCCTCCTCTTGACCTGGCCGAGGCGCGCCCCGCGGCTCGCGCCCGCGCCCGCCTCGCCGCCCCCGACCCCACCGCTCGCGCTCGCGGACGACACGCTCTCGTGACGCTGGGAGGTCGGCTCGACGCTCGGAGGGCTCGCGTCGGGTCGCCGATCGCGAGCGCGGCGTCGTGCTCCTCACGCTATGCTCCTGCGCCCAAGGGGCAGCGATGCTGACGCGGATTGAGATCGACGGGTTCAAGAGCTTCGAGGATCTCGCCGTGGATCTGTCGCCCTTCACCCTCGTCGTCGGGAGCAACGGCGCGGGGAAGAGCAACCTCTTCGACGCCATCCAGCTCCTCGCGTCGCTCGCGAGCACGGACGTCGCGAGCGCCATGCAGGGGATGCGCGGCGAGCCGCTCGATCTCTTTCGACGCACCCCGACCGGGCACGCCGAACGGATGCACTTCGCCGTGGAGGTACTCCTCGACCCGGTCACCCGAGATCCCTGGGGGAGCGAGATCACGCTGGAACGCACGCGGCTGCGGTACGAGCTGACGCTCGAACGACGCAAGGCCGCCAACGGGATCGAGCGGGTTCGGGTCGTGAAGGAGTCGGCGAATTCAATCTCGCGTAACGACGACCAATGGTCTCGGACCGAGAGAGCCTCGCACGAGTTTCGGAAGCGCTTCCTTCGGTACGGCCGCGCGCGGCAGTTCCTGACGACGGGCGAGGGTGACGACGGCCCCGAGTTCAAGATCCATCAGGACGGTCGTGCTGGACGCAAACGCCCCGCGACCGCCGCCGAGGCGACCGTGCTCTCGAGCATCACGAGCGCCGAGTTCCCGCACCTCTTCGCGCTCCGCGAGGAGCTGCGGCGGTGGCGGCTCTTGCAGCTCGATCCGGTGTTGCTCCGCCGGCCCGTGCCGGCTCACTCCCCGGACGAGCTCAGCGAGGACGGCTCCAACCTCGCGGCGGTGCTCGCCCGGTTGAAGGTGGAGACGCGCACCGACGCCCGGCCAATGGGCGCGCTGAGCGACATCTCGATCGATCTGAACGGCCTCGTCGGCGGGATTCGACGCATCGACGCCGACCTGCACGAGGCGAGCCGGGAGTACCGCGTCGAGGCCACGACGCGAGACGGGCTCACGTTCTCCGCGCAGGTGCTCTCCGATGGCACCCTCAGGGTGCTGGCGCTGCTCACGCTGCTCCACGACCCGAAGAGCCGCGGGCTCGTCTGCTTCGAGGAGCCGGAGAACGGCGTCCACCCGGGGCGACTCCGGCAGCTGATGGAGCGCCTCGAGGCGATGGTGACTCGACCCTCCGACCGGGAGTTCCCGCCCGGCTCCTCGCGCCAGCTGATCCTCAACAGCCACTCGCCGGTCGCTCTGTCGGCGGTGCTGAACGAGGAACTCCACGCGCGCGAATGCACGGTGCTCTTCGCCGACGTGTCGAGCGTCACCGATCCTGCGAGCGGCCGCGCGCGGCAGCGGACGCGCCTTCGCCGTGTACCACAGGGCCGCCAGCAGGAGCTCGGGGACGACGGATTTCCGTCGCCCGGTTACGTATCGGGGGTCGAGGTACGACAGATCCTCGACACCGCGACGGAGCGCTGAGGGTGCGCTACCTGGGGTTGGCACTCTACGCGGAGGGGACGAGCGACTACTCGTTCCTGGCGCCTCTACTCCATCGTGCGTGCGAGGATCTCTGCCTCCAGCTCGTGCGCGAGCTCGTCGAGGTCGGGCCGGTGGTGGCGTTGACAGAGCCACGAGACGCCAAAGGCAGATCGCGCGACAGGCGCATCTCCGCAGCTGCGAAGAAGCAGCTGGGGGCGTGGGACATCCTCTTCGTCCATGCGGACGGCGGAGGCGATCCTGACAAAGCTCGGCGCGAGCGGGTCGCACCTGCGCTGGAGCGCTTGCGAGACGAGTACGGAGAGCGGGGCCGAGGCGTCGCGGTGGTCCCCGTCCGAGAGCTTGAGGCGTGGGCGCTCGTCGATGGAGACGCGCTCCGGGAGGCGCTCGGGACGAGCCTGTCCGACGCGGATCTCGGCCTTCCGAGACCCGATCTCGCGGAGCGGGAGTCGGACCCCAAGGGTCGTCTGGCGCAGGCTTTCCTAGCGAGCGGGATCCGGCGTCCGGCCAGGGGTAGCGGTGAGGACCCCTACCTGGCCATGATCGCGGAGCAGGTCTCGTTGGAGGCGCTTCGTAAGCTCTCGGCGTTTGGAGCGCTCGAGGAGGACCTGAAGCGTGCCCTCGAGGGGCTCGGCATCGTGCGCTGAGCACCCTCCGGCGCGTGACGAGCCGCTCCCGCTCCTCAGGCCTGCGCCGCGCGGAGGATCAGCGCGACCACCCGCTCCGCCTCGTGGCGGCGCGCGGCGCGTGGGACGTCGACGTCGACGCGGATCTGGCAGCGGCCCGTCTTCCTGACCAGGAGCACGCGCGTCCTCCGCGCGTCGACGAGGCAGACGAGCCCTGGTGGCGAGGCGTCCTCGCGCATCCCCGCCGCGAGCAACCCTCGGGCGGCGGCGTCGATCGCCGAGGGAGGCAGCTCGACGCGCCAGGAGGCGCGCTCCGTGCAGCCCGAGTCGAGCTCGAGCTTCATTGGGCGGCGATCACGACCTCGGTGACGTCGTCGCCGCGGGTGACGCAGCGGGGGACGTCGATGGAGAAGCCGAGGCCGCCGGAGCGGCGGAAGAGGTCGTCGTAGAAGCGGCCGTCGAGCTGCGGGCGCTCGGCCCACGGGACGCGGTGCGCGAGCACCATGAAGGCGAGCGCGGCGCCCTGCATGAAGTAGGAGCGCGAGCGCTCGCTCACCCCGTGGCGGAAGCGCCAGTGCGCCGCCTCGTAGTTCGCGCCCGCGCGGAGCACCAGGCGGCGGCCCTTCTCGAACTCGGCGACGGCCCAGCGGCCGAAGCCGAGGCCGCGCGCGATCGCGGTGCAGCCACGCACGATCTCCTCCGGCGCGCCGCCGAGCGGCCCGACCATGCCCTCCCACTCGGGCGAGAGCAGGATGTTGCCGAAGGTGTGGAAGACGCAGACGTGGCCGGCCTCGCGGAGCAGGTCCTCCGCAGGCCCGACCGAGGGGCGAGAGACGGCCTCGGCGTGCCGGACCGCGTTGAAGCCCGTCTCGTTGTAGTAGCTCGCGAGGTGCTGCGTGACGAAGACGTTGAAGGCCTGGACGAGGCCGCGCTCGTCGCCGCTCACGCCGCGGAGGAAGCCCTGAAGGCCCTTCGTGATCTCGGCGATCGCCGCCTCGTCGACGCCCCGCTCGCTCGGCCCGAAGAAGGGGCGCAGGTCGGCCTCGAGCGGGAGGCGCGGAGGCCGAGGGCGCGTGGCGGGGCGCCCCTCGAACACGCAGCTCGACGCGCGCATCGCGATGCACTCTTTCTCGACGACCTCGAAGCGATCTCCCCGCTCGGAGGTCGTCTCGAAGACGGCGGCGACGAAGCCGGCGGCGACGGAATCGACGGGATCGAAGCGCCGCACGCGGCTGCCGTACTTCTCGCGCCACGCGAAGCCGTAGTGGGCGTGGGTGCTCGTCGCGCGCGGCGTCGAGCCCGAGAGATCGAAGTCCACGCGACCCTGCCCCATCGAGGCGAAGAGCGCCTGCGCGAGCTCGAGCCGCTCGGGGATCGTGCGGGCCGACGCGCGCTCGTAGAGCGCCGTCAAGAGGGGCGCGAACGCGGCGGCGGCGACCTCCGCGCGCATGGCGAAGCCCGCGTCTTCGCCCATCACGTCGTCGATCGTCTGGTCGTGGAAGAGGTTGAAGTGGTGGCAGTGGTAGACGTAAGGCGTCCCCGCGAGGAAGGTGAGGTCGTGCTCGGGGATCAGCGTCGTGTGCTCGGCGAATCGGTTCATCTCGGCGTCTCCCTCAGATGTGCAGCTGCTCGAGGCCGAGGATGCGCTTGGCCGCCTCCTCCACCGCCTGGACCTGCTCGTCGCCGAGGCTCGCGGGGTCGCGGAGCTTCTCGAGCGGGATGCCCGTGCGCGTCGCCATGCGGAGGAGCACCGCGTGCGGGTCGGGGGCGTAGCGCTCGAGGAATTCCATGATGCGGACGCCGCGCGAGCGCTCCTCCACGCCGAGATCCGGCAGCGAGGCGCGGACCCGATCGAGCAGCATCTTGAGCTGGAGCCGGGCCATGCCGAGCGGCGTGGAGCGCTCGAAGACGGCGCAGCAGACGAAGTGCTCGTCGAGTTCCCGGAGGAGCAAGAGCGCGTCGGCGGACTCGATCGTGATCTGCATGTCCGCCGACCACGCGCCAACGGACTGGAGGCCACGACGGTTCGCGCGCACGAGATCCCCGAAGTAACCGGCCGCGTCCTCGACGGACCAGCTCGACTCGCCCTTCGACCACGAGTCGTAGAGCAGGCAGTCCGGCATCGTGATGACGATCGCCGTCCGCAGGTTCGGGATCTCGTTGGAATTCGTCAGTAGCTTCTCAAACATTGGGCTCCTCGAAGGTGCGGTTCAGCTCTCGTTGCAGGAGAGCGAGGTGGGAGTCGTCGAGGAAGTCGCCGCGCACGAGGCCGATGCAGTAGCGGCCCGTTGGTGTGACGCACTCGGCGAAGTTCAGGACCTCTCCGGCTCGGACGGTGACGGCGCCGCGCGAGGCGTCGGCATCGAGCGTGCGACGCACCTGCTCGAGCGCGACGAGCAGGGGCGCGAGGACGGCAACGTAGGTCGCGTCGGCCGAGACGCCGTGGATCATCAGCCCGTGCTCGTCCGAGAGGAACGTCGACGAGGCGTCGAAGGCGTCGAGCGCCCACTCGGCGTAGGCGCGCACGCGGTCGACGAGGTTTGCGGACGAGAGATCGAGTTCTGGGAGGGTGGGGGTCGCGAGGCTCGCCGCCGCGGGAGGCGCCGGCAACGCCTCGATCGGTGGCGGGGGTACGACCACGGGAGGCGGCACGACCACCGCGGGCGGCGCCGCCGCGGGCGCGGTGGGCGGGAGAGCGCGCGCGGGCACGGGCGGCGCCTCGGCGTCGGCGGCGACCGGCGCCTCAAGGAGCGACAGGAGGCGATCGACCTCTTCGCGGCTAGTCCAGGAAAGCCAGCGGCGTGTCATCGGAGGACTCCTCGGAGGGGAAGAGGCGGAGCGCGAGCTCGGCCTGGAGCCGATCGAAGGCGGCGTTGACGGGAGCGGGGCGCTTGCCGAAGAAGGCGAGGGGCACGCCTGCGGCGCTCGCGCGGAGGAAGGACGGGTCGCGCGGCACGTGCGTGTCGAGCACGAGCTTTGGGTAGAGCGACCACGCCTCCTCGAGCACCGCGAGGCTCGTCTCGTCGCGGAAGTTCGACATGTTGAGGACGATCCCGGCGAGTTCGACGTCCTCGCCGCGCGCGCGGAGCCCGGCGATTCGCGCGAGGATGGTTGGGATGGTCCGCAGCGCGAGCGGCTCGCACTGAAGCGGGACGAGCACTCACCGGGCGAGGCGGATCGCAGTGCTAGCCGTGCCGGCGAGGCCAGCGGCCGTGTCCACGATCACCAGGTCGTACGTGGGTGCGGCCTCGGCGAGTACCCGTGCGAGTAGTGCCCCTTCGGTGAGCGCCTTCTCCCACGCGTCGAGGTCCTCCGCAGGGGCGCTGCCGGCAGGCAGGAGCGAGAGGTTCCGCTCGCGCGGCGAGAGGACGACATCTCGGAGCGGGCGCCCCTCGCGGACTATCGCGGCGAGGCCCGGCGCGTCGCACGCCTTCTCGCCGAGGGAGAGGCCGATCGCACCCTGCGGGTCGTAGTCGACCAGCAGCGTCCTTCGGCCCGCACGAGCGAAGGAGAGTGCCAGGTTGAGGGCGATGGTGGTTTTTCCGACGCCGCCCTTCTGACTGAGCATGGCGAGCGAGATCACGACGGTTCTTCCTCTCCGGAGTAGCCGAGCGCTCGGAGGCGCTCGAGGTTCATGCGGACGATCTCGTCCTCGGGCCGGAGCGCCGCGGCGCGCCGGAAGGCGACCGCCGCTCGCTGGTAGTCACGGGCGAGCAGCGCCCGCGCCGCTTCCTCCTTCTGCGCCGCGAAGGCCCTCGCCTCCTCGACGGAGGGATCGATCGCCGGCGGCGCGCTCGGGACGACCTCGCCCACAGTGGAGGGGGCGATCCGCTCCGGGTCGGGCAGCGCGGAGAACGTTCCCGTCCAGCGGAGCTCGGCCCCCTCGCCGCTCCCGTCATCCAGGGGCCCGCGATCCAGGTCCCCGCCAGTCAGGCCGCGTTCGTCCGTCGCGCGGAGCGCGTCGAGGAGGAGCCCCTGCCAGTCACCGTGCAGCGAGCGGGCGTCGAGCGTCTCCGGCTCGAGCGCCCGAACGCGCCCGGAGATCGACGGCGCGCAGAGCCGCGCAAGCGCCTCCGGACCCGAGCCGAGCGCGTCGCGCGCGCCCCAGACCTCGCCCTCAACGACCTCGATCGTGCCCACGTCCCGGCCCTCGCGTGAGCCGACGACGAGGCCGGACGCGTGGCTCAGGCAGAGCATCTGGAGGAGCTCGGGGACGCGGAACGCGGGGCTGAATTCCCGCGAGGGCTGGAGGTAGCGGCGCAGGATGAGGCGCACCCGCGCCGGGTTTGCCAGGCCCGAGGCGAGGTGGACGTTCCGCGGGAACTCGAAGTCCAGCTCGTTGGGCTCGACAGCCGTAAGCATCACACCGCGGCAGCCCGCGTCGAGCAGCGAGCGGACGACGTCGCGGCGTGGGACCCCGTCCACGCGCCCCACGATTGCGATCGAGACGTCCTGCGCGTCGAGGACGGCGGGGAGCTCGTCCGCGCTCGCGATCGCGAAAACGTTCACGCCCGGCTGCTCCGACAACCACGCCGCGAGCCGCATGCGCTCGACGGGGTCACGCTCCAACACTACAGAGACGTTCATCCGTTTCTCGATGAGTCCTGTTGAACGGAGGGCCTCGAGCGAAGCGGGTCGCTCAAGCCCCGCCGGAGCGCTTCCTCAGGCGCGCGAGGTTCGCCTTCACGTGAGGATCCTGAGGGCGCAGACGCTCACACACGCCGAACAGCCGCTCGGCCTCCTCGTAACGGCGGTTCACGCTGGCGCGGATCGCCTCGGCAAAGAGCCGGTCGAAGTCGAGTACGGGGTCGGCGGGCACGGCGGGCGTCGCGACCTCGGAGCGCTGGATCTCTCGCGTCTCCTCGCCGCCGAGTGCGCGTCCCGCCTCGCGCGCGGGGCTTGGCGCGTCGCCGAAGAGGGCGACTAGCGCCTGGATTGCACGGAAGCGCCCGAGCGGAGAGGACGAGGCGATGTCGTCCACCGTCGCGAGGCCGTTGATGCGGGCGAGCACGGCGTGCTGCTCGAAGGTCGCGGGCGCACGAGCGTCCTCGCGGCGAGGCACCCGATCGAGGCCACCGAGCTGCGTCGCCCAGTCGAGGCAGAGGCGCGCCTTGAGGTCGCGGATCGATCGCGAGATCCCCGCCTGCCCGGGGCGCCTCGCGCCCTCTCGATAGAGGAGCTCGAGCGCCTCCTCGAAGCGGCTCGCCGCGACGAGCGCCACCACGGTCGCGCGCCAGGACTCGTCCCCCGCGGCGCCTCCGCTGGCGGGTTGAGGCTCGCGGGGCCGATGCAGATCGAGCTCGATCACGGGCGCGATCACGGCCGGCGTGGGCTCGGCGCCGGCGGTCTCGAGGTAGTCCGTGGCGCGAGGCTCGCCGGGCGCGAGCTGGAGCACCTCGCGCCACGCGGCGACCGCGTCGGCCTCACGACCTCGACCAAAGAGTTCGAGGCCGTAGGCGAGGAGTTCTTCGATTCGCTCGGCGTTGGGCGGCGGCACCGAAGGAAACATAGCCTGGCGAGGATGCGCGAAAACTCACGCGAGATCCACTCTGATCACTCCCCGATCGGCTGGGGTGGCGCGCTCACTCGAGCAGCCGGTCCAGCCGGTGGGGGACGCTCGGCGCGTGCTCGAGGAGGGGGCGTAAGGGAGCGCTCGAGAGCGTGTGGACGTAGAGGACGCGACGTGGCCTCCCGGTCCCCTGTCCGTCGGCGAAGAGGCGCATCACGTGCGCGAAGGTCTTCGCGGTGTAGGTGCCGTCGAGCTCGAGGCCGTGCGGGCCCGCGAGGCGCGTCGCCTCCTTGGCGCGCGCGGTGGGGAGGCCGTAGCCCGGACCGAATTCCGCCTCTTCGATCCGGTAGAGGTCGCTCGCGGCCTGAGAGACGCGCGGGAAGCGGTCGTCTCCCGCGCGCAGGAGCTCGAGCGCGGCGCGGATCTGGGCGTCGATGAGGGTGCGGCCGACGAGGTGGGGGGCCGCGACGCGCACGGCGTGGAGCGGCGTGACGCAGCCCGCGGCCGCGAGCCCGAGCGCGAGGCCCGCGACGGTGCCGCCGCTCCCGAGCGGCGCGACGATCGCGTCGAGCTCCGGCAGGCGCGCCTCGAGCATCTGCTGGCCCAATTCGAGCCCCGCCTCCACGTAGCCGAGCGCGCCGACGGCGCTCGAGCCGCCGGGCGGGATGACGTAGGGGCGCTTGCGCTGGAGCTTGAGCCGCGTCGCGAGCGCGGCCATCGCGGCGGGGACGGTCGCGCTGTGCATCGCAGGGTGGAGCTCCGCGCCGAGGTGGAGCATCGCGCGGAGGTTGAGCGTGACGTGCTCGCTCGCCGCCTGCGGGACCAAGACGGCGTGCACCGCGAGGCCGGCCCGCTTGCCGAAGAGCGTCGTCGCGAGGACGTGGTGCGAGCCGGCGGCGCCCGTCGTGATCAGGGTGTCGGCGCCCCGCTCGAGCGCGTCGCCGATGAGGCGCTCGAGCTTGCGGACCTTGTTCCCGCCGTAGACCGGATGCGTCTGGTCGTCGCGCTTGAGCCAGAGCTCACCCGAGAGCGCGCTCGAGAGCCCCTCGGCGCGCTCGAGCGGGGTCGGTCCGTCGAGCAGCGGGTGGCGCGGCAGCGCGAGCCTCGACCAGCGCGTCTCGAGGAGCGGCTTGTACGACGACGCTCGGTTCGGCTCGCGCGTCGTGCGGATCGTCGATTCGGCCATCGGGGCTCGTGGGTTGTACGCGCTCGGGCCGCCTGGCTCAATCACGACGCGCCGCCCGCGCGCGGAAAAAGCGGACGCGCGCGAGCCAGTCCTCGGCCTCGACCTCGCGCCCGCTCCCCCGCTCCTCGGCGCGCGCCTCGAAGGCGAGGACGGCGAAGGCGTGCTCCGCCTCGTCGAGCCGCCCGCTCGCCGCGAGGGAGATCGCGCGCAGCCGCTCCGCCTCGCGCCGGAGCGAGGCGTTCGGGAGCCCCCGCTCGAGCGCCTCCTCGAGCCGGGGCCGCGCGAGCGCGAAGCGCTCCCGCGCGACGAGCTGACGCGCCTCGAGGTAGGGGCCAAGCCCGCTCGGATCGGCGCGCTCGAGCCGCCCGATCGCCGCGAGGAGCGTCGCGCCGTCGTTCGTCTCGCGCGGATCGGGCGAGAGCACCTCGCGGAGCGCCGAGGAGGCGCCGCTCCCCGCGTCGAGCGCGTAGAGGCGGACCTCGAGCTGCCGCCGCGCGTCCTCGGGCTGCGCGACGGCGAGGCTCGCCTCGTAGAGGCGTCGAGCGCGCTCGCGCTCGCCGTGCTGGAAGTATCCGTCGGCGAGGCTCGAGCGCGCCGAGAGCACGATCGGGGTCGCCGCCGAGGGCGGCCCGACGAGCCGCGCGAGCTCGTCCTCGGCCTCGTCGAAGCGCCCCGCCCGCGCGAGCAGCGCGACCCGCGCGGCGCGGACCTCGGCCTGCCCCGCGTCGAGCCGAAGGACGTCCGCGCACCGCGCGAGCGCGCGCTCCGTGTCGCCGCTCGACATCGCCGCGGAGAGCTCGCTCTCGAGCGCGGCGACCGCGTGGGGGCAGATCTGCCCGAAGATCGCGGGCCGCTCGAAGCGCAGGCGCGCCATGCCGAGGGCCTCGGGCGGCAGCGGCACCGTCTCGAGGAAGGCGCGCCAGCTCGCCTCGGCGTCCTCGAGGGGCACGCCGAGCGCCTCCTCGTAGCTACCCGTCTCGTAGAGCCGCCGCACGACGGCGCTCCCGCGCGTCTCGAGGATCCACCTCACGAACGAGCCGTTGGCCGTGTACGCGCGGCTCGCCGGCTGGAGCAGGAAGCCGAGCCCCTCGGTCGCGGCGATCGAGGGCGCGTGGCCCGTGTCGAGGAGCGTGCGCGCCCACTGGTGCGGCGTGAGCCCCTCGCGCTCGTCCCACGCGACGGCGACCGCCACGCCCTCCACGATCCCCGCCGAGGGGAGCAGGCCCTCAAGCCCACCCGAGACGCGGAAGGGGCCGCGGCCGACGCTGCCGGCGACGACGTGGACGATCTCGTGGAAGAGGACGGGGTGCGGCCAGCCCGAGAGCTGGAGGTAGACCTCGTCGCGCCAGGGCTTCGCGATGTAGGTGTTCGAGGCGCCCATCAGCCGCCGCTTCTCGTCGCTGCTCCGGAAGAAGAACGCGGTGATCCGCCCGGGGTGGCGCACGCCGAGCACCTCCTCCGCGCGCTCGACGCGGAAGTCGCAGTCGTCGCGCAGCCGCTCGGCTGACTGGCGGGGCAGCTCGCGCGGGACGAGCACGGTGCAGCGCTCGCCGTCGAGACGCGCGCCGAGCGCTTGGGCGATCGACGCGCGCGTCGAGCGGTGGCCGAGCGCGGGCCCCTCCGCCTCGACGACGAGGAGGCCGATCGCGAGGGCCGCCGCGAGCCACGCCCGGCCGGGCGCGCGCGCGAACCGCGCGAGGCGCAGCCGCTCGCCGTCGAAGCCCACGTCGAGGACGAGGAGCGCGAGCGCGAAGAGCGCGAGGCTCGCGAGCCGGAGCGTCGCGTACGGCGCCTCGAGGACGACGTCGGCGTCGTAGAGCGAGCCCGGGAAGAAGCCCACGAGGTGCGTGTAGGCGAAGATCGCGGGCGTCGTGACGAAGCGCGCGAGCGCGAGCGCGATCGACCCGAGCGGGACGAGGAGCGCGAGGGCGGTGGCGAGCCTCGGGCGCGTCGAGGTGCTCGCGGCGACGAGGCCGAGGAGCGCCGCGAGCGGCACGCCGATCCCGGGCCCGAGCAGGACGAAGAGCAGGCCCGCGGCGAGGTCGCAGTAGCCGCGGAAGAGCCCCGAGGCGAGCGCCGCGACGAGGGGGATCAGGAGCCCCGCCATGGCGACCACGAGCACGCTCCGGGCGAGCGCGCGCGCCTCGACCGGGCCCTCGCGTCGCGCGGCCACGAGGATCCGCGCGCTCGTCGGCGCGACGAAGAGCGGGAGCGCGACCCCGAGCACGATCGCGAGCTCGAGCCCCATCACGGCGAAGAGCGGCGAGAGCGTGGTGGCGACCGCGACGAGCCCCGAGAGGACGAGATAGACGCGCACCGCGCGGAGCGCGAAGGTCTCCTTGAGGCTCACGCGCGGAGCTTACTCGCTCGGCGCCGACTCGCTCGGCGCGTCGTCCTCCCCGCCGCGCGCTCCCGTGGGCGCGATCCGGACGTGCGCGCGCGCGCTCGCCGCGCAGGCGCGATCCTCGATCCGATCGCAGAGCTCCGCCTCGATCCGCCACGCCTCCTCGAGCGAGGGGTCGAGCTCGCGCGCCTCCCGCGCGTGGGCGAGCGCCCCCCGCGCGTCGCCCTCCTCGCGCAGGAGCGCGGCCGCGACGAGGCGCACCGCCGGATCGAAGGGGTCGTCGTCGAGCAGCCCCGAAAGGCGCGCCCGCGCCGCGGCGAGATCGCCGAGCAGCACGTCGATCGCCGCGATCCGTAGCCGCGCCTCGTGGCCGATCGCCGGATCGGGCTCGAGCTCGAGCAGCGCCTCCCGCGCGGGCTCGAGCTCCCCGCGGCGCGCGCGCAAGAGCGCGTGGACGAAGCGCGCGCTCGTCGCCTCCGGGTCGAGTTCGAGCGCCTGGCGCACCCGCTCTCCGGCCGCGATCGGTCGCCCGGTCCGGAGCTCCGCCCACGCGAGCAGGCCGAGCGCCTCGGGATCGTCGGGGCGCGCCGCGACGAGGCGCAGGAGATGCGCGCGCGCCTCCACGACGCGCCCGGTCCGCACCAAGAGGCGCGCGAGCTGGACGCGCGGCTCGGGGCGCAGCGGATCGATCGAGAGGGCGCGCAGATACGCCCGCGAGGCGTCGGCCTCCTCGCCCCGCCGCTCGAGCACGATCCCGAGGTCGGACCAGGCCTCCACGAAGTCCTCTCGCGCCCGGAGCGCGGCCCGGAGCTCGGCCTCCGCGCCGCCGAGGTCGCCGCGCGCGAGGCGGACGAGCCCGAGGTTGGCGTGGGCCTCGGGCGCGCTCGGATCGACCTCGAGGGCGAGCCGCAGGCTCGCCTCCGCGTCCTCGAGGCGGCCCGCGGCGAGCGCCTGGGCGCCCTCGTCCGAGAGCGACCGCGCGAGGCTCGAGCTCGCCCCGGCGCCGCAGCCGGCGAGGGCGAGGCCGAGCGCGGCCG
>JBDHVC010000017.1:0-81726 GCA_039809495.1 Sandaracinaceae bacterium
GCTCCTCGACGCCGCCGTCCACGCCGCCGTCGTGCTCCTCGACGCCGCCGTCCACGCCGCCGTCGTGCTCCTCGACGCCGCCGTCCACGCCGCCGTCGTGCTCCTCGACGTCGCCATCCTCCTCGACGACCGACCCATCGCTCGCCGCGTCCGGGAGCGGCCCGGCGTCGAGATCCGCGTCCGGAAGCGGCGCGGCGTCGAGGTCCGCGTCGAGATCGGCGTCCGGGACGTTCGCGTCGAACGAGCCCGCGTCGAGGTGGCCGGAATCGCCGATGCGACTGCGATCGAATTCGACGATGAAGGAGCAACCCGCGAGCGCGAGCATCGAAGCGGAGAGCAAGGCGATCGTGCGACGCATGGCGCGCATCCTATCGCCAAAGGCCACGTCGGGTCGAGATGCCCGCGCGTGACCTTCCCCTCGGCGCGCCCATGAGGCATGACTCGCTCGATGGATCAGCTCGACAAGACCGTCGCCTTCCTCGGCGCGGGGAACATGGCGGGGGCGCTCGTGAAGGGCCTGCTCGCTGCGCGCGCGCTCTCGCCCGAGCGCGTCATCTGCACCGACGTGCGGAGCGCGAGGCTCGAGGAGCTCCACGCGAGGTACGGCGTGAGGACGTCGAGCTCGAACGAGGAGGCGGCGCGAGAGGCCGACGTGATCGTGCTCTCGACCAAGCCCCAGGTCTTCGATCGCCTCCTCGCGGACGTCGCGCGCGGTGTGCGGCCGGACGCGCTCGTCGTCTCGATCGCGGCCGGGATCGCGATCGCGAGCATCGAGGCCATGCTCCCGATCGGGACGCGCGTCGTGCGCACGATGCCGAACACCGCGGTCCTCGTCGACGCGGGCGCGACCGCGATCGCCGCGGGCGGGGCCGCCAAGGCCGAGGACGTCGCGCTCGTCGCGTCGCTCTTCGATCACGTCGGCGCGACGGTCGTCCTCGACGAGTCCCAGCTCGACGCGGTGACGGGCCTCTCGGGCTCGGGGCCGGCGTACATCTTCCTCATCATCGAGGCGCTCGCCGACGCGGGCGTGAAGGTGGGCCTCCACCGCGACGCCGCGCTCCAGCTCGCCGCGCAGACGCTGCTCGGCTCGGCGAAGCTCCTGCTCGAGACGGGGGAGCACCCCGGCAAGCTCAAGGACATGGTCACGAGCCCGGGCGGGACGGCGATCGCGGGCCTCCACACGCTCGAGGCGGGCGGGCTCCGCACGACGCTCATCGACGCCGTCGAGGTCGCCACGGCCCGCGCGAAGGAGCTCGGCGAGAGCTTCTCGGAGCGCCTGCGCAAGAGCTGATCGAGGCGCGCCGTCAGCCGGCGGGCGGCGGGCGCCACCCGCGCTTGGGTCGCCGCAGGATCGGGTCGGCACCGCGCCAGTCCTCGAGCGCGTGCTTGGGCTCGGTCGGGACGACGCGCTCCTCGTCGACGACGGCGTCGAGGTTCGTCGCGCCCGGCGTCACGATCGGCAGGTGGGTGAACGCGATCGCCGCGTAGAACACGCGGTAGTGGAAGAAATTCTTCTGCACGATCACGTCCGCGCGACGCGGATCGAGCCCGACGAGGTGGAAGAAGAGCGGGTGGATCGGGAGCGGCGGCGCCTCGGTCACGACGAGGTGGAGCGCGCCCCCCTCGCGGTGGGCGACGTCGAGCCGCAGCATCGCGCCGAATTCCGCCTGCTCGCGCGCGACGAGCCGCGCCTCGAGCGGCACGGCGGGCATCCCGTAGCCGGGCGTGCCTCGGAGCGTGGCCTCGACCCGGGCGCCGACCTCGACGTCGGCGAGCGCCGCGACGAGCCGCGGATCGTGGACGGGCACGAGGGCGACGAGATCGCGGCCCTGCGCGAGCAGCGCCTCGGCGATCCGCGTGTTGCCGCCCGGCGCGCCCGCGCCCGTGATGTCGCCCACGTCGACGAAGACGACGGGCCCGAGCCGCCCGAGCGAGAGCCCCCCTCGCCGCCGCTCGCGCGCGAGCCGGATGCCCTCCTCGACGGAGTACATCGGCGGCAGGCGCGCGTGACGCTCGCGCCACACGCGATCGGCGAGGCGGTCGGCGAGCCCATCGGCGAGCTGTGCGTCGTCGTTCGTCGAGACGTGCACCGACCAGCCCAGGTGCTCCGCGCTCGTATAGGGGTGCACCATGAAGAGGCTCGTCGAGATGACGCGCGGGTCACGCTCGACCTCGCGGAATTCTCGGAACACGGCGCGCATCGGCGCGAGGAAGTCGATCGTCGTCCCGCCGCCGAGCACCATCGGCAGCTTGCGCCACGCGTGCGACGGCCGGAGCTCGCCCCGCGCGACGCGCACGAGGCGCGAGCCCGCGCGGAACCCGGTCTGGAAGAGGTCCCAGTGGGGGTTGCGGCGGTAGGCGACGAGCACGTCGAGCGGCGCGACCATCCCCTCCGCGAGGTTCGCGTGGAGGTCGAAGCTCGCCGCGAGCTTCACCCCGTCGCCGACGCGCTCCTGGACCGCGCGCAGGAGCGCCGACTCGGGCGCCTCCTCGAGCCCCTCGACCTGCATCGAGCCGTGGAGCGCGAGGTAGACGCCGTCGAGCCGCCCGGCGCGCTCGAGCTGCGCGAGGAGCTCGTCGCAGAGGCCCTCCCAGCACCCGCGCGAGAGCGGCCCTCCGGGGATGGCCAGCGCCGAGAGGAGCGGCACGGCCTCGACGTCGCCCGCGAGGCGCGCCGCCTGCCGAAACCCCGTCAGCTCCGCGTGCGGCATGAACGACCTGACCTCCACGCCTCGGAGCTCGGTCGCGCGCGCCAGCGCCTCGCCGCGCACGAGGTGCAGGCGATCGAAGTCGCGCCGCTCGGTGAGGAGCGGCGAGCGGGCGTTCGCCTCGTGGAACACCCGCCCGAAGCCGATCCGCAGCGGCCGCTGCCTTCGCCGGAACCTCCACACCTTCGGACCTCCTCGCCAGCTCACCCCAGGCGCGCCGCGGCGCTCGGGGGGCGGTGCGCGTTCGCGCTTGCGCGCCGCTCGCTCTTCGTGCCTGATCGAGCGCGGCGAGTCCACGATCCGCGACCCGTTTTTCGTGAACCTCGAGCGCGCCAGCTTCATCGTCCGCTCCGACGAGCAGCTCCACGACTCCGTGGACCCTCGCGAGGCGCGCGCTCGGATCCCGGAGTCCTACCAAGCCAAGGGGATGTTCCTCGACGGCCTCGCGTGCCGCCTCGGCCGCGCCGAGCTCGAGCGGCTGATCCCCGAGCTCGTCGATCCTCCGCGGGGCGGGCGCTACACGACGTTTCGCGACTACCCGCAGCGCGACTACTTCACGCTCGCCTGGGCCATCCACCGCGCCGAGCACCCCGCCCTCGCGTCGCGCGAGGGCCTGCGCCGCGTCGCGCGCCAGGACTTCCTCACCTTCGGCCACTCGATGATCGGCCGCGTGGTCCTCGCGATCGCGCGCGATCCCGTCTCGGCCCTGCTCCAGATGCCGGCGGCGTGCGAGCGGACCGTCGTCGGCCAGGAGATGAAGGCGACGCAGATTGGGCGCTCGTCGGTCCGGCTCGAGGTCTCGACGCAGGACGACGGCTGGGAGCGCACGCTCGGCCAAGCCGAGGGCGTCGCCCTCCACTATCGGATGTCGACGACGACGACGATCGTCGTCACGCCGACGCGCTACACGCTCGACGTCGAGCTCACCCGAGCGGGCGAGCCCGCGCTCCCGTGAGGCGCCCGTCGCGCCGCGCGTGGGCGCTCGCGCGTCGAGCGTTGCGCTCGCAACGAGCGTCGCCTACGCCTCGTACGCGAGGTGGTGTCGGTGAGGCGGTTCGAGATCCAGAGCGACGAGGCCCTGCGCGAGGACGTGGACTTCCTCCGCGCCTACGAGAGCATCCCCGAGCGCTATCGCATCAAGGGGCTGTTCCTCGCCGACCTCGCGCGGCGCCTCGGGCCCGACGGCTGGGAGCAGACGGCGCAGAGGCTCGTCGATCCTCCGCGGGCCGGCCGCTACACGGCCTTCAAGGACTACCCGCAGCGCGATCACTTCACGATCGCCTGGGCGCTCTACCGCCAGCTCTTTCCGGGGGTGCGCGCGCGCGAGGGGCTGCGCCGCGTCGCGCGGGAGGACTTCGAGCTCTTCGGCCGGACCATGATCGGGAAGGTCATGCTCACCGTGGCCGGAGATCCCATCCACAGCCTCCTCCTCATGCCGAAGGCGTACGAGCACGTCGCGACGGGGCAGCGGCTCGAGGCCGAGCGCACGGGGCCTCGGTCCATGCGCCTCACGACGCGCTGCGAGGACGACGGCTGGGAGTACACGCTCGGCCAGGTCGAGGGGATCGTCCACTACTACGGGAAGGTGCCCCGCACGACCGTCGAGGTGGGCCTCGGCTACTACGCCTTCGACGTCGAGGCCCGCTGACGGCGCGCGACGAGCGCGGCGCCCGGCGAGGACGTTGCGAAGAGCCCGAGGGGGCCGCAGAGTCGGCGCATGTCCGACGAGCCGACCGCCCCCCTCTCGCACAAGAAGCCTGACTGGCTCCGCGTACGACTGCCGAGCGGCGATCGCTACGAGAAGCTCAAGCAGACGTTTCGCCGCCTCGATCTCCACACCGTCTGCGAGGAGGCGCGCTGCCCGAACATCGCGGAGTGCTGGGGCGAGGGCACCGCGACGATCATGATCCTCGGCGAGACGTGCACGCGCGGCTGCCGCTTCTGCAACGTGCCGAAGGGCGATCCGGCCGGCTTCGTCGATCCGCGCGAGCCCGAGAACACCGCGCGCGCCCTCTCCGAATTGGAGCTCGCGTACGTCGTCATCACGATGGTCGATCGCGACGATCTCCTCGACGGCGGCGCCGCCCACGTCGCGCAGACCGTCCGCCGCATCAAGCACCACAGCCCGAGGCTCCTCGTCGAGACGCTCGTCGGCGACTTCCAGGGCGTGCGGAAGGATCTGTCGACGGTCGTGCGCGAGGGGAGGCCCGACGTCTTCTCGCACAACGTCGAGGTCGTCCCCGCGCTCCAGCGCAAGATGCGCGACGCGCGCTGCAGCTTCGAGCGCTCGGTCGAGACGCTCCGCGTGGCCAAGGAGCTCGGCGCCGCGATCACCAAGAGCTCGCTGATGGTGGGCTGCGGCGAGACGGAAGCGGACGTGATCGAGGCGATGGAGCGCGTGCGCGCGGCGGACGTGGACATCTTCACGATCGGCCAGTACCTGCGGCCCACGCCGCGGCACGCCGAGGTCGTGCGCTACGTGACCCCCGCGGAATTCGACCACTACCGCGACCTCGGCCTGAAGCTGGGCTTTCGCTTCGTCGCGTCGGGCCCGCTCGTGCGCTCGAGCTACCGCGCCGCGGAGGCGTTCCTGCGCGGCGTCCTCGGCGGCGAGGGCGAGGGCGCGGAGGACGACGCGCTCATGGATCGCTACGGCAAGCGCAAGCACGCCGAGGACGAGGCCGCCCTCGGCCCATCGAGCGATCCGGCGCCCGGCGAGCGCTTCGATCGCGATCAGAAGAAGCCGCGGCTCGTCGTCCTGCGCTGACCGCGCGCCTCGCGCTCACTCGAACATGCGGCGGACCGAGGTCTCGTACGCGTTCACCCACTCGTCGATCGAGCTCTGATCGACGACGACGCGGCCGAACGCCCCGAGCGTGCGCTGACCCCGATCCTGGAGCCGCGTCCGCGCGACGTGCGCGCCCGTCGCGTCGAAGAGCGAGATGGTCGTCGTCGCGAGCGCCTTGCTCGTGGGCACGAAGCCTCCGGTCGCGACGCCCCACTCGGAGTGGATCACGACCACGTAGTCCGCGCCGGCCGCGGCGGCGAGCGCTTGCGCCTGCGGCGCGCCGATCACGGCGCCCGAGATCTGGCCCGGCGTCGAGCCGAAGACGTTCATCATCACGCCGTCGATGACGGGCACGCCGACCTCCGCGGGGAAGTGCGCGACGCTCTGGTACGCGGGCGTCGCGACGAAGGCCGCGGCGGGCACCACCTCGAAGCGACCCGCGAGCACCTGCTCGGCGACCTGCTCCATCTGACCCGCGCGGCTCGCCATCACGTCGCTCGTCCGCGACGCGTTCCAGCCCTGGAGCGACCCGCGCGCGTCGCCCACGGTGACGGAGACGACCGCGACCCGCGGCCGCTCAACCTGGGCGGTGAAGCTCCGGATGCTCATCGGCCCGCCGCAGCCGACGCCGAGGAGCGCGAGCCCGAAGAGGGCGAGGAGCGGGAACGTGCGGGCGAGGTGTCGAGACATGCGGCCCCCTGAGAGCGTGAGAGAGGTTTCGCCGCGATGGGTACGACGTCCCGACGCTCGGGCGCAAGCGACGCGAAGAGCCGGGTCGAGGCCGACCCGGCTCGTCGATGTCCCCTCACCGCCGCGCGCTCAGATCATCACGAGGCCGCGCCGCGCGGCGATGACGACCGCCTCCGTGCGCGTCCCCGCGCCCAGCTTGAGCAGGATCCCGTTCACGTGGAACTTCGCCGTGTGCTCGCTGATGCCCAGGCGCTTGGCGATGCGGCGGTTCGAGAAGCCCTGGACCAGCAGCTCGACGACCTCCTGCTCACGCGCCGTGAGGTGCACCTCCGGCTCGTTCTCGTTCTTGCCCTGGACGAGCGCGAAGTCGATGACCGTGAGCCCGGCGGCGACGGCCTCGAGCGCCGCCTTGACGCGCGCGACGTCGGCGCTGCGCCGCACCGCGCCCCGCGCGCCCTTGCTGATGGCGGCGCGCGCCTGCGCTTCATCGGCGAGGAGCACGACCGTCGGCACCTGGAGCTCGGCGATCGGCGCGAGCGCCTCGTCGAGCTGCTGCCGGCTCGAGCGCGCGAGCTCCGGGTCGACGCGCTTGCCGAGGATGGGGAGCGGGGAGGTCACGGGGCCGACGTCGAGCAGCGCGACGTGGGCGTGCGCGTCGCGCTCCTCGAGCACGACGTCGCGACCGAGCTGCGTGAGCTGGGCTCCGAGGGCGCTCTTGGCGAGCGGATCGCGCCCGAGCAGCATCACGCGCAGAGGCTCTCCGAGGTTCGGACGGCGAAGGGGGCTGGTGTTGGACATGGAGAGACGGTGGGTCTCGAATCCGCCTAGTCAACGGGGGAGGTCGTTGCGTCTCGCTCGTAGGCGCGTTGCGAAAACGCGGTGAGTGCGCGAATTCGCGAACGAATACGGGCCTCGACGGATCACGGAGGCGAGGGCGCGGAGCGGGACGAGCGGCGAGAGGCGCGCGCGCCCGCTCGAGCGCCTCCCCGGAGGTGGAGCGCGCCTCGAGGCGCTGCCCGCCCCCAGCTTGCGGCTATCATCGCGGGGTGCGCGCCCCCCTCGCCCTCCTCGTGCTCGCGACGCTCGCGACGATCGGCTGCGTCGAGCCGACGCCGGCGAGCGACGGCGGCGCGGACGACGCCCCGGAGACGACGGGAGGCGACGCGGCGGCGCCCGACGCGGCCCCACCCCCTCGGCCGATCGCCGCGCGCGCGCCCTTCATCGCGTACGTCGATCCGAGCGTCGGCACGGGCGGGCTCCACTTCAACGACCTCGGGAGCGTGCATCCCGGCCCGCAGATGCCCTTCGCGATGATCCGCCCCGGGCCCGACACGGTGAACGCGGAGGGCAACGCGGCGGGCTTCACGCACTGCAGCGGCTACCACGCGGACGACGCGTACGTCTCGGGGTTCAGCCACACGCGCATGCACGGCGTCGGGATCAACGACTGGGGCGTCGTCGCGTTCATGCCGACGCTCGGCTTCGACGCCGCGACGGCGAGCGCGGCGGGCCTACGCTCACACTTCGACGAGGCGCGCGAGCACGCCGAGGTGGGCGCCTACTCGACCGTGCTCGACGATCCGAGGTTCGGCGGGCGTGAGATCCAGGTCGAGTCGACGGCGGCGCGGCGGGCCGCCGTGAGCCGCGTGACCTTCCCCGAGCGCGGGCTCGGCGAGCCCGTCGACGCCGCGATCGTCGTCGACCTCGGCCACGCCGAGCCGGGCGTGACGGTGACGCGCGGCGCGCTGTCGATCACGCCCGCGGAGCGCGAGGTGTCGGGCGAGCTCACGTTCTCGGGCGGCTACTCGGGCCGCTTCGGCGGACAGACCGTCTACTTCGTGATGCGCTTCAGCCGGAGCTTCGCCGCGTGGGGCACCTGGCGCCCGGGCGAGGGCGGCGCGCCCGCGACGCTCGGCCCGGGCGAGGAGCGCTTCGAGGGCGCGAGCGGCGGCGCGTTCGTCCGCTTCGACGTCTCGAGCGAGCGTGAGGTGCGGGTCGGCGTCGCGATCTCGCTCCTCGACGTGGCGCGCGCGCGCGCGAACCTCGACGCGGAGGCCTCCGACCTCGACTTCATCCGGCTCCGCGGCGGGCTCGAGGCCGCGTGGGAGGCGCTCCTCTCGCGCGTCGAGGTCGAGGCGCGCTCGGAGCGCGATCTCCGCATCTTCTACACGGCGCTCTACCACGCGTACTTCATGCCGACGCTCGCGACCGACGTCGATGGGCGCTACCGCGGGCTCGACGGCGAAGAGCACGAGGCCGACGGCTTCACCTACTACACCGACCTCTCGCTCTGGGACACGTACCGCACGATGCACCCGCTCGTCGCGTGGCTCACGCCGTCGATCCAGCGCGACTTCGCGCGCTCGCTCGTGCGGATGGGCGAGGAGCGCGGCACCTTCCCGCGCTGGCCGCTCGGGAGCGGAGAGACGGGCGGGATGCTGGGCGATCCGGCGGTGATCGTGCTCGCGGACAGCTGGCTCCGGGGCGTCCGCGACTTCGACGTCGAGGCCGCGTACCGCGTCGCGCAGAGGAGCGCGGACCTCGACGCGCCGGGCGGCCGCGGCGCGATGGCCGGCTACCTCGCGCGCGGCTTCGTCCCGATCGAGGAGAGCGGGGGCTCGGCGAGCCGGACGCTCGAGTACGCCTACGCCGATCACGCGGTCGCGGTGCTCGCGGAGGCGGCCTCGGCGCACGAGGACGCGGCGCGCTTCGAGGCGCGCGCGCGCAACTACCGAAACACCTACGACCCGGCGCAGGGCTTCTTCGTCGGGCGACACGAGGACGGCCGCTTCGAGCCCACGCGCGAGGATCGTTGGAACGACGCCTACGCCGAGGGCAACGCCCGCCAGTACCTCTGGCTCGCGCCGCACGACCCCTCCGGGCTCGCGGAGCTCCTGGGCGGCCGCGAGCTCGCGCTCGGGCGCCTGCGCGCCTTCTTCGAGGGCTCGTACGCCGAGCGGCGCACGCCGCTGCCCCCGGGCTTCTATTGGCAAGGGAACGAGCCCGACATCCACGCCCCCTACCTCTTCGCGCTCTGGGGAGCGCCGAGCGAGGGGGCGCGCGCGATCGCGTGGGCGCGCGCCCTCCACTTCGGGCTCGGCCCCGAGGGCCTGCCCGGCAACGACGACTCGGGGACGATGAGCGCCTGGTACGTCTTCTCCGCGCTCGGCTTCTTCCCGATCGCGGGGACGGCCGACTTCGTCCTCGGCACGCCGCTCTTCACGCGCGCGACGGTGCACCTCGACGGAGCTCGGACGCTCGTCGTCGAGGCGCCCGAGGCGAGCGACGTGGCGATCGTCCCCACGCGGATCGAGCTCGACGGCGAAGAGGTCGGCCCGACCCTCTCGAGCGCGCGCCTCGCCGCGGGCGGGACGCTCGCGTTCGAGCTCGCACCGGTCGCGCCGTGAAGGAGACGCGATGAGGGGGACGCTCGCGCTCTTCACCTCGCTCGCGCTCGGGAGCCTCCTCGCGTCGTCGCCCGCCCGCGCCGACGACGATCGGGGCGAGGCGGCGCGCGCTCGCTCGATCGAGCGCGACGGTCGCGGGCTCCTCTACGGGGTCTCCGCGGCCTTCCTGCTCGGCGCGACCCCGCTCGCGCCCCTCGAGGGCGAGGCCTCGCCCGCGCCGTCACCGGGCTTCGTCGTCCGAGGGCGCGTCGGCTGGGAGCTCCCGCCGGGGATCACGCTCGGGCTCGTCGTCGGAGGGGGTGGGCTCGTGTCCGAGCAGGGCCGCTCGACGCTGCTCCTCGGCGGGCTCGTCGAGGGGCGCTACACGATCGACGTCACGCTCGTCCGGCCCTTCGCCTCGCTCGCGCTCGGGCTCGCGCTGCTCAAGGAGGCCTCCGGCCTGCGCGCGACGTTCACGTCGGAGGCGAGCGTCGGCGTCGAGGTGCCGCTCGCGCCTTGGGCGGCGCTCGAGGCGAGCCTCGGCGCGGAGCTCCTCGCGCCCGGCGACGCGCTCGAGAGCGCGCTCGTGCTCGCGATCCTGCCGAGGATCGGCGTGGGCTTTCGGTACTGACGGCGCGCCGCGCACGGCGTCATCCGTCGAGCCGAGGCGCGCAGGCGAGCGCGAGCGCTGGGAGCCGCGCCGAGAGCGCGATACGGTGTGCCCCGTGCGCCCCTACCCGTTCGCGAGCCTGCCGCGTCGCTCCCGCGAGGACGTCGCGCGCATCGACGCGCTCGCGGCGCTCGCCGAGCCGGAAGAGCTCGAGCGGATGATCGGCGCCGCGCGCGCCCTGCTCGAGGTGGAGATCGGGATCGCCCCGGGCCCGCTCGGGGTCGTCGCCGAGCCCGAGCGCTCGCTGGCGCTCGCCCCGACCCTCGTCGCCGTGGCGATCGAGCACCCCGCCGCGCGGCTCGCGCTCGAGCTCGAGCCGCAGGTGAGCCTCGCGATCGTCGATCGCGTCCTCGGAGGAGAGGGCGCGGCCGCGCCGGGGCCCGCGCTGCTCTCGCCCGTCGAGCGAGGCGTCCTCGCGTTCGTCGCGGCGAGGCTCTCTGAAGGCGAGGCGCGCGTGCTCGACGTGCTGACGACGAGGGAGGGCCTCGCGGCGTGGCTCGGCGAGCCGCCGAGCACCTTCTGGTCGTGCGACGCGCGCTTCGGGAGCACGGCCTCGCGGCTGCGCCTCTGGGTCTCGGGGCGCGCCCCGCTCGCAAGAGCGCGACGCGCGACGCGCGCGCTCGCCCCGTGGCTCCTCGACGTCGCGACGACGATGCGCGTCGTCGTCGGGCGCGCCCGCCTGGACGCGGGCCAGCTCGGTGCGCTCGCGGTCGGGGACGTGCTCCTGCCCGACGAGCTCCTCGCCGCGCGAAGCGAGGGCGAGCCGCGCTGGTCCGCGGTGCGGCTCGTGAGCCGAGGGGGCGAGCTCTTCGCCGAGCTCGTGCCGGACGACGAGGGGTTTCGCTGCGCTCTTCGCGGAGCCGGCGGCGCGGGCGCTCGAGCGAGCGTGCTGGAGGAGACGATGAGCGAAGACGACGAAGAGGCCGAGTGGCTCGAGGCGGGCGACGTCGCGGAGGTCCCGGTCGAGGTCTCGATCGAGCTCGGGCGCCTCGAGCTGCGGGTGCGCGAGCTCGCCGCGCTCGTGCCGGGGCGCATCGTCTCGGCGCGCATCCCCGTCGGCGGGGAGGTCGAGCTCCGCGCCGGCGATCGGCTCCTCGCCAAGGGAGCGCTGGTCGACGTCGAGGGAGAGCTCGGCGTCCAGCTCACGCGCGTCTACCGCTAGCGCGCTGTCAACCGCGCGAGCCGGCGAGCGCGATCCCGCGGCGCGCGAGCTCGCCCCCGAGCCGCCGCGCGAGCGCGGGCTCGTCCGTGACGAGCACGATCCCCTCGTGGGTCTCGGTGAGCCGCACGTCGACCTCGCGACCGCCGAGCGTCACGCGGAGCTCGACGAGCGCCCCCTCGCGCGAGCGGCCGACGCGGAGCCGCGAGACGAGCCGCTCGATCGCGAGGAGCACCTCGGGCGGGGGTGGGGCGTGCGCGGGCGCGAGCGGCGCGGGCGGTGGCGAGAGGATGGACGGGAGCACGCGAAAGCCGAGGCCGTCGGGGCTCGGATCGAGCCGGATCGGCTCGCTCTGCGGCTCCCCCCGCGTCGCCTCGCGCCGACGCCGTCGGGGCTCGTCGACCTCGAGGCTCGGTGAAGAGGCCCTCGGCGACGGCGGGGACGCCACGGGCCTCGGGGGCGCCTCGAGGCGCGCGAGCCGCGCGCGAAAGCTCGCGGAGGGGGGCGCGCCAGAGAGCGGTCGGGGGATCGGTCGCGCTCCTCTTGGGCCGCCCTGGGCTTGGGCAGCGAGGCGTGGGGTCGCGGTGGGTCCGGGCGCCGGCATCTCCCCTCATCGCCCGCGCCTCGCCCCGGTTGCGCCACGAGAAGTCCTCGCCTCCGCCGCGAGTCGAGTATCCTGCGGACCGTGGCGGACCCTTACGTCGGGCGCGACATCGCTGGTCAGTTCAGGATCCTCGAGAAGATCGGGTCGGGGGGGATGGGCGCCGTCTACAAGGCGGAGCAGCCCGAGATGCGCCGCTTCGTCGCGGTGAAGATCCTCCACCCGCGCTACCTCTCGCGATCGGATCTCGTCTCGCGCTTTCGCCGCGAAGCGCGCGCGATGAGCCACCTCTCCCACCCCAACACCGCGCGCGTCTACCTCTACGGTCAGCTCGACGATGGCGCCTGTTACTTCGTGATGGAGTACCTCGCCGGCCGCAACCTCGCGCAGACGGTGCGCGCGGAGGGGCCGATGGAGGTGGGCCGCGCGATCGACATCATGGCCCAGGTCTGTGGCGCGCTCGAAGAGGCGCACGCGCAGGGCATCGTCCACCGCGACCTCAAGCCCGAGAACATCTTCCTCACGACGCAGGGCGGCATCGTCGACTACCCGAAGGTGCTCGACTTCGGGCTCGCGAAGGTCACCGAGCGCGAGATGCGGCCGGGCTCGCTGGTGCTCACGCAGGAGGGCATGGTCTTCGGGACCCCCGAATTCATGAGCCCCGAGCAGGCGCGCGGCGAGACGCTCGACGGCCGCTCGGACATCTACTCGCTCGGCGTCATCCTCTACGAGCTCTTGACCGGGAAGCTCCCGTTCGACGCCAGCCAGCCGATGGAGTTCATCCAGCGGCACATCAAGGAAGCCCCGATCCCGCTCGCGGTCCGGGCGCCGAACCGCAGCTGGCCGCCTGGCCTCTGGGAGGTCATGGCGCGAGCGCTCGCGAAGAAGCGCGAGGACCGCTTCGCGACCGCGAACGAATTCGCCGCCGCCCTGCGCGCGGTGGTGGCGGCGCCGGCCACAACACCGAGCCCGAGCCCCTACGCCGCTCAGCAGCGCTCCCCGGCTCCCCAGCCGACGCCGCTCGGCCACCGCGATGACCCGGCGCGACCGCGCGACGACGCGGCGGTGACCGATCCACCCGTCGTCGCGCCCCCGACGGCGAGCGCGGGCGGGACGTCGAAGGTCGCGCTCGTGGTGCTCGGGCTCGGCATCGCGCTCGCCTTCTTCGGCGTCGTCGCGCTCACGGTCGCGTTCTTCTTCTTCGCGCAGCGCTGACGCATGCGGGCGCACCCAAGCGATCGCGTCAATCGAGGTCAAACTCCACGCACCCGCTTTGATCTCGACATGGCAACGACTAAGCTCCGCCGCCCATGACCTCGCTCCCGGCCGTCCTCTCGCAGCGCTTCCAGGTGAGCGAGCCGCTCGCCTCGGGCCGGAGCGGGCCGAGCCTGCGCGCAACGGACACGGCCACCGGCCAGCGCGGGGTCCTCAAGCTCGTCGAGGCCGCGCGCAGCTGGACCGCCGCCGAGCGAGGGCGGCTCGCTCGCGAGCTCGAGAAGCTCGCGACGCTCCAGCACGGCAACCTCGCGAGCGTCTACGCGACCGGCGTCATCGACGACCTCCCCTGGGTCTTTCGTGAGGCGATCGAGGGCTCGTCGCTCCGACAGGAGCTCGACGCGGCGCGAGCGAGCGGACAGCCGTACCCGAACGCGCTCCGCGTCGCCGCGCAGATCGCCGTGGCGCTCGACGAGATCCATCGCGCGGGCTTGCTCCAGCGCGACCTCTCCCCCGAGCACGTGATCGTGCGAGCGGACGGCAGCATCGCGCTCGTCGACACCTGCATCGCCACGCGGATCGCGTCGAGCTCCGTCTTCGAGATCGCCGGACGACCCGCCTACGTCTCGCCGGAGCACGCGAACGGCAAGCTGGTCAGCTTCCGGAGCGACCTCTACGCGCTCGGCTGCGTCCTCTTCGAGATGCTCACGGGAGCGCCGCCCTTCGAGGGGAGCGCCGACGAGGTGCTCGAGGCGCATCGGCGCGCCGCGCCGCCGGCGCTCACGGGCCAGCCCGAGCTCGTCGTCGGGCTCGTCGCGCAGCTGCTCGCGAAGGAGCCGCGTGATCGCCCCTTCTCGGCGCAGCAGGTGCGCCGGGTGCTCGAGCCGCTCGTCGGTCCGCTACCTGCCATCACCTCGAAGCCACGGAGCGCCGAAACGACGCCCAACGAGGGTTCCGCCATGTCTCAGTCTCGCTCGATCCCGCCGCCCGTCCCCGGACAAGCGAGGCGCTCGGTCCCGCCGCCGCCGCCGCCGCGCACCTCGACGTCGCCAGGCCTCGCGGTGCCGCCGCCCCCCTCGAAGCCGCCCGCGAGCGGAGGGCTCGCGATCCCTCCCCCGCCCTCGGCGGCGCCCGCTTCGCCCGCCCCCTCGAGCGAGAACCTCGACTACGACGACTACGCAGAGACGAAGGCGGTCTCGCGCGACATGGTCAACGAGCTGCGATCGCTCGGCGGCCTCGAGGCGATCGAGCCGGACGCGCAACCCCAACAGGGCTTCGCCGCACAGCCGCAGCAGGGCTTCCCCGCACAGCCGCAGCAGGGCTTCGCCGCACAGCCGCAGCAGGGCTTCGCCGCACAGCCGCAGCAGGGCTTCCCCGCACAGCCGCAGCAGGGCTTCCCCGCACAGCCGCAGCAGGGCTTCCCCGCACAGCCGCAGCAGAGCTTCGCCGCACAGCCGCAGCAGAGCTTCGCCGCACAGCCGCAACAAGGCTTCGCCGCACATCCGCAACAAGGCTTCGCCGCCCAGCCGCAGCAGAGCTTCGCCGCACAGCCACAGCAGGGCTTCGCCGCACAGCCGCAACAAGGCTTCGCCGCACATCCGCAACAAGGCTTCGCCGCCCAGCCGCAGCAGAGCTTCGCCGCCCAGCCGTCGGCGTTCCCTTCCCAGGCCGGCTATCCGGCGCCCGTCGCCGCGGCCATCGTCGAGGCGGATCCTCCGAAGAAGCGACGCACTGGCCTCTGGATCTTCCTCGGCCTCGTCTCGTTCTGTGGGGTCTCGAGCCTCGCGGCCGCGGGCGCTGGGTATTGGTACGTCTCTCGGATGACGCTCGAGAACCCCTTGCTGACGGGGGAGCTCCCTTCGATCCCGGCGGTCAGCTCGACGGTGCACGTCACGGTGGTCACCGACCCGGCCGGAGCGGAGGTGACGATCGACGGCGTGTCGCGTGGCCGAGGGCCGGTGACGGTCGAGGTCCCGCGAGGCGCCACGCTGAGCGCGCAGGCGACGCTCGACGGGTACGCCCCGGGCCTCTTGGCGATCCGAGCCGTGGCGGACGACACCGTCACCATCATCCTCCCGCCACGACCGAGCGCCGCCGTCGCCGCGGTGGCGCCCGTCGCGCCGACGCCGACGCCCGAACCGACGCCCGCGCCGACGCCGACGCCCGCGCCGACGCCCACGGCGAACGTGGCCCCCGAGCCGCCGTCGAGCGATTCCTCCTCGAGCGGATCCTCGAGCGGGTCGTCGAGCCGATCGTCCTCGAGCGATTCCTCCTCGAGCGGGTCGTCGAGCCGATCGTCCTCGAGCGATTCCTCCTCGAGCGGGTCGTCGAGCCGATCGTCCTCGAGCGGGTCGTCCTCGAGCGGATCGTCGACGGGCGAGAGCGCGCATCCACAGCTCGCGAGCGGCCTGCGCCCGGCGACGCCTCAGAGCGCGCCGACGTCAGGTGGCGGAGGGCTCGCGTCCAGCATCCGGCCGGGCGGCGCGGCGCCCGCTCCGACGACGCCGAGCACGCCTGGCGCGGGCAGCTCGGAGCCCCCTCGGCTGGCGAGCGGGCTCCGGCCGGGCGGCGCGACGAGCACGCCGGCACCCACCGCGTCGAGCGGAGGGAGCGTCGAGGAGCTGCGCGCGGAGGCGCAGGCTCACTTCCGCGCGCGACGCTACCGCGAGGCCGCCGAGGCCTACGAGCGCGCCACGCGCCTCGCGCCGACGAACAGCTCGCTCTGGAGCGGGCTCGGCGCCGCCCGGATGCAGGCGGGCGACACGGCCGGCGGCGTTCAGGCGTACGAGCGAGCCGTCCAGCTCGCGCCGACGAACGCCACGCTCCAGGCGACGCTCGGCCGAGCCTACGCCCAGAGCGGCAACCGCGAGGGCGCGAGGCGCGCGTTCGAGCGAGCGCTCGCCCTCGATCCGAACAACGCCCAGGCGCGCTCGGGCCTGGCGAGCCTCTGACGGAGCGCGCCGAGCGCGCTCGGCGTCGATCGACGCGCGCGGGCGTGACTTCGGTATACTCGCCCCGATGCGCATGACGAGAGCGCTCCCACACCCGCTGCGTCTCGGCCTCGCGGCGCTCGGCATCGGCGCGCTCGTGAGCGGCTGCGCGCGCGGCCCCACGTCGGCGGACGAGGGGCCGATCCGCGTCGGCGTCGTCATGCCGCAGACGGGCTCGCTCGGCGAGGACGGACAGAAGTGGATCGAGGCGATCCGCCTCGCGACCGAGGAGGTCAACGCCGCGGGAGGTCCGCTCCCCGGTCGCCCGGTCGAGCTCGTGATGCTCGACAGCCGGACGGACTCGGCGACCGCGGTCGAGGCCGCGACGCGCGCGGTGAACGAGAGCGGCGTCGTGGCGATCATCGGCGACGCCGGGAGCGACGGGACGCTCGCGATCTACGACGCCGTCACCGGCCCAGGCGGGATCCCGCAGGTGAGCTGCTGCGCGACCTCGCCGACGCTCACGGAGCGGATGATGAGCGAGCCGCCCGAGGAGCGGTTCTTCTTCCGCGTCGTCCCGTCCGACGCGCGCCAGGCGCAGGTCGTCGCCCGCATCGCTCGCAACATGGTGACCGGCGCGACGATCGGCACGCCGTGCTCGCGGATGGCCATCGTCTACATGAACGACACCTACGGGGCCCCGTTCGCCCAGGCCATCGCGGCGAGCTTTCGCGCCAGGGGTGGTGGCGACGTCGTGGAGGTCCCCTACACCGACGGCCGCTCGTCCTACAGCGCGGAGGCCCGCCAGATCGTCGAGGCCGATCCGGCGTGCGTCGCCTTGGTCAGCTACCCCGAGACCGCCGGCACGATCTTGCGCGACTACCTGAGCCTCGCCCCGCCGGGGCGGGACCCGCGCCTCTGGATCGGCACCGACGGGCTGCGCAGCGACGCCTTCGTGCGCCAGGTCGGCGCGAGCGTGCTCGCGCGGCTCGACTTCTTCGGCGCCTCGCCGATCACCCAGCCGCCCGGCCCCGCCTACGACGGCTTCGCCGCCGCCCACCGGGCCGTTTTCTCGGAAGATCCGGGCCTCTTCGTCAGCAACAACTACGACGCCGCGGCGCTCCTCTACCTCGGGATCGCGCGAGCCGGCTCGACGAGCGGGCGCGCGGTGATGGAGGGCGTGCGGAGCCTCGGCGACCCGGACGGCGAGGTGGCGCGGCCGGGCGGGCTCGCGAGCGCGCTCCAGCGCATCCGTGCCGGCGGACGCATCAACTACAACGGCGCGAGCGGTCCGGTCGACGTCGACGCGCTCGGCGACGTGCGCGGCGACTACGAGGTGTGGCAGGTCTCGGACGATGGAGGCGCCCTCGCCCAGGTCGCCACCGTCCAGTCGACGGAGCTCGAATGAAGGCCTCGACGACGAGCCGAGGACGCCTCGCGCGCGTGCTGTCGGGGCTGCTCCTCGCCGCGGTCGCGGCGGCCTGTGGTCCTCAGATCGTGAAGCTCTCGATCCGCTTCCCCTCGACGCCGACCTTCCTCGTCGCGCGCTCGATGCGGATCCGCGTCTACCCGCTCGACGAGACGTCCTGCGCGTCGCTCGTCTCGATCGTCGCCAACAACCGGAGCCCGGAGACCGAGCCGCTCTACGCGCTCGACGGGATCCCGACGTGTGACGTCCGCGCCGGCGCCACCCTCCCCGATCCCGGCGAGGGGCGCCACGCGTTCCTCGTCGAGGGGCTCGATCTCACGGGAAACCAGACGATCCTCGCGGGCTGCACGGAGGCCGAGGTGTTCTCTGGCGCCAGGCTCTCCGTCGACCTCTTCCCGACGAGTCGCTACGACGCGGCGGCGATCGCCGACCCACCCGGCGCGGTCACGCCGGAGCAGCGCTGCGGGGGCGCGCCGTGACGCGGGCGAGCGTGGGGGCGAGCCTCGCGTGGGCGCTCGCGCTCGCCCTGGGCGCCGCGCCGACGAGCGCCTGGGCGCAGGCGAGCTCCCGCGAGGCGCCGCTGCCGCCGACGGCGGCGACGCCCGACGCGCTCGCGCGAGCCGAGCAGGCCTTCCTCGACGTCGACTTCGACGGAACGCTCGCGGCCGCGCAGGAGGCGCTGCGCGAGGGCGGGCACAGCCCCGAGCAGCTCGTGCGCCTCTACGAGCTGCTCGGCGTCAGCTCCGCGGCCGTCGGCGAGGCGGATCGCGCGCGCGACTTCTTCATCCGGATGCTCGCGATCGATCCGAGCGCCGACCTCGACGACACCGTGCCGCCGCGCCTGCGGGCGCCCTTCCTCGAGGCCCGCGGGATCGTCACGTCGCGGCCCGAGCGGCTCGGCGTGAGCGTCGGCCTCGCCCGCGTACAGAGCGCGCTCCACGTCCAGCTCACGGACCCCTTCCAGCTCGGCAGCACGGTGCGCGTCCACGCGCGGCTCGAGGGCGCGCTGGCCTTCACGACGACCGAGGCGGCCGCGCAGTCCGTCGTGCTCGCGCGCCTCGACGGCGCCTCGGAGGCCGACCGCGTCGAGTACTGGGTCGAGCTCGTCGATCCCTTCGGTAACCAGGTGCTCACGCTCGGTAACGAGTACCAGCCTCGCGTCGTCGGGCGAGAGCCCGCCGCGTCGCGGGGCGCCACGAGCAGCGCGGGCGGCGGCGTGCTCGAGGAGCCGTGGTTCTGGACCGTCGTCGGCGTGGTCGTGGTCGGCGCGGGCGTGACGGTCGGCACCGTCCTCGGCCTCGAGGCGAGCCGCCTCGAGGTGCGGACGGGCGTCACGATCGGGATCGAATAGCGGTCACGAAAGGCGGGCTCGTGGCCACGCTCCGGTTCATGCGTTCATGCCTCGTTCGCCGAGCGCTCGTCGGATCGACGGCGCTCCTCCTCTCCGCGCGCCTGCTCGGTGGCTGCGGGACGACCCACGTCGAGGCGCCGCTCGAGTCGCCCGCGGCGAGCGAGCGCGCGCCCACGCCTCTTCCTCCACCGCCGGATCCGCCCCGCCCTCCGCCGAGCTACGAGGTCCACGAGTGGGGGCTCATCCGCGGTAACGCCCTCGATCACGCGATCCTCTCGGGCCCGCGGGCCGACGCGAGGCCCCTCGGGCTCGCGAAGCCGGTCCTCTACTTCCATCGTCACGGCGACGGCCCGCTCACGCTCGACGTCGAGGTCTCGCTCCCGAGCGGGCGCTTCCGCGAGGAGTGGCCCCCCGCCGCGATCGACGGCGCCTCGCTCGCGTGGCGTGGCGTCGGCGTCGAGGAGGGCGCCTGCGCGGGCAGCCGCTATCCGAGCATGGCCGATCCCGTCTGCAGCACGCTCAGCGGCGAGGGCTGCGAGGCCGCGGAGCTCCGCGTCGTCGAGTCGCCGAGCGCCGACTGCCTCGCCCACGCCGGCGAGCGCTTCAACCACCTCTTCTATCGCGCCGAGCTCGACGTCCCACCCGGCCTCCCGCTCGTCATCTCGAGCCGCCGACGCCGCGAGCCGAGCGCGCGCGGGGTTCGCCCGATCCTCGGCTCGATGATCCGCGTGCGCGGCGGGCGATCGAGCGTCTTCGATCCTCCCAATCCAGGCGAGGAGCGCGGGCTCGATCCCCCGTCCCAGCCGCTCGCGCTCGGCCGCGCGGCCCTCGCGGAGGCGCTCGCGCTCGCGGGTCTCGACGAGGAAGAGCGCGACGCGTTCATGCGCGCCTGGGGCGAGACGCTCTTTCCCCCCTTCGAGGGGGCGAGCGGCGGCGGCTACGTCGCGCCGTGGACGACGGACAGCGTGCTCTACGTCCTTCGCGCCGAGGACGCGGAGCTCGCCTCGCGCCTGCGCTTCGAGCCGCCTCCGACGCGCGTCGAGCGCGCGATCGTCGTCTGGATCGACCTCGCGGACGCCGGGCTCTCGCGGCGCTGACGCTCAGCTCGCGGCGTCGGCGGGCTTCTTGGACCCGCCCGCGTCGAGCCGGATCGACTGCCACCGGATCCCGCTCCGCTCCTCGTCACCGAAGACCGACGCGCGCGTCGGGATGCCGTCGAAGGCGAGGCCCATCCCGAGCGCGTGGCCGACACGGCTCCAGCGGACGCGGCAGGGGAAGAAGTACTCGAGCGCGTTCTCCTCGACGCGCACGACCGTGTGGGCGCCGAGCGCGAGCGGCTTGCGGGTCGCGATCGCGAGGCCGAGCCCCGAGACGTTCTTGACGGCGCCGACCCCGAAGCCGCCGGGCAGCGTGAACTGGACGCTCGAGGGATAAGGCACGCGCGGCATCCTCCGCGTCGAGTCCACGCGGTCGCCCGCGAGGAGCTGGCCGAGGCCGTAGAGGCGCGCCCGCTCGTCGTCGTCGAGCGGGACGAGCTGCGCCTTCCCGTGGAGGAGCTGATACTCGAAGATCATGTCGAAGAGGTGGGGCATGACGAACTCGCTTGCGCCTCGAACCGCGAGCGCGCGCGCTCGGGCCGGCTCGGGCGTCCTCGCCTCCCGGCGTGTGGATGGGACTGCAACGCCGGTGCCAGGAGGCGAGGAGGCGAGCGTTCGACGCGCGATGGGTCGTTTTGTTTGGCTCGCGAGGCGGGGCTCGGCGTGATCGGCGTGAACGGCTCGGCGGATCCGGGGCAGCCGTGTCATGGTGGACCCCACGGTCGTGCAAGACGTGACGCTCTTCGAGCGAATCCCCGCGGACAAGGCGCCGCTCGCCGAGCGGATGCGGCCGCGCACCTTCGAGGCGATCGTCGGGCAGGAGCGGCTGCTCGGGGCGGGCAGCGTCCTCGCTCGCGCGATCGAGGAGGACCGCGTCCCCTCGATGATCCTCTGGGGACCGCCCGGCACGGGCAAGACGACGATCGCTCGCGCGCTCGCGGCGCGCTCGAGGGACGCGGCGCTCGTGCCCTTCTCGGCGGTCCTCTCGGGCGTCCCCGAGCTGCGCAAGGTGATCGACGCGGCCCGCGAGCGGCGGCGCTCGCGCGGCTCGCGCACGATCCTCTTCGTCGACGAGATCCACCGCTGGAACAAGGCGCAGCAGGACGCGCTCCTGCCGCACGTCGAGGACGGGACGCTCGTCCTCGTCGGCGCGACGACGGAGAACCCCTCGTTCGCGATCAACGCGGCGCTCCTCTCGCGGGTGCGCGTCTTTCGGCTCGAGCCGCACACCCCCGCCTCGATCGAGGCGATCCTGCGGCGCGCGCTCGCGGACGGGGCACACGGGCTCGGCAAGCTCGCGCTCGACGCGGACGACGACGCGCTCGCCGCGCTCGGGGAGGCGGCCTCGGGCGACGCTCGGCGCGCGCTCGACGTGCTGGAATTCGCGGCCGAGGGCGCGCGCTCACGGGGCGCGACGCGGCTCGCGCGCGGAGACGTCGAGGAGGCGCTCGCGGAGAAGACGCTCCTCTACGACAAGAGCGGCGATCAGCACTACGACGTCGTCTCGGCGTTCATCAAGTCGATGCGCGGCAACGCGCCCGACGCCGCGCTCTACTGGATGATGCGCATGCTCGACGCGGGCGACGATCCGCTCTTCGTCATGCGGCGCATGCTGATCTTCGCGAGCGAGGACGTCGGCAACGCCGACCCGCAGGCGCTCTCGGTCGCGGTGAACGCGGACGCGGCGGTCCGCAGGCTCGGCATGCCCGAGGCGCTCCACCCGCTCGCGCAGTGCTGCACGTACCTCGCGAGCACGGTGAAGAGCAACGCGAGCTACGTGGCCTGGCGCGCCGCGCGCGAGGCCGTCGAGGCGAACGGCCCGCTGGCCGTCCCGATGCACCTGCGCAACGCGCCGACGCGGCTCATGAAGGCCGAGGGCTACGGCGAGGGCTACCGCTACCCCCACGACGAAGGCGGGCACGCGCCGGGCGCGACCTACCTCCCGGAGAGGCTGCTCGGCGCGCGCTTCTACGAGCCGAAGAACAGCGGCTTCGAGAGCAAGCTGCGCGCGCGGCTCGAGCGCCTGCGGGCGGAGGACGAGGCCTTCGCGGAGGAGCGGAGCGAGGCAGCGGCCGAGGGGCGCGCGCGAGACGAGGATGATCGAACATGAGCGAGCCCACGAGCCCCCGCATCAGCCCCGAAGAGTTCCTCGCGCTCATCCACGAGACGAGCGGCCTCTCGCGGCTCTGGCCCTTCGAGGTGCTCTCGATCGGCGTGGGCGAAGCGACGCTGCGGATCGGCTACGAGGAGCGGCAGCTCCGCGCGGGCGGCACGGTGAGCGGGCCGACGCTCATGACCCTGGCCGACACGGCGCTCTACGCGGCCGTGCTCAGCCAGATCGGCCACGAGCCGCTCGCGGTGACGAGCGATCTGACGATCCACTTCCTGCGCAAGCCACCGCCCGCCGCCGTCATCGGCGAGGCGAGGCTGCTCCGGATCGGGCGCCGCCTCGCGGTCGGCGAGGTGCGGATCCGCTCGGAGGCCTCGGACGTCCTCGTCGCGCACGCGACGGGTACCTACGCGATCCCCTAGAGCCCCGCCGCCCGGCGCCGGGATCACTTGCGCTCCCTCGCCTCGCGTGCCACTGTCGCCGCCCTTCGTGCCCCTAGGTCGGGCATCGTCGATCTGTCCGAGGAGTTTCCGCGTGAGCAATCCGATCGAGGCCGTTCAGAGCAAGCCCGTCGAGGTCGTCGTCGGCGACAAGGGCGTCGAGCGCGCCATCAAGCACCTCAAGCGCAAGATGGCCGCCGAGGGCATCCTCCGCGAGCTGAAGCGCCGCCGCCACTACATGAAGCCGTCGGTGAAGCGCCGGAAGAAGGAGTCCGAGGCCGCGCGTCGTCGGCGCAAGCGCGAGAAGCAGATCGTCGGGCCGCTCACCGCGAAGGGCGAGGGGCGCAACGAGCGCAACGGGCGAGACGCGAAGGCGACCGCTCCGGGCGAGCGGATCTGACAGCGCGCCTCACTCGACGTGATCCGTCGAGCGCAGACGCGCTGGCTCGGCGGGAGGGAGGCTCACGCCGATTCACTCGGCGTGAGGGAGGGTCTGGGGGCAGACCCTCCGACGAGGAAGGAACAGCGCGAATCAGGTCAACTGATTCGAGCTGTGAGCTCGAGCGCGCGCCCGAGGTGAGCGCCCCGTCGGTCCTCGGGCCGGCGGGGCCGTTCGCGTTCACCGCCGCGTGACGAGCTCGACGCGCCTCGCGCGGTTTTGCGCTTCGCTCGGGACAGGGCAGACGAAGAGAGGGCTCGGCCGAGCGGTCGAGCCCTCTTCGCGTGTGCGCTCCTCGCTTCAGCCCGCCGAGGCGCTCGCGCTGAACGAGACGCTCACCTCGACCGACACGCTGAGGCTCGCGGCGGCCTCGGCGGTGGCGGCCGCCGCCGCGCTCGCGCACGCGACCGCGTTGAGGCTCACGGCCATCGCCGCCTGCGGCACCTCGGGCGCGATGCGGATGATCTCGGCGCCGCTCTGCTGGAGGCGCTGGACACGCTCGCGGAGCGCGAGGATCTGGCTCACGCCCTCGCGCATCGCGCGCTGGACCCGCGCGAGGCGCTCCTGCTGCGCGGCGTCGAGGCCGCTCTCGACCGACAGGCTCGCGTGGCCCGGCGTGCAGCGCGCCTCCGCCTCGATGCGCGCGTCGCACGACGCGCGGCAGCGCGCGCTCGCGCTCGGCGGTCGCACGCGGCCCGTGCAGTAGGGCTCGCGGTAGGCGACCGAGCAGCCGCCTCGACACTCGCCCTGGCAGCTCGCCTGCGCGGAGACGACGCAGCGGCCCTCGCAGGTGCCGTCGCAGCGACCCGCGCACGAGCCGTCCGGCCCGCTCGCCGAGCAGGCGCCGTTGCACGCGCCCTCGCAGACCCCCGAGCACTGCCCGGAGACGTCCACCGCGCAGCTGCCCTGGCACTGCGCGTCGCAGCGGCCTCGGATCTCGCCGCCCTCGCAGCTCACCTGCACCTGACCCGGATCGACCGTGGCCTCGCACTCGGCGATGCACTGGCTGTACGCGTTCACCGAGACCTCGCAGCGCGGCGGCGCGGCCTCGAGCCGCACCGTGGTGCGCGCGCGGAGCGCGGTGAGCTCGCTCCGGAACCGCTCGTTCGCGGCGGTGCACACAGCGCGAAGATCGCCTCCGAGCTCCGCGTCGCTCATGCCGAGCGCGCGGCCCGTGTTCCGGCACGCCGCGAGGAGCTGGTCGTGCGCCTCGAACGCGGCGGCGTGAAAGCGCGTCGTCGCGAGGAGGAAGGCCTCGAGCTTCGCCGCGGCGCTGCTCGAGCCGAAGTCGCGGTTGCACGCGGCGGAGCCGCCGCCGCCGCCCCCGCCGCCGCCCGTGGCGCGCCCACCGCGCGCGATCGGGCCGCAGGATGCGACGAGAGAGAGGGTGAGGAGAGGGAGGAGCGCCCAGGGTTGTCTCATGGGCACGCAAGCTATCGCCGAGCGCGGGCCGCTGTCGAGGCGCGCCGGGCGTCAGCGGCTCTGGCAGTAGCCCGCGGGGGCGCGCTGGATGTCGCGCAGGCGGGTCCGCGCCTCCGCGCTCTCGGGGGCGCGGGGGTGGGCTCGCTGGAGCGTCTCGAGCGCCGTCCGCGCGGAGTCGCACTCGTGGAGGCGGAAGAAGGCGTCGCCCATCGCGAGGAGCGCCGCGGGCACCTGGTCGCCCGAGGCGTAGTCCGAGAGGACGCGCCGCAGCTCCCCGAGCGCCGTCGCCGGCCGATCCTCCTGGAGGTAGCTCTGCGCGATGCGGAGCTGCGCGTCGTCGGCGCGCGCGTCCGTCGGGTAACGCGTGATGAAGGCGCGATCGAGCGCGCGCGCCGTGGAGAAGTCGCGCGCCTCGTACGCGACGCGCGCGGCGTTGAAGTGATCGTTCGCGTTCGCGGGGATCTGCGCCTCGTCGACGGGCATGTCGATCCCCGCGCGCCGCGCGAGCTGCGTCATGCGCGCCTCGTAGTCGCGCTGCTGGGCGGCGAACTCCTCCTGGAGCCGCGCGAGCTCGTGCCGGACCTCGTCGATCTGCCCGCTCTGCGCCATCAGGCGCTGCTCGAGGTCGTCGACGCGCGCGCCCGTGTCGGCGCTGTTCCTCGTGATGAGCGCGGTGCCCTGCTCGAGCACGTGCTCGAGCTGGAGCACCTTCGTGTGCGCGTCCTCCATCTGCGCCGTGTAGCCGGCCGACGAGCTCTCGAGGGCGCTCAGCCGCTCGTCGAGCGAGGCGGCGCGGCGCTCGAGGGCGCTCCCCTGATCGGCGCTCGTCCAGAGGAAGCAGCCCGAGGCGAGCCCGGCGCACAGGGAGAGCGCGAGGACGAGCGCGCGCGGTCGCATCGCTCGGAGCGAAAGGGCCGAGCCCACCGACCCGGGGCGCGGGCAGGTGGGCTCGTCTTCACGAAGGGAGGGCATCCCTCGATCCGGAGAGCTCAACGCTCGGTGATCTCGGCGCGGCGATCGCGAGACCAGCCGTACTCGTCCGAGCCGGTCGCCATCTCCTCGCCGACCGAGCGCGTCGTCATCCGGCGGCGCTCGATGCCCAGGCGCTGCAGGTGATCGCGGGTGGCGCGCGCGCGGCGATCGCCGAGCGCCATGTTGTACTCCTCGGTGCCGCGCGGATCGCACATGCCGGTGATCTGGACGCTCTGGATCGAGCGCTCCTGCATGCAGCTCACGTCCGCCTGGAGCGCCGAGCGCGCGGCGTCGTCGAGGTTGCTCTCGTCGAACGCGAAGTAGACCGGCTGGAGCTGACAGACCTGCGGCTCGGGCGTCGTCGGCTCGACCTCGGCCTGGACCGGGCGCGGCACGCACGCGTTGTTCTGGCACATCTGATCCGCGGGGCAGTCGCGATCGCTGTTGCACCAGCCGGGGATGGGCACGCAGTCGTTCTGCTCGCACATCTGACCGATCGGGCACTGCGAGTCGTCGCGGCAGTCCTCGCAGCGGCCGTTGATGCAGAACTCACCCTCGTGGCACTGCTCGTCGTTGTCGCAGTTGGGGTAGGTTGGGCCGCACGCGACACCGAGCGCACCCATGCCGATCGCGACCGTCACGTAGACCGCTCGAGGCCACGCGACACCCTTCAACCATGAGCTGTTTCGCTGTCGATCCATGTTCTTCCTCTTGGACGGCCGAGGCGGCCGAACACCCGTAGGCAGACCTCACGAGCGCGGTGGCGCTCCTGCCCAGAATCCGCGCTCCCCTGTAGTGGGCGGCGCGAGACCTGTCAACCGCGCCCGCCCGCGGGCGTGGAGTTGTGCGACGGCGGTGTGATAGAAGCCAGCCCCATGCCGCGCGACCTGGCCCAGCGCCTCTCGTCCATCAAGCCCTCCGCCACCCTCGCCATCTCCGATCGAGCGGCCTCGCTCCGAGCCGCGGGCGTGGACGTCATCTCCTTCAGCCTCGGGGAGCCGGACTTCCCGACCCCGTCGAACGTCCGAGAGGCCGCCAAGCTGGCCATCGACCAAGGCCACACGCGCTACACGAAGGTCCGCGGCGTCCCGCCCCTGCTCGAGGCGATCGCGAAGGACGCCAACGCGCGGCGCGGGACGAGCTACGGGCCCTCGGAGGTGGTCGTCTCCGTCGGCGCGAAGCACGCCCTCTTCAACCTCTCGCTCGCGCTCTACGAGCCGGGTGACGAGGTGCTCATCCCGACGCCCTACTGGGTGAGCTACCCGGAGCAGGTCCTGCTCGCGGGCGCGACGCCGAGGTTCGTCGAGACGACCGAGGCGAGCGGGTTTCGGTTGACCCCGGAGGCGCTCGAGGGGGCCCTCGGACCGCGGACGAAGGCGCTCATCCTCTGCACCCCCTCGAACCCGACCGGCGCCGCCTACGACCGCGCGAGCCTCGAGGCGCTCGCCGCCGTGCTGCGGCGGCACGACTGCTGGATCCTCGTCGACGAGATCTACGGGCAGCTCGTCTACGACGGCTTCGAGCAGGTCTCGCTCGCCACCGTGGCGCCGGATCTGCGCGAGCGGATCGTGATCATCGACGGCGTCAGCAAGTCGCACGCGATGACCGGCTGGCGCATCGGCTGGATGCTCTGCCCCGCGGCGCTCGCGAGCGCGTGCGAGATGGTGCAGAGCCAGGCGACCTCCAACCCGAGCGCCATCGCGCAGCGCGCGGCGCTCGCCGCGGTGACGGGCGATCGCGCGGCGCTCGGCGAGATGATCGAGGAATTCGCCGCGCGACGGCGGCTGATGGTGGAGGGGCTCCGCGCCATCGCGGGGATCCAATGCCGCATGCCCGAGGGCGCTTTCTACGCGTTCCCGTCGATCGAGGGCCTGCTCGGCAAGCGCGCGGGCGAAGAGCCGCTCGAGGACGATCTCGCCGTCTCGAGCTTCTTCCTCGAGCAGGCGCGCTGCGCCGTCGTCCCGGGCAGCGCGTTCGGCGCGCCCGGCTTCGTGCGCCTCTCGTACGCGACCTCGCAGGCGCAGATCCGCGAGGGCCTCGCGCGCCTCGCGGGCGCGGTCGAGTCGCTGCGCTGACGCCCCGAGGCCGACGCACGAATTCGCTCGTCGCGAGCCGAAGCCCCGCGCGAGCGAGCCGGGTTCGCGCCCTTTCGCGCGCGCGCGGATCTTTTTTCGGCGAACGTCGACGAGAACTGTCAGCCCCGAGCGCGAGTGTGCTAGGTGACGATCACGGTCGATCGATGCGCACACCTCACGTCGCGATGCGCATGGCCGCCATCCTGGCGGTGATGATCGGGGGTTGCGATGAGCGGAGCGCCGAGCGCCCTCGCCCTAGCAGCCCTCCGACGACGGACCCGTCCGTCGTCGCGCGGAGCGGCTACACGGTCGTCACGAGCGGCGAGGTCGGCAGCCTCTCGGGGACGGTGAGGTGGCAGGGGGCGCCGCCCGAGGCGGTGGAGCTCCACACCGAAGGCCCCTGCGGCCCCACACGCTCCGTCTCCTCGATGCAGATCGGGCGTGGGGGCGCGGTCGAGGGCGCCGTCGTCGTGCTCGAAGGCGTCCACGAGGGGCGGCTCCCGCTCGGCGGCGAAGCGCGGGTGAGCTTCGAGGGCTGTGGGCTCAGCGCGAGCGTGACCGCCGTCTCCGTGGGAACGACGATCCGCTTCGACAACCGCGAGGAGCTCCTCCACAACCTCCGCATCGTCGGCCGAGGCGAGAGCCTCCTCGACGTCGGGCTCCCCCACCGCGGCGACAGCGTGGAGGCGACCGCGCGGACGGGCGTCTATCGTATCACCGACGATGCCGCACACCCGTGGATCGAAGGGTTTCTGTACGTCACGGACCACCCCTACGTCGCCGTCACCAACGCGGACGGGCGCTTCCAGCTCAGCCGCGTCCCCGTGGGGCTGTATCAACTTCGGCTGTGGCACCCCGGCCTCCTCCGCGCGGACGCGACGTCGTCGGGGCGCCCGCTGCGGACGGCGCCGATCGTGCTCCTGCGCCCGATCGCCATCTCGGAGGGGCGGGACTCGACGACCGACTTTCAGCTCGACGCGAGCCTCGTCGAGGCGGCGGGCGCGCCGACACCCTGAAGATCCATATCGCCATCGATACGATTCTCCTCGTCACGCCCGACGCGCGCGAAGAGCAGCGCGGCGAGGACCTCGTAGAGGAGCGGCGCTGGCGCGCGAGGCGCGAGGCCCGCGGCGATCCAGAGCAAGACGGCGGCGCCGAGCGCCCGCTGCTCGGGGAGGAGCGTGAGCGCGAGCCCGAGGCCCACCGAGGCGCCGATCGGGATCGCGTAGAGCCACGTCTGGGCGGCCTGGAGGCTCGAGAGCCGAAAGCCCGCGTAGGCGATCCGCGCCGCGTCCGCGTGGAGCGCGGCCTGGAGCGCGAGCCCGAGCAGGATCACGGCGACGGCCGCGGCGAGCGCGAGCGCCGCCTGCCGCCTGCCACCCCGAAAGCGCCGCCGAAGCGCGCGATCGGCGAAGAGGGTGAGGGGGGCGAGGAGCCAGCCGAGCTCGGAGCCGTGGCGGCTCGCGAGGCCGACGAGGCCGAGGGCCGGGAGCGCGACGCCAGAGAGCGAGCGGAGCAGGGTGATGGTCATACCCGCGAGCGCGAGGCACGCGGTGAGGCCCGCGACCATCGAGACGCGCGCCGAGGCCGAGCGGCGCGCGGGGATCGACGTGAGCCCGACGACGACCACGAGCGCGCCCGCGCCGAGGAAGCCGACGCCGAGCAGCGCGGAGGGGACGCGCGCGCGATCGGTGACGAGCGCGAGGACGACGCTCGGCACATAGAGGCCCGAGGTCGCGGCGACGGCGGTCCGCGCGGCGAGCGTCGCGAGCGGGCGCTCGGGCCACGCCACGCGCCAGCTGGCGAAGAGCTCGGCCACGAGGAGCGTCAGGCCGAGCAGCGCGGCGAGGTTGCGCAGGAGCGCCCCCGCCTCGCCGAGCGGCAGCCAGAGCGCGCGCGCGTTCGGCGCGACGAGCCGGAGCGCGAGCCGGTTGATGGCGAGGTCGGCGAGGGCGAGCCCGGCGACCGCGAGCTCGAGCCAGGCCCCATGGCGGAGCGCCCGCGTGAGAACAGGCTCCTCGGTCGGCTCGCGGGGGCTCGCGTCGGGCTCACCGACAGGCACGCGCGGACCCTACGCCGAGCGGCCCCGGCTCGGCAACCCTCGCGTCGGGGAGGCTCGAGGCAGCGTACGCGGGGCCGAGCGCGCTACCATGCGGCGCATGCGCGCCTTGATCCTCGGGGCAACGGGCCTGGCCGGCGGGGCGATCCGCAAGCGCTCGCGCGAGGCCGGTGACGAGGTGATCGCGCTCGTCCGACACGAGCGCGCGCCCTTCGACGACGGATCGCGGATCCGGGTGGGATCGATCGGCGATCCGAACGCGATCGCCGAGGCCGCGGAGGGCGTGGACGTCATCTTCGTCGCGGTGGGGCTCCCGATCGGGCGGGCCGCCGAGGAGTATCGCTGGCTGCACGTCGCGGGCGTCGAGAACGTGATCCGCGCGGCGCGCCACGTCGGGGTGCCGCGCGTCGTGCTGATCTCCTCCGCCGACGTCGTCCTCGCCGACCTGCCGCGGATCCACTGGGACGAGAAGCGCGACCTCCCTCACCCGCCGGTCAGCGCGCGCGCGCGGGCGCTCAAGCTCGGAGAGGAGATCGCGCTCGCCGCGAGCGACCGCTCCCTCGACGTGACCGCGCTCCGCCCAGGCTGGCTCTGGGGGCCCGGCGATCGGGCGCGGCTCTCCGGACTGGTCGCGGAGGCGCGCTCGGGCGGCATCGACCTCTGCGGCGACGGCCGGAACCTCGTCGCGACGACCTACGTCGAGCACCTCGCCGACGCGGCTCGGCTCGCCGCGCGCTCGCCTCGCGCGCCTGGCCAGGCGTACTACGTCGGAGACCCGGAATTCCTCGAGATCCGCGAGTTCTTGGGGATCTTGAGCCGGACGCTCTCCCTCCCGACGCCCCGCGCGACGGTTCCGTATCGTTTGCGGTACATCTGGACGCGGCTCGCGGGGGGGCGGCTCCCGCTCGAGGAGGTGATCCGGCGGGGGCAGGCGACGTACTTCGACACGCAGAAGGCCACCGCGGAGCTGGGCTTCGAGCCTCGCACGTCGATCGACCAGGGGATGGCGGCGCTCGCGCGCTGGTACTGGTCCGAGCGCGGTGAGGGCGTGTAGCCTTCGCCGCGATGGCCGACGCCGATGACGCGCGCCCCCTGCGGCTGCTCCTCGTCGAGGACGAGGAGCACCTCGCGACGGGGCTCCGACTCAACCTGGAGCTCGACGGCTTCGAGGCGAAGATCGCCAAGACGGGCCGCGAGGCCGCCGAGGCCCTGCTCTCACCGCGCGGCTTCGACGCGATCGTGCTCGACGTCATGCTGCCCGACATCGACGGCTTCACGGTCTGCGAGCGCCTGCGCGCGGCGGGCAACTACACCCCCGTCCTGATGCTGACGGCGCGCAACGATCCCGAGGATCGCGTGCGCGGCCTCGAGGCCGGGGCGGACGACTACCTCGCGAAGCCCTTCGAGCTGCCCGAGCTCCTCGCGCGGGTGCGCTCGCTCCTGCGTCGACGCCGCTGGGATCGTCGCGGCGAGCCGAAGGACGCCGCGCAGGGCGCGATGACGATCGGCGAGCTGAGCGTGGACTTCGAGGCGCACGAGGTGACGGTGCGCGGCCAGCCCGTGAAGCTCACGCGGCTCGAGCTCGACCTCCTGCGCTTCTTCGTCGAGCACCCAGGCAAGGTCGTCTCGCGGCAGCACCTGCTCGAGGAGGTCTGGAAGCTCCACAACTACTCGACCGCGCGGACCGTCGACAACTTCGTCTCGCGGCTGCGACGTCACGTCGAGCCCGATCCGCAGAACCCGACGCACATCGTGTCGATCCGCGGCGCGGGCTACAAGTTCGTCCCGTGAGCGGCGCATCGACGATGACGCCTCCCGGCGCGCTGCTCCTCGCGCTGCTCCTCACGCCGTGCGCCGCCGGCTGCGACGAAGCGAGCGAGGCGCGCGCGCCCGAGCCCGAGGAGCCGGCGCGGGCGCTCGAGGCGCCCTCCTCCGCCGAGGAGGCGCGCGACGACTCGATCGAGGCGTGCGTCGAGCGGCTCGCGCGCGAGACGCCGCGCTCGGTCGCCGACACGATCGAGGCGACGGGCTACGACGAGCTCTTCGAGGACGCGTGCGCGATGCGGGCCGCGGTCGAGGAGCGCGGCGTCGCCCTCTGCGCGGGGATCCACGCGCGCCTCGTCCGACGCGCGTGCGAGGCGCGGGTCGCGATCGCCGCGCGCGACCCCGAGCTCTGCCCGAGCGGCTCGAGCGGGCGCGAGCCGCTCTGCGTCGCCCTCGCGACACGTGAGCGCGCGCTCTGCCGCGCGGCGCCGCTGCTCGAGCAGGAGGCGTGCGCGACGCTCCTCGGCGAGCCGAGCGCGTGCGACCGATCCATCGCGCCCGAGCTCTGCGAGGGCATCGTGCGGAGGCACGCGAGCCTGCTCGAGGACGCGCCCGAGGCGCGCCCGAGCGCCGCGCCCACCGCGCTCCCCACGCCCGAGCTGGTCCTCTCGTTCACGCGCGTCCAGGCGGGCGAGCCCGACGTCGAGGTGGATCGCGACCTCGCGCTCACGTCGCTCGATCGAGGCGCGCGGATCGCGCCCGAGGCGGGGCGCCCGGTGCTCGAGCTCGCCGATCCGATCGGGCTCGCCGCGCTCTCGAACGGCGGCCTCCCCGCGCTCGCCCTCCGCGTGCCGCTCCCCGACGCGAGCGAGCCCACCGCGCCTTTCAACGCACCGATCGCGCCGCTCGGGGCCTCGCTCGAGGCCACGCACCCCACGCTCGGGCGCCTGCGAGCCACCGAGGGGAGCGTCTCGATCACGCGCCTCTCGCTCGAGCGTGGGGGGGTCGTCGAGGGAACGCTCCGCGCCGTCGCCTCGAGCCCGTCCGGCCGCGTCCGCGTGACGGGCCGCTTTCGCACCTTCCTGCGCGACGTCTCGCTCGAGCCGAGCGCGGGGATCGAGGGGACCGAGTAGCGATCAGGGCGCGGGGACGCTGAGGCCCGCGCAGCCCGCGACCTTGAACGAGGCGCCCTGCGTCGAGGTCGCGATGCCGCCCGTGGCGCTCAGGCCTCGGCAGAGCGTCATGCTCGCCTCGGCGCGCATCATCCGGCAGTAGACGTGGCCCTGCACGGTGGGCTCCCCCTCGTCGAGCACGAACTGGGCGTCGGTGATCTGGCAGGGCTGCGCGTTGCTCGGCGGCGCGCCGCCGACCACGCCCACGTACTCGTTGTCCTCGTAGAGCCGCACGGTGCCGCTCGTCGCCGTGCCACCGCTCCGGAGAAAGCCCACGTTCTGGAAGGCGAGGCGCTGCCCCGACGGAGTCGTGATGCTGAAGCTGACGAAGCGCTGATCGGCCGTCTCGGTGACGCGGCAGGAGATGAGGGCGCCGTCCTCGCCCGTGAAATTCGCGACGCCGCGATCCATCCCCTCGCTGCAGCCCGCCGCGCAGCCCATCGCGATCTCGTCCGCGCTCGGGCAGCGCATCTTCCAGGAGGCCTCCGCGTAGAGGCGGGGCGGATCGGTGTTGTTGCACGCGCCCAAGGGGAGGCAGAGGAGGGCGAAGAGCGAGAGGACCGAGGCGACCTGGATCGAGCGCATGGAGGGCTCCCTTCGAGGTGTGGGGCGTGCCGTCGCGCCCCGAAGCTACCGTGGCGATGCTTCTACCATGCCCGGGCGGGTGCGCCGAGAGACCGGCTACTCGTGGCGCAGGTGCGGGGGCTCGCCGAAGACGATCACGCTGTCCTTCGCGGAGCGCGGATCGGTCTCGGGGTAGTCGGCGTTGAAGTGCAGACCCCGGCTCTCGCGGCGCACCGAGGCGCAGCCGATGATCGCCTCGGCGACGTCGGCAATGTTGCGGAGCTCGAGCAGATCGCGCGTGACGTGGTGCTCCCAGTAGTACTCGCGGATCTCGTCCTTGAGGAGCGCGACGCGGCGCGCGGCGCGACGCAGGCGCTTGTCGGTGCGCACGATGCCGACGTAGTTCCACATGAAGCGTCGGAGCTCGTCCCAGTTCTGGGTGATCACGACGCCCTCGTCGCTCGCGACCGCCTCGCCGATGTCCCAGTCGGGGACGTCGGCGTGGGGCCGCTCGCGGTGGATCCCCGCGAGCGCGTCGGCCGCCCGCTTGCCGTAGACGAGCCCCTCGAGCAGCGAATTGGAGGCGAGCCGGTTCGCGCCGTGGAGCCCCGAGGCGGTCACCTCGCCGATCGCGAAGAGGCCGGGGATGTTGGTCCTGCCCTCGTGATCGACCGCGACGCCGCCGCACATGTAGTGCGCCGCCGGCACGACGGGGATCGGCTGCGCCGTGAGGTCGATCCCGAAGCGCAGGCACTCGGCGTGGATCGTCGGGAAGCGCTCGCGCAGGTACGACGCCGGGCGATGCGTCATGTCGAGGAACACGCACTCGGCGCCGGTCCGCTTCATCTCGTGATCGATCGCGCGCGCCACGACGTCGCGCGGCGCGAGATCCTTCATCGCGTGGTAGCGCGCCATGAAGGCCTCGCCGTTCGCGAGGCGCAGGACACCTCCCTCGCCGCGCAGCGCCTCCGAGATGAGGAAGCTCTTGGCCTGGGGGTGGAAGAGCGAGGTGGGATGGAATTGATAGAATTCCATGTTCGAGATGAGCGCGCCGGCGCGATACGCCATCGCGACCCCGTCCCCCGTCGCGACGTCCGGGTTCGTCGTGTAGAGGTAGACCTTGCCGGCGCCGCCCGTGGCGAGCACGGTCGCGCGGGCCGAGACGACGCGCACCTCGCCGTCGTGCTCGCCGCCCGAGCAGTCGAGCACGTAGGCCCCCGCGACCTGGTGAGGTCCGCCGTGCTTCGAGAGCTCGACGAGATCGATCGCCATGTGGTGCTCGAGCACCTCGATGTTCGGGTGCGCGCGGACCGCCGCGGAGAGGACGCGCTGCACCTCGCGCCCGGTGACGTCACCGGCGTGGATCACGCGCCGGGCGGTGTGCCCTCCCTCGCGCGTCAGATCGAAGCGGCTCAGATCGAGCGCGGTTCCGTCCACGACGGCGCTCGGCTCCGCCTCGTCCTTCTCGTCGAAGTGCGCGCCGAGCTCGATGAGCTTGCGGATCCCCGCGGGCCCGCCGTGGACGACGAGATCGACGACGTCGGGCTTCGAGAGCCCGTAGCCGACGCGCAGGGTGTCCTCGGCGTGCGCCTCGAAGGAGTCGCTCGGATCGAGCACGGCCGCGATGCCGCCCTGCGCCCAATTCGTGTTGGAGTCGGAGAGGCCGCGCTTGGTGACGACGAGCACGCTGCCGTGCCGCGCGGCCTCGAGCGCGAACGTCAGCCCGGAGACGCCGGAGCCGAGGACCAGGACATCACACGTCTTGCGCATCGAGCGCGATGGTAGGAGCCCGCGCGCGGGTTGGCGAGGACCCCTCGCCGCGGCGCGCCGTCAGCGCCCGCGCGTCCAGAGCACCTCGGCGTTGCGCATCGCGCCGCGATCGACGACGAGCTGCTGGTAGCCCTCCTGCATCCGCACGTCGCGCGCCTGGCTCGCGTACTGGAGCCAGACGTAGTGCGTCAGCTCGCCGACCGTCATGGCGCCGTCGCGGGGGTCGTTGTCCGCCTCGCCCTGGATCCCCATGCGCAGGAAGTGGGAGAGGTAGCCGCCCGCCTGGAAGCGCGTCGCGACGGCGCTCGTCACGTCCTCCTCCGAGCTGAACATCCCGATGATGCCGGGGCGCGTCACGACGTCCTTCGCGAAGCCGCCCGAGAAGCACGCGTCGACCGAGAAGAGCGTCGTGCGCGAGCGGATCGCGTCGATGAGCCGGCCCATGTCGTCGTCGAGGAATTGCCCGTCGTAGACGTAGAGGTACTCGTCGAGGCCGTCGAGCTCGCGCGCGTCGTTCGAGCGCGTCGAGGACTGCCCCCCGTGGCCCGAGTAGAAGAAGACGAAGACGTCGCTCGGCTGGATCTCGCGCGCCACGCGCTCGAGCGCCTGGCGGATGTTCGCGCGCGTCGCCTGCGCGTCGGTGAGGAGGATCTCGCGCTCGGGCGTCGTCAGCCCCTGGTTGTGGAGCGCCTCGACGATCTTGCGCGCGTCGTTCGCGCACTCGGGGAGGTCGTTGCCCGAGCCGGGGTAGTCCGAGATCCCGACGGATACGGTCCAGACGCGGGTCGCGCCCGCGCCCGGCGAGGCCGCGGGCCCGCCCGGCTGGTTTGGCCGACCCGGCTGGCCCGGCTGACCCGGCTGGCCCGGCGCGCCGCCGCTCGCGGTCGCGGTGAGGGTGTACGCACCCGTCTCGCCCGGACGGTAGGAGGTGACGAGGACGTCGTAGCTCCCCGCCTCCGCGGCGGGCAGGTCGACGCCAGCCGTCAAGCGCCCAGGCTGGTAGTCGTCGTTGTCCTGCTGTCGGCCGCTCGGCGAGCGGAGGATCAGGTACGGATCGAACGCCGTCGACTCGATGCGGATCGCGACCGGCTGGCCGGGCGGGAACGTCATCGCGTACTGGTCGTAGAATTCGCCGCTCTGGAGCTGGCGATCGCCCGCGGCGAGCGTCCCGCGCTGGGTCTGCGTGGCGCCCGAGGGCGACGCGGCCACGGCGGGCGGCTGGGTCGGCGGCGTCGGCGTCGCCCCCGGCGCGGCTCCGCCCGCGGGCGGCGCGACGCTCGCGCCCCCGCGCATCGTGAGCTCGTACGCGCCCGTCTCGCCCGGCGCGTAGGAGGTGACGAGCACGCGGTAGCTGCCGGCCTCGCGCGCGACGAAGTCGAGCGCGGCGTCGCGGTTGCCGGGGCTCTGATCGTCGTTGTCCTGCTGATCGCGCGAGGGGGACTGGACGATGAGGTAGGTGTCGAACGCGCTCGAGCGCGCCTCGACGTGCGCGCTGTCTCCGACGCTCAGGGGGAGCGCGAATTCGTCGAAGAACTCCCCGCTCGAGAGCTGACGATCGCCCGCCTGGAGCACGCCGCGCTCGACGCGCTCGGCCGAGGGCGAGGCGGCGATCGGCGGCGTCGCGCTCACGTCCGCGCGGTTGGACAAGAGCTTCAGCTCGTAGCTGCCGGTCTCGCCGGGGCGGTAGCTCGTCGCGACGACGACGTAGGTGCCCGGGGTCGCGTCGAGGTTGATCTGGGCGTTGCGGCTCCCGCCATAGTCGTCGTTCTGGAGGTGCTCGCCGCTCGGCGTCGTGACGATCAGGAAGGCGTCGAGGTTGCGCGAGTCCATCTGCACCACGAGCGAGGTCGGCTCGGTCACGGTGAGCTCGTAGACGTCGGCGCGCTCACCGGATGGGAGCGTCGAGTCGCTCGCGGACAGGTTGCCTTGGATCCGATCCCCGACGCGCACGCGCGTCGCCGTCGCGGTCGCCGCGGAGGCGCTCGAGCCGGGCGCCGGCGAGGGGGTCGTCACGCCGTTGGTGCCCGCGCCCACGGCCGCCGCGGCCGAGTGGAGGCCGGCGCTCGCCAGCCCGATGATCGCGGAGAGATCGAAGGGCTGGTGGTGGCTCGACGAGAGGCTCGCGACCGGCGCGTCGAACGAGGCGCCCACCGCCGTCCGCTCGACGTGGACGTGGTAGGCGCCGCTCGCGTCTCGCTCGTAGCTGCTCACGCCGATCTTGAGGGTGCCCGCGCTCGGCACGATGACCTCGAGCTCGGAGCGGGCGCGATCGCCTTGGAAGTCGTCGTTCGTGAGCTGCTCACCCGAGGGGAGCGCCACCGTGAGCACGGGATCGAACGCGCTCGAGGTGAGCGTCACGCGCACGCGATCCCCCGCGCGCACCTCCACCGCGTGCCGCATCGCGCGACCGCTCAGCGTCCCGTCCGCGTCGAGGAGCGCGCCCGTCGCGGGGGCCGCGGGTGCGGGCGCGACCGCGGGCGGCGTCGCGGCGCTCGGCGAGGGAGGCGCCTCGCCCGAGCCGCAGCTCGTGGTCGCGAGCGCGAGGAGGAGCGAGGGCCAGCGGACGAGCGACGCGAGGCGATGCGGTGACATGCCTCATTCTACGAGGGGAGGCCGAGAAATTCCCTCCCCCTCGCGAAGCCGCCTCGGAGCGTCGCGCGGGGGCGACGCTCCGAGGCGCTCGCTCGGCGCGCGCTGTCAGCGCGGGCTGATGACGACGCAGCGATCGAGCGCGTCGCGGATCTCCGCCTCCTCGAACGCGACGCGCGGCTGCTGGTTGTGGATCCAGAGGAGCGCCTCGTCCTGCTTGTGTCGGCTGTCCGGATCGATGCTCTGCCCGCCGGGCAGGGCGTTGAAGGCGATCGGGCCGTCGGGCGTGACCTCGACCACGAGGCGCTGCGAGGCGCCCGAGCCGAAGCGGAAGCTCGTCGTGTTCCAGAGCCCGAACTGGCCCGGATCGACCGATCCGTAGTCGCCGTGGCGCGGGAAGCCGTTCGGGTAGGTCGGGTCGTCCTCGGCGGGGATGGAGAGGACGTCCGTGCCGACCGTCGGCAGCACCGAGTCGAAGCGCACCGTGTGGAGGCGGCCCCAGCGCCAGCCGTCGACGTCCTCGCCGAGCGTCGCGCGGAGGTAGGTCATCGCCGCTAGCGTCGCGCGCACGACGGCCATCTCCTTCGTCTCGGTCTGGCCGGCCGTCGTGAGGTCGTCCCAGTAGATCGCGAGCTGCGCCTGCCGCGCGGGCGAGCCCGCGAACGAGTGCTCGACGAAGCGCGCGAGCTGCGAGCTGCCGATCCCGCGGCCGAGGCGCTCCGCCTCGTCGCCGAGCGCGATCGGCCCGATCCGCGTGAGGATGCCGTTGAAGATCGTGGTCGCGACGCTGTCCGCGATCTCGGCGGCATCGGTCGAGGTCGTCGCCTCCGGCGTCTGGAAGGAGGCCCAGTTCGCCAGCCGATCGCGCGCGAGATCGATGTCCGCCTGCTCCGCGGCCGTGAGGCCCGAGACGTGCGTGCCCGCGTCGTCGAGGATCGACGCCCACGCGTGCGCGAGCGCCTCGCCGAGCGCGCTCCGCGACTCGGCCTGCATGCGGATCATGTCCGCCGTCGTGACGTCGCCGCGCGCGGCGAGCTCGGTGAGGTTCTGTTGGATGCGCCACTCGCGCCAGCCGAGGTCGAAGTCGCCCCCGAGGTAGTGCGCGTCGTTGCACGGGTTGCCGTCGTCGGTCACGCCGACGTTGTCCTGGTTGGCCGTCGCGATCCAGCCGCGCGCCGGGTCGCGATCGTGCGGGATCCAGCGCGAGTCGAGGTCACCCGTCCACTCGAAGCCGCCCTGCCCCGGGAGCACGAAGATCGGGCAGTGGCCCGTGACCGTGCCGTCCGCCTCGTACGCGAGGTCTCGCGCGGCCGCCGGCCGGAGCGGGATCCGCGACTCGGTCGACCAGCTGATCGAGGTCGCGTCCGCGACGATGAAATTCTGCGATCCGACGCGGAAATTGTCCTGCGCGGCGGTCGCCTCGGCCACGTTCGTCGCGGTCATCAGGCCCGCGAAGTAGGCGAGCTCGTCCGAGACCTCGTAGCCCGTGTAGCGCACCGAGAGGGCGGTGAACTGGCCGGGCATCCCCTCGACCGGCTGGCGCGAGCCCGGGATGATCGGCGAGAGCGTGCCCGCCGGCCCGTGCGTCGTCACGTACTCGATCTGCCGCGTCGTGCTCGTGCGCCCGACGCGGATCACCTCGTCTTGTACGACGATCGGCACCTGCTCGAGCGTGCCGTCCCCGTCGGTGTCGAACGCGACGGTGTCGGGCGCGCCGTCCGCGCCGGCCGTGATCTGCTCGAGGTAGACGTCCGTGACGTCGTAGCCCGTCGTCGTCGCGCCCCACGCGATGTGGCGGTTGAACCCGAGCACGACGCCCGGCAGGCCCGCGAAGGCCACGCCCTCGACGTCGAGGTCGTCCTCGCCGTGCATGCGCGCGGTGTTGAGGTGGACGTACCACCAGACGGCGGGGCTGATCAGCGAGAGGTGCGGATCGTTCGACATGATCGGGTGTCCGCTCTCGGTGAGCGAGCCCGCGACGAGCCAGTTGTTCGAGCCGCGGCTCTCGTCGCCGAACCCGAGCCGCTCGAACATCTGCTCCATGCGGCCGAGGAAGCCCTCGGCGCCGCGCAGCGTGGCGAGCGAGGGGAGGGCCGTCGGGGCGGCGTCGCGCACGGGGCGATCGCGGCGCGGGCGGCGCATCGCCATCGTGCTCCCGTCGTTGAAGCCGTCGCGCGCGTAGACGGCGCGAGCCGGCGTGTCGTCGAAGAGGTCGCGGTAGATCCCCGCGCGCGGATCGCCCGCCGGGAAGGCCGCGCGCGCGGCGGCGAGCATCGCCGTCCGGCTGACGTCGGCGCCCGCGTCGTAGCTGAGCGAGGCCGACTGGAAGCGCGCCATCGCGAAGATGTCGGCGCCGGTCCACTCGCGGTCGACCGTGCGCGGCGTGAGGAGGTTGATGAGGTCGCCGCCGCGCACGCGCGGGTTCTCGGTGCGCGCGTCGATCGCCGCGATGTACGCGTTGACGCCGGCGGCGAAGGCGTCGGCCTCCCTGCGCGAGCGCGAGGTCGCGGGCAGCGCGTCGTAGATCGCGCGCCCCATCCGCGCGTAGCCCGCGACGCGCGCGTCGTAGTCCATGTCGGCCGTGCTCGGCTCGACCGCGCCCGCGACCTCCGCCAGCCGACCGACGACGCTGCGCCGGATGAAGTCCATCTGGCCGTAGCGATCGCGGGCCATGAGGTAGCCCTCGGCCATCACGACGTCGTGGAGGGTCGTCCCGTAGATGTGCGGGATGCCGCGCTCGTCGTACGCGACCTCGACGAGGCCATCGAGCCCGGCGATCGACAGGCGCTCGCCGGCCGCGACGTCGCCCAGGCAGTAGGCGGGCGGGAGCGCTGCGTCCTCGCTCGATCCCGTGTCGGTGGGCTCGCCCGTGTCGGTGAGCGCGCCCGTGTCGGCGCCCGTGGCGGCGTCGTCGGTCGGCTCAGGCTCGCCTGGACAGCCCATCAGCGCGAGCGGCGCGACAACGAGAGAGCCGAGCGCGAGCGAGCCGAGCGCGGCGGCGCGAAGGAACCGGTGGGTGAAGATCATGGCGCGGAACGCTACCCCAAGAGCGCTCCGACAAGAAGAGGCACGAGGAGCCTTCCCTTCGCGCCGCGGATCAGTAGGATCGCCCCCTCGAGAGGTTCAGATGCTCGTCACCGTTGGGATCTTCGCTGGAGTGTTCGCGCTGTGCGCGGTGTTCGCGTTCGCTGGCGCCCAGATCGGCGCCAAGATGGAGAACAAGAACCTCGGTGCAGGCATCATCGAGGAGAGCATGAAGAGCAGCCTGCTCAGCGCGAGCTGGCTGGGGATGTTCTTGGGCGTGGTCCCGTTCCTCGTCTTCGTCACCATCCTCATCGTCATGGCGCTCTCGATGGGGCACGAGCGGAGCGCGTCGGACGCGGCCGCGCAGGGATCGAGCGCGGCCACCGCCGCTCCCTGAGGCCGGCTCGTTCGAGCAGCACGTTCCGCTTGCTCGCGCGGGAGGCGGCCGACTAAGCCTCGCTCACCATGAGCGAGACCATCCGCAACGTCATCATCGTCGGCTCGGGCCCCGCGGGGCTCACGGCCGCCATCTACGCCGCGCGCGCGAACCTCGCGCCCCTCTGCATCGAGGGCTTCCAGGTCGGGGGCAGCCCCGGCGGGCAGCTCATGATCACGACGACGGTCGAGAACTACCCGGGCTTCCCCGAGGGCGTGATGGGGCCCGACCTCATGGCGAAGTGGCGTGAGCAGGCCGCGCGCTTCGGCACGGACTTCATCACCGCCGACGCGGACGCGATCGACCTCTCGAAGCGGCCCTTCGAGGTGAGCGCCGACGGCGAGACCCACCGCGCGCACACCCTCATCCTCGCGACGGGCGCGAAGGCCAAGTGGCTCGGCCTCGACTCCGAGCACCTCCTCGAGAACCACGGCGTCTCGGCCTGCGCGACGTGCGACGGCTTCTTCTTCAAGGGCCAGGAGGTCGCGATCGTCGGCGGCGGCGACACCGCGATGGAGGAGGCGCTCTACCTCGCCGGGCTCGCGAGCAAGGTCACGCTCATCCACCGTCGGCAGGAGTTCCGCGCCTCGAAGATCATGGTCGAGCGCGTGAAGAGCCACCCGAAGATCGAGCTCCTGCTCGACTCGGTCATCACCGAGGTCCTCGACGTCACGAAGAAGAAGGTGACCGGCGTGCGGGTGAAGAGCGTGGTCTCCGGCGCGGAGCACGTCCTCCCGGTCCAGGGCCTCTTCGTCGCGATCGGGCACGAGCCGAACACGCAGCTCGTCAAGGGCGTCCTCGACACGGACGAGCAGGGCTACCTCGTGACGAAGGCGGGCACGACCCAGACGAACGTCGAGGGCGTCTGGGCCGCGGGCGACGTGCAGGACCGCGTCTACCGCCAGGCCGTCACCGCCGCGGGCTCGGGCTGCATGGCCGCGATCGAGGTGGAGCGCTGGCTCACGATGCGCGGCCTGCACTGACGGCGCGACGCTCGGTCGCGCGGCGATCAGCGCTTCTGGTGCGGGCTCACGTAGTCGCCGACGTTGGTGCGGAACGCGACGTTGAGGCGGTTCCAGCCGTTGATCGCGATGATCGCCATCGCGAGGTCGACGAGCTCCTTCTCGCTGAACTGGGCGCGCGCCTGCTCGTAGACGGAGTCGGGCACGTCCTGCGTCTTGCACACCTCGGTGAGCGCCTCGGTGAAGGCGAGCGCGGCGCGCTCCTTCTCCGTGTAGCAGGGCGCGTCGCGCCAGGCCGTGAGGAGGTAGAGGCGCTGCTCCGTCTCGCCGCGCGCCCGGGCGTCCTTGGTGTGCATGTCGAGGCACCACGCGCAGCCGTTGAGCTGCGAGGCGCGCGTCTTGACCAATTCGAGGATCGTCTCGTCGATGCCGAGCTCGTGGAGCTTCTGCTCGAGGCCGATCATCGCCATGAACGCCTGGGGGGAGGCCTGCTTGTAGTCGAGGCGCTGCTTCATCGTCGTTCTCCTTCGCTGGGCTCGATCGGGACACGCGCACGATGGAGATGCGACGGCTCGGTCGGGTAGGCTCGCGCACGAGCATGCCACCCCGAGGCGCGCGCGCCCGCGATCTCCCTCACGAATTCGGGGAGCCCTCGACGAAGATCAGCGGCAGAAGCGCTCCCACGCGGGCGCGAGGGGCCGGCCGAGCATCTTCTCGGCGCCGTGCTTGTCGAAGACGGCGAAGCGCAGCGTGCCCGCGTAGCCGACCTCACCCTCCTGCTCGATCTCCACGCCCACGTCGTAGAGGCGCCGCCGATCCTCGAGGATGAAGCTGCGCCCGACGAGGGGCACGCCCACGCGGATCGCCTTGCGGAGCTTGGCGTCGAACGCGATCGTGAACCCGAACTTGTGCTCGAGCCCGATGAGCGCCCACGCCGCCACCTCGTCCGCGAGCGTCGAGACGAGCCCGCCGTGCATGATGCCGGGCGGGCCCTGGTAGCGCTCGTCGGGCGTGAACCGCGTGAGGATGCGCGGCCCGCGTGCGTCGCTCGGGTCTCCGTCCTCGCGCTCGAATTTCAGGCGAAAACCGAAGGGGTGATCGGGCGAGCACCCGAAGCAGGGCTGCCCCTCGCCGAAGAGGTGGCCGTCGAGGACTTCACGCGGGACGTCGAGCTCCATCGCCGTGAGCATAGAGGGGCGAGGCGCGAGGCGCAGGCCGCCGGCCGGGCGAGGCGCCGCGCGGCGCGCGGTCAGACGCGCGCGAAGCAGATCGCCGTCTCGTGACCGTGATCGTTCTCGAAGAGCTCGCCGTCGAGCCGGCGAAACCCCGCCTCGGCGCAGGCCGCGCGCATCGCGGCGAAGTCCCAGCGGTAGACGCGCCGCAGGGTCGCCTCCTCGCGCGCGACGAGCGCGTCGCCCTGCCGGGTCGAGAAGACGTGCCGCTCCTCGATCACGTCGTCCACCGGGCGCCGCGTGACCTCGTGCGTGTGGACGACGCCCTCGGCCTCGACCCGAAAGACGAGCTCCTCGCGCGGCAGGTGCGCGAGGTCCCACGCGCGCACCCGCATGCCCGCGCCCTCTCCCGGGTCGCGCGGATCGGCGAAGAAGAAGACGAGGGCGCCCCCCGGACGGAGCGCTCGACGGATGGAGCCGAGCGCGCGCGCCATCTCTCGCGGCTGCTCGATCCAGTGGATCGCGTCGTGGAAGACGAGGTCGAACCCCACGGGACGCTCGTCGCCGACGCGCTCCCAGCGGAGCTCGAGCACCTCGACGGAGACACCCGCGAGCGCCGCCGCCTCGCGCGTCGCCTCGCGCGCCACCGCGCTCGCGTCACCCGCCGTCACCTCGAAGCCGAGCTCCGCGAGGTTCACGCTGTGATCGCCGAGCCCCGCCGTCGCGTCGAGCACGCGCACGCCCTCGCCGGGGAAGCGGGCGCGCAGGTGGCGCTGGCTCGCCCGCTTCCAGCGGCGGAAGTCGAGCGGCTCGTGGCGGCGCCGCAGGCGCTCCCAAAGGAGGAGGCGATCCCAGGTCGCGACGTCCGTGCTCACGGTCCGCTCGCGCCCGGGTCGAAGAACGAGCCCGCCCCGCGCGCGACGAGGCGATCGTGGGCCCGCGCGCCCAGGCGCGTCCACGCGCGCCGGATCGCCTTCGGCGCGTGCTCGACGAGGTCGCCCTCGAGCTTCCAGAGGAAGGCGGCGTGGTAGTCGAGGCGATCCGCGTTGAAGAGGAAATTGATGAGCGCGTCCGGCTCCTTCGGGCCGCGCTCCTTCGGGATCCCGCACTCCCCCGCGAAGAGGGGGAAGGTGCGCTTGAGCACGCGCGGATCGGAGGCGTAGCGCGCGAGGTCGGCGCGCGAGGGGAGGCCGCCGTTCTCGTGGTAGACGTGGACGTCGATCGCGTCGAGCGAGGCGCCCGACGCGAAGAGCTTGGGGAGGAAGATCGGCTGCGTGCCCGCGGTGACGACGAGCCCGCTCGCCTCCGCGGAGACCGCCTCCTTCGCCCGCGCGAGGAAGCCTCCGAGCGTCTCCCACGCGATGGAGGGGTGCGCGTGGGCGTGCTCGGCGCGCGCGTCGGCGCAGTCCTCCGTGACCGTCTCGGGCTCGCTCAGGAGCTCGAGCCCGACGGCGACCTCCGGATCGAGGCGCCGCGCGATCTTCGCCACGAAGCGCTCGGCGAAGCGCGCGCCCTGCTCGGCGTCCTCGAGGATCGAGCGCGTGATGGCGTCGTCGTCGCGGTGCGCGGCGTTCGCGTCGAGCAGCCCCCAGTAGATCCGCACGCCCGCGTGGCGCGCGGCCTCCTCGAGCACGGTGATCGCCTCGTCGAGCGCGGGGTGGACGCCCACGACGCGGCCGCCCGCGTCGAGCAGGATCCCCTCGCCGCCCTCCGCGAGCCAGACGCGCACCGCCTCGAAGCCGAGCGCGCGCGCCTCGACGAGCGGCCCCGAGACGCGCATCGCGTCGAAGTCCGACGGCCAGTCGGGGAAGCGGGGGTTCGGCGCGAGGTCGTGCGCATAGCTGCCGAAGAAGTACGGGACGTTCACACCGAGGAGCGCGCGCATGCTCGGACTATCGCACGCGGGGGCCCCGCCGCGGGCGGCTCGGAGGTCCACCCAACCGAGCCCGACGAGCGCGCTCACGGCGCGCTGTCAGCCGAGCATGCGATCGAGCGCGGCGAGCACGTCGGCCGTGACCTCGTCGCGGTTGATCTCGTTCAGCATCTCGTGGCGCCCCTCGGGGTAGAGCTGGAGGCTCGCGCGCGTGAGGCCCGCCGAGACGAGCCGCTCGTGGACCTCGCGGACGCCCCTGCCCGCGCGGCCGACCGGATCGCGATCGCCCGCGAAGAGGTGGACCGGGAAGGCCTTGGGCACCGCGCCGAAGCCCGAGGTCGCGATCGCGTGGAGCCCCCCGAGCAGATCGACCCAGAGCTGGTTGGTCGAGCGGAAGCCGCAGAGCGGATCGGCGATGTACTTGTCGACCTCGATCGGATCGCGCGAGAGCCAGTCGTAGCGGGTCCGCGCGGGCTTGAACGCGTCGTTGTAAGCGCCGAACGACGCGAATTCGAGGACGGCGCTCCGGCCGCGCACCCCGCCGCGCAGCCGCTCGAGGCGCGCGAGCTTCTCGCCGACGCGCTCGAGGAGCGAGCCCGGCGCGTTCGTCCCGGAGAGGACCATGGCGTCGAAGCGCCGCGCGTCCCGCTGGAGCAGCGCCTGGCCAAAGAAGGAGCCCATCGAGTGCCCGAAGAAGACGAGCTTCTTGCCCGCGTGCTCGCTCCGCGCGCGCTCGCCGAGGGCCGAGAGGTCCTCGAGCACCCGCTCGAAGCCGCGCGTGTCGGCGAAGAAGCCGAGGTCGTCCTTCGTCGGCGCCGTCTTGCCGTGGCCGCGGTGATCGTCCGCGTAGACGACGTACCCGGCGCCCGTGAGCGCCTCCGCGAAGCGCGCGTAGCGCCCGGCGTGCTCGGCGAGGCCGTGCGCGATCTGGACGACGGCGCGCGGCGAGCCCTCGGGCGACCAGCGGTAGACGTGGATCGACGCCCCGTCTCGGGCCGTCAGCGTGAACGAGTCCTCGCGCATGAGGCCGCGAGCATATCGCGCCGCGCGCGGGAGACACGCGGCTTGGCCCCGGCGGCTCGGGCGGATAGATCAGCGGCATGCCGAAGGGACGAGCGCTGCCGCACGCGACCCACCTCCTCCTCGCCGTCGCGCTCGCGCAGAGCGGCTGCTCGGGCGCGAGCGAGGGCGCGAGCGAGCCCGGCGCTGGGGCGGGCCCCGCGCTGGCCGCGCCCGCGCCCGCCGCGCAGGACGAGCCGGTCGAGGCCGAGGACGTCGCGGCGACGCCCGCGCCCGCCGATCTCTCGACGCACGAGGTCGCGCTCGTCGTCGTCCACGACGATCCGCTCCTGCGCTCCGAGCAGCGGCTCGTCGACGTGATCGTCGCGCGCATGGCGATGCGGCGCATCGACGCGGCCGCGCGCGACGCGGATGCAGAGGAGGCGAGCTTCGCGCGGGCCTTCTTCGCGGGCGCGGGGGACGCGAGCGCGGGCCTCCCGGCGAGCCTGCGCGGCCCAGGCGTCGTCCTCTTCCTCCGCTTCGCGCCCCAGCGCGAGCTCTCGAGCGGCGATCGCGCGACGCGCGGCTTCGCGGGCGCGCTCGCGTTCCGAGAGGGCGAGGCGACCCCCTTCCTCTCGCTCCGCGTCGACGACGAGGCGGGCTGGCGCGGCCCCGACGAGCAGCTCTGGCCCTGGCTCATCTCGCTCGTGCGCGCGGAGGCCGCGTCGTGACCCGCCTGGCCTCGATCCTCGCCGCGATGGCCGCGGTCCTCGTCGTGATCGCGCTCCTCGCCACGCCGCGGCCGGCGCGCGCCGGCGATCGGCCCCTCGAGGTGCTCCTCGTGAACATGGCCCCCCGCGCGGCCCGCCAAGACTGCCTGCGCGCCGCGATGCGGAGCTTCCCGCGGCGCGAGGCGAACGTCTCGCGCATGGGGAGCGAGCGCGTGCGCGAGCTCGCCGGCCACGGCGACGACGACGTCTCGTTCCTCGACTTTCGCGCGGAGGAGCTCGACGCGGCCGTGCGCCTGGTCCGCTCGGAGGCGCCGATCGACGCCGTGATCCTCCTCGACTGCCGCGCGGAGGAGAGCCGCGTCGCGGCCTGGATCCGCTCGCCCAACCGCGCCGTCACGCGCCTCTCGCTCGAGCGGACGGTGATCGACGAGGCGCGCGCCGCGTGGATCGGGCAGGCGCTCGCGCGCGCCGCGTGGATCGGGTTCACGCCATGACCCGAGCCGCTCACGCGCTGATCCTCCTCGCCGCGGGGCTCGCCCTCGCGGGCGGCTGCGACGAGGGGCGCGCGCCCTTCTCGATCGAGCTGGTCGATCCCGCGGGCCAGAGCCCCGTCCGCGGCGCGACGAGCGGGCGCCTGCGCGTCCTCGTCGCGCAGGAGGGGCAGCCCACGCGCGAGACGGGCGTCGAGCTCGTCGGCGGCTCGTTCCAGCTCGACGTCGCGATCGCGAATTACGCGCTCCCCACGCGGCTCCGCGTCGAGCTCGAGCGGGACGGCGTCACCTCGCTCGGCGCCGTGCCCACCTTCGCGCCCTTCTTCCTCCCCTTCGTGCGCGTGCCCCTCGTCCCGAGCGGGACCTGCGCGACGCTCGCGACGCAGCGCCTCTCGAGCGGGCGCGCCGGCGCGGCGATGGTGCTCGCCGAGGCGCGCCTCGTCGTCGTCGGCGGCCTCACGAGCGCGGGCGAGCGCGCGGCGAGCGTCGAGCGCTTCACCCCGCAGCTCCTCACGAGCGAGCTCGGATCGCTCACGCCGCTCGCGATCGACGCCTCGCTCGGCCGCGCGAGCGCGCGCGGCCTCCGGGGCACCTCGCGGCTCGTCGTCGTGTCCTCGGGCGGCGTGTTCCTCCTCGATCTCGACGCGAGCTCGCTCGCGCCGAGCGCGCTCGAGGGCCTCTCGCCCGGCGCGGGCGAGCGCTCGACGCTCGTCTCGCTCGGAGGCGAGGGGCTCGCGCTCGTCGGCGGCGAGCGCGACGGCGGCGGCGTCGCGAGCGTCGCGTTCGTCGCCCTCGACGGAACCGTCTCGCGGAGCACGCTCCCGAGCGCGCGGCGCGAGGCGGCGGCGAGCGCGTGGGGCGACGGCTCGGGCGTCCTCGTCGCCGGCGGCGCCGACGCCTCGGCCCCCACGTTCCTCTTCGTCCCGACGGCGGTGGGCGATCGCGAGCGCGTCGTCGCGTTCGACGCGCCGGGGCTCGCGGGCCGCGCGCTCCGAGGCGGCGCGCTGGTCCGCTCGCCGGACGGCGCCGCCGCGCTCTACGTCGGGATGCGCGATGGGTCCGACGCCCCGCTCGCCGAGACGTGGGTCGTCACGGGCTGCCCCTCGCGCTGCGTGGCCAGCGAGGGCCCCGCGTGGCCGCGCCCGCGCGCGGGCTCCGCGTTCGTCGAGACGGACGCGGGCGGCTGGCTCGTCGGCGGCCACGACGAGCGTGGCCCGCTCGACGACCTCGAGCGCGTCGAGTGGAGCGGCGCGACGCCTCGCTTCGCGGCGATGACCCTCGCCGCCCAGCGCGACGAGCCGGCGGCGGCGATGCTCGCGGGCGGCCTCGTCCTCGTCGCGGGCGGTCGCGGCGAGGGCGGCCCCCGAGACGACCTCGAGCTCTGCGCGCCGAGCGCGCTCGAGCCGCTCTGACGGCGCGCCTCGCTCGACGTGATCCGCCCCGCGGGCGAACAGCATGAATCAGGGCAACCGATTCGTGCTGTGAGCGGACCCTACGCCGAGAGGCGCTCAGTGCTCGCAGGGGCTCGCGTGCGCGCTCGGGCAGCCCGACGAGCAGCACGCGCCGTCGCACGTCGCGGCGCGGACGGCGAGCGCGCCCGAGGCGCCGAGCACCGTCGCGACGATGACGACGGCCGTCCGCGCGCGCGGCGAGAGCGCCTGCCACTTCATCCGCGCGAGGTGCGTCGAGAGCCCGAGGATCGTGTTCGGCCGTTCCATGGGGGCGAGTCTAGCCGCACCGGGCGTCCGCCACCAAACCGGCCGGGCGCGCGCTCCTCGCGCTCGTTTGACAACCCGCGCGCGAGCCTGCACGACCTCGCCGCGCGATGGAGCCCTTTCGACCGGTCATCCTCATCCCGACGTACGACAACCCGAACACGATCCGCGACGTCGTCGAGCGGGTGCGCGCGCACCTCCCCGAGGTGCTCGTCGTCGACGACGGAAGCGGCGAGGCGAACCAGCGCGCGGTCGAGGCCCTCGCGGCCGAGGGGCTCGCGCACACGCACCGACGCCCGAAGAACGGCGGGAAGGGCGCCGCCGTGAAGACGGGCTTCGAGGTGGCGAGGTCCCTCGGCTACACCCACGCGCTCCAGGTCGACGCCGACGGTCAGCACGCGCTCGAGGACATCCCGAGGATGCTCGAGCTCGGCCGCGCGCAGCCCGAGGCGTGCGTCCTCGGCCAGCCCATCTTCGACGCGACCGCGCCCCGCCACCGCATGTTCCTCCGCGCGATCACGATCTTCTGGACGCGCCTCGAGGTCGGTGGCGATCAGGTGGGCGATCCGCTCTGCGGCTTCCGCCTCTACCCGCTCGAGGCCTCCATCCGCACCCGAACGCCGGGCGATCGCATGGACTTCGATCCCGAGATCGTCGTTCGGCTCGCCTGGGCCGGCGTCCCCTTCGTCCACATGCCGACGAAGGTCCGCTACTTCACGCGGGCGGAGGGCGGCGTCTCGCACTGGCGCGCCCTCGAGGACAATTGGCTCATCTCCAAGATGCACTCACGCCTCATGTGGCGGCGCTCGATGCACATCTTCTTGCGGCGTCCGCTCCTCTCGGCGGGCTGAGCGATGGCGCCCTCGAGCGACGCGGAGCGGAGCTGTCCCACGCCGGGCGAGGCGCGCGCGGGTCGCGAGTGGCTCAGCGCGAAGGAGCGCGGCGGCGCGTTCGCGATCTGGTTTACCGTCTTTCTGACGACCTTCTTCGGCCGCACCCTCGACCGCTTCTTCGCGCGCTTCGTCACGCTCTACTACCTCGCGACGACGCCGAAGGTGCGCTCCTCGCTCCGGCTCTACTACGAGCGCCTCGACGGCCGCGAGGCGAGCCTCGGCCTGCTCTACCGGCACCTCTTCCGCTTCGTCGTCTCCACGCTCGACGCGTTCTTCTTCATGGCCGGCAAGACCCACTACTTCACGGGCGAGCGCGACGGCCACCACCACCTCGAGAGGCTCCGCGACGAGGGGCGCGGCGCCATCCTCCTCGGCGCGCACGTGGGCTCGCTCTACGCGATGCGCATCGCCAGCAAGGAGGAGCGCCTCCCGCTCCACGCGCTCATGTACACGAAGAACGCGCGGATGCTGAACGAGGCGTTCGCGCGCCTCGATCCGGAGGCGCACACGCAGGTGCTCGAGCTCGACCCCGAGGGCGGCATCGACGCGATGATCCGGGTGCGCGAGCTCGTCGAGGCCGGCGCGATCCTCGCGATCCTCGCCGATCGCGTGCCCGCGAACGCGCCGCCCGAGAAGATCGTGCGCGTGCCCTTCCTCGGCGAGGACGCCGCCTTCCCCGTCGGCCCCTTCCTCCTCGCCGCGGCGCTCAGGTGCCCCGTCTACACGACCTTCGGCCTCGGGCGCGGGACGAACCACTACGACCTCAGCTGCGAGCCCTTCGCCGAGCGCATCGAGCTGCCGCGCGGAAACCGCAAGGAGGCGCTCGAGGGCTACGTGCGGCGCTACGCCGAGCGCCTCGAGGCGGCCGTCCGCCGCGCGCCCGACAACTGGTTCAACTTCTACGACTTCTGGGCCTGATCCGCCTCCGCGTCGCCCGCACGCTCGCGGCGGTGCGCGGCGTAGCGCTCCGCGTAGGCGCGCTCGAGCGCCTCGTGGAGCGAGCGCGCGTCGTCCCCCTCGCGCGGGACGACCGGCGCGAGCCACTCGAAGCGGTACGTCGGCGGGATCGCCGGCGGCCGCGTGAGCGGGATCGTCTTCGTCAGGTAGGGCGGATCGACGTCGAGGTAGACCGGCACGATCGGCACCCTCGCGCGCACCGCCGCCTCGAAGGCGCCGCGGTGGAAGCGCCGCAGGCGGTCGGGCCTCGAGCGCTGCCCCTCGGGGAAGACGAGCAGGGGTAGCCCGCCCTCGAGCGCCGCGACCATCCTGTCGAGCGTGTTCGAGGAGAGCGCGTGCTCGGCGTCGGGCCCCGCGATGAAGTACGTCGAGCGGAGCAGCCGCCCGAGCGCCCAGTGCCTCCACCACCGGCCGTTCGTCACGCACGAGAGCGGGCGGAAGCTCCCGAGGATCACGATCATGTCGATGAACGTCGGGTGGTTCGAGATCATCACGTAGGGCCGCGCCCGATCGACCTCGGCGGGCGGCGGCGGCAGCTCGAGGCGCACCACGCCGAAGAAGGCGGCCGTCCGCATGATGAGGCCCATGCCGCCGTGGACGAGCCACATCGTCCGAGCGAGCGCGCGCTCGCGCGTCCCCACCTGGAGGAAGGGGAAGAGCACGAACGCGAAGAAGGGCCCGCCGAGGAAGAAGATGGCGAAGAGGAGGCCCATGAAGAGCACGCGGACCCAGCGCGGCCACGCGAACCGTGGGCGCGCCGTGAGCGACGCCTTGTGCTCGGGATCGAGGACGCCGGACGCGGACATCGTCGCGCAGTCTCCCACAGCACGAACCCGTTGCCCGGTTCGTGCTGCTCCTTCGTCGTCGGAGGGTCCGCGCCCCAGACCCTCTCTCACGCCGCGGAGACGAGCACCTCGCGCCGGCCGCCCGCCTTGCCGCTCGGTGGGCCGACGACGCCCTCCTTCTCCATCCGCTCGACGAGCTTGGCGGCCTTGTTGTAGCCGACCCCGAGCTGGCGCTGGAGGTGGCTGATCGAGCAGTAGCCCGCCGTGGCCACGGTCGCGACGGCCTTGTCGTAGAGCCCGTCGCCGGAGCCGCCCCCGCCCCCGTCGGCCTCGGGCTCGCCCTCGTCGTCCTCGCGCGGCGCGGTGATCCGCTCGTCGTAGACCGGGCTCCCCTGCGCGCGCAGGTGATCGCACACGGCCTGCACCTCGTCCTCGCCGATGAAGGCCGAGTGCACGCGCTTGAGGTCGCTCGCGCCCGGCGGGATCATCAGCATGTCGCCCGCGCCGAGCAGGTGCTCGGCGCCGATGCGCCCGAGGATCGTCTTGCTGTCCTCGCGCTGGCTCACCTTGAACGCGATGCGAGCGGGGAAATTCGCCTTGATCATGCCCGTGATCACGTCGACGGAGGGCCGCTGCGTCGCGAGGATGACGTGGATGCCGGCCGCGCGCGCCTTCTGCGCGAGGCGCGCGATCGCGGCCTCGACGTCCTTCGCCGCGACCATCATGAGGTCCGCGAATTCGTCGACGACGACGACGACGTACGGGAGGCGCGTCGGCGGCGGGAGGGGCTGGTCGGCCTCGACGAACGCGCGGATCGCGTCCTCGTCGCCGAGGTCGGGCTGGGGCGGCGCGGCGCCCCTCGCCTCCGCCTTGCGCGGCGCGAGCTTCTCCGGCGCGAGCTCGCCGCGGAGCACCTTGTCGACCCGCTCGTTGTACGTCGTGATGTTGCGCGCGCCCGCGTCGGCGAAGAGCTGGTAGCGCCGCTCCATCTCGTCGACCGCCCAGCGCAGGGCCAGGCTCGCCTTCTTCATGTCCGTCACGACGGGGAGCAGCATGTGCGGGATGCCGTCGAAGACGGCCAGCTCGACCACCTTCGGGTCGATCATCAGCAGGCGCACGTCGTCGGGCGTGCGCTTCATGAGGAGCGAGGCGAGCATCACGTTGAGCCCGACGCTCTTGCCCGCGCCCGTCGCGCCCGCGACGAGGAGGTGCGGCATCTTCGAGAGGTCGCCGTAGACGGGCTGCCCCGCGATGTCCTTGCCGAACGCCACGGGCAACGCCGCGCGCGCCTCGTTCCAGCGCGGATCCTCGAGGATCTCGCGCAGGCTCACCATCTGCCGCTCGCGGTTGGGCAGCTCGAAGCCGACGCGCGCCTTGCCCGGGATCGGCGCGACGATGCGCACCTTCTGCGCGGCCATCGCCATCGCGAGGTCGTCCGCGAGCGAGGCGATCTTCGAGAGCTTCGTCCCGCTCTCGGGCTCGAGCTCGTACATCGTGACGACGGGGCCCGGGTGGATCTCGTCGATGCGGCCGCGCACGCCGTACGCGTTCAGCTTCTCCACCAGGCGCTCGGCGTTCTCGCGCAGGTGCGCCTCGTCGATGGCGAGCGCCTGCGTCTTGGGCGGATCGAGGAGCGTGGGCGGCGGGAGGACGAAGCTCGAGGGGGCCTTCGACGCCTCGCCGCGCGGCGTCTCGGCCGCGCGCGGCGGCAGCTCGAGCTTGGGCGGCACGATCGTCGGGCCCTCGGCGCGCGCGCGGGCCCGCTCTCTCGCCGGCCGCTCGCTCGAGGCGGCGACGCGCAGGCCCGAGCGCTCCGGCGCCTCGGCGACCTCGCCGCGCTCCTCCGCGGCCTCCTCCGCGGCGGCCGGAGCGAGGCTCGCGTCCTCGACCTCCTCACGCTCGTCGAGCGCCGCGCCCTCCGCGCGCTCCCCCTCGCTCGGCGGAGCGAGGCTCGCGTCGTCGAGCGTCGAGTCGCCCGAGGCGATCATCGACGCCTCGCCCGCGCCAGCGCGGCTCCTCCTCGCGGCGCTCGCCGCCTCCTCGCCCGGCGCGAGGACCTCGGCCGACGACCCGCCCGAGAGGACGATCTTCGGCTGGTTGCGCAGGCGCTCCTCCTCGCGCTCGCGCAGCTCGAGCTCGCGCGCGGTGCGGAGCGCCTCGGCGACCTGGCCGATCCCGTCGCGGGCCTTCTCGCCGCTCCGCTTGGCCGCGCCGACGACCTGCCGGCCGACGCCGACGACCGAGAGCGAGGTGCGGAGCACGAGCGTCACGAGCAGGAGCGTGAGGCCGACGACGAGCGCGCCCACGAGCCCGAAGAGCGAGCGCATCAGCTCGCCGAGCACCTCGCCGACCAGCCCGCCGGGGAGGTGCCCGCCCATCACCTCGTCGGCAGGGAGCGCGAGGTGCAGGAGCGCGCAGCCGACGAGCACGACGACGATCGTCGAGGCGAGCCGCGCGACGCCGAGCCGCGAGCGCGTCCGACGAAAGAGCCGGCCCGTGAGGAGCGCGAGCTCGAGCGGCACGAACCACGCCGCGAGCCCGAACGCCGACGCGAGCACGCCGGCGAGCGCCTGGCCGACGAAGCCGATCGCGTTGTCGAGCCCGCGCGCGTCATACGAGAAGAGCGCGAGCCCCGAGAGGACCGTGGCCGCGAGGGAGAAGAGGCCGAGCACCTCGTGGCGCCGCCCGTCGTCCTCGGGCGCCTCCCGCGGCGCCTCGCGACGTCGCTCGGGCGGCGGCTCCTCGCTCGCCCTCTTGCGCGCCCTGGCCTTGCGTCGAGAGCTCTCCGTGTCGTCATCGAGGGTGCGATCGGCCGTCGCCAAGATTGCCTCCGCCCCCACGATCGGCAGGGCGGCCGATCTCGGCAACTTTTCGGCGACGTCCCGCCTCGAGCGGGACCCTCACGCGTCGTCGGGATCGTCCGGGTCGAAGCCGAGCCGCGCCGCGAGCTCGCGCGCCTGCTCGGGGTTCTTCGCGAGGAGCTCCGAGGCGCCCTCGAGCATCGCCGCGAAGGCCGGAGAGCCGAGGAGCGCGGCGATCCCGCCCTCCCCCTCCCCGAGCGCGAGCTCCTCGCCGAGCCCGCCCTCGGGGACGAGCGCGCTCATCTTCGCCGCGAGCGCCTGCATCGCCGGGTCCGAGAGGAGGCTCGCCACGTCGAGCGGCATCGCGAGGGGCGCCCCCGGGCTCGTCGCCTCGCCCTCGAGCTCGTCCGAGGGGCCGCGCCCGAGGCCGCCCATCAGCTCGGCGAGGCTCGCCTGGACGGCGTGCGGGTCGAGGGCCTCTCCGCCCGCCATCGCCCCGAGGAGCGCGTCGACGTTCGTCGCTCGAGCCGAGGACGCCCCCTCGAGCTCCACCCACATCCCCGCCTCGCCCACCGCCTCGAGCGCGGCGTCGTAGGTGCCGGCGCCCCGCGCCGCGGAGAGCGCGGCCTCGGGGAGCACGAACACGCCGCGGGGATCGTCGTGGACGCGCTCGGCGCGCGTGCGGAGCAGCTCCTCGGCCAAGCGCTCGGGCTCGTCCGCGAAGCTCGCCTCGAGGGCGAAGAGCTCGATGGTGTCGGGGTTTTCCTCGCCGGAGCGGAGGAGCGCGAAGGCCTTGAGGCTCACGCCGCGCCTCTTAGCAGCCCCCGAGCCCCCTTTTCAACGCCGCGCGCGCGCTTAGAACCTGGGCATGCGCGACGATCAGCGTCCCCCTCGCCTCGGCCGCCGCTCCTTCCTCGGCGCGCTCGGCGGCGCCGCCCTCGGCCTCTCGAGCTTCGGCGTCGTCGCCTGTCGGACCGGGGACGCCTCCGCCCAGCGCTCGGGCGCGCGCTGCGCGCGCTGCGGCATGCGCGTCACGCGCGGCGCCGCCTTCTCGTCGGGCGCGCGGACCGCGAGCGGCGAGGAGGTCCTCTTCGACGCGGTGAAGTGCATGTTCACCTGGCTCGCCGCGCACCCGGACGCGCGCGACCCCTGGGTCACCGAGCACCTGAGCCGCGCCGAGCGGCCCGCGCGCTCGGTCTTCTACGTGATCGGCACGACGCTCCAGGGCCCGATGGGCTACGACCTCGTCCCCGTCGACACCGCCGAGCACGCCGAGCAGATCCGCACGAACCACCACGGGCGCGCCGTCGTGCGCTTCGAGGAGGTGACGAGCGAGGTGCTCGCCAACCTCATGCCCGAGCGGCGCTGAGCCCCGGCCCGACCCCGGCTCACCCCACGACGAAGCGGTAGACGCGCTCGTACTCCGCGACGCGGCTCGACCAGCCGTGGTCCTCGCGCATCGCGCGCCGCTGGATGTCGCGGAACGCCGCGCGATCGGGGCCATCGCCCGTGCCCCAGAGGTCGAGCGCCCACGAGAGGGCCCAGGCGAGCGCGCCCGCGTCGAAGTGCTCGAAGCGGATGCCGTTGCCGCGCCGCGCGTCTCGGCTCGAGACGAGCTCGACGGTGTCGGCGAGCCCGCCCGTCGCGTGCACGATCGGGAGCGCGCCGTAGCGGAGCGAGTACATCTGGTTGAGCCCGCACGGCTCGTAGCGGGACGGCATGAGGAAGAAGTCGCTCGCCGCCTCGATGACGTGGGCGAGCGGCTCCGAGAATTGCGTGCGGAGCGCGACCTTGTGCGGGTAGCGGCGCGCGAGCTCCGCGAAGAATTGCTCGTACTTCGCCTCGCCGGAGCCGAGCGCGACGAGCTGCGCGTCGTGCCGCGCGAAGAGCGCGGGGAGCACCTCCATCGCGAGGTCCAGGCCCTTCTGCCACACCATGCGCGAGACGACGCCGAAGAGGGGCGCGCGCGGGTGGTAGGGCATGCCCATCGCGTCGAGGAGCGCCCTCTTGTTCAGCTCCTTGCGCTCGACGTGGTCCGCGTCGAAGCGGTGCGGGATGAGCGTGTCCCTCGCGGGATCCCACACGTCCTCGTCGATCCCGTTGAGGATGCCGACGACGGCCGGGCCGCGATCGCGGAGGAAGGGATCCATCCCGACGCCGTGCTCCGCCGTGCGGATCTCGCGCGCGTAGGTGGGGCTCACCGTGGTGATCGCGTCGGCGTAGAGGATGCCGGTCAGGAGGAAGTTGATGCGCCCGGCGTCGAGGTCGCCCTGATGAAAATGCTGCCGCACCTCGGCGAGCCCCGTGTCGGCGAGGCGCTCGGCCGGGAAGCTCCCCTGGTGGCCGATGTTGTGGATCGTCAAGACGCTCTTCGTGCGCTGAAAGAGCCGATCCCACGCGAAGGCCGTCTTCACGAGGAGCGGCAGCAGGCTCGTGTGCCAGTCGTGCGCGTGGACGACGTCGGGCGCGAAGCGCAGCGCCTGGCAGAGCTTGAGCGCCGCCCACTGGAGCAGGACGAAGCGCAGGTGCTCGTCGCTCGCGCTCGAGTAGATGCCGGGCCGGTCGTAGAGGCTCGGGCACGAGACGAAGTAGATCGGCACGGGGGGGTCGGTGTCCGGCAGCCGCGCCTCGACGATCGAGAACCGCACCCTGCGGTAGCCGAGCTCCACCGAGAGCTCGCCGCCGAGGCGCTCGAGCGTGACGCCGCGCGCGCTCGCGTACTCGAGCACCCGCCGGTAGAGCGGCACGACGACGCGCACGTCGTGCCCGAGCCGCGCGAGGTAGCGCGGCAGCGCGCCGACCACGTCGCCGAGCCCGCCCGTCTTGGCGAAGGGCGCGGCCTCGGCGCTGACGAAGAGGAGGCGGAGGGGATCGTTCGATCGCTCACCCGAGGGCATCGTGGGAAGATAGCGTCGTCCCTCGACGAGGGGCGAGGAAGATCACGTGGATGAGGGGGCGTTGGGGAGCACGGCCGATCCACGCGTGGCCCGAGCACCCCAGAGACGACACCGAGGATCGGCGAGCGGTTGACGACGAGGGCGGCGCGACGCAGCCTGGCACGCCCTCGTGTGTCGATGAGCGTCGACACGCTCCCGAGGGTTCAGCCATCAAGGGGACCATGCTTAACCAACAAGACATCCTTCGTTCCATGTTCTGGTGCTCGAGGCAGCAGCGCGTGGGGCTCGCGACCACGCTCCTCTGCGTTGCCTCGCTCACGAACGGCTGTGTTCCGGACTTCGAGCGAGACGACGGGGACAGCGGATCCGTCGCGCGTGACGCGAGCGGTAGCGACGCCTTCGCCCCGAGCGCCGACGCCTTCTCTCCGAGCGCCGACGCCTTCTCTCCGCGCGCCGACGCCTTCATCCCGACCTCCGACGAGGACGCGGGGCGCCCCCCAGGCCCGAGCGATGGTGGACGTTCGGATGACGCGGGGCGCCCCGCGGACATCGTCCTCGCGTCCTGCACCTACAGCGAGGTCAACGACGCGATCCAGTCGGCGCGGGACGGCGCGATCATCGAGATCGGCGCCGACGACTGCGACTGGGGCGCGGACTGGGTGCTGGCCGCGCTCGGCGGTCGGCACCTCGTCATCCGCGGCCAAGGCATCGATCGGACGATCATCCGGCGAACGGCCGCCATCGGCACCAACGGCGATCCGCTCTTCTACCTGAATTGCCAAGGTGGCAGCGTCGACATCTCGGCGATGCGCCTCGTCGGCAACGACGAGCTCCAGACGCGAGCCCAGCGCGTCACGGATCTCGACACGGGGATGGAGGTCAAGAACTGCGTGGACTACCGCGTTCACGACATCCAGTTCGAGCGGTTCTCGGACGCAGGGCTTCTCCTGACGGCCAATTCGGGTGGGGTCGTGTACCGGTCGCGCTTCCTCTCCAACTACAAGTGTTGGCCGGACGGAGTCCGGAGCCCGGGGGATCCAGACGACTACCCCTGCTACGGATACGGGATCTCGGTCTCTGGCAATCTGACGGGGAACGGCGACTGGGGCGCGCTCGCCCTCGGCTCCGCCAACGCGGACTTCATCGAGGACAACTACTTCTACGACAACCGACACGCCATCACCTCGAACCGAGGCGCGCGCTACGTGGCGCGGTACAACGAGCTCGTGGGGAGCCAACGGACGACGAATTGGGGGATCCTCGACGTCCACGGAGATACCCGCTCCGACCCCAGCGGCAGCCCCACGAGCTGCTGCCGTGGCGGGCGCAGCGTCGAGATCTACGGGAACATCATCCGCTCCGAGTCGGATCGGAGCCCCTACGGGATCCTCCTGCGCGGGGGTGACGGCGTCGTCTTCGGCAACCGCATCGAGGGGCGCTTCGGAGCCACCGTCGATCTGGTCCTCGAGGACGCGGATCGCGACTGCACCGAGACGGGCACCGGCCGGGTCATGGATCAGACGACCGAGATGTGGGTGTGGGACAACACCCATGTGCCTCCGCTGAGCGGGGGAGAGGCCCAGCTCGTGCGGACCGTACACAACAGCCAGGACTGCAGCCGACGCCTGCGTGAGGGCCACCCCGGCGATCCCTCGGAGCGCTGGGAGTACATGCTCTCGATGGCCCCCGATTACACGCCCTACCCGTATCCGCACCCGCTCCGCTGACGCGGATCCGTCGCGCCGTGGTCACGGCGCCCGAGCCTTGTCGCGGGCGCCGTGCACGGCGAGGCGCGAGAACTCCTCGCGCCGCTCAGGGTGGGCTTTGATACGCTCCCCCCGATGCCGATCGACGTCGTCTTCCTCGAGCCCACCTTCCCCTCGAACCAGCGCGAATTCGCGCGCGCCCTCCACGCCGTCGGGGCGCGGGTCATCGGGATCGGGGAGCGGCCGAAGGAGGCGCTCGACGAAGGCCTCAGGCGCTGGCTCAGCCACTACGAGCGCGTCTCGAACGTGACGGACGTCGCCCAGGTGGAGCGCGCCTGCCGCTGGATCGGCGAGCGCGTGCAGATCCGCGCGCTCGAGGCGACGATCGAGTCGCACGTGATGTGCGCCGCGAAGGTGCGCGAGATCCTCGGCATCCCCGGCACGAGCGTCGAGACGACCTTCCTCTGCCGCGACAAGCCGACGATGAAGGAGCACCTGCGCAAGCACGGCATCCCGACGGCAGAGTCGCTCGGCTCGGACGATCCCTACGAGATCCAGCTCTTCGCGAAGCGCGTGGGCTACCCGCTCATCCTGAAGCCGCGCGACGGCGCCGGCGCCTCGGGCACGCTGCGGATCGACGACGACGCACAGCTCGCGGCGGGCCTCCGCACGATGGGCGTCTCCGCGAAGGGCGGCCGCTCGATCGGCGTCGAGGAATTCGTCGAGGGCCACGAGGGCTTCTACGACACGATCACGGTAGGCGGCCGCGTCGTCCACGACTTCGCCTGCCACTACTACCCGAACGTGCTCGAGGCGATGCGCGAGCGCTGGATCAGCCCGCAGTTCATCGCGACGAACCGCCTCGACTCGGCCGAGGGCTACGGCGAGGTGAAGGCGCTCGGCCGCCGCGTGATCGAGTCCCTCGGCATCGAGACGAGCGCGACGCACATGGAGTGGTTCTTCGGCCCGAAGGGCCTGAAATTCTCGGAGATCGGCTGCCGCCCGCCCGGCGTCGGCGCGTGGGATCTCTACGCGGCCGCGAACGAGTTCGACATCTACCGCGAGTGGGCGATGGCCGTCGTCCACGGCGAGAAGAGCCAGCGCCTCTCGCGCCGCTTCTCGGCCGGCATCATCGCGCTCCGCCCCGATCGCGACGGCGTCATCTCGCACTACGACGGCCTGCGCGAGATCGAGCGCGCCTTCGGAGAGTGGTTCATCGACGCGCATTTCCCCGCCGCCGGCACCCCCACCCAGCCCGTCGAGGCCGGCTACAAGGCGAACGCCTGGATCCAGCTCAAGCACCCCGACTACGACGAGGTGCGCCGCATGCTCGACGTGATCGGCCAGACGGTGAAGGTCCGCGCGCGGGGGTGAGGGAATCCCGGTTCAGGGCGCCCGCTCCGCGACGCAGACGCCCCCCCGGCAGGCGGGCTCGGTCGGGATGCACATCGGCGACGAGCTGCACAGCGGATCGACCTGCGGGCAGAGCGCCTCGGCGGCACTGGCGAGGCTCGCGGCGAGCGCCTCGGCCTCCGACTCGGCGACGACCTCTGGGCAGGTCCCGACGAATGCACCCTCGGGGCACGTGAGATCGGTGGTGGCGAACACGCAGTCTTCGTCCCGCGCGCACGCCCCGGTGAGCCCGTCGCGGGCGTCGCGGACGCGCTCGAGCCACGCGTGGGTGCCCGGCTCGCACGCGAGGACACCCGGACCCGCGTCGGTCCCCGGCGACGGATCTCCACACGCCGACACGAAGAGCGACGAACCCACGAGCAGAGCAAGCATTCGATTCATGACAGACCCCTCTGTTGAGAGCGCGTGAGCGCTAAGACGACCGAGACACCATGCTACCCCTTCGAGAACACGAAGAAGTGGTGGTAGGGGTTCTCCGGCACCCGAAATTGACGCTCCAGCTTCACCGGGTTCCCCCGCGTCAGATCCCGCAGAACGCGGCCCACCGAGTAGCCCCATTTGTTCAATTCCCAATGGTGCTGTCCGTCGTAACGGTGCGGAATCATTGGGAAACTCGGGACGGGTAGGAAGAATTGCGCAGGCCCCACGAGGGGCAGATGCGTGGAGATCGGCAGCGAGGCGCCGACGTCGGGGAGGGAGATCAGCACGGCTCGCTTCGCGACGCGGCAGAGCTCGCTGAAACCCCGCTGGCTCTCCTCGAAGGGGAAATGCTCCAGCACCTGGAACGCGCACGCCACGTCGAAGGCGCCGTCCGAGAAGGGCAGCTCGAGCACGGAGCCGACGTGGTCGGGGTGGAGCTCCGGATCGAGATCCAGCGTCTCCACCCTGAGGCCGAAGCTCGCCGCCGCGGCCTTGAAGGTGCCGGGCCCCGGGCCCACCTCCAGCGCGCGCTCGGGCTCGAGCCGCGCGAGCTCCTCGAGCTGGTGGAAGAGGCTGCACCAGCGCGGCTTCGCCATGTAGCGCTCGAAGCGGTAGTGCGATGCGTCGACCTGCTTCTCTGCCACGTGCCCTCCCACGCGCCCCCGGCGACGCGCTCCGCTCGACTCGGCTCCGCTCAGCTCCGCTCGACCGAGTAGACGCCCTCGAGGCTCTGGATGCGGCGCATCAGCGTCTGGAGCTTGCCGGCCTCGTCGACCTGGAAGTGGAAGTGGTTCACCGCGGTCCCGTCGTCGCCGACGCGGCAATTGGCCTCTTGGATGTTCACGCCCGCCTCGGTGAAGGCCGCGCTCACGTTCGTGAGGATCCCGGGCTTGTCCGTGGTGATGACGCGGAGCGAGACGGGCCGCTGGGCCTTCACGCGCTCCGACCACGTCACGTCGATGCGCCGCTCGGGGTCGAGCTCCATCGCGCGCGAGCAGCCGCGGCGATGGACCGTCACGCCACGCCCGCGCGTGATCCAGCCCGTGATCGGGTCGCCGGGCAAGGGGTTACAGCACTGCGCGAAGCGCACGACGAGGTCGTCGACGCCGTCGATCGCGATGCCGCCGCTCGAGCGACCGACCTTCTCGTTGACCGCGCGCGCCGCCTTCTCGAAGAGCGTGGGCTTGAGCTTCGACGCGTCGTCGGCCGCCATCGTGGCGTTGAAGACGTCGAGGGCCTCGAGCTTGCCGAAGCCGACCCCGGAGAAGAGATCCTCCGCGCTCGAGAAGCGCAGCGCCTTCGCGACCTTGTCCGCCTCGCCGCTCTTCATGAAGCGCGCGAAGCTCAGGTCGCGCTTGTGGAAGACGCGCTCGACGAGGTCGCGGCCGAGCTTCACCGAGCGCTTGTGCTCCTCGGCGCGGATGTACGCGCGGATCTTCGAGCGCGCGCGCCCGGTCGCGACGAAGTCGAGCCAGTCCTTGTTCGGGCGCTGCTCGGGGTTGGTCAGGATCTCGACGACGTCGCCGTTGTGCAGCTGGTAGCGGAGCGGCTGGATCGCGCCGTTCACGCGCGCGCCCGAGCAGTGCTCGCCGACCTCGGAGTGGATCGTGTAGGCGAAGTCGATCGGCGTCGCGCCGCGCGGGAAGACCTTGAGCTGGCCCTTCGGCGTGAAGACGTAGACCTCGTCCGAGAAGAGATCGACCTTCACGGAGTCGAGGAATTCCGCCGGATCGGCGACCTCCTGCTGGAATTCGACGAGCTGCCTCAGCCACGCGAAGCGGGCGGCGTCCTTCGCGTCCACGCCGCCGCCGCCGCGCTCCTTGTACGTCCAGTGGGCGGCGATGCCGTCCTCGGCGGTGCGGTGCATCTCGTGCGTGCGGATCTGCACCTCGATGCGCCGCTGCCCGGGGCCGATCACGGTCGTGTGGAGCGACTGGTAGTTGTTCGGCTTCGGGAGCGCGATGTAGTCCTTGAAGCGCCCGGGGATCGGGGTCCACTGCGAGTGGATGACGCCGAGCGCCGCGTAGCAGTCGCCGACGTTCTCGACGAGCACGCGGAACGCGATGACGTCGTGGATCTGCTCGAACTCGCAGTTCGACTGCCGGATCTTCCGGTAGATCGAGTAGAGGTGCTTGAGCCGCCCCGAGACGTCGGCGGGGAAGCTCCGCTCGATCAGCATCGTCTGGAGCCGCTTGACGACGTCGGCGATGTAGCGCTCGTGGTCGCGCTTCACCTTCTTCGTCTTCTGGACGAGGTCCGCGTACTGCTCGGGCAAGAGGTACTTGAACGAGAGATCCTCGAGCTCGCTCTTGAGCCAGTTGATGCCGAGCCGCCCCGCGAGCGGCGCGTAGATGTCCATCGTCTCTTGCGCGATGCGGACCTGCGACTCGGGCTTCATGTGCTCGAGCGTCCGCATGTTGTCGAGGCGGTCGGCGAGCTTCACGAGGAGCACGCGGATGTCGCGCGCCATCGCGACGAGCATCTTGCGGAAGCTCTCGGCCTGCTGGTCCTCCTTCGAGGTGAAGTTGACGCGCCCGAGCTTGGTGACGCCGTCGACGAGGAAGGCGATCTCGGCCCCGAAGCGCTTCGTCATCTCCTCGTCGCAGACGTCGCAGTCCTCGACGACGTCGTGCAGGAGCGCGGCGCAGACGCTGGCCGCGTCGAGGCGCATGTCCGAGATGATCGCGGCGACCGCGACGGGGTGGGTGATGTAGGGCTCGCCCGACTTGCGGAGCTGGCCCTCGTGCTTGGCGTGGGCGAACGCGTACGCGCGGTGGATCGCGTCGAAGTCCGCGTACGGCTGGTAGCTCCGCACCGTCTCGACGATGTCGGTGAAGCGAGCGGCACCGTGGAGTGGGGGAGCCATGCGAAGCGAGGCGCTCGCGGTCTCGGCGATCCTCGACCCGCTCGCGCGAGCGGGCTCGGTCGCAGGGAGCGGCGCGCCGCTCCACGCAAACGCTCGCGAAACCTATCATCGACGCGGGGGTGGGTCGAGGGTCGTGCCCCTCGTTCGGCGGACCCCGCGCCCGAGGGAGCCTAGCCAGAGCGCGAGGGGGGCTTGATTCGGGGGCACGGCCAGCATATTCGGCGCCGTATGCGCAACCAGCACCTCGTCCTCTCCCTCGCGGGCGCGCTCACGCTCTCGCTGGGGCTCGCCGCGTGCGGCGAGGATCACCCCGCCGAGCCCGCGAGCACCACGACGACGCCCGCGACGCCCGCCGAGCCGACGGCCCAGCCGTCGACGCCCGCCGCGGCCTCGGTCGTCGAGCCGATGCCCGCCGCCGAGGTGAACATGGCCAAGGTGCTCCTCGGCCGGCGGCTCTTCTTCGACACGCGCCTCTCGGGCGACGGCACGCTCTCCTGCGCGAGCTGCCACTCGCTCGACGCGGGCGGCGCCGAGCACCGCGCGACGTCGATCGGGATCCGCGGCCAGGTCGGGCCGATCAACGCGCCGACGGTGCTCAACTCGAGCCACAACTTCGTGCAGTTCTGGGACGGTCGCGCCGCGACCCTCGAGGAGCAGGCCGAGGGCCCGGTCGCGAACCCGATCGAGATGGGCGCCGACTGGGAGCAGGTCGTCGCGACCCTCGCCGCGAGCGAGCCGGACGCGGCCGAATTCCGCGCGATCTACGGCGACGGCGTGACGAAGGCGAACATCACGAACGCCATCGCCGAGTACGAGCGCTACCTCGTCACCCCCTCGCGCTTCGACGCGTTCCTCGGCGGCGATCACGCCGCGCTCAGCGAGCAGGAGCAGCACGGCTGGGCGAGCTTCCAGTCCATCGGCTGCACCACCTGCCACCGCGGCGTGAACCTCGGCGGCACGATGTACCAGCGCATGGGGCTCCTCCACGACTACTTCCAGGAGCGCGGCACGCCCGAGACGGACGCGGATCAGGGCCGCTTCAACGTCACGCACGACGAGGCGGATCGGCACAAGTTCAAGGTGCCGACGCTGCGCAACGTGGAGCTCACGGCGCCCTACTTCCACGACGGATCGCAGGCGGAGCTCGCAAGCGCGGTGCGCATCATGGCGCACGTCCAGCTCAACCGAGACCTGACGGACGCCGAGGTGAGCGACCTCGTCGCCTTCCTCCGCAGCCTCACCGGCGCGCTCCCCGCAGAGGCGCGCATGCCGGCCGCCGCGGGGGCGCCCGCCGCCGAGGGCGCGACGGCGCCGGCGGGGACGACGGCCCCGAACTGAGCCGAGGGCGCGGTGCGCGAGCCGCCCGAGGGCACCTACCGCGCGTCGCTCCCGATGCGGAGCCGGCGCGCGCCGCGCTGCGCGCGCTGCCACTACGCGGCGGGGGTGTGCCTCTGCGCGAGCCTTGAGCGCCTCGCCGTCCGCACGCGCGTCCACGTCGTCGCGCACTACATCGAGCTCCAGAAGACGACGAACACGTCGCGCCTCGCGGTCCTCGCCCTCGAGCGCGCGACGCTCCACGGGCGGGGCGATCCGAACGATCGCGCGCCCGGCCCCGTCCCCGAGGGGCACCGCCTCGTCCTCTTCCCGAGCGAGGGCGCGCGGACGCTCACGCCCGAGGACGCGCGCGACGACCTCGTCCTCGTCGTCCCCGACGGCACCTGGACGCAGGCCGGGCGGATCGCGCGCCGCGACCCCGCGGCCCTCGGCGCCGAGCACGTCCGCCTCCCGCCGCGCGGCCCCTCGCGCTACCCGCTGCGCCACACCGAGCGCGAGGGCGCCGTCTCGAGCCTCGAGGCGATCGCGTGCGCGCTCGGCGTCCTCGAGGGCCCGCACGTCGAGCGCCACCTCCTCTCCGTCTTCGACGCCTTCGTCGCGCGCGCGGTGCAGAAGCGGCTCGGGGCCCTCGAGGATCGCGAGACGACCTGAAGCAGCGCCCTCCCTCGCCCCGGCGCGGCGCCTTGACATACGAACTCGTATGTACCAGACGTCGTCGACCTACGGGCTCGTATGTCGCCGAGCCCGCCCCCGCGAGGTGGACATGCAGGCCCTGGTCGAAGAGATTTCGCCGATGCTCGAATCCACGCCGTCGAGCGAGCGCGCCGAGCCGAGCCGAGAGGCGATCATCCCGCGGGCCACGCTCGGGGAGACGCTCGCGCGGGCCGTCGTGGTGCTCTCGATCCTCCTCTACTGGGGCCTCCGACGCCTCCTCGCGGCGTTCACCACGCCGCTCGACGAGCCGGCCCGCCTCGACGGGCCGATCGCGCTCCGGCGCGCGTTCGAGCGGCTCGGGCCCATCTACATCAAGCTCGGCCAGCTCATCGCGTCGGGCGAGGCGCTCTTCCCCGAGCGGTACTCGAGAGAGTTCCGCAGGCTCCTCGATCGCGTGCCGCCGTTCCCGATGGCGGAGGTCGAGCGGATCGTCGAGGAGGAGCTGGGCGGCCCCATCGCCACGCGCTTCGAGACGTTCGAGGCGAGGCCGATGGCGGCGGCGAGCATCGCGCAGGTGCACGGCGCGACGCTCGTCGGCGGGCGCGAGGTCGTCGTGAAGATCCAGCGGCCCGGCCTCGCGCGCCTGGCCGCGACGGATCTGCGTATCCTCCGCGTCTTCGCGCGGATCGCGATGGCGGTCTCGGGGCTCGCGCGCAACTCGAACGTGATCGCCTTCGTCGACGACTTCGAGACGAACCTCCGCGAGGAGCTGGACTTCCGCGGCGAGGCCCGCGCGATGGGCGAGTTCAACGACGCGATGCGCGTCTTCGGCAACGACCGGACGCGCGCCCCAGAGGTCATCGACGCGCTCACGTCGAGGCGCGTGCTCACGATGGAGCGCTTCCGCGGCTACCGCATCGACGACGTCGAGGCCGTACGCGCGAGCGGCTACGACGCCGTCGAGGCGCTGCTCCACGGGATCCGCTCGTGGTTCCAGACCCTCATCCTCCGCGGCTTCTTCCACGGCGACGTCCACGCGGGGAACTTCATGCTGCTCTCGGACGGGCGCATCGGCTTCCTCGACTTCGGCATCGTCGGGCGCTTCGGCGAGGCGCACCGCGAGGGCGTCATCGAGTACGTGCTCGGCTTCCAGCAGCACGACTTCGGGCGCGTCGCGGACGCGATGCTGCTCATGAAGACGGCGAAGGACGCCGCGCAGGTCGATCGCGAGCGGCTCGCGCGCGACATGGAGGAGACCTTCGCGCCCTTCTTCCCGAGGCCGGGCGAGGCCGAGTCCGAGGCGGCGAGGGAGGCGCGCGCGGGCCTGCGCGACTTCGTGCCGGGGCTCATCCGCACGGGCCTCGCGCACGGCCTCAGGATGCCGCGCGAGCTCGTGCTCGTGACGAAGCAGCTCGTCTACCTCGATCGCTACTCGCGCGCGTACGGCGGCGACGACATGAACGTGCTCACCGACACGCGCCTCACGAACACGATCGTGCAGGACTCGTTCGTCGCGATGCTGTCTCGCTGACGAGGGGCGCGCTGACGGCGGGCTCGCCGAAGGAGGGCTCGCCGACGCGCGGGTGGGCGATCAGGCGAGCACGGCCTCGAAGAGGCGGCGGCCGTCGTCGTTCCCGAGGATGGCCTCGCTCGCGCGCTCGGGGTGGGGCATGAGGCCGAGCACGTTGCGCCTCGCGTTGTAGAGGCCCGCGATCTCGTTGCGCGAGCCGTTCACCGTGGCGCCGCGGAGCTTCTTGCCATCGGCCGCGACGTAGCGGAGCGCGACCTGGCCCTCGCCCTCGAGGCGCGCGAGCGTCTCGTCGTCGCAGTGGTAGCGGCCCTCGGCGTGCGCGATCGGGAGGCGCAGCGTCGTGCCCCGCGCGAGGCCGCGCGTGAAGCGGCCCTCGCCCTCGACGTTCACCCACACGTCGCGGCACTCGAAGCGCAGGTGCGCGTTGCGCGTGAGCACGCCCGGCAAGAGCCCCATCTCGGCGAGGATCTGGAAGCCGTTGCAGATGCCGAGGAGCGGCGCGCCCCGCTCGGCGTGTCGCACGATCGCGCCCGCGATGGGCGAGAAGCGCGCGATGGCGCCCGTGCGGAGATAGTCGCCGTGCGCGAAGCCGCCCGGCAAGATGACGAGCTCGGCGTCCGCGAGGCTCGTCTCCTTGTGGAAGACGAGACGCGCGTCCCAGCCCATCACGTCGCGCGCGACGTGGAGAGCGTCCCAGTCCGCGTTCGAGCCGGGAAAGACGACGACGGCGACCTTCATCGCGACCTCCGAGTGCGGGCGCGAGGATAGTCGCCAGGGCGGGCTTGTCGACCAGCGTGCGCCGACCCCGCGCCGCGTGGCACGCTCCCCGGCGATCCTCCTCGCCCACGCTTGAATCACCGCGCCAGGGCTCGCGTCCCACCCACCTCGCTCGGAGGTCCCCGTGACTCGCACGATGAAGCACACGCTCGCCCTCGCCCTCGCGCTCTTCGCGCCCGCCCTCTTCGGCTCGAGCCCCGCGCGCGCGCAGCGACGCGGCGGGGCGGTGGTGGTGCAGCCGGAGGGAGGGCGGCGTCCACGGCCGGGCGGCACCGTCGTCGTCACGCCGCCCGCGCCCCCTCGACCGGGCACGGGTCGACCGGGAGCCGTCATCGTCACGCCCGAGCCAGGGCGACGGCCTGGAGCGGGCGTCATCGTCACGCCGCCCCTGCCACCTCAGCCTCGACCGGGCACCGTCGTCGTCACGCCGCCCGCGCCCCCTCGGCCTCGACCGGGCACCGTCGTCGTCACGCCGCCCGCGCCCCCTCAGCCTCGACCGGGCACCGTCGTCGTCACGCCGCCCGCGCCGCAGCCGGGCGTGGTGATCGTCGGCCCGCGCGGCGTCGTCCCGACGCCTCCCTCGCGGATCATCGTCGGCGCGCCGCCGCCGCCGCCGCCGCGGGTCATCCATCGCCCGCCCCCGAGCGGCCACGGGATGATCTGGATCGAGCCCTACTGGGGCTGGACGGGCAGCTCCTGGCAGTGGATCGACGGGCACTGGGAGGCTCCTCCCCAGCGAGGCGCGATCTGGGTCGTCCCGCAGTGGGATGGCTCGAACTGGACGCCCGGCTACTGGACCATGGCGGGCGTGTACGCCCAAGAGCCGCAGTACTCCGGCTCGGCGTACCAGGTGGGTCAGTACACGTCGGGCTACTTCACCCCGAGCGATCTCCGCGACGCGACGGGCCTCTATCAGGACTACGCCGTGTGGCTGAACGCCGGGGATCTCGTGACGTTCGTCGTCTCGGGCGGACCGATGGACGGCTACCCCGGCCAGCGCCTCGCCGTCGGGCTCACGCTCCTGCTCGACGCTCGCCCGATCGCGGGCGAGACGGCCTCGAGCACGTGGGACGCGCAGCTCACCCACCGCGCGCGCCGCGCCGGCGTCTACACGCTCCGCGTCTCCTCGCGCAGCGGGCCCGCGGCCACGGGCTCGTACATCCTCACGAGCGCGCAGGGGCAGTGGACCTCGGGGAGCCTCTATGACCGCTACTGGGCCACGCCCGCGCCCGCGCCCGTCGCGCCCGCGCCGGCTGCCCCCGGGGTGCCGGACTGCCGCACGACGCTCCTCCAGCTCGGCCACTCCGCGACGAACCTGATGTTCTGCGATGGCGCCGAGCCCTACTGCGCGGACGCGCTCCTGCGCGCCGGCCACGCGCCGGCGAACCTCCAGTTCTGCCAGGGCGTCCAGCCGCAGTGCGCCGTCCAGCTCCTCGCGAGCGGGCAGAGCCCGACCCTGCTCATGAATTGCCGCTGACGAGCGCGAGGCGGTCGGCGTGGATCGCGCCGCGCCGCCGGCGCTACAATCGCGCGCATGAAGACGAACTGGCTCCGCTCGATCGCGTCGGTATCGGCGCTCGTCGCCCTCGCCGGGCTCACCGCGTCCTGCACGCAGGAGCCGGTCGACGCCTCGGGGACGTGGAACATCAACCTCACGAACGGCGCGAACGGCTGCGCGCTCGAGAACTGGACGGAGGGGAGCGAGGCGCGCGACGTGCGGCTCACCATCACGCAGGTGGGCAGCTCGGCGACGGGCAGCCTCGACGGCGCCGTCGGCACCTTGGCCGACGTCGTCTTCGGGACCCACACCTTCTCGTCCGGCATGGTCTCCGGCGAGCACATCGACCTGCACCTCGTGGGACGGGCGGGCAGCGAAGGGAGCTGCGCGTTCACGCCGCAGCTCGACGTCTCGGGCACCGTGCACGGCAACACGATCGAGGGCCGCGTCGTGTGGTCCTACGACACGAATTCGAGCGCCGACTGCGGCGTCAAGGCCACCTGCGAGACGCTCCAGAGCTTCGCCGGCTCACGCCCGCCGCGGCCTTGAGCGACGCGCGCCGTCAGCCGAGCGAGACGACCACCTTGCCGAAGTGCGCGCCGCTCGCTTGGTAGGCGAACGCCGCCTTCACCTCGTCGAACGAGAAGACGCGATCGACGACGGGCTCGAGGCGCGCGTGCGCGAAGGCGCGGCCCATCGCCTCGGCGCTCTCGCGCGGGCCGACGACGACGCCCGAGAGGCGGACCTCCTGCATGAGGATCGGGCGCACGTCGAGCTCCTGCTTGGCGCCCGCGAGCACGCCGATCGTGTGGATCACGCCGCCGAGCGCCACGGCGCGGAGCGACTCTGCGAGCGTCCCGGCGCCGCCCACCTCGACGACGTGCTCGACGCCGTCGCCCGAGAGCTTGCGGACCGCCTTGCCCCAGCCGGGATCCGCGGCGTAGTCGAGGACGTGGCTCGCGCCGAGGACGCGCAGGCGCTCGCGCTTCTCGGCGCTCTTGCTCGTGGCGATGACCTCCGCGCCGAAGAGCTTGGCGATCTGGAGCGCGAAGAGGGAGACGCCGCCCGTCCCCTGGACGAGCACGCGCTCGCCCGCCCGAAGGCGCCCGTGATCGACGAGCGCGTGCCACGCCGTGACGGCGGCGCAGGGGAGCGTGCTCGCGGCCTCGAAGGAGAGATGAGGCGGCACCGCCCAGAGGCCCTCCTCGTCGAAGACGCCGCGCTCACGGAGCGTGCCGGGGAGCGGGCCGCCGAGCGTCGCGCGGAGCCGCTCGCGTGTCGGCCGACCGGCGATCCAGCGCTGCGAGAACGCGCCGATCACGCGATCGCCCACCCTCCACCGCGTCACCTCGGCGCCCACCTCGAGCACCTCGCCCGCGCCGTCCGAGCAGGGCACGAGCGGGAGCGGCTGGCGCGGGTCGTAGGCGCCCTCGATCATCAGCCGGTCGCGGTAGTTGAGCGAGACGGCGCGGATCGCGACGCGCACCTCCTTCGGGCCGAGCGGGGGGTCGGGGAGCTCGACGGGCTCGAGGTGATCGAGGCCGAACGCGGTGAGGTGGTAGGCGCGCATGGAGGCAGGGTGCGAAAGCGCGACGAGCGCCGCAAGCCCGGCGGACGCGCGAACGCCCGAGCGGCCGGCGAGCCGAAGAGGCTCGCACGGCCCTCCGACGATGACTGAACGCGCGCGCAGTGTTATACCCACCTCGGCCGACGCGCTCGGCCTTCACGCGAGGTGCTCCGATGATCCCCTCTACGCCCGACACCCACCCTGATGCTCCCCCGACGAACGACGTCCCGCGCCGCGATCCGATCCCCGAGCCGGTGCACGCCGTGCTCGCGCTCTTTCGCGACGCGCTCTGCGACGTCCGCTTCCCCGACGTGGACCGCGCGGGCCTCGAGGCGCTGGCCGAGCTGGCGCGGGAGCGCGAGCGGGAGATCGAGCGGCTCGAGGACGCGCTCGAGCAGGCGCGCGCCGCAGGGAGCGAGGCCGTCGAGGCCCTCGGCGAGCAGGCCAAGCGCGCCCTCGCCTACGCGCGGGTCTTCGCCGCGGGGCGCGGGGAGCTCGAGGCGAAGCTCGCGGCCTTCGGCGCGGCGGAGCGGCGCATCGACGCATCGGCGGTGACGAGCGGCGCGACGAGGCGTCGAGGCCGCCCGCGCAAGGAGGACGCGAGCGGCGCGCCGCTCCTCGCGATCGAGGGCGCGACGCTCGAGCCCGCCGTCGCGGAGTGACGGCGCGCGACGCGCCTCGCCCGCGCGCACGCGGACGCTGCGCGTGCGGCCCATCCGTGCGCGCCCTCGCGCGAGAGGGTATGCGTCGCGCCGACGCGAGCGCCGCGAGGCGGATCGCGCAGGAGGCCGAGGAGCATGCGCGCAGTCGAGAACAGCATCGTCGAGGCGATCGGCCCGAGCCCGCTCGTCGCCCTCCAGCGGGTGGCGGGCGGCGTCGCGGCGCGCCTCTTCGCGAAGTGCGACTTCCTCGAGCCCTCGGGCGCGGCCAAGGACCGGGTCGCGCGGGCGATCGTCCTCGACGCCGAGGCGCGCGGCCTGCTCAAGCCAGGCGGCACGATCGTCGAGGCGACCGACGGCGCGATGGGGCGCGCGCTCGCGATGATCGCCGCCGCGCGCGGCTACTCGGCGATCCTCGTCCTGCCCGACAAGGTGAGCCACGAGAAGGTCGCCGCGCTCAAGGCCTTCGGCGCGCGCGTCGTCGTGTGCCCCTCGGCGCTCACGCCCGACGATCCGCGCTCGCGCTACGCCGTCGCCGAGCGGCTCGCGAAGGAGACGCCGGGCGGCTTCTACGCGAACCAGCACGCGAGCCAGGCCGCCGTGCGCGCCCACGCGACCGAGACGGGCCCCGAGCTCTGGGAGCAGACCGGGGGCGAGATCGACGTGCTCGTCGCGGGCCTCGCCACGGGCGCGACGCTCGCGGGCGCGGGGCGCTACCTGAAGGAGAAGAAGCCCGAGGTGCAGATCGTCGGCGTCGATCCGCTCGGGTCCGTCTACTACGACCTCGTGAAGAGCGGACGGGCGACCAAGCCCTTCCCGTTCAAGCTCGAGAGCATCGGCGCGGACTTCGTCGGGAGCAGCTTCGACCTCGGCGTGCTCGACGACGTCGTGCGCGTCGACGATCGGGAGAGCTTCCTCATGGCGCGCGAGCTCGTCCGGCGCGAGGGGCTCTTCGTCGGCGGCGCGAGCGGCGCGGTGGTCGCGGGCGCGCTCAAGTACGCGCGCGCGCTCGGCGAGAAGAAGAACATCGTCGTCGTGCTCGGCGATCGCGGCTCGATGGCGCTCTCCAAGATCTTCAACGACGACTGGATGCGCGAGAACGGCTTCCTCGAGGGCGCGAGCCTCGGCAGCGTGGCCGACCTCCTCGAGAAGAAGGGGAGCGACGAGCTGATCCTCGCCCACCCGCTCGATCGGGTGCGCGACGTGATCAAGCGGATGAAGGGGCACGGCATCTCGCAGATCCCCGTCGTCGAGGAGGGCAGGCTGCTCGGCGTCGTCGCGGAGGTGGGGCTGCTCCGCTACCTCGTCTCGGGCGAGCACTCGCTCGACAGCGCCGTCGGCCCGCTCGCCGAGAGCGACTTCGCGACGCTGCCGCGCCACATGAGCATCGAGAACCTCAAGGGCGTCCTCGAGTACACGCGCATGGCCGTCGTGGTCGACGAGGGCTCGAAGATCGTCGGCGTCATCACGAAGATCGACCTCATCGACTACCTCGCGCGCCGCGCGAGCTGAGGACCGTCAGAACACGTAGCGGACGTACGCCGCGCCGTGGACGCCGATCGCCACGTCGCCGGCCGGGCGATCGAGCGAGGGCGCCATGCGCACACCGCCCGCGAGGCCGAGCGAGAGGTGCCGCGTGTGGAAGTGGCCGTCGATCCCGAGCTCGCCGCCGTAGACGAGGCCCACCGTGGAGGCGTCGGGCTGGCCGTAGAGCGCGAGGACGTCGGTGCTCGCCGCGAGGACGCCGACCTGGCCGGCGATCCACATCGCGAATTCCGCGGTGGGGTTCACCTGGAGGCGCACGTCGGCCATGGCGTCGAGCAGCTCGAAGACCTGGCGCGCGGGGGGCGCCGGCGCGCGCGTCTCGTGGATCGAGGCCTCCGTCAGGACGCCGACGTAGAGCCAGTCGAGGACCTCGTAGCCGACGCGGAGGCCGAGCATCGGGCCCGGCGAGCTGACGCGCCCGACGCCGCCGACGAAGCCGCGCCCGCCGACGTAGCCCTCGATGTAGAGGCCGTGCGCGTAGAGCTCGCGCGTGACCGTGATCGCCTCGGCCGGGAGCCGCTCGACGTCGAGGCGCGTCGCGTCGGGAGCCTCCGCGCTGCCCGTGCGCGCGGCGTCGCGATCGCTCTCGCCGAGGTCGTCCGCGCGGGCGCGGGTCACGCCGAGACCGAGCCCGACGATGAGGAGCATGGCGAGGAGCGCGAGGTGCGATCGGACCACGGCCTGGACGGTATCACAGCACGAATCAGTCGCCCTGATTCGAGCTGTTCCTTCCTCGTCGGAGGGTCTGTCCCCAGACCCTCCCGCCGAGCCAGCGCGCCTCGGCGGGGTGGATCACGTCGAGTGAGGCGCGCTGTCAGGGTCCGTGGCGCGAGGGCTCGATCGATCGCGCGCGCGCCGTCGCGCCGCCCTCGAGGGCCGGCGCGCAGGCCCGCGGCTCGTCGTGCCCGCCCGCCGTGGCGAGCCCGCCCGCGAGCCCCGAGCGCTCGAGGACGACCACGTAGTCGACGGAGACGACGGCGAGCACGCTGATCGCGACGAGGAACATCCGCACGAAGAAGCGCCGCGCCCACGACTCGTCTCCGCCGCCCGGTACACGCTGCCACGCGACCATCAGCCGATCGACCCAGAGAAAGCCTGGGAGCGCGGCGAGGACGGCGCGCGGGAACCAGCCAATCGCCGCGAGCCCGAGCGTCCCCGCGCCCGCGACGAAGAAGAGCCCGCGCGTGAGGCGGAGCGTGGCGGCGGCGCCGTGGGTCGCGACGAAGGTGCGGTAGCCGCGCGCGCGATCCTCCTGCTCCTGGAAGGCCTGGGCGGCGAAGTAGGCCGTCGTGACCCACACCACCGAGAGCGCGAGGACGAGCGCGCCGCGGGCGGTCGGCGCGAAGCCCGCGTAGAAGAAGCCGGCGAGGGGCGAGAGCGCCCCATAGCCCACGGCGTTGACGAAGGGCCCGCCCCAGGCGTGCGCCTTCCAGGCCGTCCTCGGGTGGGAGTAGAGGATCGCGAGCAGCGTGCAGAGCGCGACGCAGGCGCCGACACCGACGCCGAGCCAGAACCCGAGGCCGAGGGCGATCGCGAAGGTGGGGAGCGCGTAGCGCGCGATGTGGGGCGGGACGGGGACGCTCTCGCCGAAGAGCGTGGGTGACTCGTCGCGGTCGAGCCCCGCGTTGAGCCACATCGTCCCTGCGTGCGGGATCGCCCACGTGAGCGCGAGGAGCGCCATCTTCACGAAGGGCCGCGCCCCCGGCTCCTCGCAGCCGTGATCCCAGTACGCGAACGCGTAGCCGATCGGGGGGAGCAGCGAGACGAAGAGCATCCCCTTTGGCCGCGCGAGCGCGACGAGGGAGCGCGCGAGCCCGAGCGCTCCGGCAGGCGGAGCCTCCGATCGGCTCGAAGCGGGCGCGCGCGTCATCCTCGCTCGGCTCTAGCACGCCGCCGTGCGGGCACGCGCGATCGGCGAGCGCCAGGGCGCGTGAGAGCGCCCACGCGGTGACGGGGTCGCGCGGATGAACGCGCCGCGGTCGATCCGCGAGGCCGCGGCGGCGACGCTCCGTCAGTGCGTCATGCGCGTCGGCTTCCTGCCGATCGCGACGAGGCTCGTGGGCCGCCGATCGACGATTGGCAGGGGCGCGTCGAGGGGCTCGACGACGAGCTCGAAGAGGCCGTGATCGAAGGGCCGGCCGCTCGCCGGGTCGGTCGCGACGAGGCGCTCGCGCAGGCCGCGGCGGCGGTGCTCGAGCGCGCGGTAGTGGCAGTAGGGGTTGTTGCCGGGCCGCCCGAAGAAGCTGTGGGCCGTGAAGGAGCAGCCGCCGAGGCAGACGTCCGCGTAGGGGCACTCGCGGCAGAAGCCCCAGAGGTCCTCGCGCGTCCGCGAGCGCGCGAAGGCGAGCTGCTCGGTGCCGTTCCAGATCGCCTCGAGCGAGCGCTCGCGGAGCGTGCCGCCGACGTAGGCCGCGCTCTGGAGCGAGGGGCAGCCCTTCACCGCGCCGTTCGACTCGATGCCGAGCACGAAGCGGCCCGCCTGGCAGCCCTGGAAGTGGTCGTGGACGTCCTCGCGGGGGGAGCGCAGGAGCGCCTCCTCGGGGCCGAAGAAGCCGAGGTTGTTGCCGGGCATGAGCAACAAGCCCTCGGCGAGGCCGCGGCGCTTCACCTCGGCGATGCGCGGGAAGAGCTCGAGCAGCTCGTAGGGCTGGAGCAGCATGTCGGGGCGATCGGCGGCGCGGCCGAGCGGCGCCATGAGCTGCACCTGCCACGCGACGACGCCCGCGTCGCGGAGCGCCTCGTAGAGCCCCTCGAGGTCCGCCTCGTTGAGGCGGTTCAGCGTGGTGTTCGCCTGCGGGACGATCCCCGCCTCGCGGAGCGCCCCGATCGCGCGCATGCCGTCGTCGAAGCTGCCCTCGCGCGCGCGCATCAGGTCGTGTGTCTTCGCGAGTCCGTCGAGGCTGACGGAGCAGCGCAGGAGCCCCGCCTCGCGCATCCGGCGGGCGAGCGGGAGGTCGATCGCGCGGCCGCCCGTCGTCATCACGGGCGCGATCCCGTGCGCCGCGAGCGCGCGCGTGATCTCGAAGAAGCCCTCGTGGAGGCACGCCTCGCCGCCGATGAGCACGACCTCCTTCGTGCCCATCCGGGCGAGCTGCTCGACGACCTCGAGCGCCTCCGCGGTGCTGAGCTCGCCGTCCCGCGCCACGCCCGCGCGCGAGCCGCAGTGCGTGCACGCGTGGTCGCAGCGCAGCGTCAGCTCCCACACGACGTAGCGCGGGTGGTGCGGCGCGCGGACGACGTCGAGGCGACGCCGCGACTCGCGAGGCTCGGAGGGCATCGGGACGAGGTTACCGCCCGGAGGCGAGGAGCCGCTCCTCAGTAGCAGGTGTTGTGGACGTGGGGATCGGCCTCGTCGCAGTCGAGGGCGCCGCAGTAGCCGTCGTGGTCGAGATCGAGCGCCGGGTCGCTGCAGGTGTCGGTCGCGTGGCTCGCGTCGGTGCGGTGGCCAGCGTCGTCCTCCACGTAGGCCACGCCGTAGCAGGCCGAGAGGGTGACCGCGACGAGCGAGCCGCCCGCGACGGCGAGCACGCGCGAGGCGACGCGCGAGACGGCGCCGAGCTCCGTCTTGCAGTTCGGACAGGCCCCGAGACCGGGGGGGACGAAGCTGGAGCAGGAAGAGCAGAGCAGCATGAGGTCAGTCTCGTTCAGGGGTTTCGTGCGAGCGCGGCGGCCTCGCGGGAGGAGCCCCACGAGGCGATGACCTACTGCGCGAGCCGGCCCGTGTGAGTGTCATCACAAGTCTCCGGCTCGAACGCAAGCGTTCCTCGAGCACCGTTTGGCGACGCAGGTGCCCGCGGCGCGCGAGCGAGCGTAGGAATCGACACGCAGCTCAGCGTTCGGTCGGCCGCGGCGTCGCACGCAGGTAGAGCGCACGACCCGCGGCCCCCGCGTCCCAGTCGTAGCGCTCCGATCCCGGCACCGAGCGCGCCAGCGCGAGCAGCTCGTCCGGCGTGTAGGCGCGGAGCGCCGACACCGTGCCGTCCCAGGCGACGAGCGCGGGGATCGCGGGGATCAGGTAGGTCAAGGCGAGGCGTGAGAGCCGAGCAGGGCGAACGAGCGGGACGAGCGCGAGCGACACGACGAACAACGCGGCCGCGTTCAGCGCCGCCACCACGGGGAGCGCGAGGAGCGGGAGCCGACGAAGGGCCGGCGACGCCGCGATGTCGAAGAAGACGAGCGGCGCCCCCTGCGCGACGACCGCGGTGAGCAGCTCCCGCACGGCGTCCGGGCGAAAGTGATGGAGCGCGCCCGCCATCGTGCGGACACCGCGCGCCGCGCCGCCACCCGTCATCGCGTCCACGCTCTCGGCGAGGTAACGCACGCTCGGGTCCGCCAGCGCCTCGACGCGCTCGACGCCCGTGGGGCTCGGGTACCGATCGGTGAGGGTGAGCGACGCCCGCGCGCGGGTCGCCGGAGGGAGCTGCCTCCAGAGCGACAAGGTCCCTCCGCCTCCGCCCGAGCAGAGATCGATGACGCTCGTGGCGCTCGTGGACGAGAGCAGCTCGTCGAGCCGCGGCGCCACGCCCGCATAGAACCCGAGCCGGTCGAAGGCGAGGTCGAGCAGATCCGTGCCGCCGTCGCGGATGGGAGCGGGGAGCCACGCGAGGTCCTCGAGCTCGACGAGATGGAGGCGATCCATGGAGCAGTTAGTCAATAACACTTGACCATATGAGGTCAAGTAGGATGGAGCTTCGTGTCGCGCCAGCGCCTCCAGCACCTCCGCGCGCTCCAGCGCGACAGCGTCGGGATCCTCCTCGTGCGAGCGGGCCAGCTCTGGAGCGAGCGCGTGATGTCGCTCGTCAACGCCGAGGCAGGCGTCGCCGCGGTCCGAGAGGCTCACCTCAGGATCTTCCCCCACCTCCTCGTCGACGGCGGCGCGCGGATCACCGACCTCGCCGCGGCGCTCCATGTCACGAAGCAGGCCGTCCAGCCCGTCGTGGCGGAGCTCGCAGAGCGAGGCCTCGTCGCGCTCCACCCCGATCCGCTCGACGCGCGCGCCAAGCGCGTCGTCCTCACCGACCTCGGCGTCGCGGCGATGGTGCACGGGACGGGGATCACGATGAGGGTCCAGGCCGAGCTCAGCCCAGATCTCGGGCAGCGCGACGTCGAGACGCTCCGGCGCATCCTCAAGAAGCTCATCCCCCTGCTCGAGCGGCCGAGCCCTCCCGACGAGGGTCGCGATCGGACGCCTCGGCGCCGCCCGGTCGCCCCTCGAAGGCGCTCGCGCGGCCGAGGCTAGTCCGTCGGCCTACGAGTTCACTCCGCCTTCGGTGGGCGGACGGAGATCGTCGGGTCGCGAGCGTCGGTGTAGGGGGTTGCCTCGCAGCACGAACCCGTTGCCCTGATTCGTGCTGCTCCCTCTTTGTCGGAGGGCCTGCCCCAGACCCTCCCCCACGCCGAGTGAATCGCCGTGAGCCTCCCTCCCGCCGAGCCAGCGCGCCTCGACTCGACCGATCACGTCGCGTGAGGCGCGCCGTCAGAGGGGAGGCTCTCTCGGAGGAGAGGCCGCGGACACCCACGCGGTGGTCAGGCGCGCGCGCGGCGTCGGCGACGACGCCAGGCGAACACGCCGAGCGCGAGGCACCACCACGGCGCGAACCCGACGCCTGCGCCGCCATTCCCGCCCGCGGCGCGGCATCCGCAGCCACCGCTGTCGACCCGCGCGTGACGTCCCCGGCCAGCGTCCGAACCACGCCCCGCGTCGAAGCTCTCGCTCCGCCCGGCGTCCTCGTCGATCACGTCCAGCTCGAGCCGCTCCGCGCGAAGACGTAGACAGCGCCCGACTCTCGCGCGCTGTCGTCGCTCGCGTCGCCGTTCACGCCCCGAGCGTGGCTCGACTCCAGCGGTGTGCCGACGGCGAGGCGGCTCCCGTCCGCAGAGAGCGAGAGGCTGTCGCCAAAGCGATCGCCCGCGTCCGCGTTGGAGGCTTTGAGGTAGGCCTCCTGCGTCCAGCTCGGGCCGCTCCGCACGAAGACGTAGACAGCGCCCGACTCTCGCGCGCTGTCGTCGCTCGCGTCGCCGTTCACGCCCCGAGCGTGGCTCGACTCCGCAGGGGCGCTGACGGCGAGCCGACTCCCATCCCGAGAGAGCGACACGCTCCCGCCGAAGAAGTCGTGCGCGCCTGCGTTGGAAGCTTGGACGTAGGCCTCTTGTACCCACCGTGGAGCACACGCTCCGTGGACGGGCGCGCTTCCATCAGGGCGGGCGCGCTCGCTACCGGGCGCGCGCTTGCGCTCGACCCAACGAGCGTCGTGCGGCGAACCACAGCCTAGGCTGAAGACCAGTGTGTGTGACAAGAGGAACAGCACAAGCGCCCGACTTGTCATGGGTCCTTCCTTGAAGATCGTCTTCGAGCCGACGAATGCCTGAGCAGCTCGATCTCGCACCCCACGAGGATCCTCCGCCACGAGGGCGATGGGTGCCAGATCACGATCCGCTGACGCAGAACACCCACCGGCAGCGCGCCTCGCTCGAGCGTGATCGGCTGAGCGCGGCGCGTCATCACGCCTCGGGCTCGAAGTAGTCGCTGTCGATCTTCGGCACCCGCAGCGTCCGGTGGCTGACGCCGACGCCGTGGTCGATCATCAGCTCCGCGAGGCGGCGGCCATCGACGAGCACGATCGATCCGATGCGCACCTTCTCGGCAGTCGCGTACGCGTCGGCGGTGAACTTCGACGTGGTGATCAGCACGCCCTTGTCCGCGCCGCGCGTCGTGAGCGCGCCGATGAAGTCACGCACGACCGGGCCGCCGACGGGGTGTGACCAGCGCTTGGCCTGAACGTGGACCTTCTGCAGGCCGAGCCGGTCGAGCGAGATGATGCCGTCGATGTCGCCGTCGGCGACCGCCTCGTGGGCCTCGCGCGCGCGCACGGGCGCGCCGCGATCGGCGAGCAGCCGGAGGAGCGGCGAGATGAAGCGGTCGAACGACGGAACAGGCATGGTCCCTCCGCGCGTCGCACGGATCCTACACGTCGCCGCGTGGCGCGGGTGGGAATAGCGGATCTCCGAGCGCTCGTTCGAGGACCGCGATGTCGTCGAGCGCCGCCTCCGCTCCCTCTTCCGCTCGCGGGCGAGCGATCCTCGGGGTCCTCGTCGTCCTCGCGGCGCTCTTCGGGATCCACGCCTTGCTCACCTCCATCCTCGCGGCGTTCCTCTTCCATCCGTCGGGCGAGCCGCCGCTCGAGCCGAGGCCAGGCCTCGAGCGGGTGAGCTACGTGACGAGCGACGGCGTGCGCCTCTCGGGCTGGCTCGTCCGCGCGAGGGGCGAGCGGCGACGCACCGTGGTGAGCTTCCACGGCAACGCGGCCACGGCGGCGAACACCATCCCCTGGGGCGAGTGGCTCGCGTCCGAGGGCGCCGACGTCTTGCTCGCCGAGTACCGCGGCTACGGGGAGAGCGAGGGCGCGCCGAGCGCGAGCGGGATCGAGCGCGACGCCGAGGCCGCGGTCCGCTTCGTCCTCGACGTGCTCCACCGCGCGCCGAGCGAGCTCGTCGTCTACGGCCAGTCGCTCGGAGGCGCGGCGGCCATCGCGGCGCTCGCCGGGCCGGCGCGCGGTGCGGCAGGCGGGATCGTCGAGTCGAGCTTCACCTCGCTCCACGACATGGCTCGGGTGAGCGTGGGGCTGCCGCTCACGTACCTCATCCCCGACGCCTACAGCCTGAACAGCCTCGCGCGCGCGAGCGAGGTTCGCGCGCCGATCCTGGCTCTACACGGCGCGAGCGATCACCTCATCCCCTTCGCGCAGGGCCGACGCCTCGCGCAGGCGCTCCGCGCGCGACGCTTCGTCGCGATCGAGAGGGGCGAGCACAACCTCGAGCGCGGCCAGGTCGAGGACGCGATCCGCCGCTTCCTCGACGAGGTCACGCCCTGACGGCGCGGCCTCGCGGGCCCTCGGCGGATCGCGTCGAGCGCGCGGTCAGTGACAGCCGTAGGCCATCGACCAGCGGTCACCCGGATCGAAGAGCAGCTTCCAGGTGTCGGTCGGGATCGTGTCCCAGTGGACGTCGACGGTGCGCTCGGGGGCGCCCATCGCCCACGGGTCGCTGTCGAGGTGGCGCGCGATGAGGCGCTGGAACGCCTCGTTGTCCGTGGCGACGTAGTCGCCCCAGCTCTCCGAGACGACGCTGTAGAGCGGGCCCTCGGCGGTGCCGTCGAAGGGGTCGTCGAAGAACGACGCGAGGTCGAGCGAGAGGGCCGGGCTGAGCCGCGGGATGGGCTGCATCCCGCCCTCGCGGAGCCCCAGCTCGCTGGCCGCGCCGAACGCCTCGAGGTCGTCGAGCAGCGAGACGGGCATGACCGTCCAGTCGAAGATGGCGTCGCTCGGGCGCGCCCGGTCGTGCTCGATCCGCGCGGCGGCCACCGCCCGTCGACCGAGCGCGATCGCGTCCGCGAACCGAGGACGCCCCGCGCTGATCGCGGCGGGATCGGTCGGGCGGAAGAAGCCCGCGTTCACGGCGGCCACCCACGCCGCGCGGTCGTCACTCTGCGAGAGGAACACGCGCACGCGGATCGCGCCGTCGTAGCCGCGGAACGTCTGCCCGGCCGTGACCGATCAGCGACGCCAGGGTGCGCCGTCGTGGGATCCGTGCTTCGGCGCGGCCGTCAGCCGCGCGCGGCCT
>JBDHVC010000018.1:0-72340 GCA_039809495.1 Sandaracinaceae bacterium
GCGCGAGCGGCCTCCTGTGCGGCGGCCTCGGCTTGGGCGCGAGCGGCGTCTTGCGCGGCGGCCTCGGCTTGGGCGCGAGCGGCCTCGGCCTGAGCGCGAGCGACGTCTTGGGCGGCGGCCTCGGCCTCCGCGCGAGCGGCCTCCTGTGCGGCGGCCTCGGCCTCCGCGCGAGCGGCCTCGGCCTGAGCGCGAGCGGCGTCTTGCGCGGCGGCCTCGGCTTGGAGCTGCGCTTGCGCCGCGGCCTGCGCTCGCTGGGTGGCTGTCGAGCCGTCTTCGATCTCCGGCGCGCCGCGCCAGTCCTTCCACTGGAGGGTCAGGATCGGCGGTCGGCTCGGCCGCCCCTGCCAGCGGTGGTCGAACATCGCCATCTTCACGAGCTTGCCCTTCGGGCGCTCCGCGAGGCTCGCCTCGAGCCGTGTGAAGAGCTGCTCGAGGAGGATGCGCGCCGCGCTCGTCGGCGTCCCCTCTGGAACGAAGTAGTGTCGCTCGCGGTAGAGGAGCGGCGAGGCGGCGCTCGGCTCTTCGTCGCGGGCGAAGAGCTCCTCGGCGAGCTCGCCGAACAAGATCGCGGGCGCCGCCTCGGGGACGCTGGCCGCCGCCGCGGGCGCGCGCTCCGGCGAGGTCGCCGAGGGGGCGGTCGCAGGGGCGTCCGCCGGGTGCTGCGCGGCGCCTCCGATCGGCTCCGCGTCGCGCTCGGCCGTGGGCGTCGCGGCGGGCGCCGGGCTCGGCTCGGGCGCGACGTAAGCGACGGTGTGCCGCGGGGCCGCGGAGCGTCGATCCTTGGGTGGGCTCGACGCGGCGCGCGGAGGCGGCACGCTCACGACCTTGCTCGGAGCAGGCGGGGCGCTCGGGGAGGGGCTCGAGGCGCTGCGCTCGACCGCGGGGGTCGGCGAGGACGCGCGCGTCGCCGCGTCTGGCTCGGTCGCGCCGAGGCTCGAGGCGTCGAACGCCACGGTGCGTCGGCTGACCCGCACGTCGACGACGCCCGAGGGGGGCGACGAGCGCGCGGCGCTCGCGGCCGGAGGAGGAGCGCTCGGCGCGGGCGCGGGGTGCACGCTCGCCGACGTCGGCTCGAGGTGGTACTGGCGTCGTGCGATGCCATCCGAGAGCGAGACGGTCCCCTCGGGTGATACCTTGCACGTCGCGCCCGGCGGCACCCCGCCACGTTCCCCGATCTGGCCGCGCCCCAGGGTCAGAGCGGTCATCCAATTGGTCGCCTCGACGACCACGTCGTGGACCACAGCCTCGGAGCCGAGCTCCGTGACGACCATTCTCCAGCGTTTTTGGGCCAAAACCAGCTCTCTTCGGGTGGGCGAGATGAACGCACGAGGATCGCGTCGGGTCAAGACTATACGCCGACCCCGTGAGGCGGTTGCCGCTCGGAAGGAGGCGCACGATGCGGGCTCGGCTCGCGATCTCCGCCGGTGATCCCGCAGGCGTCGGGCCCGACGTCGCCGTGCGCGCGCTCGGCGTGCTCCCTCCCGGCCTCCCACCGGTCCGGCTCTTCGGCGACGCGGCCGATCTCGCGGCGCGGCTCGAGGCGAGCGGGCTCTCCACGCGCGCCGAGCTCGTCGACGTCGGGCGCGTCGATCCCGCGGTCGTCCGGCGCCACGAGGACGACGCGCGGACCGGCGCGATCGCGCTCGCCGCGCTCGATGGCGCGATCGACGCGGTGCTCGCGGGGAGCGCGGACGCGGTCGTCACGGCGCCGGTCTCGAAGGCCGCGATCGCTCTCGCGGGGCACGACTTCGTCGGGCAGACCGAGCACCTCGCGCGGCGCGCGGGCCTTCGCGACGACGACGTGACGATGATGTTCCTCGGGCCTCGGCTCCGCGTCGCGCTCGCCACGACGCACCTCGCGATCCGTCGGGTGCCCGACGCGGTCACGAGCGCGCGCGTGACGCGCGCCGTGCGTCACCTCGCCGAGGCGCTCGCCGCGCTCGAGCCCCCACGCGGCGCGTCGATCTCGGTCACGGGGCTCAACCCCCACGCGGGCGAGCGCGGGCTCTTCGGCGACGAGGAGGCGGAGATCCTCGCGCCCGCGCTCGACGCGCTCCGTCGCGAGGCTCCCTTCTCGGAGGGCCTGCTCGCGCTCGTCGGGCCCGAGCCCGCCGAGGCCTCGTTTCGGCGAGCCCACGGGGGCGCTCACGCGGGCGTCGTCGCGATGTTCCACGACCAGGCGACGATCGCCAGCAAGCTCCTCGACTGGGGCGAGGCCGTGAACGTGACGTGGGGCCTACCGTTCGTGCGGACGAGCGTCGATCACGGCGTCGCCTTCGACGCGGCGCGAGCGAATGCGGCGGACGCGCGCGGCATGATCGCGGCGATCGAGCTCGCGATCCGGCTCGTCGAGGGCCGGGCGCGAGGCGCGCCGTGATCCGCGTGCGCGGCGCCCGCCAGCACAACCTCGCGGGCTTCGACGTCGGCTTCCCGCGCGACGCGATCAGCGTGGTGACCGGACCGAGCGGCTCGGGCAAGAGCTCCCTCGTCTTCGACACGCTCTACGCCGAGAGCCAGCGGCGCTACGTCGAGTCCCTCGGCACCCACGCTCGGCAGGTGCTCGAGCTGCTCGAGCGGCCCGACGTCGACGCGATCGAGGGGCTCTCGCCCGCGATCGCGGTGCGCCAGGAGCCCCCCGCCGCGAGCCGCCGCTCGACGGTGGGCACGGTGACGGAGATCCACGACTTCCTGCGCGTGCTCTACGCGCGCGTCGGTCGCCCGCACTGCCCCGGCTGCGGCGACGAGGTGCGTGGCTACACGGTGCAGGAGCTCGTCGACCGCGCCGAGCGCCACGCGGGCGAGCGCGTCGTCGTGCGCGCGCCGATCGTCCGCGGCGCGCGGAGCGAGCTCGCGATCGAGCTCGCGCGCCTGCGCAAGGACGGCTTCGTGCGCGTCGTCATCGATGGCGAGCCGCGTGACCTCGGCGAGACGATCCGGGTCGATCCGAGGCGCCCCCACGAGCTCGACGTCGTCGTCGATCGGCTCGTCATCAAGCCCGACGTGCGGGCGCGGCTCACCGACGCGGTCGAGCTCGCGCTCCGGACCGGCGGCGGGCTCGTCCGGCTCGTCCGCGAGGGCGAGGAGGAGCTGCTCTCCGAGCGACCGCGCTGCGTCCGCTGCGATCGCGTGCTCGCGCCGATCACGCCGCGCTCGTTCTCGTGGAACGCGCCCGAGGGTGCGTGCCCGGGCTGTGATGGGCTCGGCGTCGTCGGCGTCGAGGGAGGGGTCTCCGTCATGGCGGACGGCGCCACGGATCGGGCCGACGAGCCGCCCCGACGCGCCCCGAAGGGCGCGAGGCGGACGCGCGAGCGCGGGAGCTCGCGCGACAAGCGTCCTCGCTCGAAGGACGAGCCGCTCGACGACGAGCCGGAGTCGAGCCACGAGGGGCTCGACGCCGCGGTGAGCCGCTGCCCGCGCTGCCTCGGTCGCCGGCTGAACGAGGAGGCGCTCGCGGTTCGTGTGGCGGGCGAGGGCGTCGCGGAGCTCTCGAGCGCTCCGATCAGCGAGCTCGCCGCGCGCGTCGCCGACCCCGCGTGGCTCTCCCCGCTCTCGTCGCGCGAGCGCGAGATCGCGCGACCGCTCGTGCGTGAGATCGCGACGCGCCTCCGCTTCCTCGACGACGTCGGCGTCGGCTACCTCTCGCTCGACCGCGCGGCGGCGACGCTCAGCTCGGGCGAGGCGCAGCGCATCCGGCTCGGGACGCGGCTCGGCGGCGCGCTCGTCGGCGTCCTCTACGTCCTCGACGAGCCGACGCTCGGCCTGCACCCGCGCGACACGGCGAGGCTCGTCGCGACGCTCGAGCGGCTGCGGGATCAGGGCAACACGGTCGTCGTCGTCGAGCACGACCTCGACGTGGTGCGCGCCGCGGGCCACGTCGTCGATCTCGGTCCCGGCGCGGGCGTGCGAGGGGGGAGGCTCCTCTTCGAGGGGACGCCCGAGGCGCTCGCTCAAAGCGCCGAGGCGCCGACGGGCCCTTGGCTCGCGGGGAAGGCGCTCCCTCCGCGGGCGCGCGCGAGCCCGCGCGGCGCGCTCACGCTCTCGCGCGTCCGGCTCCACAACCTCGACGACGTCAGCGTCACGATCCCCTTCGGTCAGCTCGTCGCGGTCACCGGCGTCTCGGGGAGCGGCAAGAGCTCGCTGATCGTCTCGGCGCTGCTCCCGAGCCTGCGCGCGATCCTGCGCGGCGAGGCGCCCCCCTTCGCGCTCGAGGGCGCGCAGGTCGTCGAGCGCGTCGTCGCCGTCGACCAGCGCCCGATCGGGCGCACGCCGCGCTCGAGCCCCGCGACCTACGTGGGCCTGATGACCCCGCTCCGCGAGCTCTTCGCCTCGCTCCCCGAGGCTCGGGCGCGCGGCTACGACGCGGCTCGCTTCAGCTCGAACGTGAAGGGCGGGCGCTGCGAGGCCTGCGAGGGGCAGGGGGTCGTCCGCGTCCCGATGCAGCTCTTGAGCGACGTCTACGTGCGCTGCGAGAGCTGTGGCGGCAGCCGCTACAACCGCGACACGCTCGAGGTGCGCTACCGGGGCCTCTCGATCGCGGACGCGCTCGCGCTCCCGATCGAGGAGGCGGCCGAGCTCTTCTCGGCGGTGCCGGCGCTCGCGAGGCGCCTCGCGACGCTCGGCTCGCTCGGGCTCGGCTACCTCACGCTCGCGCAGAGCGCGACGACGCTCTCGGGCGGCGAGTCACAGCGGCTCAAGCTCGCGAAGGAGCTCGCGCGCACGAGCGACGCGCCCACGCTCTACGTCCTCGACGAGCCGACGACGGGCCTGCATCCGTCCGACGTCGAGGCGCTGCTCGAGGTGCTCGATCGCCTCGTCGCCGAAGGCCACGGCGTGATCGTCATCGAGCACTCGATGGACCTCGTCGCGCGCGCCGATCACGTGATCGACCTCGGCCCCGAGGGCGGCTCGGGGGGCGGTCGGATCGTGGCGGCGGGGCCGCCGAGCGAGCTCGCGCGCCTGGACACGCCCACCGGGCGTGCGCTCCGCCCCTTCGTCGAGGCGCGGGGCCGCGCGCCTCGCGGCGCGGATCGGTCGCGCTGATCCCTCTGGCTCCTTCGTCGTCGAAGGGGCCTCTAGCCTCTCCCGCGCGCCGCGAGGGCGCGGAGCCGATCACCGATCGAGGCGCTTGCGCTCGTCGATGAACTCGTTGATCGCGTCCTGCGAGCGGCGGTTCCAGTGGACCTTGCCGGCGGCGATCTCGCGGAGCGCGGTGACGGCCGGGCGGTTCTTCGACTCGACCAGCGCGGGCGCGCCCTTCATCAGAAGGCGGGTGCGCTGCGCGGCCAGGACGACCAGCGCGAAGCGGTTTTCGTCGCGCTCGAGACAATCTTCGACGGTGACGCGGGCCATGGCACTCCTCGGAGGGGGGCGCAGCCTACGCGTGGGCTCGGCGCGCGTCAAACCAGCCTGGTCGTTCGGCGGTTGACCAAACGCACGGCTCGTACAGACTGGCCCGCCATGACGTCGACCAAGGCCGAGATCGACCTTTCCTACAGCGTCTCCAACGACTTCTTCGAGCTCTGGCTCGACGAGAACATGCACTACACGTCCGCGAGCTACCTCTCGGGCGCCGAGTCGCTCGAGGAGGCGCAGTGGAACAAGTGCCGCATCCTCTACGACTACGCGGAGATGACGCCGGAGAAGCTCGTCCTCGACATCGGCTGCGGCTGGGGCTCGAACCTCGCCTACCACGCGAAGCGGGGCACGAAGCGCGCGCACGGCATCACCCTCTCGAGCGCGCAGGCCGAGTACGCCACCGCCCGGAGGCACGCGGGCGTGACCGTGATGATGCAGGACTTCTGGAAGTACGCGCCGAGCGAGCGCTACGACGCGCTCCAGTCGATCGAGATGGTCGATCACGTCGTCTCGCCCGAGCAGGCGAACCAGGGCAAGGCGGTCGAGCTCTACCGCAGCTACTTCAAGCGCTGCTGGGAGCTGGCGAAGCCGGGCGCGCACTTCGGCTTCCAGGCGATCCTCCGCGATCGCGTGCCGCGCACCAAGAAGGATCTCGAGGACCTCAAGTTCACGGCGGACGTGATCTTCCCGGGCGGGCTGAACCCGCGCCTCGAGGAGCTGATCATGGCGATCCGCCCGTACTGGGAGTGCATGGAGCTGCGGACCCAGCGCACGAGCTACGGCCGCACGACGGGTGAGTGGCTCCGCAAGCTGCGGCAGAGCGAGGCGACGATCCGCGCGAAGTGGGGCGATCAGGTCTTCACGGACTACGAGCGTTACCTCGACACCTGCGTGCGCGCGTTCGACGCGGAGTGGTCGAGCGACGTCCAGATGAAGCTGCGTCGCTGCGACTGACGCGTGGCGGGTCGATCGTCGAAGAGCGTTGGATCGACGCTGCGTTCACGGTAGCCTCCGGCGGGCGATGTCGAAGGAAGAGAAGGGCAAGCGAGCGACGACGACGCCGGGCTTCGCGATGCGAACCGAGCCGCTCGCGCCGCTCGAGGTCGACGCGATCCGCGCGTTCGACGACGAGCTCACGAGCGTCGACACGAGCCAGCCCTCCGTCGAGGTCGTCGGCGCGCCGGCCGCGGGCGCCTCGGGCGTGGCGCAGGATCCACCGGCCATGACGAGGACCGATGGCGTCCAGAGCGTCCGCCGCACGGGGCTGCCCGCCGTCGACATCGATCTCGTCTACGAGCGGCGGAGCGCTCCGCTCGCGGATCAGCCGTGGGTCTTCGTCGAGATCTGGACGCGGAACACCATCTACGCGCTCGACGCGCGGCTCGTGTGCATCGACGTCATCGATCTCGTCAACAAGCAGAGCCAAGCGCAGCACAAGCTCCGCGGCGCTCGCCTCGTCGGGGGGCAAGCCCGCGAGGGCGGGGCGATGGAGCTCTCGCACCCCTTCCCGCGCCCCGGCGCGGAGGCCGTGTTCGAGCAGGCGCAGGGGCGCCAGGTGCGCTTCTCACAGACGTCGCCGGTCACGCGGGTCGTCCTCCGGTTGCGTGTGCTGACGGTGACGCCGGAGCAGCTCCTCCCCACGTGGGAAGAGGTCACCGGCAGCCACAAGATGCCGCAGCCCTGACGCCGAGCGCGCCGCGGAGCGGGAGGGGGCCCCATGCTCGGCATGGGGGAGGGGCCGCGCGGCCCCTCCCATCAACGCCCTCTCCTCGACGCCAGTCCTCGAATCGACGCCAGTGCTCGAAACGTGCAAGCGGGGTTGGGGCCCCGCGCGCCGAGCGCGCCGCGGAGCGGGAGGGGGCCCCATGCTCGGCATGGGGGAGGGGCCGCACGGCCCCTCTCATCAACCTCAGTATTCCGCGCGGAAGAGCTGCTGGCCCATCAGGAGGAGGCCGCCGCTCGGCACGATCGTCGGCGCCATCAGCCGAATGAAGGTGCCATTCGAGCTGCCGACGTCGGTCAAGAAGACGCGCCCGGCCTCCTCGTGGATGCGACCGTGGAGGCCCGAGACGTAGCCATCCTCGGGGAAGAGGATGTCGCCGCGCTCTCTCCCGAGGTGCAGGCCCGTCGAGGGGACGCAGAAGCAATTGCCGGTCGCCGTGCGGCCGGTGATGAGGCAGATGCGGCCGGCGATCCCTGCGCTCGGGCTCCCCATCAGCTCGACCTCGCCCGCGGCGGGCGCGCTGATGCGCTCGAAGCGGATGATCTCCTGGCCGATCCGGAAGACCGACCGATCGACGAGCTCGATGGGCTGGTCGACGCCGATCTTGAGGTAGACGCCGTTCAAGCTGCCTTCGTCACGGACGGTCAGCCCGACGTTCGAGAAGCTGAGGGTCGCGTGGCGCGGCGAGAGGTACGAGTCGCTCGCGAAGACGCCGCCGATCTCGCGCCCGATGACCGTCGTCTCGCCGAGCGGAAACGACTCCCCCTCGGAGCCGTCGGCGCCGATGAGGACGAGCGAGCCGCGTCGCGACCCGCCCGTGACGGGGGGAGCGGCCGCGGCGGGAGCGAAGGCGGGCGCAGAGCCGGCGATCGGATGACCGCAGCTGCCGCAGAACTTGAAGCTCCGGTTGTTCGACGTCCCGCACTGCGGGCAGACGACCTGGTCGCTGGCGCCCGCGCCGGCCATCGGCGGAGCGGCCATCGGCGGAGCGGCCATCGGCGGAGCGGCCATCGGCGGAGCGGCCATCGGCGGAGCGGCCATCGGCGGCCCACCCATCGGCGGCGCGGGCGGGAGCGGGGCGGCGATCGCGGGCGGCGTGGGCGCCGTGAAGCTCTTGGGCGCGTGGGCCGCGTCTCTCGGCAACTCGGCCCCACAGCCGAGGCAGAACTTGTAGTGGTCCTGGTTCTCTTTGGCACAGCGAGGGCAGACGATCACCGTGGAGCTCCTTCGTGGCTTGCCTGCGAGCCGAGAACGAGCGCTCGGCAGAACGTCGCGACGTTAGTCGCGTTCGCGACGAGAGGTCAAGCGTCGCCGATGCCCTCCTCGGTGCGGCTTCGGTGGGCGAAGGGGCCCCTCGAGCGTGCGCGATGGCGCGAGGGCGCGCGGCGTCAAGCTCGCGACGCCGCGCTCGAGCGCGCGATGTCCGAGCGTCGAAAGCTCGGCCGACGACGTGGCTCGGTTCTCGCTTACACTACGCGGTGATGACGGCAGGTTCCGAGAGGAGCGTGAAACGGCGGACGCGCAAGAGCGCATCGAGCCACTCCGCGCTCCGGGCCGGCGACGCGAGGCCCGCGACGGCGGAGCGAGGCGGCGGGGGGCTCGGATCCGGCGAGCGTGAGACGTCCGAGCCCGACAGGCTCGTCGGGACCACCCTCGCGGGGAAATACCGCCTCGAGGAGCTCCTCGGCGAGGGCGCGATGGGTCGCGTCTACCGTGCGCGCCACGTCGGCCTCGACAGGCCCGTCGCGATCAAGGTGCTCCACGAGCGCTTGAGCGGCGAGGAGCGCGTCGAGAAGCGCTTTCATCGCGAGGCGCGCGCGGCGAGCCGGCTCTCCCACCCGAACTCCGTGCAGGTCCTCGACTTCGGGGCGACCGACGAGGGGATCCTGTTCATCGCGATGGAGCTGCTCGACGGCGAGGATCTGCAGGTGATCCTCGATCACGACGCGCCGCTCTCGCCGCGCCGGATCGCGTCGATCCTGGGCCAGGCGCTCCACGCGCTCGACGAGGCCCACCACGTCGGGATCATCCATCGCGACTTCAAGCCCGAGAACATCGTGGTGAGCACCGATCGCGACGGGCACGACGTCGTGAAGGTCTGCGACTTCGGCATCGCCAAGATCATGGACGGCGAGGGGCAGTCGATCACGGTCGACGGCTTCGTCTGCGGGACCCCGCAGTACATGGCGCCCGAGCAGGCGCGCGGCGAGGACATCGACCCACGCCTCGATCTCTACGCGGCCGGCGTCGTCCTCTACCAGATGCTGGCCGGGGCGCCTCCCTTCACGGCCGACACGGCCCTCGGGATCATCACGAAGCACCTCACGGACGAGCCCGTCGCGCCCTCCGTCCGAAGACCGGAGCTCGGGATCCCCGAGGCGCTCGAGCACATCGCGCTCCGCGCGATGAGCAAGGCGCGCGCGGAGCGCTACGGCTCGGCGAAGGAGATGGCCGACGCGCTGGCGGCCGCGGTGCAGTCCCTCGGCCCGCTCGCGGACACGCGGCTCGGAGAGGGCGGGTTCGAGGAGCGCGCGCGAGCCGTGGAGCACGCGGCGACGCTCGAGGTGGCGCGCTCGACGCCCCCGGCGTCGCTCGCCGTGGGCGCGCGGTCACCTCGCTCGCGCGCCTGGCTCGGAGCGCTCGTCGTGCTGGCGCTCCTCGGCGCGATCGCCCTCTGGCTCTCGTCACGGCCGCGCCCGACGTCGCTGCCCGAGGACGCTCGCGCCGATCGCGCTCGCGGCGTGAGCGCGGAGCGGGCCACACAGGCGGGGCGTCGCGATCCGGCGTCGGCGCCCGAGGCGAGTCCGGCTCCTCCCGAGCCGCGCGTCGGCGACGAGCCCGCTCGGCTCGCGCCATCCACGCCAGCGACGGATCGCGCCGCCTCGCGCGATCGCGTGAGCCCGCCGCGAGCGCGTATGAGCACCGAGCCTCACGAGGCCGAGCGCGCGGCGCCTCGCCCCGCACCTGCGACGACCGATCGCGGCTCGTCGACCGCCGCGCAGGCGTCGAGCGGCACGCCCGCCGAGCGCGCGTTCGAGCGGGGGCGAGCCGCCTTCATGGCGCAGGACGTCGAGGGCGCGATCAGCGCGTTCGAGGAGGCGGCGCGGCTCTCGCCGAGCGACGCGAACGTCCAGAAGCAGCTCGGCCGCGCCTACATGCGGGCTGGGCAGCGCGATCGCGGCGTCGCGGCGTATCGGCGCTACCTCGAGCTCGATCCGAGCGCGCGCGATCGAGCCGTCGTCGAGTCGATCATCGCCGAGCACTCGCGGTGAGGCGCGCCGAGCCTCTCGCCGCGCGCCCCGGCGCGCCGGAGGCCAGCGAAGAGGCCGCGTGAATCAGCTCGACCGATCCCTGCCCTCAGCGCACGCGGACGGTGAGCCGATACGGAGCGCAGCTCCCGGCCCACGTCGCGGAGTGGACGCGCACGAGGAGGGTGCCGTCGTCGTCCGTGTTGAAGATGCCTCGGTCGCAGTCGGTGTCGAGCTGGACCATCTCGGAGGCGCTCCCCGAGGCGGCGCTCGCGCAGCCGCGGCCGTAGGTGTTGTCCGACGAGCCCATGTTGCAGGTGCTGTTGTCGGTGTTGTCGCCGCAGACGTAGTACGCGGCGAGATCGTAGTCGCTGCCGACCGGCACGTCGGCGAGCGTCACGGTGATCAGGGGGTTCCCCCCGTCCGTGCCGTCGACGATCGGGAACGCGTACCAGTCCTCGTCTCGCGCCGCGTGGAGGTTGGCGCTCAAGATGACGTCGGGCGGATCGTCGGCGTCGTTCAGCCTCGTCTGCGGGGAGGCGGTGGTGCCCGTGTCGTTCGGCTCGTAGCGATCGGGCGTGCAGGCGCAGCGGCCGTCCGTGCACGTCGCGCCCAGGCTGCACGAGCCGCAGTCGAGCGCGTGACCGCAGCCGTCGTCCGGCGCGCCGCAGGTGTACATCATCGACTCGCAGGTCCGCGCCGTGCAGACGCACGCCGCGCCGTCACGTCGGAAGGGTGGCGTGCAGCTCCACGCGCAGCGGCCATCCATGCCGCAGCTCGCGGTCGCGTTGGCGGGCGCGCTGCACGCCTCGCCGCAGCCGAGGCGACAGCCGTTCGCGGGATCGTTCGCGAGATCCGTGACGCAGCCGGCACCGCAGGCGTGCTCGCCCGTCGGGCACGTCGTCGCGCCGCCATCGCGGGCCGCGCCGCCATCGCGGGCCGCGCCACCGTCGCGACCAGCGCCGCCCGCGTCTCTTCGCGGCTCGACGTCCCCGTCCATGCCGCTCGAGCCGTCGCGGCCGACCCCTCCGTCCCTCGTGGCGGCGTCTCCCCCCGAAGGCACGCTCGAGCCGCCCTCGGCGCACCCGAACACCCCACCGCCCAGCGCCCCGAGGGCGAGGGCGATCAGCGAAGCACGACGCACGATCCCGAAGGCCATCATCCTTCGATCGTGTCGGGCGGCGCGCTCGAACGCAACGCGCGCGGGGCGTCGGCGGCGCTCGCCGCGGATTCCTCGGGGATCGTGCCGCTCGCCTCCTCGGACGCGGGGGCTCGAGCCACGCGCCTCGCGAGCGCGCGGGCGCGGCGGGCGCCGAAGCGCGCGAGGATCGCGAGGAGCTCGGGATCGAGCGCCTCGAGCTCGGCGCGCGCGTCCTCGTCACGTCCGAGCGCCTCGAGGCAGACGGCGCGGACGACGCGCACGTCGTCGAGGAGCCCCGTGTCGTCGTCCTTCACGCCGTCGAGGACGTGGTCGAGCCCCACGAGCGCCGCCTCCGCCTCGCCTCGCTCGACGAGGAGCATGCGACGCAGGAGCTCGATCCGCGCGTCGATGTCCGGCTCGCTGGGGGGCCGATGCGCGCGGAGGGTCGCCTCGGCGTCGTCGTAGCGCTCCGCGGAGAATTGCGCGACCGCCTTGGCGTGCCGCACGACGCCGCGCCGCGCCGGATCGAGCTCGTCGAGCTTGACGCGGGAGAGGACGTCGCACGCCTCCGCCGCGCGTCCGCTCGCGTCGAGGAGCTCCGCGAGCAGCACCGAGAGGTGCGCCTGCCGGACGCGCAGGCGCGGCCCCAAGCGCGCCGCGCTCCTCAGCGCCTCGCGCGCCTCCTGGATCGCGGCGGGCCGCCTCGCGTCGTCGAAGACCGCGGCCTCCCACCGGTCCCACTCCGCCTCGTTCCTCCTCCGCTCCCTCCGGATCCGAACGACGTCGGCGGCCCAGAGCAGCGCCACGAAGAGCGCGATCGGCACCATCCACGCGCCGTGGCCGAAGTAGGCGAGCCCTTGGTAGAGCAGCCACGCGAAGAGCGCGACCGCGACGACGCGGACGAAGGTCCAGAAGGGGCCTCGACCGAAGCCGTTGGCGAGGAAGGAGGAGAGTGCGGACATGACGTGGCTCGGATCGCGCTCGACAGCGTATCAACTCGCGCGTTCGGTGCCTCCCCGGCGCCTCGAGGCTCGCTCGCGCGCGGCGGCGAGGGCGATCCCGAGCGCGACGGCGAGGCCCACGCCATACCCCCGCTGCCAGCCGACGATGGCGCGGAGCTCGGAGCGCCCTCGAGGCAGGGAGAGCAGGATGAAGCCGGGCGCGGCGAGGCGCGGGCGCTCGATCGGTCGACCGTCGACGGTGACCCTCCAGCTCGGCGACGCCGTGACGCGCAGGACGACGTCGATGGGCCCCTCGGAGGTGATCGTCGCTTCGATCCGGCCGGGCTCGAGCGAGCGCTCCTCGACGTCCACGCGGCCGAGCTCGCAGGGCTCGGCGCGCGGCTCGACGCGGAGCGCTCCTTTCGCGGTGACGAGCTCGACGAAGCGGTGGGGATCGAGCAAGCGGCTCGCGCGCTCGGGGGCCTCGAGCGCCTCGAAGAGGCGCGCGCGCAGCGCCGCGTCGCTCGCGCTCCAGCGCTCCGTCACGCAGCCGACGCCCACGAGGTCCGACCCGGTGTCGCGCTCGAGGACGTGGAGCGGGCCGAGCGCGGCGATCGCGTGGAATCCCGGCCACGAGGCGGCGCTCGACGCGACGCCGTAGCGGACGCCGAGCGCCTCGGCGCGCGCGCCGCCGCCGGGCTGCTCGGGGGCGAGGTAGGCCCCGGCGGCCCACTCGATGCCGACGTGCGCGCCGAGCGCGGCGGTGTTCGCGATCGGCAGGCGCGTCGCGAGGATCAGCGCGTCCAGGTCCACGCACTGGCCCGCGAAGCCGCGATCGTTCGTGTCGTACCAGAGCCGCCCGCGCGTGAGCGCGCCGAGCGCGCGGCGCACGGCGGCGGCGTCGTAGCCGGGAGGGGTCTCCTCGCCGCAGGGCGCGGCGTCACGGCGCGCGAGGGCCTGGTCGATCGCGCGCGCGGAGGCGATGCGCTCGCGCAGCGCGGGCCCGAGGACGAGCGCGACCGAGAGCGCGAGGACGCTCGCCACGAGCCGCGCGGAGGGACGCGCTCGGCCCATGAGCGCGCCCTCGAGGCGTGCGCTCGACTCCTCGAGCGCGACGACGATCGCGAGCGGGGCGGCGAGCTGGACGAGCGCCGCGACGCGGAGCGGCTGGAGGACGGCGAGCAGCGCACGCCCGAGCGCGCCCGCGTGGAGGATCGTCTGCCCGCTCACCGAGAGCGTGACGACGATCGCGAGCGCGGCGCGGGCGCTCGGCCGCTTGGCTTGGAGCGCGAGGGCGAGCGCCGCGACGGCGGCGAGCCACGTCACGACCGGGGCGCGCCCCTCGTCGAGCAGCCACCCGTCGAGGAGGAGCGGCTCGAGCCGCGAGAGCGGGAAGCCGAGGTGACGCCACGCCATCCCGCTCGGCCAGCCGAAGGGGACGCCGAGCTGCGTGAGGCCGGGGCCGTAGAGCGCGAGCGCGGAGGCGAGGATCGCGGCCGTGGCGCGCGCGGCGCGCGCGAGGCGAGCCCGATCGCGCGTCGCGACGAGGATCGAGGGCCAGAGCACGGCGAGGGTCGCGACGGCGATCTGCGGATGCGCGAGCACGAGGAGCACGCCGAGCGCGACCGCGGGGGCGGCGCGTCGCCCGAGGACGACGGCCGCGACGAACACGGTGGCGATCGGCATCGCGACCACCTGCGAGACGAGGCCGATCGAGAAGAACGACTCGAGGCCTCCGACGAAGCCGTTGTAGGGAGCGATCCAGCTCGTCGCGAGCCCTCCGAGGAGCGCGTACGCCGGGCGCGCGCGCGCCCAGAGGAGCGAGCCGGTCAGAGCGAGCGGGACGGCGATCACCCCGAGGAGGCCGAGGAGGTTCGTCGCCTCGAGCGCGCTCGCGCCGAGCGCGATGAAGAGCGCGATGAGCAGCGTGCCGAGCGGCGGGTAGTGGATCGCGTACGGAAACCCCCCGAGGAAGCTCGTGATCCAGCCCCGCGCGAGCGCTCCCTCGGCGAGCTCTTGGCCGACGCGCGCGTGGGTGAGCGCGTCGCCGAAGACGCGCCCGGGGTGGAGCACGCCGAGCGTGATCGCCGGCGCGAGCCCGGCGAGGAGGAGCGCGAGCACGAGCGCTCGCTCGCGCGCGCTCGAGGGCGTCGCGAAGGCTCGGGGCGGGGCCTCGAGGGCCGCCCCTCGCGCCGAGGAGCGCTCGGCGCGCGCGACGGCGAGCGCCACGAAGAGGAGGCCGACGGCCGAGAGCCCGAGGATCGTCATCCGCCCGCTCCCGGGGCGACGCCTTCGTGGTAGAGGGGCCTCGTGCTCGCCCTCCCGCGAACGACGATGTCCCGAAAGAGGCCACGGCGCGCGTCCAGCATCTCGGACACCCTATCAGGGGTCGCGGTGGGCGCGTGGCGCCGCTCGCTCCTCGCCGCCCTCCCGCTCGCGCTCCTCGCCTGCTCGAGCGCGCCCTCGTCCGGGGAGCTTCGCGAGTGGCGCCCGAGCGACCACCAGGTGCCCGAGGGGCTCGACGAGGCCGAGGCGTCCGCGACGGCGCCCCCGCCCGATCCCGGCGAGGCGCTCTACGCCACGCACTGCGCCGGCTGCCACGGGGCGGGGGGCGCCGGAGATGGCCCCGAGGCGCCGCCGATGGCGCGTGTCCCGAGCTTCGACGATCCCCGCATCGCGGCGCTCGACGACGCGGCGATTGGGCGGGCGATCCTCGAAGGCCGAGGGGGCTTCATGCCGAGCTTCCGAGGGCGGATCTCCCCCTCGGGCGTCGAGGCGATCGTGAGGCACGTTCGGCGCCTCGTGCGCGCGCGCTGACGGCGCGGGCGCGCCGGTTCGGCGGGCCGTGAGGCGCGCTCTCAGCGAAGCGCCGCCGACCCCACGCAGAGCAGCGCGCTCGCGGCGCAGGCGCCGATGACGAGCAGGAGGGCGACGATCCCGACGCCGATCGGGATCCACGCGCTCGGCGAGCCCTGCGGCGCGGGGGGCGCTCGTCGCGCCACGTCGCGGGCGAGCGCCGCGTCCTCGGCGCGCTCGAGCGCGTCGCCGCGAGGGGGTGAGCGCGACGGATCGAAGAGCGCGGTCGCCTGAAACGCCTCTGGCGTCGTGCGCGGCGCGGACGACGACGCGAGGGGGCGGATCGAGGGCGCCGCGGGCGAAGGGCGCATCGAGCCCATCGCGCTCGGCGAGGGGGGCGCGAGCGCCCACTCCGCCTCTTCGAGCAGCGCCCGCGCGGCCTCCCCGTCCGCGGGGCGCTCGTCGGGGCTCTTCGCGATCAGGCAGAGGACCACGGCGTCGAGGGTCGGCGAGAGCCCTGGGACGACCGACGAGGGCGGCGTGGGCGCCTCGCCGAGCGCGGCGGCGAGGACCCGCGCGACGTTGTCGTAGGGGAAGACGACCCGCCCCGTGAGCGCCTCGTAGAGGCTCGCGCCGAGCGCGTAGACGTCCGCGCGCGCGTCGACGCTCGAGCTGCGAGCCTGCTCCGGGGCGAGGTACCAGAGCGTGCCCAGGGTGAGCTGCCCCTGCGTCCGCTTCTCGCCGTGCAGGAGGCGCGCGATGCCGAAGTCGCTGATCTTCGCGATCTCCTCGGTGCTGGCGCCCGCGCTCTGTCGGACGATCATGACGTTCGCGGGCTTGACGTCGCGGTGGACGATGCCGCGCCGGTGGGCGTGGCCGAGCCCCGCGGCGACCTGCTTCGCGAGCCGCACGGCGCGCGCGGGAGCGAGCCGACCCTCCCGCCGCAGGATCGAGGCCAGGGTCTCGCCGCCCTCGACGAGCTCCATCACGATGGCCCAGGCGTCCCCCGCGCCGACGAAGTCGTGGACGGTGACGACGTGCGGGTGGTTGAGCTGCGCCATCGCCTGCGCCTCTTGGCGGAAGCGGCCCGCGACGTGGGGATCGTGGATGAATTCCGAGTGGAGGAGCTTGAGGGCGACGGGGCGCCCGAGCACGGTGTCGAGCCCCGCGTAGACGGCGCCGTTGCCACCCGAGCCCAGGTGCGACGTGATGACGTACTTGCCGATCTGCGTACCGGGCGGGAGCGGCGGGCGCTGAGAAGGGAACACCGCCCGCGAGGGTAGCCGAGAGCACGCCGAGCGTGCGAGCGTTCGCCGCTCGGATGCTCGCTCGGTCCTCACACAACGAACGCGTCGAGCGGGCTCGCGCGGTCCCTGATCCGCGGGAGGGGTTGCCCAGCGCTCCTCCCTCCCGCGGGGTGAATCGGCGTGAGCCTCCCTCCCGCCGAGCCAGCGCGCCGCGGCGAGGCGGATCCGATCGAGCGAGGCGCGCCGTCGGTCGAGGCCTGGCGATCGACCCTCGCCGTGACCCGTGGGCTCTCGCCTGATGCTCCCGCGTAGCTCGAAGGAGCGCCGCGGGCGCCCGATCGAGCGGCTCGCGCGCGTCGCGCCGCTCCTCTCCGCGACCGCGGTCGGGGCGCTCGCGTGGTCGGGGCGGGGCTACACGGCCGACGACGCGTTCATCGCGGGCCGCTACGCCCTCCGGATCGCGTCGGGCGCCGGCTACACGTTCCGAGACGGCCCGCCGACGGACGGCGTGACGGGCCCGGCGCTCCTCGCGATCGAGGTGCCCGCCGCGTGGCTCGGGCTCGATCCGGTCCTCGCCTCGAAGCTGCTCGGGGCCTGCCTCGTCGCCGCCGCGGCCGCGCTCGTCACGGCGCGGCTCCGGCGCCGCGCGACGGGGACGCTCGCGAGCGTCCTCGCCCCCCTCGGCTTCCTCGCGTCGGGCGCGCTCGCGATGCACGCACAGTCCGGGCTCGAGACCGGGCTCGCGACCTTCCTCGTCACGGTCGGAGGGCTCGGGGCGACCTCGAGCGCGCGCGGCGCTCGCGCGGGTCGCGCCGCGAGCCTCGCGCTCGCCGCCATGCTCCTCCTCGTGCCCTGGCTCCGCCCCGAGCTCGTCCCGCTCACGCTCGCGCTCGGCGCGCTCCACGCGGTCCGCGCGAGCGGACGAGCGCGGCGCCTTCGAGCGCTCTTCGTGGCGGGGCTCTTCGTCCTCGGGCTCGCGTCGGTCATCCTCTTTCGCCTCGCGCTCTTCGGCGATCCGGTCCCGCTCTCCGCGCGCGCCAAGCCCTCGGATCTCGGGAACGGCGCGGGCTACGTGCTCGTCGCGCTCGCCGTGCTCCTCGGGCCGCTGCTCCTCCCGATCCTCGAGGTCGCGCGGCGCTCGCGCCGCGACGCGCGGCTCGTGCTCGCGCTCTCGGTCGCGCCGCTCACCGTCTTGCTCGCGGGCGGCGACTGGATGCCCGGCGGGCGGCTGCTCGTGCCGGTCGTCCCGCTCGCGCTGATGCTCGCGGCGAGCGGCCTCGCCCGCTGGCTCGGGACCCACCGCGCGAAGCTCGTCGTCTCGCTCGGCGCCTGCCTCGCGCTGCTCCCGCAGCTCGCGCTCACGCTCCTCGTCCTCGCCCAGGCCGACGACGTGGCGCGCTCGCGCCGCGGCCCCGGCGCGGAGCTGCGGGCGCTGCTCGATCGCGAGGCGCGCGTCGTCGCGCTCGTCGACGTCGGCTTCCTCGCCTACCGCGCGCGGTTCACGCCGATCGATCTCGCGGGCGTCACCAGCCCGGAGATCGGGACACGCCCCGGGGGGCACTGCGCCAAGCCGGTCACCCTCGACGATCTGCTCGCGCGCGACGTCGACACCCTCGTCCTGCACTCGAGCGTCGAGCCGCGCGTGATCGACGGCGCGATCCACGCGCTGCGCGGCCACCCCGTCGAGCGCGCGCTCGCGAGCGATCCCCGCCTCTCGGAGCTCTTCACGGTGACGACGGTCGTGCGCTACGCGCGCGGCTACGACTACGTCGTGCTCCGCCGAACTCCGTAGGAGAGGGCCTCTCGCGCCTCGATGCGGTAGGCTCGGCCTCCGTGGCATCGAACGACGACTCGACCCCCGTGGACGCCGCCCTCGCGGCGTTCTACGCGGCGCCCGTCGCGGGCTACGTCTTTCGGCACGACGACGGCGGCTTCGTCCTCGAGGCGCTCAACGACGCGGCGCGCGCGATCACGGCGCTCCCCGCGTCGATGATCGGCATGCGGCTCGATCCGCTCTATGCCAACCAGCCCGCCGTCATGGAGGCCGGCCGCCTCGCCTTCGAGGGGCGCACGTCGCTCGTGCGCGAGATCGACGTGCGCCGCTACGACCGCGTGTCGGCCTACCAGCGCCTGCGGCTCACGTTCGCCTACGTCCCGCCGGATCGGCTCGTCATCTACTCCGAGGATCGGATGACGCCCGAGCAAGAGCAGCGGGCGCTCCAGGAGCTCGAGGCGCGGAACGCGTCGATCATCGCGACGATGACGGAGGGCGTCCTCGTCGTCGACGCCACGCGCACCATCCTCTTCGCGAACGCGGCGATCGCGCGCTTCGTCGAGAGCACCGAGGGCGAGCTCCTCGGCCGCGTCGTCGACGCGATCGGCTCGTGGCTCGACGTCGACGGCGCCCTCGCCGAGGAGCTCCCCTGGAGCGCCGTCCTCCGGGGCGATCGCGGCGTCGTGAGCGCGCGGCTCACCCTCCGCGCGAGGAGCGGCGCGAGGCGGGCGCTCCTCGTCTCGGCGCAGCCGATCCGCGCCGTCGCCACGGGGGAGATCACCTCCGTCGCGTGCACGCTGACGGACGTCTCGGAGCTCGAGCGGAGCCTCGCGGCGCTGCGCGAGAGCGAGGCGAAGTACCGGCTCATCCTCGACGCGACCTCGGAGGGCGTCTGGGCGATCGACTTCGAGGGGAGGACGCGGTTCGCCAACGCGCGGATGGCGGAGATCCTCGGGACGACCCACGCCGAGCTGCTCGCCTCTCGGGCGATCGACTGGCTCACGCCCGAGGGCCGCGAGGCCCATCGCCTGCGGCTCGAGGCGCGCGCGCGAGGCGAGAGCCACGCGTTCGAGTGCGAGTTCGTGCGCGAAGACGGCCGCCGCGTCCTCACGAGCGCGATGGGCGCGCCCATCGTCGACGGCGGCGCGATCACCGGGACCGTCTCGATGTTCCGCGACATCACCGCGGAGCGCGCCACCGCGGCGGAGCTCGCGCAGAGCCGCGAGTGGCTCGACGCGGCCCTCGTGGCCGGGAAGATGGGCGTCTTCGAGGTCGACCCCGAAACCGATCGGATCGTGTGGACGCGACACCTCGACGAGGCCCTCGGGGCGCCGCCCACGCTCGACTTCGACGGCTACCGCGCCCTCATCCACCCCGACGACCTGGAGGGCGTGGCGCGGGCGTTCCGGGCCACGCCCGTCGTGCCGGGCTCCGCGTTCGACCACGAGTTCCGGATGGTGCACCCGGTGACCGGCGCCGTCCGATCCGTCCACACCCGCGGGCGCTACGTCGACGGCGGGCGAGGCCTGCGCCTCGTGGGCGCGATCGCCGACGTGTCCGAGAAGCGCCAGATGGAGGAGGCGCTCGCGCAGGCCCAGCGCCTCGAGAGCCTCGGGCGCCTCGCGGGGGGCGTCGCGCACGACTTCAACAACCTCCTCACGGTGATGCTCGCCTCGTTCTCGCTCGTCCTGCCCGCCGCGCCCGAGGCGATCGGCGCCGAGCTCCAGATCGCTCGCCAGGCGGCCGAGCGCGCGCGCGACCTCACGCGTCAGCTCCTCGCGTTCGCGCGCCGGCAGCTCGTCGAGATCACGACGATGGACCTCGAGCAGCACCTCCTCGAGCTCGCGCCGATGCTGCGTCGCCTCGCGAGCGAGGGCTACGAGCTCAGCATCGACGTCGATCGCGCGCTCGGCGCCGTGCGCGTCGACGTCGCGCAGTTCGAGCAGGTCATCATCAACCTCGTGCTGAACGCGCGCGAGGCGATGAGCGATGGGGGGCGCATCCTCCTCCACGCCTCCGCGCGCGAGGTGAGCCCGGAGGAGGGCGCCGCGATGGGGCTCCCCGGCGGGAGCTACGCGGCGCTCGCCGTCCGCGACGAGGGGAGCGGGATGGACGCCCACACGCGCGATCACGCCTTCGAGCCCTTCTTCACGACGAAGCGGACCGGCTCGGGGTTCGGCCTCGCGAGCGCGTACGGGATCGCCCGGAAGCTCGGCGGCACGATCCTCATCGAGAGCGCGCCGGGCGCCGGGACGACCATGACGCTGCTCGTGCCTCGCGCGGAGGGCGAGGCGGCGCCCAAGAGGCGGGAGCCGCCTCCGATCGAGCTGGCCGAGGGCGAGCACGTCCTCTTCGTCGAAGACGACGAGCTCGTCCGCCGCACGGGGCGGCGCATCCTCGAGCGCTTGGGCTATCGCGTCGAGGAGGCGATCGACGGGCTCGACGCGCTCGAGCGCGTGCGCGCGTCGTCGGCGCGCTTCGACCTCGTCGTGACCGACATGGTGATGCCGCGCATGAACGGCATGCAGCTCATCCGTGCGCTCTCCGAGCTTGCGCCTGGGCTCCCGGTGCTCGTCGTCTCGGGGTACGCCGACGCGGCGCTCGGCGAGCTCGGCGAGGCGTCGTTCCTCGCCAAGCCCTACACGCTCGAGTCGCTCGCGAGCCGGCTGCGCGCGCTCCTCCCGTCACGCGAGGGCGGGCAGCGGTCGACCTCGAGCTGATCGACTCGAGGCCACGGCGTCCGTCAGCGTGACTCGTAGACCGTGAGCGAGGGGAGCTCGACGCAGGTCAAGAACCCGCCCTCTTGGCCTGCGCCGGTGTCGATCGCCACCACGCACTCGCCCGCCCAGACGTCGGCGGGGTCGTGGGGCGTCAGCGTGTCGAGCTCGGGCGGGAGGAGGTCGGTCGTCGTGTGGCCGACGACGACGCGCTTGCCGCGGTAGTCGCGGAAGAACGCCTCCGAGCGCGTCCACATGAGGGCGGTCGGCGGATCGGTCTCGGAGGGATGGAGGAAGCGACCGTCCTTGTGGTGGAGCCCCGCGTGGACGTAGATGGCGTGCTCGTCCTCGTAGAAGTGCGGGAGCGCGTTCATCCACGCGACGATCTCGGGAGGAAAGAACGTGCCTCGCGCGAGCGCGTCGAGCTCGGGATCGCCGGGCATCTCGTCCTCCCGAACGCGCGCCCCGCCGGTGAACGAGCGGAACGTCGCGAGGCACCCGTTGCCCGGCGGGAGGATGAATTCCGGCCAGCCGCGCTCGATGACCCGCAGCCACGCGTCCTCGTGGTTGCCGCGCAGCGGCACGACCTTACACCCGAGATCCATCGAGAAGCGCCGCACGATCTCGATGACCTCGAGGGACTGCGGCCCTCGATCCAGGTAGTCGCCGAGGAAGACGAGCGTGTCGTCCGAGTCGATCGCGGGGAGCCTCTTCACGAGGGCGCGGAGCTGATCGAGGTCCCCGTGGATGTCGCCGATGGCGAAGGTGCGTCGAGCCACGGAGCGACGGTACCAAAGAGCCGCGGCGCGCGGGCTGGCGATCGCGCCTCGGCGCCCCGCGCGGTCAGAGGCGGGCCGTCTCCTCCAGCTCGCGCCCGCTCGTCTCGGGCAGCCAGATCACGATGAGGACGAGCGCGAGCGCGGGCCCGGCGGCGGTGATCGCCACGGCGGGGCCCCAGCCGGTCCACCCCGCGGCGGCGCCGACCGCGAGCGGAGAGAGGACGTAGCCGATGCGCCCGAGGAGGTTGTTCGACCACGCGAACGCGTCGCCGCGGAGCTCGGTCGGGAAGAGCTCCGTGTTGAAGGCGTTGAGCGCGGGCAGGACGGCGGCGGAGCCGAAGACCGCGAAGACCGCGAAGAGATAGAGCTGCCACGTCACGTTCGTCGTGTAGGCCCCGACGCAGCCGAGGACGATCGCGGCGTAGACGAGGGCGGCCGTCGGCTTGCGGCCGACGCGATCGAAGAGCTTGCCGATCGCGAAGACGAAGGGCATCGAGACGACGGCGCCGACCGTGATGATCGCGCCGACCTCGCCCTCGGTGCGCCCGAGCTCCGAGACGGCGCGTGACTTGAAGAAGGTGATCGCCGTCTGGGTGCAGACGTAGGTGAGCCCCCAGATGAGCGCGAGCCGGAGCATGCGGGTGCGGTAGGGGCTCCCGAAGATCGCGAAGATCGCGCTCGGCCTGCGCTCCTCCCTCGGGATCGCCCGAAAGCGCGCCGTCTCGCGGATGCCTCGTCGAGCGAGCGCGAGCGCGAGGAGCGGCACCGTGCCGACGAAGTAGACCGTGCGCCATCCCCACGGCGCGTGGAGGAGGGTCGGGACGACGCCGGCGCAGGCGACCGCGCCCAGGCTCGAGAAGGCGTTGATGAGGCCGATGGCGAAGCCGCGCTCCTTCGCGGGGAATTCCTCCGCGGCGTAGACCGTCGAGACGACCCACTCGCCGATGAGGAAGACGCGCGAGAGGAATTGGAGCGCGGCGAAGACGAGCGCGTCGGGCGCGAGGCCAGAGAGGAAGGAGGTGATCGCGTAGCCGACGATCGTCACGTTGAGGACGGCGCGGCGCCCCACCCGATCCGCCTGGCGGACGAGGACGTACGCGACGATGGTGCCCGCGTTGACGACGGCGACGAGCGCGCCGAGCTGCCAGTCGAGGAGCGAGAAGCTCTCCTGGATCGACGGAAGGAGCTGCGCGAGCGCCATCTGATCGAAGCCCTCGAAGAACGTCGCGACGCTCAGGAAGAAGAGGAGCTTGCGCCGGTAGGCGCGCTCGGCGTCGACGTCCGCGTTCACCCGCGAGACGATAGCGAAGCCCTCTCGCCCTTGTCATGCGGCGTCACGCGGCGTCACGCGGCGTCGCACGGCCTCGAGGGGAGCTGCCCGCCTCGACGCGCGAGGCCCCGCGCGGGCTCCCTCGGGAGCCTCGGGCGAGGCCTCCTCGTCGTGCCGCGCGGATCAGAGCTGCTTGTTCGCGAAGTCCCAGTTCACGAGGTGCCAGAAGCCCTCGATGTACTTCGCGCGCGCGTTCCGGTAGTCGATGTAGTAGGCGTGCTCCCACACGTCGCAGGTAAGGATGGGCTTCTTGTCCATCGTGAGCGGCGTGCCCGCGTCGTGGGTGTCGACGATCTCGAGCGCGCCGCCGCTCTTGACGAGCCACGCCCAGCCCGCCCCGAAGTGGCCCGCGGCCGTCGCGCTGAACTTCTCCTTGAACGCGGAGAAGCTGCCGAAGCTCTGATCGATGGCGGCCTTGATCGCGCCCGTCGGCTCGCCCCCGCCGCCCGGGCGGAGCGAATTCCAGTAGAAGGTGTGGTTGAAGACCTGCGCGGCGTTGTTGAAGACGCCGCCCTTCGACGAGCGGATGATGTCCTCGAGCGACTTGCCCCGGAGCGACGCGTCCGCCTCGACGAACTTGTTGAGGTTGTTGACGTAGGCGGCGTGGTGCTTGCCGTGGTGGAAGTCGAGCGTCTCGGCGGAGATGTGGGGCGCGAGGGCGTCCTTCGCGTAGGGGAGCTCGGGGAGCGTGAACGATGACATGGATCCTCCTGAGGTCGTCGACCTCTGGGCTCGGGTGGAGCGGACGCCGTGCGCCCGCGAGCGCGCCCTGAGACTAGGGACGAAACTCACAGACCGCAAGCTCGTTGACTGATTGACCTGCGGCACACCGAAATGCGGGAATGCTCACGACTGTTGGCGACGAACGGCCTGTTTTCGCGTATCGTCGCACGATGACTGATTTACAAATCGCGGGCGATGACGGGGCCCCGAGCGCGGAGGCGATGGGGCGCAAACTGCGCGAGCTCCGCCAGCTCCGCCAGCGCTCGCAGTCGGAGGTCGCGGACGCCTTGGGGGTGTCCGCCGCCTACCTCTCGCTCATCGAGACGGGCAAGCGCCCGCTCCAGCTCCCCTTGCTCGTGCGCGCGCTCGAGCTCTTCGGCGTCGAGCTCGACGCCTTCATGCAGAGCCTCGGCGAGGTCTATCTCGACGAGGGGCTCGCGCGCCTGCTCGACGAGCCGCTCTTTCGCACCCTCGCGATCTCGCGCGAGGACCTCGCGCGGCTCGGCAAGGAGCCGCGGGCCGCCAACACGATCACGGCGCTCTTCAACCTCTACAAGAACACCCGGCTCTCGCTCGAGCACGTCCTCGACGACGTCGCGCGGAGCGAGCGCAGCGCTCGCGCAGGGAGCGCGATCGCGTTCGACTACACGCCCTTCGACGAGGTGACGGACTTCCTCGAGGCGCGCCGCAATTTCTTCGAGGCGCTCGAGGAGCGCGCCGACGCGGTGCGCGCGCAATTCGAGCTCGGTCAGCGGCCGAGCGAGGAGGGGCTCGTCCGCGTGCTCGGCTCGCTCGGCGTCGACGTGCGGATGCTCGAGTCGAGCGAGGCGGGCCGGGGGAGCGTGATCCGCAAGCTCGACCCGAACGGCGGCACGCTCACGCTGACGGCGGATCTCCCCGAGTACCGGCGGATGTTCCAGCTCGCGCACTCGATCGGCCTGCGCCTGCTCGACGAGGAGAAGCTGCACGAGCCGATCGTCTCGAGCGCGGGGGCGCGGCACGCGGAGACGCCACGCCTCTTGAAGATCCACCTCGCGAGCTACCTCGGCGGCGCGATCCTCCTCCCTTACGGGGCGTTCTTCCGCGAGGTCCAGCGCACGCGCTACGACGTCGAGCAGCTCGCGCGGATCTTCGACACGAGCTACGAGACCGTCGCGCATCGCCTCTGTAACCTCGGCGATCCCAAGCGGGCGGGCGTGCCCTTCCACTTCCAGCGCGTGGACGTCGCGGGCAACCTGAGCAAGCGGTACGCCGCGACGGGGCTCCGCTTCGCGCACGGCATGGGGAGCTGCCCGAAGTGGGCCGTCCACATGGCCTTCCTCACGCCGCACGCGATCTATCGCCAGTACTCGGCCTTCCCCGATGGGGCGATCTACTTCTGCTTCGCGAAGGTGATGACCGAGCCGCTCGCCGGCTCGCTCGCGCGCGGGACGGCCTACTCGATCGGCCTCGGCGTCCACGCCTCGGACGCGAAGCACCTCGCCTACGCGGACGACATGCCCCTCGTCGAGCCGGACAAGATGGCCGTGCCCGTGGGCACGACGTGCCGGCTCTGCGAGCGCACCGACTGCAACCAGCGCGCGGCGCCGAGCTACAAGTTCGCGTTCCGCGTCGACGAGTACACGAAGAAGGACAACTTCTTCAGCCCGCTCGTCGAGGAGCCGAGCGAGGCGCGGGCGCTCGTGCCGATCACCAAGAAGAGGCGCGGCTGACGGCGCGTTCGTCGGGAGCTTCGCGCACGCGGCGACGTCGTGAGCGAGAGGAGGGTTGCGCGGCTCGCGCGAGAGGCGCTCTCTCGCGGCGACCGGCTCGAGGCACGAGGGCCCCTTCGCGCCGAAGCTGCGCGCGCGCGACCTCTCCGTGAGCGCGCCGAACGGGGCTGGGTGAGAGACGTGACGGTCAGCCGGACGCGGGGCGGTCGCCCTCGCCGCGGTGCTCGAGCCCCTCCTCGCGGCGCGTGGTCAGACGCGCGACGAGCGCGAGCGCCCCGGAGCTAGGCGCGGTTCACGTAGGGCGCCCCCACCCACTGCTGCTGTCCGTTGCCGAACACGCAGAGGTACTGACCCGGCGCGGTCTGGGACACGACCGCGGGGTAGCGGTTGCCGTCGGCCCACGTGACGAGCACCGCCGTGCCGACGGGGATGACCGGAGCGACGCCGGGTGGGGGCCCGCCCGGCGGGCCCATGGCCGGGGCCGCCGCCGGACTCGTGGCCTCGGTGGGCGTCGCGGACGCGCCGCGACCCTGCGGCACGCGCTTCGCGCCCCAGCGCTGCGCCGCGGCGATCGCCAGGTCGGTGAGCAGGCGGAGGACCACCTCGACCCGCTGCGCGCCGCTCCTGCTCAGCGGGATGGTGGCGTCGTTCAGGGAGAGCTCGATCTCATCGGTGTAGATCCCCATCCACGAGCCGGAGTTGCTCGCCCCTTCCATCAGCCCCACCACCTGGGCCGTGAGCTCGGCGGGGAGCCGATCCCAAAACGTCTTGTACTGACGGAGCTCCTCGAGCTCGCCCCTCATGTACACGCGGGGCGACAAGAAGAGCTTCTGCTCGTCGTCGTCGTCCCACTCGTCATCCCGGTCGAGCTGCTCGGCGGCGTAGTCGCTCGCGCTTGCGTCGTAGAAGACGAGAAACCGATCCGGCACATCCTTCAAGCCGGCGTTGGTACGCAGGGTGACGATGATGTTGGCGGAGTCCCCGATGACGAGCCTCACCGGGATCTGCCCGTACTGGCCGGTGACGTGGACCTCGTCCCCACCATCCCGCAGCTTCACGGTGCCGCCGATCGCCCCCGCCAAGCGCTGCCCGGCTTCTTGGCAGATACGGCGTCGCGCGTCCTCGTCGTCGAGGTGAAAGAGCGCCGAGCCGGTCATCACGAGATCGTCGGCTTTCAGGAGGTCGGACGTCCACATTGCGTGCCACAGTATCATCGCGCGCCGCCATGTCATCGCTCGCCTCGACCGAACCCCTCTCCCTCTGCGCGGGCTGCGGCGCGGCGCTCCCCGTCGAGGGCGAGCGCTGCACGGTCTGCGGAGGCCGAGAGGGTGAGGCGAAGGTGCGGCTGGCCCCCTCACCCACGGAGCGCTGGGCGCGCGTCGAGTGCCGGTTCCGGTGCGTGGACTGCGGGGGGACGTCGCCGGTGGTCTCGCCGACGACGTCCGGGGGCGTCGAGTGCGTCCACTGTGGCGCGGAGCACCGGCTGGACGCCCGCGTGTGGCCCAAGGTGGCGGCGCTCTCGCACGACGTCGTCGATCTGGCCTTCTGCGCGCCGGGCGTGAAGGGCTCCTCCGTGCTCGAGCGCGACAACCCGTACACCATCGTCGGGCGCACCGTCTCCGACTGGTCGTGGAGCGAGCCCGGCGTCGTCGCCGGTCGCGAGGCCCTCTCGGTGCACGTGGCGCCGGGGGCACCGCTCTGCGACCGCTGCCACGCGCCGCTCTCGCCTCGGCTCACGCCCGCGGGCCTCTGGCTCGACTGCCCGAGCTGCGGCGCGCACGAGCAGCACGCCCCCGTCGGCGCGCTCGGCTATCCCGCGCTCCTCGCCGTGGCCTGCGTGGAGGCGCGAACGGACGCGCCCCCGGCGTCGAGCTCGCTCGGCTCGGACGGGGTCACATACGTGACCTGCCCGCACTGCGGCGCGCCGCTCACCCCCGACGAGCGGAGCGCCACGAACCGCTGCGCGCACTGCCAGACGACGTCGATCGTCAGCGCCAAGCTGTGGCACCGCTCCGGGCGACGCGCGCCGAGGCTGGAGCCTCTCTGGCTGCTGCTCTCCGGGCGCGCGCCGCGGCGCCAGCAGCTCGAAGACCGTGCGGCTCACGTCGATCCCCTCGAGCTGGAGATCCAGGCTCGGGCGCGCGCCGTCCTCGCACGCGAGCACGGTGGATCGCCGCTGGCTTCCGCGCTGGAGCCGATGGCGGCTCCGCCGATGGCGCCACCCGCGGGCCGACCCCCGGGGCCGCCGGCCGGCCCTCCGCCGGGCCCACCGGGTGGGCCACCGCCCATCGCCGCCCCGCGTGTGCCACCGAGCGTCGAGCCTCGAGCGGCGCCGCGCAGCTCCGCCGCCAGCTCGCCCGCGGAGAGGCGCGGCCTGCCCTGGTGGCTCGTGCTGCTGGGCGTCGGCGCGCTCACGCTCGTCGGCGCGGCCTTGCTCGCTGCCGCGGTGGGCTTCCTCTGGTTCTCAGGCGTGTGGTGATGGTCGTTCCGTCGGCGAGGGGGCACGAAGGCGCGCGACTTCTTCAGCCCGCTCATCGAGGTGACGAGCGAGGCGCGTGGGCTCGCGCCGGTCACAAAGAAAAGCGCAGGTGACGGCGAGAGGCGCGCGCAAAGACCACGCGCTAGCCGAGCTCGCGCCGGGCGCGCTAGCCTCGGGCGCGTGACGACCGAGCCCCCTGATCGCCTCGACGCGCTCCTCGAAGCGCTCCGCGCCTTCAGCCGCGAGCGGGAGTGGGAGGCGTTCCACGACCCGAAGAACCTCGCGATGGCGATCGCGTCGGAGGCGGGAGAGCTGCTCTCCGAGCTGCGCTGGATCCCGTCGGAGGAGGCGGACGCGCACTGCCACGGCGCCTCGCGCGCGCCGATCGCGGACGAGATCGGCGACGTGCTCATCACGACGCTGATGCTCTGCGATCGGATCGGGCTCGATCCGATCGAGGCCGCGCGCGCCAAGCTCGCGAAGAACGCGCTGAAGTATCCGAAGGAGCGCGCGCGAGGGCGGGCGGACGCGCCATGATCGCCCGAGAGCGGACCCTGGGCGTCGCGCTCGTCCTCTTCGCCCTCTCGCTCGGGGCGCTCGGCTGCGAGAGCTACGATCGCTTCCGGACCGGCCCGGAGCGGGCGTTTCGGGGCGTGGTGCTCGGCGAGGGCGAGGCGTCGTTCATCCGTCGCGGCTTCGCCGCCGACACCGCGATCGAGCTCGCCTCCTTCGATCCGAGCGTGGTCGGCCGCCCGATCGTCGGCGTGATCACGACGATCGCGCCCGACGGGACGCGCCTCTTCGACGAGACGCCGCTCGAGTCGATCGCGCCGCTCTCGCACGACCTCCTGAGCGAGCTGAGCTTCCCGGGCGCCGGGCGCCTCGAGACGTACCTCCTGCTCGCGCGGCCCGTGGACGGCCCGCTCGCGGGGCGAGAGGTGATGGTCTTCCTCTCGCTCCTCGACTCGGGGCAGATCGAGATCCGGCTCATCGCGGGGACGGGCGACGAGGCGCGCGGCGACGTCTTCGGCGTGTTTCGCCTGCTCCCGACGCCGTGAGCCGGTCCGGATCAGGGGGGCTCGGGGAGATCCTCGGCGTACGAGGCGGCGACGAGGTAGAGAAAGAGCGCGAGGCGCCGGGTGCGGCTCGTGATGCCGCCGACGGAGTGGGTGCCGAGCGCCGTCACGATCTGGCCCGTCGGATCCAGGCTCGCGAGCGTCTGGCCGTCGGGCCGGATCAGGCGATCGTCGCTGAGCGTGAAGCGCTCCTCCGTGGGCCCCTCGGAGGCGGGGTGATCGGCTTGGACGATCAGGCGGCCGTCGGGCTCGAGGCGCGCCCAGACGAGCCCGTCGGGGAGCGTGAACGTGCCGTCCTCGCGGAACGTGCCGACGATCTCGGTGCCGAAGCGCGTGAGCCCGCTCGCATCGACGCTCGCGTCGCCGCGCTCGAGGTAGATCGTCACCGCTCGGAGCGGGAGGATCGTCGGATCGACCACCGCGGTCGGCGGCGGCGGCTGCACGTAGCGCGCGCCGCAGGCCGAGGCGAGCGCCGCGAGCGCGAGGGTGGGGAGGATGCGCGTCCTCATCACGTCACTTCGTCAGCTTGCGGTACTTGATGCGGTGCGGGCGATCGGCGGCGGGGCCGAGCCGCTTCTTGCGATCGGCCTCGTACTCCTGGTAGCTGCCGGTGAACCACACGACCTTCGAGTCGCCCTCGAACGCGAGGATGTGCGTCGCGATCCGATCGAGGAACCACCGATCGTGGCTCGTGATGAGCGCGACGCCGGGCCACTCGAGGAGCGCCTGCTCGAGCGAGCGGAGCGTCTCGACGTCGAGGTCGTTCGTGGGCTCGTCGAGCAAGAGGACGTTGCCGCCCTGCGTGAGCACCTTCGCGAGGTGCACGCGGTTGCGCTCGCCGCCCGAGAGCACCTTCACGAGCTTCTGCTGGTCCTGGCCTCGGAAGTTGAAGAGCCCGACGTAGGCGCGCGACGAGATCTCGCTCTTGCCGACGACGATCTTGTCCTGGCCGCGCGAGATCTCCTTGAAGACGGTGTTCTCGGGCTCGAGGGCGTCGCGCGACTGGTCGACGTACATGAGCTTCACGGTCTGGCCGACCTTCACCTCGCCCGCGTCCGGCTTCAAGGCGCCGGTGATCAGCCGAAAGAGCGTCGTCTTACCGGCGCCGTTCGGGCCGATGATGCCGACGATCGCCCCCTTGGGGACGATGAAGCTCAGGTCCTCGTAGAGGAGCTTGTCGCCGAACGCCTTCGAGACGCCGCTGAGCTCGATGACCTGATCGCCGAGGCGCTCCCCGGGCGGGATCGCGATCTCGTTGTCGACGCGCTTGGCCCGCTGCGCCTCGTTGACGAGGGCGTCGTAGGCCTGCAGGCGCGCCTTGCTCTTCGCTTGCCGCGCCTTCGGGGACTGCCGCACCCACTCGAGCTCCTCGGCGATCTTCTTCTGGCGCGCGCCCTCGCTCCGCTCCTCCTGCTCGAGGCGCTTCTCCTTCTGCTCGAGCCAGCTCGAGTAGTTGCCCTTGAAGGGGTACGCGTTTCCGCGATCGAGCTCGAGGATCCACTCGGCGACGTTGTCGAGGAAGTAGCGGTCGTGGGTGATCGAGACGACCGTGCCCGGGTAGTCCTTGAGGTGCTGCTCGAGCCAAGCGACCGACTCGGCGTCGAGGTGGTTCGTCGGCTCGTCGAGCAGGAGGAGATCGGGGCGCATGAGGAGCGTGCGGCAGAGCGCCACGCGGCGCTTCTCTCCGCCCGAGAGCACGTCGACGTTCGCCTCGGCGGGCGGCAGGCGCAGCGCGTCCATCGCGATCTCGAGCGTGGTGTCGAGGTTCCAGCCATCGCCCGCGTCGATCGTGTCCTGGAGCTTCGCCTGCTCCTCGAGGAGCGCGTCCATGTCCGCGTCGGGCTCGCCCATCGCGAGGCTCACCGCCTCGAAGCGGGCGAGGGCGGCGCGCATCGGCGCGACCGCCTCGTTGACCACGTCCATGACGGTCCGGTCCTTCCCGATGTCGGGCTCCTGCGGGACGAAGCCGACGGTCGCGGAGGGGCGGATCCACGCCTCCCCCGTGAAGTTCTTGTCCTCGCCCGCCATGATGCGGAGCAGCGAGCTCTTGCCCATCCCGTTCGGGCCGATGACGCCGATCTTCGCGCCCGGGATGAAGGAGAGGTAGAGGTCTTGGACGATCTTCTTGTCCGGCGGGTGGACCTTCGTCACGCCCTTCATCGTGAAGATGTAGTCGGTCATCGCTTCCGTCTCGCTCCTCTCGGCCTCCGCGCGCTCGGGCGGGCAGCGTCCTCGAGCCGCCCTCTATCACGGCGACCGCGAGAAAACGAAGCGCCGCTCACGCCGCTCAACGACACCGGCGCTCGCCTGCTAGCCTGTCGGGTCCATGACAGCGATGTCACGATCGGTGGCGCGAGGTCCGCGTCCGAGCCGAGATTCGCCGAAGAAGTCGGAGGCGAGGCTCCGTGGCACCGTGATTGCGTGGGCTCGACGCGTCGTGCCGCTGGTCCGAACGTCGATCGTCGCGCTCCCCTTCCTCGCGTCGGGACCGCTCTCGGGGTGCGTCACCCAGGACCTCACGTTCGTCCCGCCGACGAGCTTTCCGTCGTCGATCGAGGTGCCGATCGGAGGGGCCTACCCGCTCGACGAGGTCGTCCGGCTCCGAGCCGATCTGATCGGGGGAGGCGGTGACGCGGGGCCGATCAACACGCTCGCCTTCGACGTCGAGGTCCGCGATCCGGACGTCGATCAGGAGCTTCAGTACCTCGTGTGGGTCGACTACCAGCGCGGCATCACGCTCTTCCCGGTCGGGAACGGGTTCATCACGCCCGTGCCGCGCGGCGCCTCCGACCGACGTCGGCGCCTCCAGCGCATCCAGGTGCCCGTCCGCAACGAGGCGCTCAGCCGGCCGGGCTGCCACCGCGTCGAGCTGCTCGTCTCCGAGCGCTTTCGGAACGAGGACGGCGTCCCGACCCGAGAGCCGCTCGTCCCCGGTGATCTCGCGACGGCGACGTGGTGGGTCGCGACGCAGGCCACCGAGGGCGACCCGGTCGACATGACGGGGTGCCCGTGAAGGGGGCGCGAACGTCGAAGCGCGCGCAGGCGCTCCTCGCCCTGCTCCTCGTCGGGGCGACGGGCTGCACGCTCCTGCTCGAGGCGCCGGGCACCCCATCGCCCGTGAACCGCTGCTCGAGCGACGAGGACTGCGCCGAGGAGGCGCGCTGCGAGCCGAGCGCGCGGCTCTGCGTCGTGCGCTCGGCTCCGAGCTACGCCGTGCGCGTCGAGCTCACGCCCACGAGCGATCCGATCGGGGGTGAGCCCGTCCCGATCGTCTTCGAGCTCGGGCCGCTCGACGCGATCTCGGGCGACGCGGTCCTCGTCGCGCCGGTCCAGGTCCCGGTGCAGGGGACGATCCGCAATGGAGACGAGGCGGTCGCCGCGCAGATCACCTTCTCGCGTCGCTCGGCGTCCGAGCGTCCCGACCTCTCGGGCGCCCTCGCGGCGCCGGTGACCGTGCGAGCCCAGTCGTTCGTGACCGGGCCCGTGGACTTCGTCACCCAGCTCCCGGGGGGCGCGAGCTACGACGTCTACGTCGAGCCGCAGAGCGAGTTCCGGGCGCTGCTCCCGCCGCTCTCCGCGACGCTCGACGTCCCCGAGGGCTCGGGCGTGAGCTTCGCCATCGACTACGCCGCGCACGCGCTGAGCGAGGTGCGAGGGGTCGTCCTCGACACGGCGTCGGCGCCGGTGCCCGGCCTCCTGATCCGCATGGTCGATTCGTCGAGCGGGCGCACCCTCTCTTCGTCGACGAGCACGGACGCGGAGGGGCGCTTCTCGCTCGTGGCGCTCGAGGGGCTGAGCGGCTTCGCGTTTCGTGTGCGCGGCGATCCGAGCCGCGCGGACGCGACGGCGCTCTTCCCGAGGATCACGATCGAGGCGAGCGCGCTCGTGCCCTCGAGCGACGGCTCCTTCACGCTGCTCGTGCCGAGCACGGAGCGCTCGATCCGCCTCGAGGGGCGCGTCGAGCTGCCGTCGACCCTCGGGATGAACGCGCCCGCGCGAGGCGCGCAGGTCCACCTCGACGCGCCCAACGTGATGGACCCGAGCACCGGGCTCGTCGGGGGCCTCGATCTCGATCTGACGACGGACGCCGAGGGGCGCTTCGTCGGGCGCGTGCTCCCAGGGGACTATCGCGTCGAGATCGTCTCCTCCGACGCGGGCGTGGGCGTCCTCGTCTCCTCGCTCGAGGTGCTCCCGACACCATCGGGGATGCTGCTCGGCCAGCTCTACACGCTCCCCGAGCGCTCGATCCTCGGCGGGACGGTCGAGCTCTCCGACGGCGAGCCCTTCGGATCCGTGCCGGTGCGCGCCGAGGCGCTCGGCGTCGAGCTCGTCGACGGCGTCGCTCCCGAGGCGAGGCTGAACCGGACGGCGACCGGCCTCACGGGCTCGCGCGGCGAGTACCGCCTCCCCCTCGACGTCGGCCAATACGACCTCGCGGTCGAGCTCCCGCCCTCGAGCGGCTACGCCTGGCACGTCGAGCGTGACTTCGTCGTCGAGCGCGCCTCGACGCCGCTCCGCCGCTCGTTCGTCGTCCGCGCGCCGCATCGCCTCGGCGTGGTCGCGCGCTTCGCGGAGGGGACGGCGATCGCGGGAGGCCGCGCGCGCCTCTTCGCGCTCCACCCCGAGACGGGGCGCGCGATCGAGATCGGCGAGGCGACGACCGACGCGGACGGACGCCTCGAGGTGCTCCTGCCGGCGTCGCTCGACTGACGGCGCGACCGCGGGTTCGCGGGGCCGCTCGTCGATCCGCCGCCTCGACGCTCGCTCTTCGCGGAGCCCCGGTGGGGAGGGCGTGACATCGCGGCCGCGATTCTTCATCCTGCGCGCCGATGTCCAGCCCCGACGCTCCCTCCTCGCCGCCGCCGGGCGGCAAGCGCTCCGCGCCCATCGAGCACCGCTGCGCGGAGATGGGATCGAAGAGGCCTACGCCGAGCGAGGATCGGGCGATCGCGAGGAGGCTCCTCGCGGCGGGGGACGTGGGACACGCCGTGCTCCACGCGTCGTTCGCGCTCGCGCTCGAGCCCACGGATCCCGAGCAGCCAGCGCTCACCGACGCGCTCTTCGCCGCGAGCGACGACCCGCTCTCGCTCGTGCCGATCGAGGGCACGACGTACTTCGGCGTCGTCGCGCTGCGCGCGCTCTTCCTTCGGCGCCTCGGCCACGTGCCCGAGGCGCTCGAGCTGCTCGTGCAGGTCGTCGCGGTGCGGCCCGATCTCCCCTTCGGAGAGTGGGTCGACGCGTTCTTCGACGACGCGACGGTCGCCGCGATCGATCCGAAGCTCGCCGCGCGGCTCTTCGACCTCGGGGCGCAGCGGCTCGTCTCGACCGAGCTCGGCGTGATGCGCGGGCGGCCTCTGGCCGAGCGCCTCGCGCACGCGGCGAGGCGGGTGCGCGCCCACCACCCCACGCACTCGGAGATGAGCTTCGCGCTCGCGCGCACGCTCCGCGTCGCCGCCGCGTTCGACGAGGCGCTCGCGGTCGCCGAGGAGGAGCACGCCGCGCGCCCCACGTATCGCTCCGCCATCTTCCTCGCGGGGGTCCACCGCGATCGAGGCGAGCTGAGAGAGGCGCACGCCCGCTTCGAGGAGGCGCTCGCGAAGGAGCCCGAGGACGTCGCGGTGCGGCTCGACATGGGCGATCTCTCCCTCGATCTCGGCCGCCCCGACGACGCGATCGCGCAGTACGACTGGGTCCTTGCGAAGGAGCCCGAGGACGCCTGGGCCAAGCCGTCGCGCGTCTATGCGCGCTTCGTGAAGACGGGCGATCTCTCGGCGCGAGACGAGCTCGAGCGCCTCGCGGAGGCGGACGCGAAGGGGCGAGCGCGATCGCTCTCGCTCGCGATCACGCCGTACCTCGGCTTCCTCCCTCGCCGGCCCGAGTCCGTGCTCGGCGCGGTCGACGCGATCCGCGAGCGCGCTCGCCTCGAGGGGCTCGAGGAGCTGAAGAGGCAGCCCATCCAGCTCCGGATCCCCTCGCTCGAGGCGCCGAGCGCGATCCGCGCAGCCGGCGCGCAGCTCGTCGAGATGGGGCTCGGCGTCGACATCCAGATCGGCGCCATCCCGAGCCCCGATCCCCGCGCGCCCATCGGGGAGACGACCTACCAGCTCTTTCGCTACGAGGGGGCGTCGTCCAAGCCGGTCCTCCCGCCCGCGTCCGAGAAGACCGCGATCGCGATCGCGCGGCTCGCGGCGAGCCGCTTCCACGGGCCGAGCTGGGCGGAGCTCGCGCGGCGGACGGCGAAGGAGCTGACCTTCGAGAAGGTCCCCGAGCTGCTCTCGCTGATGGTGATCTTCCCTCCGCTGCCCCGCGCCGTGCTCCCGAACGGCGATCCGGCGCCTGCGCCCTTCCGCGTGCCCGACTGGTGGTTCCGGGTGCAGGTCGCGGTGGCGCTGGTCATCGCCTTCATCGACGAGGGCTGGGAGGACTCGGTGCGACGCCGCGCGCTCGAGTCGATGGTGCTCGGTCCGCCCGACTGGATCACCACGGCCGGGATGGTCGCGCTCACGGCGCTCGCGAACATCGATCCGGTCGCGCGCCCGCACGCCGAGGGCCTGCTCTACGGGCTCATCCGGCCCGCGACCTCGTCGATCGAGCACGACACGATCGCGCTCCCGCTCGCGCACTGCCTCCTCCAGCTCCCTGGGCTCGATCCCGAGACGCGCCAGTCCTTTCGCGAGCTGCGCGCGGAGATGGAGCAGGTGAGCGCCGCGCGCGCGCCCTCGGCTCGGCACTGACGACGCGCGCCGCGCTCGTTGCGCTCACGGTGGACGCGCCGGGGCCGGTGCGTGAACATCGGGCCGATGGACCGCGGCCTCTCCTCGATCGCGTCGCCGGCCGCGCGGGCCCGCGCGCTCGCGCTCGTCGCGACCCTGCTCCTCGCCGGCTGCGGCGCCCCGAGCGCCGCTCGGCCCGACGACGCCGCGCGCGTCCTGCGCGGGGAGGCAGGCCTCGAGGCCGACGACGACGCCCCTCGCTTCGCCCTCCCCGGGCTCGAGGTGCCCGAGCCTCCCTCCTCGGTCGACGTCGACGATCCGGCGCTCGAGCCGATCCTGCGGCTCTCGGAGGCGCTCCTCACGCGGGCGCGGGCCGAACCCGACCCGACGGCCAACGGCGAGCGCGCCGCGAGCTCCCAGATCGATCGCTACGGGCCGTGGATCGGGTCGATCGCGAGCGGGATCCGCGATCTCTGGCACGCGCTCGAGCGCCTCGAGACCCGCCAGCTCGGGGTCCACGTCGTCGCGTGCGCGGTCGTGGGCGGCACGCTCCGCGCGGTCGCCTCGCGCATCGACGAGCTGCCTGCGCCGCCGAGCGTCGACACCGACGAGCTCCGCGAGACCTTCCGCGACGCGCTCCACGGGGTGACGGAGCCCATCCGCGACCGCGCGACGCAGGCGCTCGGTGTCTGCGCGAGCGAGGCGGTCGGCTCGGCCGATCCGAGCCTCGACGAGTGGCGAAGGTGGTGCGACGACGCGAACCCGCGCGGCGTCACCCGCGCCGCCTCGGGCGTCCGCTGACGGCGCGCGCGCCCCGTCAGCTCGTCGCGGCGACCTCGGCCGCCCACGAGACCTGGATGCTCGGATCGAGCGACGCCGACACCGAGCAGTACTTCTCGACGCCGAGCTTCACGGCGCGCTCAACCTTGTGCGCGTCGAGCGGCCGCTCTCCCGCGCGAGCGTGAGCGACGAAGCGCAGGCGCACCGCCGTGAAGGGGGCGGGGGTCGCGTCCTTGCGGTCGGCCTCCGCGTAGACCGCGAGGTCCGCGAGCGGCTCCTTCTGCTGCTCGAGGATCGAGACGACGTCCATCGACGCGCAGCCCGCGATCGCGGTGAGGAAGAGCTCGATCGGCCGCATGCCGCGATCCTCGCCTCCGTTCGCCGGCGCGCCGTCGAGGATGGTCTCACAGCCATAGCCGCCCTTGGCGCGGAAGGCGGTGGGGCCGACGCGATGCAGCTCGGCGGTGATGAGGGGCTTCGACATGATGACCTCGGCTTCTTGATGGAGGCTTGGCTTATGAGAGCGCTCGCGGCGCGTCGCAACCCTCCGATCCGGGAGGATCGCGCGCGGCCGCCTCGAGCCAGCGCGGCGCCCGCCGTCCGAGCGCGCTCGGGCCCCGAACGACCGGCGCGCCGCGGCTCACCTCGCGGCGGAGCCCTGGGCGCAGCTCGCGTCGGCGAGCGCGCGGAGCTGCTCGAGCTCGCGCCGAACGACCTCCTCGCTCACGATCTCGAAGCGCCCGAGCGCCTGCGCGAGATCGAACCCAGCCTCGACGCTCGCGGGGAACTGGATCCGGATCCGAAAGGGCGACGCGAGGACGAAGCTGGCGGCCGTCGTCCGCATGAGCGAGCCCGCGAGGCCGCCACCGAGGAGCGGGATGATGACGTACCCGATGCTCGGGCGCAGGCGCGTGAAGATGTCGTACGTCACCCTCCGCGCCTCGCCCCCGAGGATCAGATCCGCCTCGAAGGGGACCACGGTGAAGGGCGCGAAGACGTCGAAGTGGCCGTACCTCGCGGCGGCCTCCGTGTAGAGCCGCCCGCACTCGATCACCCGCTCCCGGTTCAAGGGGGCGTTCCAGTGGCCGATGACCCAGGGCCCGACGCGTCGGATCGCCCAGCCTGGACCTTCTACGATCGGGGAGAGGTCGAGCGCGCTCGCGCTCGGGGAGCTGGAGCCCGCGGCGTCGAGTCGACGCTTCAGGGTGGGCTCCCTCGCCATCACTCCTCGTCTTTCGCCAGCGAGGCGAGGACGCTGAAGTCTTCGAGCGCGGTGACGTCGCCCTTGACCTCGCCGCCCGTCGCGAGCTCCTTCAGGAGGCGCCGCATGATCTTGCCGCTCCGCGTCTTCGGGAGCGCGTCGGTGAAGCGGATGTCGTCGGGCCGCGCGAATTTGCCGATCTCCGCGGCGACGTGCTCGAGCAGCTCCGCCTTGAGGGCCTTCGTCGGGATGACGCCCTGCTTGAGCGTCACGAAGGCGACGAGCGCCTGCCCCTTCATCTCGTCGGGGCGCCCGACGGCGGCCGCCTCCGCGACGGACGCGTGCGCGACGAGCGCGCTCTCGATCTCGGCGGTCCCCAGGCGATGCCCCGACACGTTCACGACGTCGTCGACGCGCCCCATGACCCAGAAGTAGCCGTGCTCGTCCTTCCGCGCGCCGTCGCCCGTGAAGTAGACCGGCCGCTTCTTGCCGTTCACCTCGCGCGCGGGGAAGCGCGAGAAGTAGGTGTCGACGAAGCGCTGATCGTCACCCCAGACCGTGCGCATGATCGAGGGCCACGGGCGATCGACGACGAGGAGCCCGCCCTCGTTCGGGGCGGCCTCGGTGCCGTCCTCGCGGAGCACCTTCGGCTCGACCCCGAAGAAGGGCACCGTGCAGCTCCCCGGCTTCGTCGAGATCGCGCCTGGGAGCGGCGCCATCATCATCACGCCCGTTTCCGTCTGCCACCACGTGTCCACGATGGGGCAGCGCTCGGCGCCGATCATGTTCCGGTACCACATCCACGCCTCCGGGTTGATCGGCTCGCCCACCGTCCCGAGCAGGCGGAGCGAGCTGAGATCGCGCTTCATCGGGTACTGGTTGCCCCACTTCACGAACGCGCGGATCGCCGTCGGGGCCGTGTAGAGGATCGTGACGCGGTGGCGCTCGATGATGTCCCAGAAGCGGCCTGGATCGGGGTGGTTCGGCGCGCCCTCGTACATCACGCACGTCGCGCCCGCGCTGAGCGGGCCGTAGACGATGTAGCTGTGCCCCGTCACCCAGCCGATGTCGGCGGTGCACCAGTAGACGTCCTCCTCCCGCAGATCGAAGACGTACTTGGTCGTCGCGTAGGCGCCGACCATGTAGCCGCCCGTCGTGTGGAGCACGCCCTTGGGCTTGCCCGTCGTGCCCGAGGTGTAGAGGATGAAGAGCGGGTGCTCCGCCGGCAGCGCCTCGGCCGGGCACCTCGCGTCGACGGACTGGAGGACGTCCTGCCAGTCGAGGTCGCGGCTCGAGTCCATCTCGATCGCGTTGCCGGCGCGCCGCAGGACGACGACGTGCTTGACGCTCGTCGCCTCGAGGAGCGCCTTGTCGACGTTCGCCTTGAGCGGCACGACGCTGCCGCGGCGGTACGCGCCGTCCTGCGTGAGGACGAGCTTCGCCTGCGCGTCGTTGATGCGATCGCGCACGGCGTCCGACGAGAAGCCGCCGAAGATCACCGTGTGGATCGCGCCGATCCGAGCGCAGGCGAGCATCGCGATCGCCGCCTCGGGCACCATGCCCATGTAGATGGCGACGCGATCGCCCCGCTCGACCCCGAGCCGCTTCAGCACGTTCGCGAAGCGCGAGACCTCCCGGTGGAGCTGCTGGTAGGTGTAGGTGCGGACGTCCCCCGGCTCTCCCTCGAAGATGAGCGCGGCCTTGTTGCGCCGCGCCCCCTCGAGGTGACGATCGAGGCAGTTGTACGCGAGGTTCGTCGTGCCGTCCGCGAACCAGGTGACGTGCGGCGCCCTCGACTCGTCGAGCCCCTGCTTGGGCACGTCGAACCAGTGGAGCTCCCTCGCGACCCCGAGCCAGAAGGCGTCGGGGTTCTCGATCGAGCGCTTGTACATCGCCTCGTAGGCCTCGCGGCTCCCGATGAGCGCCTTCTTGGCGAAGTCCTCGGGGGGGGAGAAGAGCCGGTTTTCACGCGAGACGCTGTCGATGCTCATCATTTCCTCTTCGCGTCGCGGCGGTCCAGGACCGCGACGGGAGCCGGATTGTCATCCGCCCCGCCGCGCTTGGGAAGGGCGGAGATGGCGCGATGAAGGGGGCGATCGGGCGTGGTAGGCAGGCCGCATGGCGTCCTCTCGCGACGTGATCGACGAGCCCGGCGCGTGGCGATCGTTCTCGTCGCCGCGCGCGCCCTCGGTCCGCCTCGGCCTCGCCGCGTGCGCGCTCGTCGAGCGCGGGGGCTCGCGCGATCGGCGCGAGCGCTTCGAGACGCCGCTTCGAGCGTTCGTGGCGCTCGGGAACCGCGCACGCGCCCTCACCCGCCGAGGGTACGCGGAGGCGCCGATCGTCGATCCCGCGCTCGAGGCGCCGCGGCTCGCCGCCTTCGACGCGATCGAGCGCTACGCCTCGACGCTGGATCCGCGCCGCTCGCTGCCGCGCCAAGAGCTCGCGATCGCGCGCGGGCTCGAGCGCGCGATCCGGGGCGGCGATCCCCGCCCGGCGGAGGCCCTCGCGACGCTCGCGCTCTCGCGCTGGCCGAGCGCGTGCGACGTCGAGCCCGCCCTCGCGGCCGCGCCGCTCGCGCCCGAGGCGCTCCATCGGGTACTCGCTCGCGAGCTCGCGCGCGAGCGGCGGGGGTACCCGAGGGAGCTCGTCCGCCTCGCGCTCGCTCTGGGCTCTCGCGCGAGCGCGCCCCTCGCGCTCGCCGCGCTCGCGCGCACGCGCGACCCGGACGCGTGGCTCGACGTGCTGATCGAGGGCGAGGCGCTCTTTGGGCCCGAGGACGCGCCGCGCCTCCTCGCGCTCGCGCGCGAGGCGCCCGATCGCGACACCGCGAGGATGGCGGCGGACATCGCGCGGACGCTCGCGCCGCGCCCGCGGCGCCGGTGACGGTCGGGCGAGGCGCGCCGTCAGCCGACGCAGGCGGCCTCGCTCCGCGCCGCGTTGTTGTCCTCGTGGCACTCGACGATGAGGCCGCGCTCGTCGGCGGTCGCCTCGAACACGCCGTTCGCGGGCACGTCGGCCTCGCAGCTCACCGTCGTGCACACGCCGGGCGCGACCGGCTCCTCCGTGCGCAGATCGCAGAGGCGCGTGCGCGCGCCGCCCTCGAGCTGATCGAAGACCACCTGGATGCCCGTGTCGAGGAAGACCGTCCCGCGGTTGCAGATGCGCGCCTCCATGCGCGTCCGCGCGCTGTCGAGGCAGACGGCGGAGACGGACTGGACGGTGAGATCGGGCCCGCCGTCGCCGAGCGTGCCTTGCACGTTCTGGCGGAAATTGTCGAGGCCGTCGGTCGACCAATTCGGCGTCACGGCGCTCGTGCGCGGCACGGTGCCGTCGTCGTTCACGTTGGTGACGTGGTAGGCGTGCTGGTTCCAGATGCGCCGCGATCCCGCCCAGCCGTCGCGGCCGTCGCGGTAGACGCGCAGCTCCGCGACGCAGGCCTCGTGCGCGGCGACGCAGCGGCTCTGGTCGTCGCTCGTCGAGCAGTGGTAGCCCGTCCCGCACTCCTCGTTCGTCGCGCACGCGCAGAAGCCGCCGACGCAGCTCCCGCTCAAGCAGTCGTCCGGCGAGTCGCAGCGCAGGCCCTCGTGGATGGGATCGAGCGCCGGGCAGTAGCTCGGGTTGCAGGGCCCGCTCATGCCGACGACCATCTCGGCGGAGCCGTCGGCGTCGACGTCGGCGACGATCGGGTTCTCCGTCCACGTCGAGCTGAAGCGCGCCTGCGAGAAGACGACGGTGCCGTCGCGGCCGTCGTAGACGCGCACGTAGCACTCGTCGCCGTAGACGACCTCGGCGCGGCCGTCGCCGTTGAAGTCGAAGACCGAGGAGCCCGTGCGTCGGCTCGAGGTGTCCTGCGAGGGGCGCGACCAGAGGCGCTCGCGCGTCTCGACGTCGAAGACCTCGTACGCGCCGCCGAACGCGACGCCGATCTCGGGGCGGCCGTCGCCGTCGAAGTCGGCGATGGTCGGCGGGCCCCCGCCCGCGCCGGGCGACGGGGAGAAGACGACGATCGGCTCGCCGTCGAGCGTGTACACCGCGACGCGCCCGTTCGTCGTCTCGCTGACGACGAGCTCGGGCCGCCCCGGCGCGTCGCCGCGGACGCCCGGAAAATCGCCGAAGTCCGCGACGGCGACGTAGCCCTGCGCGCCGCCGCCCGAGAACGCCGGATCCATCGCGAAGGCGCGGCTCGCGGCGTCGTACTGCCAGCGTCCGTCGAAGTCGACGATCTCGAAGCGCCCATCGCCGTCGAAGTCGCCGCCCACCATCGGGGCGCCCGTGGCCACGCGGCCAAAACCCGGGATCGTGGTGATGCGTCGACCGTCCGCGTCCCACACGACGCCCTCGAAGAAGACCTCGGGGCGGCCGTCGTCGTCGAGATCGTAGAGCGAGACGGCGCCCCACTGGCAATCGCCCGAGCCGGCCCGATCATCGGTCGTCCCATCGGCCAGCGTCGTCGCCCAGAGGCGTCGGAGCGTTCCGTCGACGCCCACCGTGTAGGCGACGAGCCCGCCGAGGTGGCGCGCGGCGACGATCTCGGGTCGCCCGTCGCCGTCGAGATCGCCGATCGCGGGCGTGACCGGTGAGTTGAGGAGCTCGTCGTCCGCGGGCATCGTCCCCTGGACGCGGCACGTCGCGCCGTCGATGACGCGGAGGAAGCCCTGGCCGTCGCAGCCGCGCGGCGCCTCCTCCACGTAGCGGACGTTGCCGATCGCGACGATCGAGGGGCGCGAGGGGAGGTCGGGGTCCGGCGTGATCCCGAAGTCCGCGACGAGCGGCGTGTGCAGGAGCGCGATCGCCTCGGGGTGGGGATCGCCCTCGGGCGCGGTCGTGAACGCGCACTGGAGGTTCGGGATCACGGCCCCCCGCGAGGCGGCGCGCTCGCAGCTCGGGTCGAATTCCCCATCGCGCCACGGGACGCAGGATCCCGCGACGCAGCGCGCGTCGCCCTCGCAGCGTCCGCCGGGGCCGCACGGCGTGTGGCCCGCGTCGAGGCCCTCGTGGTCGGCGTCGACGTCGCCGTCCGGCGGCGCTCCGCCATCGGGGCGCGGCACGCAGCGGTGATCGGTGCAGCTCTCCGTCGCTCGGCAGTCGGCGCTCGTGCGGCAGTCGCCTTCGCCGCTCGGAGGGTCGCAAGAGCAGCCCGAGGCCAGGGTGAGCGCGGCGGTGACCGCGAGGAGGGCGCGGAGGGAGACGGTCATGGCGCGATGATCGTCGAGCCGATGGCGAAACGCGAGGGGGGCATCGAGGCGCGAGGGTGCGCGCGCGACGCGGGCTCGAGGGACGTCCGTCGCGCGCTCGACACGAGGCGCGAGGCGACGGTAGAGAGGTGAGCATGGCGATCCAACGCTCCGCCCCCAGGCGCCCCCCGCGAGCGCGGGAGCTCCCCGACAAGGCCCGGGTCCACGCGGCGCTCCGCGCGTCGCTCGAGCAGGCGCTCGAGGCGATGGCGCGCGCGGCCGAGGAGACGCGCAAGGGCGCCACGCACGAAGAGAGCCGGAGCGAGGGCGACAAGGACATGCGCGCGACCGAGCAGAGCTACGTGGCGCGCGGGCAGGCGATGCGCACCGAGCAGCTCGCCGAGGAGCTCGCGCGCTTCGTCGCCGAGCCGATCCGCGGCTTCGACGCGGACGCGAGGATCGCGGTCGGCGCGCTCGTTCGAGCGCGGGTCGACGACGAGCCGCGCGTGTTCTTCGTCTGCCCGCAGGGCGGCGGGAGCGAGCTCCTCGTGGACGAGCGCCGCGTCACCGTGCTCACGCCGAGCTCGCCAGCGGGGCGCGCGATCCTGGGCAAGCGCGCCGGCGACGCCTACGAGGTGGAGATCGGGCCGCGGACGCGGAGCTGGGAGATCGAGCGCGTCGGCTGACGGCGCGCCTCACGGTTCGGGGCGATCCGTCGGCTCGGAGGCGTCGATCCGCGGCGCGAGCGCGCGGCGCAGCGCGCGGATCTCCTCGTTCAGCGCGTCCACCTTGCGCTCGAGCTCGTCGTTGTTGTCGGCCACCATCGCGTCGACGAAGACGCTGTTGACGAGCGAGAGGCCGAGGACGCCGCAGACGAGGAGCACGCTCGAGAAGAACGCGTGGGTCGCGAGCTCGGAGACGCCGTCGAGGCGGCCCGCGACGGTGTCGGGGATGTCGAACCAGCCCTCCACGGTGAAGATCTTGAAGGTCGAGTAGAGCGCGCGGAGCGGATCGCCGTAGTACTCCGGCGCGACCTCGCCGAAGAGGCGACAGCTCACGATCGAGACGACGACGAGGCCGATCAAGAGGCCGGCGATGAGCGCGACGGAGCGATCGAAGGCGCGCTTGACGCCGCGGAAGATCTTGTCGACCTGATCCCCGAGGAAGTGGAGTGAACGGAACGACTTGAACGCGCGCAGCGCGCGGAGCGCGAGCAGGACGTTGCTCGAGTGCTCGACCGGCAGCGCCCACGCGAGCAGGGTCGGGAGCGCGACGACCACGAGCGCGAAGTCGAACTGGTTCCAGTGGTGCGCGAAGTACCCCCTCACGCCGAGGTGCCGGATCTTGATCGCGGCCTCGATCGCGAAGAGCAGCGTGAAGAGATCGTCGACGCGATCGAGCACGCCGCGCGTCTCGCGCGGGAGCTCGGAGAAGCCCTGCGTGAAGAGCACGAGCACGTTCAGCCCGATCAGCGCGAGGATGAAGCGCTCCTCGAGGAAGCGTCGTTCGATCGCCTGCCACATGAGCGCATCTTACGGGAGTCTCGGCGGCGACACGCGCCACCATCGCGCGAGCGGTGACGCGCGCGAGGTGGCTGCGGCGCGCGTCGCGTCTGCTAGCATCGCGCGCCCCGTCCGACCCGGCGTCAGGCCCAGCCTGCTCCGATCGATCGCGCGGGCGCGAAGGACGGCTCCATGCGACATGACGCGCTCCTCGCTCTCGCCGACGGCACCCTGTTTCGAGGGGAGGCCGTCGGAGCCGCCGGGGCCACCACCGGCGAGGTCGTGTTCAACACCGCGATGACGGGCTACCAGGAGATCCTCACGGATCCCTCGTACGCGCGGCAGATCGTCACGCTCACCTGCCCGCACGTCGGCAACACGGGCACGAACCCCGACGACGAGGAGTCGACCCGCGTGCACGCCGCCGGCCTCGTCGTGCGCGACGTGCCGCGCGTCGCCTCGAGCTGGCGCTCGATCGAGCCGCTCCGAGGCTACCTGGCGCGCCAGGGCGTCGTGGCGATCGCGGGGCTCGACACGCGCAAGCTGACGCGCCACCTGCGCGACGGGGGCCCGCAGAACGGCTGCATCGTGGCGGGGCCGGGCCTCGACGCGGACGACGCGATCGCGCGCGCGCGGGCCGCGCCGAGCATGGCGGGCATGGATCTCGGCCGGACGGTGAGCGTCGCCTCCTCGCACCCGTGGCGCGAGGGGACCTACGACCTCGACGCGCGCGCGCCGCGGGCCCGCCCCGCGCGCCACCGCGTCGTCACCTACGACTTCGGGATCAAGCGCTCCATCCTCCGGATCCTCGCCGAGGAGGGGTGCGAGCTCACGGTCGTCCCCGCGGCGACGCCCGCCGACGAGGTGCTCCGGCTCCGCCCCGACGGCGTCTGCCTCGCGAACGGGCCCGGCGATCCGGCGGCGAGCGGCTACGCGATCCGCACGGCCGAGGCGCTCCTCGCGGCGCGCGTCCCGCTCCTCGGGATCTGCATGGGGCACCAGCTCCTGGGCCTCGCCCTCGGCGCCAAGACGCTGAAGATGCCGTTCGGCCACCACGGCGCGAACCACCCGGTGAAGGACCTCGAGGATGGCCGCGTGCTCATCACGAGCCAGAACCACGGCTTCGCCGTCGACGCGAGCACGCTGCCCGAGAGCGCGCGCGTCACGCACGTCTCGCTCTTCGACGGCTCGCTCCAGGGCTTCCGGCTCCTCGATCGGCCGGTGCTCACCTTCCAGGGCCACCCGGAGGCCGCGCCCGGACCGAACGACGTCCGCTATCTCTTTCGGCGCTTCGTGGCGCTGCTCGGGGGCGGCCTCGGGGGGGAGCGCTGAGATGGCCAAGCGCACGGATCTCTCGAGCATCCTCATCATCGGCGCCGGCCCGATCGTGATCGGTCAGGCGTGCGAGTTCGACTACTCGGGCGCCCAGGCCTGCAAGGCGCTCCGCGAGGAGGGCTTCCGCGTCGTCCTCGTCAACTCGAACCCCGCGACGATCATGACCGATCCGGACATCGCGGATCAGGTCTACGTCGAGCCGATCACGCCCCGCGTCCTCGAGCGGATCATCGAGAAGGAGCGCCCCGACGCGCTCCTGCCGACGATGGGCGGCCAGACGGCGCTGAACGCGGCCCTCGCGCTCGCCGATCACGGCGTGCTCGAGCGCTACGGTGTCGAGCTCATCGGCGCCTCGCGCGAGGCCATCCGCACGGCCGAGGATCGCAACCTCTTTCGCGTCGCGATGGACGAGATCGGGCTCGACTCGCCCGCCTCGATCATCGCGCGCTCGCTCGAGGAGGCGCGCGCGGGCCAGGGTCGGCTCGGCTTCCCGTGCGTCATCCGCCCGTCGTTCACGCTCGGCGGGAGCGGCGGCGGGATCGCCTACAACGTCGAGGAATTCGAGCAGATCGTCGCCCGCGGCCTCGAGCTCTCGCCCGTCCACGAGGTGCTGATCGACGAGTCGCTCCTCGGCTGGAAGGAATTCGAGCTGGAGGTCGTCCGCGACCGCGCGGACAACTGCATCATCGTCTGCGCCATCGAGAACGTCGATCCGATGGGGGTGCACACGGGCGACTCCATCACCGTCGCCCCGGCGCTCACGCTGACCGACAAGGAGTACCAGCGGCTGCGTGACGCGGCGATCGCCGTGCTCCGGAAGATCGGCGTGGACACCGGCGGGAGCAACGTGCAGTTCGGCGTGCGCCCCGAGGACGGGCGCGTCGTCGTGATCGAGATGAACCCGCGCGTCTCGCGCTCGTCCGCGCTCGCCTCGAAGGCGACCGGCTTCCCGATCGCCAAGGTCGCGGCGAAGCTCGCCGTCGGCTACACGCTCGACGAGCTCTCGAACGAGATCACGGGCGGCAAGACGCCCGCGTCGTTCGAGCCGACGATCGACTACGTCGTCACGAAGATCCCACGCTTCGCGTTCGAGAAGTTCCCGGCGGCCGATCCGCACCTGACGACGCAGATGAAGTCCGTCGGCGAGGTCATGGCGATCGGGCGCACCTTCGGCGAGTCGCTCCAGAAGGCGCTCCGCGGGCTCGAGACCGGGCACGCGGGCCTCGAGCCGGGCGGCCTCGACTGGGCGAGCGCCGACGGGATGGAGCGGCTCAAGCGCGAGCTGCGGCAGCCCGGGCCCGATCGGATCTTCCACGTCGGCGACGCCTTCCGCGCCGGCCTCTCGCTCGAGGAGGTGGGCGCGCTCTCGCGGATCGATCCCTTCTTCCTCGCGGCGATCGAGGACATCGTGCTCGAGGAGGCGAGGGTCGCGCGCGAGGGCGTGCGCGCCCTCGATCGCGCGCGCGTCCTCGAGCTCAAGCGGCTGGGCTTCTCCGACGCGCGGCTCGCGGCGCTCCTCGGCTCCGACGAGGCGACGGTGCGCCACCTGCGCCGGACGATGGGCGTGCGCCCGGTCTACAAGCGCGTCGACTCGTGCGCGGCCGAATTCCAGACGACGACGGCCTACCTCTACTCGACCTACGAGGAGGAGTGCGAGGCGCTCCCCTCGACGCGCAAGAAGATCGTCGTGCTCGGCGGCGGCCCGAACCGCATCGGCCAGGGCATCGAGTTCGACTACTGCTGCGTCCACGCGGCCCTCGCGCTCCGCGACGACGGCTTCGAGACCATCATGGTCAACTGCAACCCGGAGACGGTCTCGACGGACTACGACACCTCGGATCGCCTCTACTTCGAGCCGGTCACGCTCGAGGACGTGCTCGAGATCGTCGAGACCGAGCGGCCGACGGGCGTCATCGTGCAGTACGGCGGCCAGACGCCGCTCAAGCTCGCGCGCGCGCTCGCGGCCGAGGGCGTGCCCATCATCGGCACGAGCCCCGACTCGATCGACCTCGCCGAGGATCGCGAGCGCTTCAACCGCCTCGTCGAGCGCCTCGGCCTGAGGCAGCCGGAGGGGCGCGTCGCGCACGACGAGGGCGAGGCGATGGCGCTCGCGCGCGAGCTCGGCTACCCGCTCATGGTGCGCCCGAGCTACGTGCTCGGCGGGCGTGCGATGGAGGTCGTCCACGCGGACGAGGAGCTCGCGCGCTACATCCGCGACGCGGTCCGCGTCTCGGACTCGTCGCCCGTCCTGCTCGACCGCTTCCTCGACAACGCGATCGAGGTCGACGTCGACGCGATCGCGGACTCGACGGGGGCGGTGCTCGTGGGCGGCATCATGGAGCACATCGAGGCGGCCGGCGTCCACTCCGGCGACTCGTCGTGCGCGCTCCCGCCGTACTCGCTCTCGCCCCCGATCCAGGACGAGCTGCGGCGACAGGTGGCGCTCCTCGCGCGCGAGCTCGGCGTCGTCGGGCTGATGAACACGCAGTTCGCGATCGATCGAGGCGAGGCGTTCATCCTCGAGGTGAACCCGCGCGCCTCGCGCACGGTGCCCTTCGTCTCGAAGGCGACCGGGCGGCCGCTCGCGAAGATCGCGGCGCGGGCGATGGCCGGCGCCTCGCTCGCGACGCAGGGGATCCTCGAGGAGATCGTGCCGCCCCACACCGCGGTGAAGGAGGCGATCCTCCCCTTCCTGAAGTTCCCGAACGTCGATCCGATCCTCGGCCCCGAGATGCGCTCGACCGGCGAGGTGATGGGGATCGGCGCGAGCTTCGAGGAGGCGTTCGCGCGAGCGCTCGAGGCCGCGGGCGTCGCCGTGCCGGCCGCGGGCGGCAAGGTGTTCCTCTCCGTGCGCGACGCCGACAAGCCCGGGCTCGTCGCGGTGGCTCGAGGCCTCCTCGAGCGCGGCTATCGCCTGATCGCCACGGGCGGGACGGCCGCGTACCTCGCCGAGCGGGGCCTCGCCTGCGAGCGGATCAACAAGGTGCTCGAGGGGCGGCCGCACATCGTCGACGCGATCAAGAACGGCGAGATCGCGTACGTCGTCAACACGACCGAGGGCAGGCGCGCCATCGCCGACTCCTTCTCGATCCGGCGCTCGACGCTCCAGGCCGACATCCCCTACTCGACGACGATCGCCGGCGCCGCCGCGCTCGTGCGCTCGCTCGACGTCCGCGATCGGGGCGAGGTGACGAGCCTCGGCGGCTGGGCCGCGCGGGCGGCGAGGGCACGGTAGGGGCGTATGGCCATACGCCCCTACACGCGGCTGGGCCGCGTGGACCGGATGTCGATCGGGAGGGTGTGGCCATAGGCGCCTACGCGCGGGTGGGTTGTGCGGTTCGGAGGTCGACCGGGAGCCTCGCCACGGCCCCGAGCTCGACGCCCCAGGCGGCGCGCGCGGCCGCCTCCATGGCCCGCGGCGAGCCGGTGGTGAAGAACGCCCGGGCTCCGCGAGGCGCGCCGCGCGGCGCTCGGGCTCGGCGCGCGAGCGCGAGCGCGAAGGGCACGGCGGGATCGAGCAGCGCGACGCCCGGCAGCGCCGCCGCGAAGCGCTCCATCGCCGCGGGGTAGTGCGTGCACGCGAGGAGGAGCGCGTCGAGGTGCGCGAGCGGTCGCACGATCCGCGCGAGGTCCTCGGCGAAGCGCGCGCTCTCGACGAGGCCCGCCTCGATGTGCGCCGAGAGCGGCTGGGCGACGCGCGAGACGACGTGGATCCCGAGGCTCGCGAGCGCGCGGCGGTGGGCGCCCGCGCGGACGGTGCGCGCCCCCCCGACGACGCCGACGCGCCGCGCTCCACACTCGACGACGCAGGCGATCCCGTGCTCGATGATCCCCTCGACCGGGACCGGGAGCGGGCCGAGGCGCGCGAGCGTGGTGCTCGCCGCGTTGCACGCGAGGGCGACCTGCTCGCAGCCTCGCTCGGCGAGCCAGCGCACCGCGTCGCGGACCCTCGCCTCGAGCGCGCGCGGCGGCTGCTTCCCGTAGGGCGTGACCCCCGCGTCCGAGAGGTAGACGATGTCGAGGGCGGGCGCGCGCGCCTCGAGCTCGCGGAGCAGCCCGACGCCGCCGATCCCCCAGTCGAGGACGCCCACGCGCGGCCGCTCGCCTCGCGGCGCCGTGACGCGAGCCGTCGCCTCCCGCCTCGTCACGGGAACCGGAGCGCGGGGATCGCGCCCCTCGCGATCGGGCCGGTGTCGAACGCGACGACGCGCTGCCGAGGTGAGAGCGTCAGGACCTCGAGCACACGCCCGGGGAAGCGGCTCTCGAAGTACCAGCGGTACTCGTGCTCGGCGCGGATCGGGTTGTAACGGAGCATCGTCCGCCACTCGGGGTGCGAGGTGAGCGCGGCGAGGTCCCGCTGGAAGGCGGGGGCGCTGTGCGGCGCGAGGAGGTGGGAGAGCGCGTCCCTCGCGAAGCGGGCGAGCTCGCGCGGCGACCCGAGGCGCAGCGGCTGCTCCACCATGTCGACCATCCAGATCCGCCCGCCCGGCGCGAGCACACGCATGCACTCGGCGACGATCGGGTCCCAGTCCAGGTAGCGGAACGAGAGGAACGAGAGGACGACGTCGACGCTCTGGTCGGGCAGCGCGAGGCGGGGCTCGTCGACGACGTCGAAGGCGAGCCGATCGTGCGCGGTGCTGCGCCGTCGCGCGTGCGCGATCATGCGCGGCGAGGCGTCGAGGCCGATCCCCGACGCGATCCAGCCGCGCTCGTCCAGCGCGCGGAGCAAGGCCCCGTTCCCGCAGCCGAGGTCGAGGACGCGGAGCGATCGGCCCTCCTCTTCCGCGAGGCGTCGCGCGCGCCGCGCGACCCACCTCCACTCCGCTCGCCGCACGCGGATGTCCACGAACGCGGCGTCGTAGAGGTCGGCGACGGCGTCGTACGAGGCCCCGCCCGCGACGGGCTCGGGCGTGAACGAGAGCATCGGATCCGCCCGCGCGCCGGCGTACTTCCGGATCGAGCCGAGGAGGCCGTGGGTCTTCTTGCCGGGCGTCGAGATGACGTAGAGGCGCGCGCGGCGCGCGGCGCGCGGCCCTGCCCAGCGGAAGCGATCGGGGCGCGCGGAGAACGTCGTGTAGCCGTGGTGACCGTGCGCCTCGATCCCGTACGTCCGCGCGATGAACGCCGCGAACCAGCGCCCCGTGCGGCAGGCGTGGAAGTAGGCGCGCGCGCCCTCGCGGAAGGGCGGCGCCCCCTCGCGGGCGAGCGCCCGCCACTCGTGGGGCGAGAGCTGCTCGGGCCACGCGACGGAGCCGAACATGACGCCGTACATCCCCGAGTGCCCGATGAAGTGGAGCTCCTCCACCTCCCGTCCGTCGCGCGCGAGCGCGCGCATCGCCTCGACGAAGTCGGCCTTCGTCTCGAGCGGCGCGAGCACGATCTGCGCGTCGGGGTGGCGCGCGCGCAGCTCCGCGGCGAGGGTCCGCGAGGCGACCGCGAATTCCGCCGAGCCGCCGCGGTAGCGCGTCGTGTGGCCCACCCAGACGACGGGCGCGCGGCTCGCGCGCTCGAAGGGCACGCGCGGGTGCGAGCCCGAGGGGATCCACGCGCCGAAGCTCCCCACGAGGTCGACCCGCTCGCGGCGCTCGAGATCGTAGACGGCCATGCGGAGCGGGGAGGGCGTATAGACGTGGAGCGAGAGCCCGCCCGCGGGCGCGCGCATGTCGTGGACGAGCGCCGGATCGACGCTCACGTGGTCGCGGCCCTCGCCGCCCTCGCGCGAGACCTCTCGGCTCGACGCCACGACGAGCTCCGCGCCGCGCCACGCGAAGCGTCGCTCGACGAAGGCGCCCTCGAGGGGCACGACGAAGCCGCCGCCTCCCCCGTGATCGTGCGGCGCGCAGCGCGCCCCCGTCCCCCAGCGCGCGAGCATCACCTCGAGCTCCGGGCGCACGACGAGGCTCGTGCGCGAGTAGGGCTCGCCGGCTCGGGGAGGCGGCGCGAGCGGCGAGAGGCGCTCGCGGAGCGCGACCAGGGCCTCGCGGAGCGCGGGATCGGGGCGCTCCTCCTCGGCCGCGCGCTGGAGGCGGAGCAGGAGCTCGTCGGGGAGGAGGGATCCCGCGGGCGGCATCAACCCTTGCGGTACATCGTCACCACGCACGCGCCGCCGAGGCCGATGTTGTGCTGGAGCGCGACGCGCGCGCCATCGACCTGGCGATCGCCCGCCTGCCCGCGGAGCTGCCAGACGAGCTCGGTGCACTGCGCGAGGCCGGTCGCGCCGAGCGGGTGTCCCTTGCTCAAGAGGCCGCCCGAGGGGTTCGTGACCCACCTCCCGCCGTAGGTGTTGTCGTCGTCCCAGATGAGCTTCTCGGCCTCGCCCTCCTTCGCGAGCCCGAGCGCCTCGTAGGTGAGGACCTCGTTCGTCGTGAAGCAGTCGTGGAGCTCGACGACCTGCACGTCGGAGGGGCCGAGCCCCGCCTCGGCGTACACCTTGTCGGCGGCGCTCTTCGCCATGTCGTAGCCGACCATCTTCAGCATCGAGCCCTCGTCGAAGCTCGAGCGGTAGTCGGTCGCCATCGCCTGGCCGGCGATCCACACGTCGCCCGAGCGGCCGAGCCTCTTCGCGAAGTCGTCGCTCGCGAGGATCGCGGCCGCGGCGCCGCACGTGGGCGGGCAGCACTGGTAGCGCGTGAGCGGGTCGAAGACCTCCGGGCTCGCGAGGATCTCGTCGACCGAGTACGTCTCGCGGAAGAGCGCGTAGGGGTTCTTCGCGGCGTGCCTTCGCGCCTTCTCCGCGACCTTCGCGAAGGTCTCGCGCTTCGTCCCGTACTTCCAGCGGTACTCGCGCCCCGCGCCGCCGAACATCTGCGCGGCGACCGGCGCGGACGTGAAGCCCTGCTCCTCGTTCATCACGCCGACGTGGCGCTCGAGCGGGTTCGCGCGATCGTTCCACTGCGCGGTGAGCGCGCCCTTCTGCATCTGCTCGAAGCCGACGACGAGCACGCACTCCGCGAGCCCGCCCGCTACAGCCTGCCGACCGAGGAAGAGCGCGGTCGAGCCGGTCGAGCAGTTGTTGTTGACGTTGACGACGGGGATGCCGGTGAGCCCCACGTCGTAGACCGCGCGCTGGCCCGAGGTCGAGTCGCCGTAGACGTAGCCGGCGTAGGCCTGCTCGATCTGCTCGTAGGCGACGCCCGCGTCCTTCATCGCCTCGCGGATCGCGTTCGCGGCCATCACGTTGTACTCGTCGCTCGCGCCCGGCTTCTGGAACTTCACCATGCCGACGCCGATCACGTTCACTCTTCGCGACATCACTTGCTCCTCGATGCTGGGGTGGCCTCTCTCGAGCGCCGAGCGGGGAGGAGATGATACGGCATCGGCGGCGCGAGGGAGCGGACGCGTGCGCCGCCGAGGTTTCGCCGAGGGCGCGCCGCGTGATAGCGATCTCGACGCGCGGCGGCTCGCGCCGCGCCCGAACGCTCAGGAGGAACGAACGATGGACACGTGGCTCCCCACCCTCATCACCCAGACCCCGCAAGAAGGCTTCGAGCTGGCGATCACCCTGAGCCGCCGCGGCGTGAAGTACACGCAGCCCGACGTCGAGGTGCTGAAGAAGCTCCGCTCGGCCTACGCCGAGAGCGCCGAGGGCCTCACCGCGGCCTCGCAGGTCGTCGCGATCAACTTCCAGACGATCGCCGCCGCGAACAACTACTGGCGCAAGTGAGCGGGCGCCCTCGCCCCCGCGCTCCCCTCTCGCGCTCGGAGAGGGGCCGGGGGTGGGGGGGCCGAGGATGAGGGGGAGCGGTGAGGCTCGACGTCTGGGCGCTCGCGGACGGACGGCGGGTCGCGCGCTCAGCTCCGGAGGGCCGCGCCGAGCCGCCTCACGCGCGCCACGTCCCCGTCGATCCGCGCCTCGCCCCGCTGGTAGAGCGCCTCGAGCGAGCTCTTCGCCTCCGCGAAGGCGGCGAGGGCGGCGGCGCCGAGGGTCAGCGTGGCGCTGGCGGACTCGGGGCCTCCCTCGATGATCGTCACCGGGCGCGCGGCGAGGTCGATCGTGTATCGGGCGCCGCTCTCCTTCACGACGAGCGCGATCGTCCCCGGGACGCCTTCGTCGAGCTTCGCTGTCCGGAGGCGCGCGGCGAGAGCCTCGACGCTGGCCTTCGAGGTGTCCGCCGCCTTCGCCGCCGCGGGCTCGACGCTCGCCTTCGCGTCGCTCGATGCGCTCGCGCTCACGCCGCCGCCCGTGCGCGCCTGCATCGCTTTGAGGACGTCCGCCGGATCGACCTTGCGCAAGAAGTCGAGCTTCTGGCTCGCCATGATGTTGCCGCTGATCTTGAGCTTGCCGCTCGTGAAGAGCTTCATCGCGTCGGCCTTGCCGCTCGCCATGTCCATGAAGTCGGCGTCGGTGATCTCGAGCGTGCAGCCCGCGGACGCGCTCTCGCCGACCGAGACGCTTCCGTCGCCGGCGGAGAGGTCGATCGTGTAGATGGCGTCGGGGTTCGAGAGGCGGAACTGGTAGACGGTCTTGATCTTGTCACCCTGACCGCCGGCCTTCTTGAGGTAAGCGCCGATGCCCTGGAAGACGTCCGCGCTCGTCGGCTGCGCGCTCGCCTCGCTCGCGCCCTTCGACGAGGCCTCGCTCGCGGGCCTCGTCGTCTTCGCGGCAGGCTTCGGGATCTCGTCATAGAGGGTCACGGCCGCGTTCGAGAGGACGATCTCGTCCCGCCCCTTGACCTTCACGCGGAAGAGGATCTTCCGATCGCTCTCCCTCCACATCTCGGTGACGATCGTCTCGCCGGGGAGGACGGGCTTCGCGAAGCGCACCTTGACGCTCTCGAAGTAGCGCGGGTCGCCGCCCTTCGCGAAGTTCGAGAGGACGTGGCGGACGGCGTAGCCGAAGGTGCAGAGGCCGTGGAGGATCGGCCGCTCGTAGCCGAACGCCTTGGCGAAGCTCGGGTCGGCGTGGAGCGGGTTCCAGTCGCCGGAGAGGCGGTAGAGCAGGGCCTGGTTCGCCGGGATCGCCTGCTCGACGACGGCGTCGGGCGCGCGATCGGGCGGCGCGTTCAGGTTCTTGTCGTCGGGGCCGCGATCACCGCCCCAGCCGCCCGCGCCACGGACGAAGGTGGTGATCTCGTTCTCGAAGAGCACCTCGCCCGAATCGTCCCGCGACTCGAAGGCCGTGACGACGACCGCGCCGCCCTTCTTCCCGCCCTCCGAGCCCTTGTCGTAGATGGCCTTGATCCGCGCCTTGTGCGTGAGGTTCGCGTGCGGCGGGAGTGGGCGCGTCACGCGCAGGTACTGCTCGCCGTGCAGGACGCGATCGAGCCCGAAATGCATGCCCGGCGCGGTCTTCCCCTCCTTGCCGAGATCGAAGATGCACTTGAGCGCCGGCACGACGCCGTAGGTCGGCAGGCCCACGAAGCCGTCGCCGTGGAATTCGTAGACGAGCTTGAGGTCCTTCTCGTCGAGCGGGTCGGCGGCGGCGCCCACGCCGAGCGCGTAGAGCGAGAGGTCGCGCTCGTCGTAGGACGTGCGCATCTCCGGGTACTCGTAGCCGAGCGCCTGATCGACGTCGATGAAGCGGTTACCGCCCTTGCTCGGGCCCGCCTTCACGTTGTCGAGGATGGGATCGAGCGCCTGGTTGATGCCCTCGGGGTGGGTCGCCTCCTCGAAGCTCCGGATCTCGCCCCAGCGCGCCTCGAGGTCCTCCGCGGAGACGGGGCGGCCGAGGCGGAACGTGACGCCCTTCGTGCGCTCGAAGCGGAGCTTCGCGTAGAAGCCGCCGCCCACCTCGAAGGTGCTGCCCGTCTCCTCGCACCGCTCGTGCGCGAGCCAGAGGACGAGCTGGGTGACGTAGGCGGGATCGAGCGCGTCGAGCAGCTCCTTCGGGAGCACCGTCTCCGTCATGCGCGAGGCGGCGACGGGGGCGATCGCGTTCACGAAGACGTTGTTCTTGCGGCCCTCGATCGCGAGCGTCTGCATGAGCCCGACGAGGCCGAGCTTGGCTGCGGAGTAGTTCGCCTGCCCGAAGTTGCCGTAGAGCCCCGCCGCGCTCGAGGTGAAGAGGATCCGGCCGTACTTCTGCTCGCGCATGATGGGCCACGCCGCGTGCGTCACGCGGAACGCGCCGTCGAGGTGGACGCGCTCGACGAGGCGGAAGTCGTCCCACGTCATCTTCTGGAAGGAGACGTCGCGGAGCACGCCCGCGTTGTTCACGACGACGTCCAGGCGCCCGAACGTGTCGATCGCCGTCTTCACGATCTTCTCGCCGTCCTCCACCGAGTCGTAGTTCGCGACGGCCTCGCCGCCCTTGGCGCGGATCTCGTCGACGACGTGGTCGGCCGCGCCCTTCGACTGGCCCTCGCCGGTGTGGCTCCCGCCCAGGTCGTTCACCACGATCTTCGCGCCTCGCCGCGCGAAGCCGAGCGCGTGGGAGCGCCCGAGGCCGTTGCCCGCACCCGTCACCAAAACGACCTTGCCGTCGTACCTGAGCTCGCTCATCGCCTCGTCTCCGATGTTCGGTTGTCGTCGCTCGCCCGCGTCCGGGCCGAGGGTCGCGGAATCATCGGGAGCCGGGCTCGGAAGATCAACCGGGAACGACGGCGCGGGCGTTGCCGTCGTCACGGCGCTGTCGTGTTCGGACGGCCGGAGCACGCGCTCGTCGACGAAGCCGGAGTGCAGACCTGGTCGGCGTTCGAGGGGTTCGACGCGCCCGCCGCGTAGAAGCTCCCGACGATGAGTCAGCCCGAGCTACACGTGCCGGCGCGACAGACGGAACCCGCGCCGCACGAGGTGCCGTCGGCGGCGTTCGTGAGGGTGCAGGCGGGAGGAGACGCGCCGAGGTCGCAGGGAGGGAGGGTGGTGTGACAGGCGTCGATGAGGTCGAGGTCGTGGACCTCGACGGGGGTGCCGTGGTTGGTGTTCGATCCGTCTCCGAGCTGGCCGTCGAAGTTGTTTCCCCACGCCCACACGTGCCCCACGGAGTCGAGCGCGACGGTGTGGTTCAAGCCCGCGGCGACGGCGACGATCGTACCCATGCCGCTCGACGTGCTGACGACTGCGGGGTTTCGTGAGGACACGGGGATGGCGTGGACAGACGCGCTCCGCACGACGTCGAGGCGAGCATCGTTCCCGTCTGGAATGACAGCCTCGCCCCGACGCTCTCGCCCGAGGCCGCCACGAAGGCGGCCTCTAAGGCGTCGATGCCACGAGGTCAGTCAGCGCTCGGCGCTCATCGACCGCCGCGTCCGAAGAGCGAGGCCGAGGCCGAAGAGGGCGAAGAGACTGACTCCGAATGGTAGGCCGCTCCGGCTCGCGCCGACGGCGCTGCACGAGCAGTCGCTGCTCTCGGTCGGACCCTCCTCGCCTCCGCCGTCGAAGCCCGCGCCCGCGTCCGCGCCGCTGCTCGCGTCCGCGCCGCTGCTCGCGTCCACGCCGCTGCTCGCGTCCGCGCCGCTGCTCGCGTCCGCGCCGCTGCTCGCGTCCGCGCCGACGCCGGCGTCCTCCGGCTCGGACCTCGTGCAGACGCCCGCCGCGCAGACGTGGCCCGCCTCGCCGCACGCCGTGCCGTCCGGAGCGTTCGTGATGGTGCAGGCGGGAGGAGACGCGCCGAGGTCGCAGGAGGGGAGCGTGGTGTGACAGGCGTCGATGAGGTTGAGGTCGGGGACCTCGACGGGAGTGCTGCGCGAGGTGGTCGTGCCGTCTCCGAGCTGGCCGTCGCCGTTGTCTCCCCACGCCCAGACGTTTCCTGCGGAGTCGAGCGCGACGGTGTGGTCGGAGCCCGTGGTGACGGCGACGACGGTGCCCATGCCGCTCGACGTGCTGACGGCCACGGGGGTGTTGCGCCGATTGTTCGTCCCCTCTCCGAGCTGGCCGTCGCTGTTGTCTCCCCACGCCCAGACGTTTCCTGCGGAGTCGAGCGCGGCGGTGTGGTGGAAGCCTGTGGCGATGGCGACGACTCTGCCCATGCCGCTCGGTGCGCTGACGGCCACGGGGGTGTTGCGGTCGGCGTGCGTACCGTCTCCGAGCTGACCGTCGCCGTTGAATCCCCACGTCCAGACGTTTCCGTCGGAGTCGATCGCGGCGGTATGGGCGTAGCTCGCGGCGACGGCGACGACTCTGCCCATGCCGCTCGGTGCGCTGACGGCCACGGGTGTGTGGCGGTTGGTGTTCGTGCCGTCTCCGAGCTGACCGTATTCGTTGTTTCCCCACGTCCAGACGTTTCCTGCGGAGTCGAGCGCGACCATGAAGGTGCCGCCTCCGGCGACGGCGACGACTCTGCCCATGCCGCTCGGCGCGCTGACGGCGACGGGGGTGTTCCGGTCGGTGCCAGGGCCGCTCTCTCCATCTCCGAGCTGGCCGTGTTCGTTGTCTCCCCACGTCCAGACGTTTCCGTCGGAGTCGAGCGCGACGGTGTCGCTCCAGCCCGCGGCGACGGCGACGACTCTGCCCATGCCGCTCGGCGCGCTGACGCGCGTAGGGGTGTTGCGCTCGGCGTTCGTGCCGTCTCCGAGCTGGCCGGAGGCGTTGCCTCCCCACGTCCAGACGTTCCCCTCGGAGTCGATCGCGACGGTGTGGTAGAAGCCCGCGGCGATCGCGACGACGGTGCCCATGCCGCTCGACGTGCTGACGGGCACGGGGGTGTTGCGCTGGGTGTTCGTGCCGTCTCCGAGCTGGCCGGAGGCGTTGCCTCCCCACGTCCAGACATCTCCTGCGGAGTCGATCGCGACGGTGTGGTAGTAGCTCGCAGCGATCATCCGCATCGTGCAGTGATGCGGCGTCGCCGCGGAGCACGTGGCTCCTCCTCCGCTCTCGAGGGCGGCTGTCGTCTGCCCGACCGCGCGCTCGCTCCCGTCGTCCATGCTCGTGTCGTCCGTCGCCGTGCAGCCGAAGAGCACGAGCGAGAGCGCCAACGTCCGCGTTCCTAAGTGTCGAAGCATCGTTCCCCCTGAAGTCGTATGGGTAAGTGGGTGACTAGCGTTGGGGGCGGAGCGGAGTCTGTCAACCGAGGCCTCGAGCGAGCCTCGGGTGGCGTCTCGCCCTCGAGCTCTCCCCCTCGGCGGTGAAGCGACGGGCGTGAGCGTCACCCGGACGCTCGGGCCCCGCGCTCGATGGCGTGCGCGAACGGGATCGATGGGGGTAGGCTGCGCCCATGCGGATCGACGACCAGGTCGAGAGCTTCGTGTCCGATCCGTCGGTCCCCCACCAGCCTGAAGGAGCGCCCATGACCGCGGAATTCCAGGAGATCCTCCCGCTCGGGGAGGACACGACGCCGTATCGCCTCTTCTCGAAGGAGGGGGTGAGCGCCCTGGAGCTCGGCGGGCGACGTTTCCTCGAGGTCGCGCCCGAGGCGCTCACGCGCCTCGCGTTCGAGGCGATGCACGAGATGGCGCACTTCCTCCGCCCCGGGCACCTCGCGCAGCTCCGCACGATCCTCGAGGACCCGGAGGCCTCCCACAACGACCGCTTCGTCGCGTTCGAGCTCCTCAAGAACGCGAACATCGCCGCGGGCGGCGTGCTGCCGATGTGCCAGGACACGGGCACGGCGATCGTGATGGGCAAGCGCGGCCAGGGCGTGCTCACGAAGGGCGGCGACGAGGCCGCGCTCTCCGAGGGCATCCGACGGGCCTACGAGAAGTACGCGCTCCGCTACTCGCAGATGGCCCCGCTCGACATGTGGACCGAGCAGAACACGAAGACGAACCTGCCGGCGCAGATCGAGCTCTACGCGACGGACGGCGACGCCTACAAGTTCCTCTTCTTCGCGAAGGGCGGCGGCTCCGCGAACAAGAGCTACCTCTTCCAGGAGACGAAGGCCCTCCTCAACCCGAGGTCGATGCGGGCCTTCCTCGAGAAGAACCTGCGCTCGATCGGCACGGCGGCGTGCCCGCCCTACCACCTCGCGATCGTCGTCGGCGGGACGAGCGCCGAGTTCACGCTGAAGGTCGCGAAGTACGCCTCGGCGCGCTACCTCGACTCGCTCCCGACGAGCGGCAACGCGCTCGGGCGCGGGTTCCGCGACCTCGAACTGGAGAAGGAGGTGCTCGAGCTCACGCGCACGCTCGGCATCGGCGCTCAGTTCGGGGGCAAGTACTTCTGCCACGACGTCCGCGTCATCCGTCTCCCGCGCCACGGCGCGAGCTGCCCCGTCGGCATCGCGGTGAGCTGCTCCGCCGACCGCCAGATCCTCGCGAAGATCACGAAGGAGGGCGTCTTCGTCGAGGAGCTCGAGCACGACCCGGCGAGGTACATGCCGGAGGTCGACGAGGAGGAGCTCTCCGCGGGGGCCGTGAAGATCGATCTCACGCGCCCGATGAGCGAGATCCGCGCCGAGCTCTCGAAGTATCCGGTGACGACGCGCCTCTCGCTCACGGGGCCGATGGTCGTCGCGCGCGACATCGCCCACGCGAAGCTCAAGGAGCGCCTCGATCGCGGCGAGGGGCTGCCTCAGTACCTGAAGGATCACTGCGTCTACTACGCGGGCCCCGCGAAGACACCGCCGGGGATGCCCTCGGGCAGCTTCGGTCCGACGACCGCGGGCCGCATGGACGCGTACGTCGACGCCTTCCAGGCCGCGGGCGGCAGCCTCGTGATGCTCGCGAAGGGGAACCGCTCGACGCAGGTGACGGAGGCTTGCAAGAAGCACGGCGGCTTCTACCTCGGCTCGATCGGCGGCCCGGCGGCGGCGCTCGCGAAGGACTGCATCAAGAAGGTCGAGGTGCTCGAGTACCCCGAGCTCGGGATGGAGGCGGTCTGGAGGATCGAGGTCGTCGACTTCCCCGCGTTCATCATCGTCGACGACAAGGGCAACGACTTCTTCGCGACGCTGACGAACAAGATCGTCGATCCCGAGGCGAAGCTGCCCGTCGTGCGCTGACCCGCGAGCTCCGCGGCCGCCTCGGCGCGCTCCGCGTCCGCTGCTATCACTCGCGCATGACGCTCCCCATCGCTCAGAAGGACGCGAGCGAGGCCTCGAACGAGGCCCGCTCGAGCCCGCCGCTCAAGACGAACCGCCGCTTCGATCGCGCGGCGCGGCTCTTCACCGAGCCGGGGCTCCACCGGCTGATGGGCGCGCGGGTCGTCGTCTTCGGGATGGGCGGCGTCGGCTCGTTCGCCGCGGAGGCGCTCGCGCGGAGCGGCGTCGGCGCGCTCACGCTCGTCGACTTCGACGACGTGTGCGTGACCAACACCAACCGCCAGCTCCACGCGATGAAGGGCACCGTCGGCAAGCCGAAGGCCGAGATCATGGCCGAGCGCCTGCGCCTCGTCTCGCCCTCCTCGCGCGTCGAGCCCGTCCTCGAATTCTACGAGGAGGCGAAGGCCGACCTGCTCCTCGAGGGGCCGATCGACTTCGTCATCGACGCGATCGACTCGGTCGCCGCGAAGGCGCACCTGCTCCACGAGTGCGTGCGGCGATCGATCCCGGTCGTGAGCTCGATGGGCGCGGCGGGGCGCCTCGATCCGACGCGCGTCCGCGTCGCCGATCTCGCGGACACCGAGGTCTGCGGTCTCGCGCGAGACGTGCGCGGCATCCTGCGCAAGCGCTACGGGCTCGCCCTCGCGCGCGGGACGAGGACGGGCATCGACGCGGTGTTCTCGGACGAGCCCCAGGTCGCGCCCGCGCGGCTCTCCTACGACGAGGAGAAGGGCTTCGTCTGCGTCTGCCCCAACCGCGACAACGGCCTCTACACCTGCGACCACCGCGCGCGCATCGACGGCTCGGCGTCCTTCGTGACGGGCACCTTCGGCCTCACTGCGGCGAGCGTCGTGGTGCGCGCGCTCACCGAGGAGCACCGCGCGGTTCACCGTCGTGCGAGCGCCGCGCCCGCCCAGCCCGCGTCGGCCCAGCCCGCGTCGACCCAGCCCGCGTCTGCCCAGCCCGCGTCGGCCCAGCCCGCCTCGACCCAGCCCGCCGCCGATCACGCGTGCGGGTGCGCGTGCGCCGAGCGCGAGCGCTGACCGCTCACGCGCTCCGCCGCACGGCGTACGCGGGATCGAGGCGATAGCCGCTCTCCTCCGTCCGCAACACGTCGCGCAGGCCCATCTTGCGGAGCGTGGAGATGGCGACGCGGACGCGGTGGGCGCCGGCGTCCGGGCGCATCCGCTCGCCGGGCCACCCCGCCTCGAGGAGCGCGCTCCAGTCGGCGTGCGCGCCCCGCTCGAGCGCCGCGAGGTGCTCGAGGATCAGGCGGAGCGGCTTGCGGCGAGAGAGGTCGACGCGCGGCGCCTCGCTCACGCGGAACCAGAGCGCGTCCGGCCCGATCACGAGGCTCGCGCTCGCGTGGGAGGGCGGCGGGACGCTGTCGAGCGAGATCGCGCTCGCCGGCACGAGGAGCAGGAGCGCGACGAGCGGCGAGCGGTGGGGGCTGTCGAGCGCGAGCGGGTCGTCACCGAGGAGGGCGACGAGCGCGCCGTCGGCGAGGCCGCGCGCGCGCGCGGTGGCCTGGACGACGAGCCGCTTCGCGGCCTCGCGCCGGTTGGCCTCGGCCTCGATGCGCGCGAGCGTGAGGAGCGCGAGCACGTCGAGATCGGGGAGCCGCGTAGGGTCGTCGGAGGCGAGGGCCTCGCCGAGGAGCAGCCGCGCCTCGCCGCGCTGCCCGCGCGCGGCGTGCAGGACGCCGAGGAGCGCGCGCGCGCTCGACTCGACGTTGGCGAGCGAGAGCTCGCTCGCGCCCGCGAGCGCCTCCTCGAGGAGCCGGATCGCGGGACCGAAGCGGTCCTGGCCGCGCGAGAGGAGCGCGAGGGTGAGCGCGAGCGGGACGAGCGTCGTCAGCCAGGCGCGGCGATCCTCGTCCTCCTGCGCCAGCTTCGAGGCGCCCTCGAGGAGCGCGCGCGCCGGCTCGAGCTCGAGCCGCGCGAGCGCGACGAGGCCCAGGCGCCGCGCGAACGCGATCTCGCCCGGCCGGTCGTTCGCCCGCCGCGCCCGCGCGAGCCCCTCGTCGAAGAGGAGGCGCGCGCCCTCGAGGTCCCCCGACCGGTAGAGGATCCCGCCGCGCGTCGAGAGGGCGGCGCTCGCGAGCGCGTCGTCGTCGGCCTCGCGGGCGAGGAGCGCCGCGCGATCGAGCGCTTCCTCCACGCGCGCCCTCGGCTCCGCCCTCGCCGCGCCGAGGCGGGCGAGGAAGAGGAGCGCGCGCCCCTCCACCGAGCGCTCGTTCGAGTGGTGCGCGAGCGTGAGCGCCTCGGCGAGATCGCGCTCGACGCGCTCGCCGCGCTCGTCGGCGCCGCCCCGGAGCTCGAGCTCCGCGCGCAGGAGGTGGGCCCGCGCGAGCAGCCGCGGATCGGCGCCCGAGCCGCGCGCGACGGAGAGCCCGCGCTCGAGGTGATCGCGGGTCAGCTCGAGCGACCCCTCCCGGAGCAGGATCGGCGCGAGCACGACGAGCGCGCGGAGCGCTCGATCGGCGCTCCGTGAGCTGACGTTCGGCCGCCCGAGGATGCGCTCGACGACCGCGAGGAGGTTCTCGCGCTCCTCGGCGATCGCCTGCCTCGCGCGAGAGGCCTCGCGCCCGCTCGCCCGCGCCGCGGACGCCTCCGCCCACGAGACGTAGTGGGAGGCGTGGCGATCCTCGAGCGCGTCGCGTCGCCTCGGATCGAGCGAGGGCTCGACGAAGGCGCGCACGCTCTGATCGAGCGCGAGGCGCACCTCGAGGCTCGCCCTGGGCTCCGAGAGGCCGAGGAGCGAGCGCTCGCGCAGGCTCTGGAGGATGTCGAGGATCGGGGCGCCCTCGTCGCGCCGCTCACCCTCGAGGACGCGCTCCGCCGCCTCCGCCGTGAAGCCGCCGCGAAAGACGCTGGCGGCCGCGAGCACGTCGCGCGCGGCGGGCTCGAGCAGCTCGACGCTCCACGCGATCGACGCCTCGAGCGTCCGATGGCGCGCGTCGCCAGCGCCGCCGCGGCGGAGCACGTCGAAGCGGTTGCTCAGGCGGTGCAGGAGCGCGGCCGGGCTCATCACCGCCATGCGCGAGGCGGCGAGCTCGATCGCGAGCGGCAGGCCGTCCAGCCGGCGAACGATCGCGCTCACCGTCGCGCGATCGCGCTCGTCGAGGCGGAAGCCGGGGCGGTGGCGAGCCGCGAACGACGCGAAGAGCGCGATCGCGGTGTCCTCGTCGGCGATGGGCGCGATCTCGAGCGTCACCTCCTCGGGGATCGAGAGGCGCTGGCGGCTGACGACGACGAGGGCGAGCTCGGGCACGGCCGCGAGCCAGCGCGTGAGCTCGCCCGCGAGCGCGACGAAGCGGTCGAAGGGGTCGAGCACCAGGAGGAGCGGCGCGTGTCGCGCGAAGAGCCGCGTCAGGTCCTGCTTGCGGGCGCCCTTGCCGCCGAGCGCGTCCACCACGTGATCGACGAGCGCCTCGATCGTCCGATCCTCGCCGAGCCGCGCGTGGGCGATCGCGATGACGTCGCGCTGGGCCTCGGCGAGGCGCGCGAGCCCCGCGGTCACGAGCCGCGACTTCCCGACGCCGCCCGGCCCCGTGATCGTGAGCAAGCGAGCGCCGCCCTCCACGGCGCGGACGAAGGCGTCCAGCTCGGGCTCGCGACCGATGAGCGAGACAGGCTCCGACATCGCGCCCATCTTCGCACGACCAGGCTCGCGGGGCTCGACGCGGCGCCCGCCGCGCGGCGTCGCCGCCGTGAGCGCCTTGCTCCGATCGCGGCCGCGCGCGAGCATCCGCGCATGCCGCTTGTGCGCTTCGAGAAGTACGAGGGCCTCGGGAACGACTTCGTCGTGATCGACGATCCGAGCGTCGCCCTCGAGCGCGACGAGATCGTGCGGCTCTGCGACCGACGCCGCGGGATCGGCGCCGACGGCGTGCTCTTCGTCCGCGATCCGAGCGGGCGGCCCGCGATGCGGATCGTCAACGCGGACGGAAGCCGCGCCGAGATGTGCGGGAACGGGCTCCGATGCGTCGTCCATCACCTCGCGCGTCGAGGCCTCGCGCGGGCGGGCGATCCGCTCGTCGTCGACACCGACGCGGGGCCGCACGACGCGCACCTCCACGCGTTCGACGACGCGTCGGCCGACGTCTGGGTCTCGATGCGCGCGCCGAGCCTCGCGCCGAGCGAGGTGCCGCACACGCTCGAGCGCCCGATGCGGGATCACCCCGTCGCGATCGGCGGCCACACGCTCCACGTCACGGCCGTCTCGATGGGGAACCCGCACGCGGTGATCTTCGACGAGGTCGGCGACGCGCGCCTCGCGCTCGGCCCGCTCGTCCGAGGGCACGCGCTCTTCCCGGAGGGGGCCAACGTCGGCTTCGCGAGCCTCGGCAGCGTGGCGGGGCGCGCGACGATCGAGCTCCACGTCTTCGAGCGCGGCGCGGGGTGGACCCAGGCGTGCGGTACGGGCGCGTGCGCCGCCGTCGTCGCCGCCATCGAGACGGGGCGGATCCGCCGCGGCGCGCCGGTCGAGGTGCGCCTGCCGGGCGGCGCGCTCGAGATCCTCGTCGGCGAGCCGTCGGCGCGGATCGAGAAGCGCGGTCCGAGCCGCCACACCTTCTCGGGGAGCTTCGCCCGCGCGCCGCGGTGACGCCCTCGGGCCGCGCGCCCCGCGGCGCGCCGTCAGCTCCTCCCGAGGTAGAGCTTCAGCATCTCGGCCGCCGCCTGGCGGTCGAAGGGCACGTCGCGGAGCTCGGCGCGCCGCGAGACGCTGTCGAAGAGCTCGCCGAGGAAGCGCGAGAACGCGGCGCCCTCGTCGACGGCGCGCTGCATCCGCGCGCCCCCGACGAGATCGACGTCGCGCAGCTCCTCGAGCGCGGCGAGGAAGGGATCGAGGCGCGGGTAGTCGTGGCTGCGCACGAGCTGGTAGCCGATCGCGCGGAAGTGGCCGAGGAAGTCCCGGACGAACTGGAAGCTCGTCGCGCTCGCCCACTCGTCGTGGCTCGGCCGCGCGCCCTCGCTCATCGCGAGGAAGGCCTTGAGGATGCGCTGGAACATCCAGATCTCGCGGCGCAGCCGCTCGCTCGCGGCGCGGGCGTCGAAGCCGCCGCTCTCGAGCCTCGGGGCGTGGCCCGGGGCGAGCTCCTCGGCGAGGAGCGTGATCGCGTGCTCGATCGACGCGCGCGCCTCGCGCGCGGCCCCGAGGATGCGATCGGACGGCTCCTTCTCGCTCGCCCCGCTCTCGGGCCAGGTGAGCTCGTGCTCGTAGATGCGCCGCACCTCGACGCGCAGCGTGTTCGAGAGGTTGTCGAAGGTGCCGCGCAGCCGGACGAGCCGCGCCGCCTCCGCGCGGAGCGGCTCGAAGTCCCGCACGAGCTCGGCCGCGTCGATCGAGAGCAGCTCCGCCTCGAAGCCGTCCGCCATGGCGTCGGGCGCGCCCTGCGCGAGGTAGCGCGTGAGGGTGCGCAGATCGCTGCGGAGCGCCGCGAGGAGCGCGTAGGTGCGCCGCGTCGAGGCGGGCTCGGCGGCGTCGCGCTCGACCAGCGTGAGGTAGCGGAGCGCCCGAAAGAGCGTGAGGAACGTGAGCGCGGAGGCGCGATGCGCGCTCTCGCTCTCGATGCCGTGGAGCGCGTCGAGCACCTCCACGGCGCGGATGCGATCGAATTCCTGCCGGAACTCGAGCGCCATGAGCGGGTTGAAGAACGCGTTGCGGCCCACCTCGCGGACGAGCACGGCGTGGAACGCGGTGTAGATGCGGCTCGAGATGCGGCCGAGCCGCAGGAGCCCCTCGCCCATGTCCACGAAGTGACCGAACGCGTTGCGGAGCAGGAGGAGCGCCTCCTCGGGCGTGTCCTGCGTGAGCTGCTCCTGGACGAGGCGGCCGCGCGCCGAGTCCTCGGGGAGGACGCTCTCGATGTAGCGCGTGAAGGTGTACGCGCGCTCCTTGTCGCCGAGGAGCTGGCGCGTGAGCTGGACGACGCGCGCCGCGGTCTCGCGCAGGATCCGCAGGTGGATGTGGAAGTCCTGGGCGACGGCGCTCTTGCTCTCCTCGGTCCCGGGGTGGTTGCGCGGGTTGCCGAAGCAGGCGATGCCCTTGAGGAGCGCCTCGAGCTCGAAGAGCGTGTCCTCCTTGCGGTCCCAGGGCAGCTCCGCGTACCACGCGTCGCGCGCGGCCGCCTGATCACGCCGGAGCCCGCGCGTGTCGCGCAGGAGGTTCGCGTAGACGTCGCGATCCGCGGTGGCGAGGCGACCTTTGACGCGCGCGATCATGAGCCGGCGGGAGCGTATCGCGGGGCGGGGGGCGAGGGGAGCCGGTCACGGGCCGAAAGGCTCGCGCGGGGGCTCGCCGTCGGGGCGCTCACTCCTCTTCGAGGCCAGGGTTCGCGAGCTTGCGCGTCCAGAGGATCGCGTCCGTCCGCTTGCCGCTCTGCTGGGCGCCGCGCGCGAGGACGCCGGTCTTGCGGAAGCCCGCGGCGACGTAGGCCGTCGCGAGCCCGATGTCGTCCGAGGGCGCGAACGTGAACGCGCTCACGATGCCGCGCTCCTTCAGATCCTCCGAGAGCACGCGCAGGCCCGCGGTGAGCGCGAGGACGTCGAGATCGTCCGTGGGCGAGCGCAGCGTCTCGACGAGCGCGTGGCCGAAGCAGTCCTGGTACTCCGCGGAGAGCCAGATCGTCTTGCCGCGCTTGGCGGTGGCGGTGAGGTAGCAGCGCTCCGCGTCGCGGCCGAAGGCGTCGAACCCGGAGAGGCCGCCGCCCCCCTTCTTCCAGACCGTGTCCCGCGCCTCGAAGACGTCCGTGTCGTCCGGCACCTCGATCGTGACGCTCGGCAGCTCGTCCGGGACCTCGCGGGCGTTCTTCTTCGCCGCGTTGACCGTCCGCTCGGCGAGCTTCTGCCCCTCGTCGTTGACCTCGATGGAGGCGGTGCGATCGCTGATGACGCAGCCGACGAGGTGCCCGTCCGAGCGCTTGTAGAAGCCGGGGATCGTGCCCTCGCGGACGAAGCCGACGCGCGTCCAGCTCGAGACCTCGTCCTTCTCGACGAGCAGGATCACCTTCTCGATCCCCTCGCGCTTCGCCACGTTCTGGATGAACAGGCGCTTGGCCGGCAGGGCGCCGGAGCGGAAGTCGATCACACGGATGAGCCCGATGCGGCGGTTGACGAGGAGGCAGAGGTAGGCGCTCTCGCTCTTGAAGTGCAGCTCCTCGAGGACGGGGAGCGGGGCTGCGGCTTTGGCCATCGGTGGGGATCCCTCGCGCGACGCGCTCGGCGCGCGGACGCCGACGCGAAAAGCGCCGAAACCTACGAGCGCGGCCCTCCGATGTCAAAGGCGCCGAGAACGCTCGGGAAAGGCCGCTTCACCTCCCTCCCGCCGAGTGGACCGGCGTGAGCCTCCCTCTCGCCGAGCCAGCGCGCCGTTGCGGGGCGGATCGCGACGCGCTCGGCGCGCCGTCAGCGGGGGACGACAGTGATCGGCCAGAACGTGCCCGCCCCGGTGCCGATCCACCCCACGAGCTGCGCGTAGAGCACGAGGAGGCAGGCGCCGAAGGCGACCGAGACGACGTACGCCGAGCGCCGGCCGGGCGCCGTGCGCACGAGGCGGGCCGCCTCGAGGCCATCGGGGAGCGCGGCGGCGAGGTGCCACGCGATCGCCGTGAGCCCGATCGCGTGGACGACGAGCGCCCACGGCAGACCGAGCGTCCGCTGGAGCGTGTCGTAGAGCTCCACCGGCTGCGCGCCGAGGAGCTTCGCGCCCCAGAGCCAGCCGACGTGCCAGAGCAAGAACCCGATGGCGACGGGGCTCGCCCAAGGCTCGATCGCGCCGAGCCCACGCGCGAGGGCGCCGTCCCCGTCGCGGCTCGCGCCCGGGAGGCGCTCGCCGACGAGCCGCGCGCGCGCGTGGAGCAGCGCCCAGAGGACGATGGGGAGCACGCCGATCAGGACCTCGAGCGCGATCGCGGCGCCGCTCGAGGTCGTCCGCATCCGCACGAGCCACGCGAGCCGCCCTCCAAAGAGCGCCCACTGCTCGACGACGTGGAACGCGCCCCACGCGAGGAGGGGGAGCGTGGCGACGATCGCGTGCAGGCGGCGGAGCCTCTCCTCGGTCACGCGCGCAGAATAAAGGAAAACACGCGATCGAGGGCGCCGCTCGACGCCCTGCCGGTCGCGCCCGCGAGGTGACCGGAACGTGGACGGCTCGCGCGATGCGCCCAGCCGCGGGTGCGAGAACCTGTCGCACCTTGCGATCGACGCGCCGCAGCCGAGCCGTCACGCCGCGCCTCGAGCGTGGCCTCGAGCTTGCTAAACCAGCCCCGTGGACATGCATCACCGAATCCGCCGGACGGCTCCGCTCGCGCTCGCGCTCTTCGCAGGCCTCGCCTGGGGATGTGAGCCTGGGCAGGCTCCCCTCGCGCCGAGCGACGGGGCCTCGCCGCCCGAGCCCTTCGCCTACCGCGGCGACGCCGTGATCGTGCGCCTCGTGCGAGAGGCGGCCGCGCGCCACGGCGTCCCGCGCGACGTCCTGCTCTCGCTCGGCTGGTCCGAGTCGCACTTCGAGCCGCAGGCGCAGTACTACGATCCCGCGAGCGACGAGCTCGGCCTCGGCCCGCCGTGCGGCTTCTTCGGGCTCGATCGGGGCGGCGTGCGCGAGGCGGCCGCGGCGGGGCTCGGCGTCTCGGTCGACGAGCTCTGCGAGGAGCCTGAGCTCGAGGTCGACGCCGCGGCGGCGCGGCTGCGCCAGCTCGCGGGCGGCGACGCCGCGCCCGCCCTCTCCGACACGCGCGCGTGGCTCGACGCGCTCGATCGCTGGCACCCCTGGCTCGCGGGCGACGCGCTCGACTACGGCGACTACGTCGCGCGCCAGATGTACGTGGGCTTTCGGCGCGAGGACGAGCGCGGCGACGTCATCTACCTGCCGCCCATCGACGGGCTCGTCGACGACGTCGTCGCCTACCCCGAAGACGACGAGGAGCCGGCGGCGCTGGCGCGCGAGCGCGAGGCCGAGCGCGCGGAGCAGGAGCGGATCGAGTCGAGCGCGGACGACGGCGTCGGCGTCGCGCTCGGCTACGCGCGCCCCGACACGCCCGACGCGACGTGGATGGGCCCGTCCTGCAACTACACGCCGGGGCGCAGCGCCGCGGTCGAGTTCGTGATCATCCACACCTGCGAGGGCGGCTTCGCGGGCTGCTACGCGACGCTCAAGAACTGCACGGACCCGCCCGTGAGCGCCCACTACGTCGTGAGCCTCGCCGGCGAGGCGCGACAGGTCGTCGAGGAGCGCGACACCGCGTGGCACGTCGGCTGTCTCAACGGCCGCTCGGTCGGCATCGAGCACGAGGGCTACGCGGCGAGCAACCCCGATCGCGACGCGATGTACCGCAGGAGCGCGCGCATCGTCGCGTCGATCTGCAGCCGCCACGGCTTCGCGTGCGACCGCTCCCACGTGATCGGCCACGGCGAGGCGAACTCGCGCTTCTGCGGCGGGAGCCACACGGACCCGGGCCCGCACTGGAACTGGACGACGTTCATGGACTACGTCCGGAGCGGCACCTGCACGCCGAGCACCGAGGTCTGCAACGGTCGCGACGACGACTGCGACGGGCGGATCGACGAGGGCGTGACGAACGCCTGCGGGACCTGCGGCGCCGTCCCCGCCGAGGTCTGCGACGGCCGCGACAACGACTGCGACGGGCAGACGGACGAGGACGACGTCTGCGACGTGCGCCTGCTCCAAGAGGAGGCGGGCAGCTACGCGCCGCCGAGCTCGACGGACATCGACGGCGACGGACGATCCGATCTCTGCGCGCGCGGCTACTCGGGCTTCCGCTGCTGGCCGACGAACGCCGACGGCACGTACGGCGCGCCGACCGCGTTCGTCCCTTGGAGCAACGCGTCGGGCTGGGACGACGTCGACAACTACGCGACGATCCGCATGGGGGATCTGAACGGCGACGGTCGCGCCGACGTCTGCGGCCGCGCCAACGCCGGCGTGGTGTGCGCGCTCTCGAACGGGACCGGCTTCGGCGACGCGACGACGTGGAGCAGCGTGCCGAGCGACGCGAACGGCTGGAACAGCCCCGGCCAGTACACGACGCTGCGCCTCGCCGACGTGAACGGCGACGGCAAGGCCGACCTCTGCGGCCGCGGCGCCGACGGCGTCGACTGCTGGCTCTCGGACGGAACGCGCTTCGATCGCGCGTTCGCGGGCCCGCGCTGGGGCAACTCCTCCGGCTGGAATTCCGCGAAGTACTACGGGACCCTCCGCATGGGCGACGTGAACGGCGATGGCAAGGCCGATCTCTGCGCGCGCGCCGCCGCGGGCACGCTCTGCTGGCTCTCGGACGGCGCGAGCTTCGCGACGCGCGTCGAGGGGCCGGTGTGGAGCAACGACGCGGGCTTCGGCGCCATGCGCTACTGGAGCACGATGCGGCTCGCCGACGTGAACGGCGACGGCAAGGCGGACCTCTGCATCCGCACGAGCGACGAGCTGCGCTGCCACTTCTCGACGGGCTCGGGCTTCGGGGAGCCCGTGCGGGTCGCCGGCCTCTCGGACGCGAGCGGCTGGGACGACATCTCCAACTACGGCACGCTGCGCACGGGCGACGTCGATGGCGACGGCGCGGAGGATCTCTGTATCCGCTCGAACACGAGGATCGACTGCTGGGCGTGGCACGACGGCGGCTTCACCCACTACGACGGCCCGGCGTGGACGGACGAGAACGGCTGGAGCCGCGACTACTACTACACGACGATCCGGCTCGCGGACGCGAACGGCGACGGCAGGGCGGACGTGTGCGCGCGCGCCTCGGCCGGCTGGCGCTGCCACCTCTCGAGCGGCGAGGGCTTCGGCGACGCGGTCGCGTTCGCGGAGCTGACGAACGACGGCGGCTGGACCGAGCCCCAGTATTTCCGGACGATCCAGATGGCGGGCGTCGCGTGCGTCGCGAGCGACGAGGTCTGTAACGGCAGGGACGACGACTGCGACGGACAGATCGACGAGAACGCGAGCGAAGAGGTCTGTAACGGCAGGGACGACGACTGCGACGGCGAGGTGGACGAGGGCCTCGACTGCACCACGCCCGACGCCGCCGTCCTCCCCGGCGCGGACGCGGGCGTACCGATCCACGCGGACGCGGGCCCTCTGCCGGGCGACGGCGGCCCTGCGGGGGCGGGCCTCACGAGCACCTGCGCCTGCCGCGCGGTGGGCGGCGGTGGCCGCGCCCCGCTCTCGTCGCTCGCGAGCGCCGCGCTCTTCTTCCTCATCGCGCTCTCGCGGCGCCGCGCGCGCTCGGCGTGAGCCTCCGGCCCGCCGAGCGGCGCCGTCATCGGCTCGTCGGGGCGATCACGTCGACGATGCCAGGCCCGACGATGTAGCCGACGGGCCAGCGGCTGCTCAGGGGCGTGACGCCGAGGGCGCCGAGGGCGAGCGCGCCGCTGATCTGGCGCGTCTTGGTGCTCGGGGCCTTCACGCTCCGCGCATCGTAGCGCCCGCGAGCCGGTCGCGGCCGCGCGGTCGCGATCGGGTGGTAAGAGGAGGAGCGCAAGTGCCTCGGCCGAGCCTCGACGATCTTCGCGTGAAGCAGGAGGATTCCCGCTCCGACGAGCGCGACCGCGTCCTCGCGTTGCTGCGCGTCCATGGCTTCGGGACGACCTCGTTCCAGGCGCTCGAGGCGGGGTTCCGCTACTGGTTCGCGCCCGGAGGGGACGCCGTCGTCGCGTTCGTCGACACGGGCGGCGCGTGGGTCGCGGCCGGCGCGCCGATCGCCGCCGCGGCGCGCCTCGCC
>JBDHVC010000019.1:0-67221 GCA_039809495.1 Sandaracinaceae bacterium
CTTGATGACCGCGACGCCGCCGACGAGCTTCGCGAGGCGCTCCTGGAGCTTCTCGCGATCGTAGTCGCTCGTCGTGTCCTCGATCTGCTTGCGGATCGTCTCGATGCGGCCCTTGATCTCGTCCTTCTTGCCCGCGCCGTCGACGATCGTGGTGTTGTCCTTGTCGATCGACACGCGCTTGGCGCGGCCGAGGTCGGAGAGCGTGACGTTCTCGAGCTTGAGCCCGAGCTCCTCGGCGATGACCTGACCGCCGGTCAGCGTCGCGATGTCCTTCAGCATCTCCTTGCGGCGATCGCCGAAGCCGGGCGCCTTGACGGCCGCGACCTGGAGGATGCCGCGGAGCTTGTTCACGACGAGCGTCGCGAGCGCCTCGCCCTCGATGTCCTCGGCGATGATGAGGAGCGGCTTCTGCTGGCGCGCGACCGCCTCGAGGACCGGGAGCATGTCCTTCATGTTCGAGATCTTCTTCTCGGAGATGAGGATGTAGCCGTCCTCGATGACGACCTCCATGCGCTCGGCGTCCGTCACGAAGTACGGCGAGAGGTAGCCGCGATCGAACTGCATGCCCTCGACGACGTCGAGCGTGGTGTCGAGGCTCTTGGCCTCCTCCACCGTGATGACGCCCTCCTTGCCGACCTTGTCCATCGCCTCCGCGAGGAGCTTGCCGATCGTGGCGTCGCCGTTCGCGCTGATCGTGCCGATCTGCGCGATCTCCTTCGGATCCTTCGTCGGCTTGCTGAGCTTCGCGAGCGAGGCGACGATCGCCTCGACGGCCTTGTCGATGCCGCGCTTGAGCTCCATCGGGCTGTGGCCGGCCGCGACCATCTTCGAGCCCTCGCGGTAGATCGCCTGCGCGAGCACGGTCGCGGTCGTCGTGCCGTCGCCCGCGGTGTCGCTCGTCTTGCTCGCGACCTCGCGCACGAGCTGCGCGCCCATGTTCTCGAACTTGTCCGAGAGCTCGATCTCCTTCGCGACCGTCACGCCGTCCTTCGTCACGGTCGGAGCGCCGAAGCTCTTCTCGATGACGACGTTGCGGCCCTTGGGGCCGAGCGTGACCTTGACCGCGTTCGCGAGCGCGTTGACGCCGGCGAGGATGCGCTCGCGAGCCGAGCCTTCGTAGAGGATTTCCTTGGCTGCCATGTTCTCTCTCTTCCTTGTCGAATCGGGGAATGGGTCAACGACGCGAGCGCGATTCAGCCCTCGACGACGCCGAGGATCTCCTCCTCGCGGAGGATGAGGTGATCTTCGCCGTCGATCTTCACCTCGGTGCCGGCGTACTTGCCGAAGAGCACGCGATCGCCCGCCTTCACCGCGAGCGCTCGCACCTTGCCGTCCTCGAGCACCTTGCCGTGGCCGACCGCGACGACCTTGCCCTCGATCGGCTTCTCCTTCGCCGTGTCGGGGATGATGATCCCGCCCTTGGTCTTCTCTTCTTCCTTGACGCGCTGGATGAGCACGCGGTCGTGGAGCGGACGAATCGTCATGGTCTTCTCTCCTCGGTTCCTGAGTCGGATGGGCCTCTCGGCCGGTCATCGGGGTCGTTCGCTAGCACTCGACGACGCCGAGCGCTAACGCGGGCGGGACCCTAAGACCCACCGCTCGCGACGCAAACGGCCACCCGCCCATCTTGTGAGGGAGGTCATGGGCGCGAGCACTCCCCGCTGCCGAGTGCCAACGGCAACTGTCCGAAAACACCGATGAATTTGGCCGTCGCCGGGAACCGTTGCACGCTCTCGGAGGAGCCCGCCGCGGCGGTGAGGCTCGCGTGGAGGAGGCGGTATGAGCATCGAGATGGTCGGCGACGTCGCGGGGTGGTTCCGCGAGCGGCTGGTGTCCTGCCTCTCCGCTCGCCAGATCCGCGTGGCCGAGGAGACCGAATTCTACCTCGTCGAGCTGCTCGCCTCGGCGGCGCGGCGCGGGGCCGAGGGGCGCGGCGTCGGGGCGCGACCCTTGGCGCTCGCCCTCGCCGAGGCGAACGAGGCGGAGGGAGACGCGCGCCTCGAGCGCTACCGCGCGCTCGGAGACGAGGCGCTCTACGTCGGGGGGTTCTTCGTCGAGCACCTCGACCGGCGGGGGCTGAGCGAGGACTACGTCCATCGCATCGGCTCGGGCGCCTACCGCGTCGCTGGCCGCCTAGCGGAGCGGTCGGTGGCGGAGTCGGCGCGGGCCGTGGTCTACGAGGAGCTCGCGGCTCGCTTCGAGCGCCTCGCGCGCGTCTTCGACGACGTGCGCGAGAGCACGGCGCTGCGGACGCCGCAGGACATCGTGCGCCTCTACGACAAGTGGCGACGGACGGGCTCGGCGCGGCTCGCCGAGCGGCTCTTCGCCGAGGGCGTCTTCCCCGGGCGAGCGAGCTCGACGCTCCACTGACGCGCACCTCGGCGCGCGCAGCGCCGCCTCGCGCGCGTCGAGATCCGCGCGCTCGGGCGTGCGCCTCGAGGTGGACAACACGCGAGCCGCTTGCTACGAGTCGCGTCCTTCGGCGCCGTAGCCAAGTGGATAGGCAAAGGTTTGCAAAACCTTCATACACCGGTTCGAATCCGGTCGGCGCCTTCAGCGTGAGCCCTGCGCCCCCCGCCGTCAGGGGGAGGGGCGGCGAGCGACGCAGCGGCCGAGGACGCAGCGCTCGAGCGCGGTGCAGCGGACGTCGCAGTCGCCACAGTGATCGTCGTCTCGCGTCGTGTCCACGCACGAGGCGACGTCGAAGCGGTCGAGGCAGCAGCGATCCTCGGGGGTGCCCGCGCAGCGGGAGCCGTCCGTGCCGCACTGACACTGGCCCGCCTCGCATCGGTTCGCGCGCATCGCGTCGCAGACCCGGCCGCAGCCGCCGCAGTCGTCGAAGTCGCGGCCGACGTTCGCGCACCGCTCGGCGCGGCCGTCGGGCGCGGGCGGGCAGCAGAGCGAGGTGTCCTCGCCGGTGCAGCCGATGGCGAACGCGCCGCAGCTACACTGCATCGCGACGCAGCGATCGCCCCGCCGGAGCGCGCGGCAGTCGAAGCCGCAGAGGCCGCAATTCGCGACGTCGGACGAGACGTCGACGCAGCGCGGCGCCCCCTCGGCGCTCGCGCAGCAGCGCTCGCGCGTCGAGCTGCAGGTCGGATCGCAGGCGAGGGCGTCGCGCTCGTGCGCGTCGCTCGTCGCGGGCCGCGCGTCGAGCGAGCCGTCGCGCGTCGCCTCGCCCGGGGGGCAGCCGAGCGTGCTCGCCGCGAGGAGCGCGAGGCCCACGATCGAGCGGAGGCGAGGGTGGGGGCTCGTCACGAGGCTAGAACCTACGCCGGCCGGAAGCCGCGCACCACACGGAGCGCGTCGCCCGAGCGGCGCGCGATCGCCACGAGCCGCCCCGCGCGAGCGAGCGCACAGAGCGCGCCCTCCTCGAGCTGCTCGAGGCCGAGCGCGCGCACGGGCTTACCGTGTCGAGCGTCACGCTCGAGCGCCGCGTCGAGCTCGATCCGCGGCAGCCCCGAGAGGGCGTCGAGGAGGCCGAGCCGCCGCGCGGCCGCCTCTCGGGCGAGCTGCGCGCGTCGCGCCTCGTCGCTCCCCGCCTCGCGCAAGAGCGAGCCGTCGAGCGCGCGATCGAGCGTGAAGACGCCGCTCCGCGTGCGGCGCAGCGCGCCGAGGTGACCCACGGTCCCGAGGGCTCGCGCCAGATCCCGGGCGAAGGAGCGCACGTAGTAGCCCTTGCCGACCCAGAGGTGGACGTCGATGCGGCCGGGCTCGAGGTGGCGGAGGGTGATGGCGTGCGCCTCGACGCGGCGCGCGGGCGCCTCGATCGCCTCGCCGCGTCGAGCCCGCGCGTGGAGCGTGACGCCGCCGCGCTTGAGCGCGGAGAAGACGGGCGCGATCTGCTCGGTCACGCCGACGAAGCGCGCGAGCGCCGCCGTGACCGTGTCGGCCGCGAGGTGCGGGATCGCGGCCCGGGCGACCTCGACGCCTTCCGCGTCGAGCGTGTCCGTCTCGGCGCCGAGGGTGATCGAGGCGTCGTACTCCTTGTCGTCGAGGCTCAGGTGCGGGACGAGCTTCGTCCCCTCGCCGACGGCGAGCACGAGGACGCCGCTCGCGAGCGGATCGAGCGTCCCCGCGTGGCCCACCTCCCTCGTCCGGAAGGCGCGTCGCGCCCATCGGACGACGTCGTGCGAGCTCGGCCCGACGGGCTTGTCGACCGCCACGACGAACGAGCGCTCCGCGTCGTCGTCGCGCGGCTCGAGGGGCTCATCCATCGAGGCGCGCCGTGATCACCGCCAGCACCCGCTCGCGCGCCTCGGCCATCGAGCCCGAGAGGGACGCGCCGGCGGCCACCCGGTGGCCACCGCCGCCGAGATCGACGGCGATGCGAGCGACGTCTGCGTCGCCATCGGAGCGGAGCGAGAGCTTCACCTCCGGGCGGTCCGCCTGGCTCGTGTGCGGGCTCCAGAGCAGCGCGGCGATCTTCACGCCGTCGAGCATGCGTCCGTAGTTGACCATGCCCTCGATCATCTCGTCGGTCGCGCCGGTCGCGTCGAACACCGAGCGCGGCACGCAGACGAGCGCGACGCGGCCGTCGTGGGTCACCTCCATCGCGCGCAGCACCTCGCCGAGCAGCGCCATTCGCTCGCGGGACCAGCGCTCGAAGAGGTGAGAGGCGACCTGCCAGGTGCTCACGCCGAGATCGAGCAGGTCGGCGCCGAGCCGGAGCGTGCGCCCCGTCGTCCCCAGATAGCGAAAGCAGCCCGTGTCGGCGGCGATGGCGGCGTAGATCGGCTGGGCGGCGACGCGTGGCAGCGTCGTGCCGTCACCCCCGAGATCGCTCCAGAGCCGGAGGACGACCTCGCCGGTCGCGCACGCGTCGATCTCGCGGACCGCGACGTCTCCGAAGCCGTCGTTCGCGGCGTGGTGGTCGACGACCACGATCGGGCCAGTCCGGGCGGAATCAGGGAGCGCTGGCGCGAGCGCGCGGGCCGCGGTGTCCATGATGAAGGTGGCGTCGAAGCGGCCCTCGGGCAGGGTGGCGACGACCGACGCGGCGCCCTCGAGGAATTCGAGGTTCGGTGGGACGCCACCCTCGCTGTAGACGACGGCCTCCTTGCCGAGGGCGCGCAGGATGGCCGCGAGGCCGAGCGCAGAGCCGAGGGCGTCGGCGTCTGGGCGGACGTGGCACGTCACGACGAACCGCCGCCCGCCGCGGATGATCTCGATGGCTCGCTCACGGCTCATCGCCACCTCCCTCTTCGTGTCCCTCCGCCTCCCGTGAGGCGCTCTCGCTGGCTCGCGCCTCGGCGATCTCCGCGAGGACGGCGTCGACCCGCGCGCCGCGATCGGCCGCGTCGTCCCAGGCGAAGCGCAGCTCCGGCACGCCGCGCATGGCGCCCGATCCGCTCGAGACGCGGCCCGCGAGCGCGTGCCTCACGTGCCCACGCGCGCGCTCGAACGCCGAGACGAGCGCGCGCCGTCGAGCGACGTCCGCCTCGTCGATGGAGCGCAGGTACACGCGCGCGAGGGAGAGATCGCGCGTGACGACCACGGCCGTGACGATCGCGCCGCGCGCCGCGGGCTCGCGGATCTCGTCGCGGAGGATCATGTCGGAGAGCGCGGCGCGGATGCGCTCGCCCACCCGCGCGAGGCGATCGGGACCGCTCGCGGCGCGTGACGTCGGCGCGGCGCGACCTCCCGCCCGTGAGCGCGATGGGCGCTTCGGCGCGCTCATCGCGGCCCCTCGTCGTCCCACGGATCGCGTCGCGATCCAGGGCCCCACGCGTCGACCCTCGCGGGCGCGTCGAAGTCGTGCTCACCCATGTGGACGACGCTCGCGCGACGCTCCACCAAGAGGGCGTTCGCGCTCTCGGCCATCGCGTGGGTGATGGTGTCGAGCATGGAGGTGGCGTGACGAGCGTCGTTCGAGACGACCGCGATCCCGAGGACCGCGCGCTGATGGACGTCGAGCGCGTCGACCTCCGCGACCGCGGCGTGGAACCGCGAGCGCGAGCGATCGATCAGCCGCCTCACGACCGAGCGCTTGTCCTTGAGGGACGAAGCGCTCGGGATTCGAAAGACCAGTCGTGCCGTCCCGACCACCATCGCGTGAGCTCGTGCGCTGCGAGCTCAGAGGCTCGCGGCGACCTCTTCGAGCTCGTAGCACTCGATGATGTCCCGCTCGTGGACGTCGTTGAAGCCGTCGAGGCCGACGCCGCACTCGAAGCCGTTCGAGACCTCGCGCACGTCGTCCTTGACGCGACGCAGGCTCGCGAGCCCACCCTCCCAGACCTGCACGGAGTCGCGCACGAGCCGGACCTTCGCGTTGCGCTTGAGCACGCCGTCGGTGACGTAGCAGCCAGCCACGGTGCCGATCTTCGGGATGTTGAAGACCTTGCGGACCTCCGCCTTGCCGAGCTCCTTCGCGCTGAACGTCGGAGCGAGCAGGCCGGCCATCGCCTTCTTCACGTCGTCGACCGCGTCGTAGATGATGGCGTAGTTGCGGATCTCGACGCCCTCGCTCTTCGCGACGGCGGCCGCCTGCCCAGCCGGACGGACGTTGAAGCCGACGATGATCGCCTTCGAGGCCGACGCGAGCATCACGTCGCTCTCCGTGATGCCGCCGACGCCGGTCCCGACGACGTGCACGCGGACCTTCTCGGTCGAGAGCTCCGTGAGGGCCTTGACCAGCGCCTCGACCGAGCCCTGGACGTCGCTCTTGATGACGAGGTTGAGCTCCTGGATGTCGCCCGCGACCATCATCTTCTGGAGGTCCTCGAGGCTGCGCTTGTTCGTCGTGCGGTCCTTCGCCGCGAGCTGCTTCTTCCGCGTCTCGACGATCTCGTGCGCGATGCGCTGGTCGGTGACGACGTTGAACGCGTCGCCCGCCGACGGCAGATCCGAGAGCCCCAGCACCTCGACGGGGGTCGCGGGCCCGGCGCTCTTCACGCGGCGCCCGCGATCGTCCGTGAGCGCGCGGATGCGGCCGAGCCCCATCCCGGCGAGCAGGAGGTCGCCCTGGTTGAGCGTGCCGCTCTGGACGAGGACGTTGGCGACGACGCCGCGCCCCTTGTCGAGGTACGCCTCGAGCACGACACCCTTCGCGGGCCCGTCGGGGACCGCCGTGAGCTCCATGATCTCGGTCTGGAGCGCGATGTTCTCGAGCAGCGCGTCGACGCCCTCGCCCGTGAGGGCGGAGACGTTGACGTAGAGCGTGTCTCCGCCCCACTCCTCGGGGTTGAGGCCGAGGCCGGCGAGCTCGTTGCGGATCTGCGACGGGCGCGCGCTCGGCTTGTCGATCTTGTTCACGGCGACGACGATCGGCACGTTCGCCGCGCGCGCGTGGTTGATCGCCTCGCGGGTCTGGGGCATCACGCCGTCGTCGGCCGCGACCACGAGGACGACCACGTCCGTCGCCTCCGCGCCGCGCGCGCGCATCGCCGTGAAGGCCTCGTGGCCGGGGGTGTCGAGGAAGACGACCGCGCCCTTGGGCGTGTCGACGCGGTACGCGCCGATGTGCTGGGTGATGCCGCCGACCTCGCCGCCCGCGACGTTGGCCTTGCGGATGCGATCGAGCAGCGACGTCTTGCCGTGGTCGACGTGGCCCATGACCGTGACGATCGGCGGCCGGGGCGTGGCCACCCCGTGCTCGCCGTGACCGATCGCCTCGTCGATGAGCTCGGCGTCCGTCTTCGCGACGTTCTCGACCTCGTACCCGAACTCGCTCGCGAGGATCTTGGCCGTGTCCGAGTCGAGCGACGAGTTGATGTTCACGCGCCCGACGCCGAGCGTCATGAGCTTCATGAGCAGCTCGGTGGCCTTGAGGCTCATGCGCTGCGCGAGCTGCTGGACGGTGATGTTCTCCTCGATTCGGATGACGCGCTTCTGCGCGCTCGGGGTCGTCAGGATCGGCTTGGCGCCGGTCCGGGGCGCCTGGTTGGGCCCGGGGCGTCCGCCGTGCCGGCCCATGCGACCCGCGGCGCCCGCGCGCGCGGTCGATCCCGGGCGCCCGCCCGCGATCGGCGTGACCTGAACGCGACGGCCGGGCGCGGACGGCGCGTAGGAGGGGCGCTGGAGCTGCTGGGCCTGCGAGACGATCCGCTCGCGGGTGGCCTGCGAGGGAGGCGCCGCCGACGGCGCCGAGAGGTTCCCTCGCGAGACGACGCCCGGCGGCAGGTTCGCGTGCGCGAAGCGCTCGGACGCGGGCGCGGGGTGGGAGCGCCGGACGGGCGGGGGCGTCGGAGACGGAGGCGGCGCCGAGGCGGCGTCGGAGGGGGCCCGCTCCGACGGCTCGGCTCGCGCTGGCTCGCGCGCGATCGGGGCCTCGACCGGCTCGCTCGCGGGCGGGGGAGCCTCGACGACGCGCTCGGCGGCGCTCGCGATCGGCTCCTCGACGGCGCGCGGAGGCTCGGGCTCGGCGGGCGGCGGTGGCGGCGGCGGGATGACCTCGGCGCGCGTCTCGATGGGCGCGGGGGCGAGCTCGTCCTCTCGAGCGGGGGCGACCGCGCCCTCGTCCCGCGCAGGCTGAGCCAGCGTGCGTCGGCGCACGACGCCAGCGCGGAGCTTGGTCTCGACCGTGCTCTCGGCCTTGTCCTTCTCGATCGCGCGCTTGAGCCGCTCGACTTCCGTCGGGTCGAGCGCGCTCATGTGGTTTCGAACCTGGATCCCGAGCGTCGCGAGCCGCTTCATCAGCTCGACGTTCTCGAGCGAAAGCTCGCGCGCGACCTCGTACACCCGGACCTTGCTCATTCCGCCTCCGACAAGCCGAGCAGCCGCTCTCCGCTCTCGACCAGCTCTTGTGCGATCCCGCTCTCCAGGATCCCGATCACCGCGACCTCTTCGCGACCGAAGAGCCTACCTAGCCCGGCCTTCGTCGAGAAGATCAACACTCTGCGCCCGAGGCGCTCCGCCGCCGTCGAGAGCTCCTCTCGCCGCCCCGCGGCGTCGCCCGCGAGGACGAGGGCCTCGACGCTCCCACGCGCGAGCGCCTCGCGCGTCGCGTCCGTCCCCACGCTCGCGCCGCGCCGGCGCACCGCCGAGAGCAGGAGGCTCTCGACGCGCTGCTCGAGGGCGCGGGCGATCGCGGCGACGAGCTCCGCGCCCGAGATCGTCACCTCGCGGCGGAGCGAGCGGGCGATCCCGCCACGCGCCGCGGCGAGCACGCACGCCCTGCGCGGATGCACCCAGACGCTCCGGCCCTCGCGACCGCGCGCGCGCCCGCTCACGTCGGGCGCGACGAACGGCGCGACGGGGCCGACGGCGAGGCGCACGAGCGCGCGCGGCGCCGTGGTGCCCCGACACCCGACGCACGTCCGCTCCGCTCGCTCCTTGGCCGCTTCCACCACCGCTTGCACCGTCGTCTCCATCTGGGGCGATCGCCTCGGCTCAGCTCGGCTGGCTCTCCTCCGCCGGGATCGACTGCATCGCGGCGCGCAGCCGCTCGAGGTGATCGCGGGTGAAGCGCGCGATGGCGTCCTTCACCTCGCGAGCGCGCTGCGCGTCGAGCCCCGCGCGGATCGCCAGCCGATCGACGTCCTCCTCGCGGTTGACGTCCATCACCGATCGGTAGCCGCCGCTCTCGAGCTTCTCCGCGATCTGCTCCGTCACGCCGGGGCAGAGCACGAGGATCTCGCGCTCGGACAGCATGCGCGGCGTCTGGATCGCTTGCTCGAGCAGCGTCGCTCGGACCCGGTCCATCGAGCCCGCCGCGTCCGCGCGCAGGCGCTCGGCGCGCGCGTCGCTGCCGATTCCGTCGATCGCCGACAGCTCCTCGTCGGGCGCCTCCGCGATCTCGTCGACCGTCCGAAAGCCCATGCGATAGAGCGCCTTCGCGAGCGTCTCGTCGACGCCTGGGATCATCTGCAGCTGCTCGAGCGCTTGCGCCTCGATCTGCCGGAAGCGCGAGTCGCTGATGATGTCGAGCTTCCAGCCCGAGAGCTGCGAGGCGAGGCGCACGTTCTGGCCACGCCGACCGATCGCGAGGCTGAGCTTCGCGTCGGGCACCACGAGCTCCATCGTCTCGTTCGCCTGATCGATGATGACCCGGCTCACCTCGGCGGGCGCGATCGCGTTGCAGACGAAGCGGGTCGGATCGCGATCGAAGGGGACGATGTCGATCTTCTCGCCGCGCAGCTCCTGGACCACGGCCTGGACGCGCGAGCCCTTCATGCCGACGCAGGCGCCGACGGGATCGACGTCCGAGTCTCGGCTCGTCACCGCGATCTTCGAGCGCGCGCCCGGCTCGCGCGCCGCCGCGACGATCTTGACGATCCCCTCGTAGATCTCGGGGACCTCCTTCTCGAAGAGCTTCACGAGCAGCCCGACGTCGGTGCGCGAGAGGATGAGCTGCGGGCCGCGCGCCTCGCGATCGATGTCCTTGAGCAGCGCCTCGATCCGGTCGCCGGGCCGGTAGCTCTCGCGGGGCGTCTGCTCGCGCGCGGGGAGGATCGCCTCCTTGCCGTCGATGTCGACGATGATGTTGGCGCCCCGCTCGAAGCGCCGGACCGTCCCGTGGACGAGCTCGCCGCGGCGATCCTTGAACGCGTTGAAGACGATGTCGCGCTCGGCGTCGCGGACCCGCTGGATGATCACCTGCTTCGCGGTCTGCGCGGCGATCCGCCCGAAGCCCTGGCGATGCTGCCTCATCCGCAGCACCTCGCCGAAGTCGCGGTCTTGCTGCCGAGCCTTCTCGCCGTCCGACTCGAGGTAGAAGATCTGGAAGCCGAGCTCCTCGCCGAGGTCGGCCTCGAGATCGTGACGTCGCGCGTCCTCGACCGAGATCTGCCGCTCGGGATCCTCGACGTCCTCGACGACCGTCATGTATTGGAAGAGGTCGACGTTGCCCGTGTCGGGGTTGAACCGCGCCTCGAGCTCGCGGGTCATGCCGAACGTCCGCTTCGCGGCCGTGAGGATCGCCTGCTCCATGGTCTCGACGAGGACGGACTCGTCGATGCCCTTCTCCTTGCTGACCTGCTCGATGATGGTGTGGAGCGAAACGCCCGAGCTCTGCATGGCTGACTCCTGACTGGCTTCTCTCGAACTATCCGCGCGCGACGAACGAACGCGCGCGACCTCAGCGGAACCGGAAGACGACGTGCGCCTTCGAGACGTTGTCGAGGGGGATGACCCACGTGGCCTTCGAGGCCTCGTCCTCGACGTGGGCGCTCCCCGCCTCGAAGCGGGTGAGCCGCCCCTGGACCTTGCGGCGCCCGCCCTCGTCGAGCGGCAGCTTGGTGTGGACGCGGACCTCGACGCCGACGAAGCGCTCGAAGTCGCGGGGGCGCACGAGCGGCCGATCGACGCCCGGAGAGCTGACCTCGAGGCGGTAGCGGGCGCTCGGGACGAGGCGCTCGTGCACGTCGAGCACGGTCGAGAGGTCGCGGCTCACGCCTTGGCAGTCCTCGAGCGAGATCCCGCTCGGGGGGATGGATGGATCGGCGGCGCCTCGCGGCCGCTCGCGATCGATCAGCACCCGCAGGACGGCCCCTCGCTCGTTCGTGAGCGTCACGTCGACGAGCTCGACGCCGTGGGCCCGGCACACGGGCTCGATCACGTCGAAGAGCGCGGTCCTGTCGAAGGTGTCGATCATCTTGGGGCGAGAGGGCGGTTCGCGTCGGCTGCCGAAGGCTTGGGCCACGGCCCCTCCACAGCGTCCCTCTCGGTTCCGCGGACAGGAGCGAGCGCGCCGTGCCCGTCGAGACGATGAGAGGGTTGCCGTGAAAGGCGCGGGCTCGTACCACGGGGTCGGACACACCGCAAGCGCGGACCCTCCCTCCGCCCTTGACTCCTCGGGGGCTCGCGCTAGAAGGGCTCGCCTTTTCGCTCGAGGCGTTACACCCTCTCGTGTGTGGCGTGAGGCTTACTGAAGGCTGCTCGAGCGCGTCTCGCCGCGGGTCGCACGTAGCCGTCGGTCATTGGAGGTCAGGATGATGAGCAGATGGAATCAAGCCGTGGGGCTCTGCGCGGTGGGCGCGCTCGCTCTCGCATCGGTCGGTTGCCCCGAGAACCCGGAGGACCCGACGCCCGACGCGGCCGTCGTCCTGAACGACACCGGGCCCGATCGCGACGCGCCGGTGGTCGAGCGTGACGCACCGCCGCGCGTCGACACGGGCGCGTCGTGCGGGCAGGTGGGCTACGTCGGCGGCGCGTGCGCCGGCGCGAGCTGCTTCGAGCCGTGGACGTGCCAGGAGGAGGTCTCCGCGACGCGGAGCTCGAACAGGCGCGACGGGTCCGCGGGGCGCTCGCTCACGATCTCGTACTTCCCCGGCGGGCTCTGTGAGGGGACCTGCAACCCGAACCAGAACAACCAGTGCAACAGCTGCTCGAGCTGCCTCTCGAACGGCGTGGACGCGACGGGGAACGAGACGGGCTCGTGCTACATGAATTGCACGCTCGGTCCGACCGGTCGCGGCGGCTGCAACGAGGGCTACGGCTGCAACCGCGCGTACCTCGCGTGCGTCCCGAGCTGCAGCATCACGGCCGGCGTCGACTCCTGCCAGTTCACGTTCGAGGACGACGACGACAACCCGGCCACGCCGTCGGTGATCATCGACGAGGGCGCGGACTACCCGAGCCACTGCAACGTGGCGACCGGGCTCTGCGAGACGACGGGCCGCGCGGGCGCGAGCGCCGGCGACGACTGCGCGACCGACTTCGACTGCGAGGACAACGGCACCTGCCTCACGGCGCGGGACGCCTCGGGTCCCCCGTCGCTCCAGGACGGCTACTGCATCCGCATCGGCTGCAACGAGACCGACATGCGCTGCCAGACGGGCGACGTCTGCACGCAGAGCCTCTTCGGGCTCCCGGGCGGCGTCTGCATGCAGGGCTGCTCGGTCGGAGCGGAGACGACCGACGCTCAGCGCGTCGGCGCCGCGGGCGGGAGCCCCGACTGCGAGGCGGGAGAGAGCTGCTTCTGGGACGGCGTCCACGGGACGGCCGCGGATCTCAACGGCGGCTGCTACGCGGGCAATTACAACGACGTGCCCGCGTACAACGTCGGCGCGGGCTGCGACACGGACGCGGACTGCTGGTCGCCGTTCGGCCTCGGGCGATGCCTCTTCGGTGAGGGGAACACGCTCGGTGATCGCGTCGGCCGCGGGATCTGCGCGATCGGCGGGTGCGGCGACGCCAGCACGGGCGTCGGCCTCCGCACGAGCGATGGCGTCATCCCGATCCCCGATCCGAACATGCTCTGCCAGACGAGCGGGGGCACGAGCGGCGCGAACAACGACATCTGCGTCGGGTTCTCCGAGTCGCAGTCGTTCTGCGTCACGAGCTGCGCGTCGGCCGACGAGTGCCCGACCGGCTACGCCTGCCCGAACCTGGGCTCGCCCATCCGGCCGCTCCGCCTCTGCTGGCCGTCGTGCACGGCCGACGCGGATTGTCGCGCGGGGACGCAGTGTCGCAACGACGGCGGTCGCGCGTGCAACCCCGACACGGACACGTGCTACTGCTCGGACTCCGCTCCTCGCGCCGACGCGGGCGTGGCGCGCGACGCTGGCGTCGCCGACGCGGCGAGCGTCGTCGACGCGGCGAGCGTCGTCGACGCGGCGCCGTCGGACGACGCCGCGGTGGCGGATGACGACGCGGGCCCCGGCGAGGACGCGGGGACGCCCTGAAGCACGGACGATCGAAGAGGAGATACCCCGATGTTCCTGATGATCTCTCAGACCCCACGCAAGCGCGATCGCAAGCGCGGTAAGCGCCTTCGCGCGAAGCTCGCCGCCAAGCACCGTCGCAGGGTGAACCGGCAGGCGGGACGGCGGATGTCCGCCAAGGGTCACACGACCCGCTGATCGAGGAGACCCGACGTCGACGAAGGCCCGGTGGCACGCGCTGCCGGGCCTTCGCGCGTCTCACAGCACAAATCAGTTGCCCTGATTCGAGCCGTTCCTTCCTTGGCGGAGGGTCTGCCCCCAGACCCTCCCTCACGCCGAGTGAATCGGCGTGAGCCTCCCTCCCGCCGAGGCCAGCGCGCCCCGACTCGACGGATCACGTCGAGTGAGGCGCGCTGTCAGGATCGCGCGGCGTCGTTTCGTCTCGAGCGCGAGTCGTGGTACGAGGAGCGGGTGAGCCCGCCCCAGATCTTCGTCGTCAGTGACTCCACCGGTGAGACGGCCGAGCGCGTCGTTCGCGCGAGCCTCCTGCAGTTCCCCCACCACCGCGTCCGAGTCCGCTTGTTCACCCGCGTGCGCGATCGCGACGCGATCGAGGATGTCCTCAAGAAGGCCGCCGAGGCCGGCGCCATGGTGGTGTTCACGCTCGTCGCGCCCGAGCTGCGCGAGCAGTTCCACGCGATCGCCGCGCGCGAGAAGATCGAGTCCGTCGACGTCATCGGGCAGCTCATTCACAAGGTGGGCACCTACATCGAGGCGCAGCCGCTGAACCAGCCCTCGGCGACGATGCCGCTCTCCGAGGAGTACTTCCGGCGGGTCGAGGCGATCGAGTTCGCGGTGAAGAGCGACGACGGCAAGGAGCCGCGGAACCTCCGCAAGGCGGACCTCGTCCTCGTCGGCGTGAGCCGGACGAGCAAGACGCCGCTCTCGACGTACCTCGCCGGGCGCGGGCTCAGGGTCGCGAACGTGCCGCTCGTGCTCGGCGTCCCCCCTCCCTCCGAGCTCGAGGATCTCTCCGCGGACAAGGTGATCGGCCTCACCATCGGCATCGATCAGCTGCTCGAGATCCGCCGCGCGCGGCTGATCCAGCTCGGCATGCCCGCGGACGCGACGTATGGGCTGCGCGATCACGTCCGGACCGAGCTCGAATTCGCCGAGTCGATCTTCTCCGCGCACCCCGACTGGACGGTGCTCGACGTGAGCGGTCGCGCGATCGAGGAGACGGCGACGATCATCCTCGAGACGATCAAGGATCGCGAGGAGAAGCGCTACCAGGCGGAATTGGCGCTCTAGCGGGGCGTTTCGTCGAGCGCGTGGGGCGCCCCGAGGTCAGCGCTTGCCGCGAGGCGCGTAGACCTCGGCGACGCTCCCCATGAACTGCGCGAGGATCGAGTCCGTCACCCGGAGCCGCCGTGAGAGCTCGCGCGCGATGTTCATCACGAAGAGCGAGTACGCCTTGAGATCGCGCCGGTAGAGCCAGCGCTCGACGTCCTCGGCGCTCACGCGGACGAGGCGCGAGGGAGCCAGCGCTCGGACGGAGGCGGATCTCGACTGGATGTCGAGGATCGACATCTCGCCGAACCAAGACGCGGGGCCGAGGATCGCGACGCGCACCTCGGCGCCGCTCGGCGCCCTCTTGAGGACCTCGAGCTCGCCCTCGAGGACGACGTACATCTCGCGGGCGGGATCGCCCTCGTTCACGATGCGCGCGCCGACGGTGACGTCCTCCGTCGGGAGCTCTCGCGCGAGGAGGGCGAGCGTCTCCTCGTCGAGGCCGCCGAAGAGGCCGATCTCGCGGAGCCGCTCCGGCTCGAGGGGCCGAGGGGCTCGAGCGGCGCCATCGCGAGGATCGTCCGCGGAGGGGGCGCGAGCCGCCGTGTCGGGATCTTGTCCGGCCATGGGCGCATGCTCGCACGCGGCCCGGTCGAGACCAAGCCTCGGTGGATCGGCCGCCGTCGATTCTCTCGTTCTCGAGCGAGGGAACCTCTATGCTAGGGGGTTCGAACCTGCGCGCGCGCGGGGACCGCTCTTGGCTCTCGACCCCAACGATCTACCTCAAGCTTTCGGTCCATACACCCTGCTCAAGCGGATCGCGGTGGGTGGGATGGCCGAGGTGTATGTCGCGAAGACGGGCGGGGTCGCTGGTTTCGAGAAGCTGGTCGCGCTGAAGGTCATCCACCCGCGCTACTCCGAGGACGAGCACTTCACGCAGATGCTCGTCGAGGAGGCGAAGATCTCCGTCCTCCTCACGCACGTCAACATCGTGCAGACCTTCGATCTCGGGCGGATCGACGACACGTACTACATCGCGATGGAGCTGATCGAGGGCGCCGACGCGTACCGCGTGATGCGGCGCTGCGCGGAGCTGAAGAAGGCGATCCCGATCGACGTCGCGGCGTTCATCGCCGCCGAGATGTGCAACGGGCTCGACTACGCTCACCGCAAGCACGATCCCGAGACGGGGCAGCCCCTCCACATCGTCCACCGCGACATCTCTCCGCAGAACGTGCTCGTGAGCCACGCGGGCGAGGTGAAGATCGTCGACTTCGGGATCGCCAAGGCGGCCTCGCGCTCGACGCAGACCGAGGTCGGCGTCATCAAGGGCAAGTACTACTACATGAGCCCCGAGCAGGCCTGGGGCGATCCGATGGACCAGAGGAGCGACGTCTTCTCGACCGGGGTGGTCCTCTACGAGCTGCTCACGGGGCGGATGCTCTATCAAGACGCGGACATCCCGACGTTGCTCGACAAGGTGCGCAAGGCCGAGATCCCACGCCCCGAGACGCGGCGGCCCAACATCCCAAGCGCGCTCTCGGACGTCGTGATGAGGGCGCTCGCGAAGCACCCCGAGGACCGCTTCCAGTCCGCGGGGGAGATGGGGCAGGCGCTCCACCAGACCCTCTACGCGATCTCTCCGACGTTCTCGTCGACCCGGCTCGCGCGCCTCGTCACCTTGCTCTTTCCGCCACCGACGAGCGGCGGAGCCTCCGCGGAGTCGAACCTCGACGAACTCGAGCCCGAGCCCGCGCCGCCTCCGCCGCCGGCCGCGTTCGAGCTCGGTGACGACGAAGAAGACGACGCGACGCGCAACGACGTGCTGCCGTTCCGGAGCAAGCTCGCCCAGCCGAGCGCCCCGAGTGGCGCGGGCGTCGCCGTCCCGCGGCCGCCCGTCGGAGCCGGTCCCGCGAAGGGCCAAGCGCGGATCAGCGCGCCGAGCGTCCGCGCCGACGGCTCTTGGAGCGTGCCCCTCGGCGCGGGGGCCGAGCCCGCCGATCCGGCCGCGAGTGGCGGGGAGGCTGGCGCCGCGGAGGACTTCGAGGACTCGACGTTCGTGGACTCCGTGAGCCCGCGCTCGGCTCCGTCGGGGAGGGCTCCAATGCCTGCTCCGGTCCCCGCTCCTCGGCCAGCCGACCTCGAGGCGGGCCGCGAGGACGATGGCCGAACGACGGAAGTCCCGCTTCCTCACGCTGGCGCTCAGTGGGCCGCTCCGGCCCCCGCCGTCGCGCCGAGGCGAGCGTCGCTCCCCGAGCCAGGCGGGGGCCCGATGGGCAACGCTCCCCGTCGGCCCGAGCCCCGCGCCTCGGCCTCGCTGCCTCGCCCCACGCTCGGCTCGGGCGCCCGCGCCCCCTTCGCCTCGCTCCCATCGGCGGGCGAGGCGCAGGCTCCCGCGCCCGGTCGGCGTGAGCCGGCGCAGCTCGCGCCGTATCCGCTCGTCACGCCCTCGTCGCCGCCGACGCACACGCCGAGCGCCTACCCATGGCCGGTCTCTCGGCCGCCCCCGCCTCCTCCACCGACCCCCTCGCTCAGCCCCGGTCCTTTCCCGTCTTACGAGCCGCCCGGGCCGCGGCTCGCGCCAGGCGCCGATCCCTTCGTTCCTTCCGCGAGCGCGACGAGCGGCCACGCCGCCTTGACCGCGCGCGACGGCTTCCGCTGGGGGCTCTTCCTCGTGAGCCTCGTCGTGCTCGCGATCGCCGCCGGCGTCGCCGTCTTCCTCTTCGTGCCCGCGCCGCGCCCGAGCGTCGATCTCTCCTCGCTCCCGACGGGGGCGCTCGTCACGGTCGACGGTGTGAGCGTGGGGCGCACGCCCCTCACGCTCCGCGAGGGGCTCGAGGAGGGCCGCACCTACGCGTTTCGCGTCTCGCTCGACGGCTACGAGCCGGCCAACTTCGAGCTCCGCGCGCAGCCTGGCGTCGATCGGCGCCAGGTCGTGCTGAGCCCGACGGCCGCCGTCCTTCACCTCGAGACGGATCCCCCGTCCGCTCAGATCGAGGTCGGAGGCGCGGCGCGGGGGCGCGCGCCGGTCGACATCGGCGGGCTCTTCGTCGGCTCGGTGGTCGACGTGCGCGTCGACGCGCCCGGGTTTCATCCCCGCGTCGTGCGCGTCCCGATCTCGGCGGCGAGGCACGAAGAGACGATCCGCCTGGAGCCGATCCGCTGAGCGGACGAGGAGCGCGCGATGGCCGATCTGCTCTTCTGCCCGTTCTGCCGCGAGTGCTTCGAGGGCGAGCAGCGTTGCCCCGATCACGAGCTGCCGCTCGTCCCCTTCGAGGCGCTGCCCAAGGCGCGGGTCGAGCAGCCCGACGACGCGCCGATGTCGATCCTCGATCCCTCGCGCGGCCGCGCGGAGCTGGCCATCGCGGGCGTCGCGCTCCTCGCGTCGTTCCTCGCTCCGATCGTCGAGGTCACGTCGGACGCGCGCTCCGAGACCTTCTCCGCGCTCGCCGCCGCGTCGCAGCGCGCCCCGAACCTGTGGGCGATCCCGATCGCGGGCGCGATCCTCGTCAGCACCGTGTCGCGGCGCAGGGTGCCCCTGCGCATGCGCGGCGCGCGGCTCGCGCTCGTCTTCGTGTCGCTCGTCCCGCTCGTCTCGATCGGGTACTCGGTGCGTCGCATCTTCGAGGCGTCTTCGATCGCGGGGATGACGAGCACGATGAGCTTCGGGCCCTATGTGATCGGGGCCGCGGCGCTGCTCGGCGTGGTGGGCTCGCTGCGCTTCGGCGGCCGCGCCATCGAGCGCGCGACGCCTCCCTCCGCGCCCGACTCCGGCGTCAGTCGCTGAGCGAGCCGCGCTCGAAGCGAACGCGCACGATCACGAGCGCGCCGTCGCGCTCGGCCGCGATCGACGCCTCGCCGCGCTCGTCGACGCGGGAGATCGACGGAGACGTCTCGATCCGATCGGTGGCGAGGACGGAGCGCACGACGATCGTCGCTCCGAGCTCGGCGGCGTAGACGTCGCCCGAGGTGAGCAGGTGACCGTCGTCCGAGGTGCGATCGAAGACGAGCACGCGCCCGCTCGGATCGAAGTGCGGATGCCCCGTGCCCGGCCCGAGCTCGAAGCGCGCGCCGTCCGCGAGGCGGTGGATCGAGAGCCCTCGCGCGAGCCCCCAGACGACGACGTGGCGGTGATCGGGCGCGAGCTCGGCGAGGATGAAGCGATCGTCGCCCGCCCGGAGCGTCCGCGTCGCGCCGTCGAGCTGGACCAGTACCGTGTCCTCTCCCTCCACCCGCGCCATCGCGCCGCCCGAGCCGAGCCGCGCGTCGCTCGCGAGGCCCTCGAGCGTGTAGGCGTCGCCGGGGATCGCGCTCGCCGTCTGCTCCGGGGTCCGCGTGGCGACGCGGCCTTCGCCGAAGAAGCGTGGCTCGAAGCCGCAGTAGGGGCTCGCGCAGAGCGGCGTGAGGCGCGAGGGATCGGTGAGATCGACGGCGTAGAGCGCGCCGAAGCCCGTCGGCGCGACGAGGACGTGCCGCGCGTCCGGCGCGAGGATCGGGTGCCCCAGGGCCTCGTGGTCCGCTCCGACGAGCACCAATTCGCGCTCCTCGAGGATCGGGAGCCGAGGCCCGACGCTCGGTCGCGCGGCCGCCTCGGAGGTGGGTCCTCGCGCGTGATCGTCCGACGTCGAGGTGCGCCCGAGGGCCTCGCGCGCCGCGGCGTCGCCCGACGCGCAGCCGACCAGGGAGCCGATCGCGGCGATCGCGGCCAGCGCGGCGATCCGGGCGCCTCCCCTCGCTCGGAGGGGGCGCCTCTTACGGAGCGCGATCGACGCGCAGACGGCGAGGAGCGAGAGGAGCGCCGTCGATCCTCCGCCCGAGCGAGGCGCCGCGACGCGACACGCGCAGTCGCTCGAGACGGGGCGCGCCGTCGCTCCCGAGGCGTCGCCGCCGGTGCGCGCGGCGTCGGGGGAGGGCGCCGCGTCGGCCGGGGCGAGCGCGGCGTCGGGGGCCGCGGCGACCGAGGCGTCGGGCGTGCTCGCGATCGACGCGTCCGGATCCGGCTCGGCGCTCGGGAACAGGCCGATCGAGCACCAGGTCGTCGCGCCCGCCACCACGTCGCAGGTCCGCGACGCGCGAAGATGGCCCGCCGCGCTCGCCTCGACCGTGTAGCTCCCGACCGGCAGCGTGAACGACCAGCTCGCGTCCGCGCCCTCGGCGACGCCCGCGCGATCCGAGGGGCTCACGCGGAGCGTCGCGCCCTCGAGCCGAACGCTCATGTCGTCGGTGCCCACGCCCTGATCCTCGAACACCACGCCCCGCAGGATCCCGTCACCGCTCGGCTCGATCCCGAGCCAGTCGAGGATGGCGCGCGCTTGGGCCTCTGCCATCGACTGTCGATGTGTCGGCGACGAGAGGTACGTCGCGTCGAGCGCGCAGTTGTTCGTGAAGGCGAGCTCCGCGAGCGCCGCCGGCATGGTGGTCGCGTAGAGGACGGTGAAGTCCTCCCGCTTGACGCCGCGATCGCGCAGGCCCCACGCGCTCACCATCTCGGCTTGGAGCAGCGTCGCGAGGCGGAGCGTGCTCGCGCCCGCGCCGTTCGAGATCCACGTCTCGGTCCCCGTCGCGGGGGTGCCGCCGTTCGAATTCGAGTGGACGGACACGAAGACGTTGGCGCCCCGCGAATTCGCGAAGGCGGCGCGCGCGCTCAGCGCGATGAAGTCGTCCGTCTCGCGGGTCATCGCGACCCGCAGGCCGGCGGCCTCGAGCGCGGTGCGCAGGCGCAGCCCGACGTCGAGGACGATGGGCGCCTCGCGGACGTCGCAGCTGGCGGCGACCGCGCCCGGATCGGTCCCCCCGTGGCCCGGGTCGAGGACGACGAGCGGCTGCGCGAGCGCCGCGGGGGACGCGAGGAGGAGCGACGCGAGGGCGACGAGGAGCGGCAGAGCGCGACGCAGCGACATCCTCGACCCTAGCACGGCCGTACGCCGGCCCGAGCGTCGGCCCGAGCGCCGGCCGAGCGCCGCGCCGCGGTTGGTCTTCGCGCGCGCGCGAGCGCATCCTCTGCGCTCGGACACCGACCGGAGGCTCAGATGCGCGTTCAACGACTGCAATTCCCCGGGAGCGAGGGGCGGCGGCTCGCCGGGACGCTCGATCTGCCCGAGGGTGAGCCGCGCGCGTTCGCGATCTTCACGCACTGCTTCACGTGCTCGCGCGAGAGCCTAGCCGCCGCCCGCGTCGCGCGAGGGCTCGCGCGCCACGGCTTCGGCGTGCTCCGCTTCGACTTCGCGGGGCTCGGCGAGAGCGAGGGGGACTTCGCCGAGACCACCTTCTCCTCGAACGTCGCCGATCTGCTCGCCGCCGCCGCCTACCTGCGGGAGCGCCACGCGGCGCCCGCGCTCCTCGTCGGCCACAGCCTGGGCGGTACGGCGGCGCTCGCGGCCGCGAGCGAGATCGAGGAGGTGAAGGCGATCGCCACGATCGCCGCGCCCTCCGAGCCGAGCGCGGTCCTCGATCTGCTCGGCGCGTCGGTCGAACAGATCCGCGCCGCGGGCGAGGCCGAGGTGACGCTCGCGGGGCGCCGGTTCCGCTTCCGACGCGGTTTCCTCGACGACGCCGCGTCGTATCGGATCGCGGACCGCGTCGCGACGCTTCGCCGCGCGCTCCTCGTCTTGCACGCGCCCGAGGACGACACCGTCTCGATCGATCACGCGACCCGGATCTTCGTCGCGGCTCGACACCCCAAGAGCTTCGTCTCGCTCGAGGGCGCGAACCACCTCCTCGGCCGCGAGGCGGACGGACGCTACGTCGCCGACACGATCGCGGCCTGGGTGGAGCGCTACCTCGAGCCGGCCGCGCCGGCGCCCACGACGCTCGTCGAGGGTGGGACCGTTCGCGTCGAGGAGACGCGCGACGGCCGCTATCAGCAGCTCGTCACGGCGGGGCGCCACGCGTGGCTCGCGGACGAGCCGCTCGGTGTCGGAGGGCTCGACAGCGGCCCGAGCCCTTACGATCTCCTCCTCGCCTCGCTCGGCGCCTGCACGAGCATGACGATGCGGATGTACGCCGAGCGCAAGGGGCTCGCGCTCGAGCGCGTCGCCGTCGTGCTCGGTCACGAGCGGATCCACGCGAAGGATTGCGCGAATTGCGAGACGAAGGAGGGGACGGTGAGCCGCATCGAGCGCGTGATCACGATCGAGGGCGCGCTCAGCGAGGCCGAGCGGGCACGCCTGCTCGAGATCGCCGATCGCTGCCCCGTCCACCGCACGCTCACGGGCGAGATCGTGATCGTGACACGCGCGGGCGAGGCCGCCTCGACCACCTGACGGCGCGCCTCGCTCGACGTGGTCCGCCACGCAGAGGCGCGCTGGCTCGGCGGGAGGGGTGCTCACGCCGATTCACTCGGCGAGAGGGAGGGGCTCTGGGCGGCCCGCCCGACGAGGAGGGAACGGCACGAACCAGGTCAACGGGTTCGTGCCGTGAGCGGTGACGATGAGGCCGCTCGTTCTTCAGTTCGCGAGCGCGATCGGGCGCTTGGAGACGAAGGGCTCGACGACGAGGCGTGGCACGTCCCGCGCGACGCGCGACGCCTTGAGCGCTCGGCCCTCGCGGAAGTCGACGAGCGGGTGGGCCTCGCGCGCGCCGCGCGGCCGCGCCTCCGAGCGTGAGCCGCTCCCGAGCGCCTGCGCGGCGCGGAGCTCGAGCCGATCGTCCTCGTCGTCGAGCGCCTCTCGCTCGTCGGTCGCGCTCGAGGTGAGCGGCTCGCCGTCGACCCAGAGCAGGAGATCGTCGACGATCGCCGCGGCCGCGTCCGGCCGCCCGCGCTCGCGCATCGCGCTCGCCATCGCGCGTCGTCGATCCGGGCTCTCGAGGAGCGAGCGCGCGTGGCGCGCGAGGACGTCCGGATCGAGCGCCTCCTCGCGGACGCAGATCGCCGCGCCCGCGCGCTCGAAGCTCTCGGCGTTCTTGCCCTGGTGATCGTCCGCAGCGAAGGGGAAGGGGACGAGGATCGCCGGCCGCCCGATCGCCGCGAGCTCCGCGAGCGTGGAAGCGCCCGCGCGACAGATGACGAAGGAGGCGCTCGCGTAGGCGGCGGCGACGTCGTCGATGAAGGGGACGACGCTGGCCTCGACCCCGAGCGCGGCGTAGCGCGCCGCGACCTCGTCGCACATCGCGGCGCCCGTCTGGTGCACGATCTCGATCGCCCGGCCGCTCGCGCCCTCCCGCCCGAGGCCGAGCTTGAGGAGCGCCTCGGGGACGACCTCGTTCAGCCGCTTGGCGCCCTGGCTCCCGCCGAGGACGAGGATGCGGCGAGCGCGCGCGTCGAAGCCGCGCGGATCGACGAGCGCGCGCCGCGAGGCCTCGACGAACGCGCGGCGCACGGGGTTGCCGACCACGCGCGCCGCGTCGCCGAAGAGGGGCGCCGTCTCGTCGAAGGAGAGGTAGGCGCGCCCGACGCGCTTGGCGAGGAGGCGGTTCGTGAGCCCGACGTGGGCGTTCTGCTCGAGCAGCGCCGTCTTGACGCCGAGCAGGCTCGCCGCGAGCAGCATCGGGCCGGCCGCGTAGCCGCCGACGCCGAGGACGAGATCGGGCCGATGCCGTCGAACGATCGACGCCGCCTGCCCGAGCGCCGCCGGCAGGCGCGCGAGGCTGAGGAGCCGCTCCCGGAGCGAGCGCCCCTGGAGCGGGGTCACGTCGAGGGTGTCGAGCGTCTCACCCAGCTTCGGGAGCACGCGCGCCTCGATGCCGCGCGTGGTCCCGACGAAGCGCACGTCGAGCGCCGGCTCGGATCCCCCGCGAGGGACCCTGCGACGCAGCTCCTCGACCACCGCGATGCCCGGAAACAGGTGGCCTCCCGTGCCACCTCCAGCGACGATCACACGCTCGATCATGGTGTTGCTCCTCGACGAACGGCCGAGGCGCTCGCCCGCGCCTCGACCTTCGCCTCGCTCGCTGCCCTCGCGTCCGCCTCGAAGCTCGCCTCGCGCTCGCTCGCTCGCTCCGCGAGCGAGCGCTCCTCGCGCGAGACGGAGAGCACGATGCCCATCGCCGCCGCGCACGCGAGCAGGGACGAGCCTCCGTAGGAAATGAAGGGAAGGACCAGGCCCTTGGTGGGCAAGAGGCCCATCGCGACCGCGAGGTTCGCGAAGGCCGAAGCTCCGATGAACGTCGTGAGGCCCACGGCGAGGAGCGCCGCGTGCTCGTCCTCCGCTCGAAACGCCGCCCGGAAGCCGCGCACGACGAGGAGCGTGAAGGCGAGGACCAAGAGGACGACGCCGACGAACCCGAGCTCCTCGCCGATGATGGCGCCGATGAAGTCGGTGTGCGCCTCCGGGAGGAAGAAGAGCTTCTGGCGGCTATCGCCCAGGCCGACGCCCGTGACGCCACCGGACCCGAAGCTCAGGATCGACTCGACGACCTGGTAGCCGGACGTGCTGCGGTGGGCGAAGGGATCGAGGAAGGCCTCCATGCGCGCGCGCCGCCAGGGCGAGACGTAGATGACGAGGGCGGCGAGCGAGCTCGCGCCGAGCACGATGGCCGCGATCGGGCCGATCTTCGCGCCGCCCGCGAAGAGCATCACGAGCGTGAGCAGGCCGAACATCATCGCGGAGCCGAGGTCGTTCTGGCGCATCGAGAGCAGGGCGAGCACGCCGAGGACGACCAGGTGGGGGAGGATCCCGACCTTGAACGAGCGGATCTGCGCGCTGCTCTTCTTCGCGAGCGAGTGCGCGAGGTAGAGGACGATCGCGACCTTCGCGAGCTCGGCGGCCTGGAGGTTGATCGGGCCGATCTGGATCCACCGCGTCGCGCCCCCGACGCGGTGCCCGACGAAGAGCGTCGCCACCATGAGCGCGACCGTCGCCGCGAGGATCGGGTAGGTGAGGGGGCGAAGCCGCGAGGGCGGGACGCGCGAGATCGTGAGCATGAGGGGGACGGCCAGCGCCGCGTACGCCGCCTGTCGGACGAGGAAGTAGTGGCCGTCGTGGTGGGTGAAGCGCGACTCGGAGGCGAAGACGGCGCTCGCCGAGAAGACCATGACGACGCCGAACGCGATCAGCGCGACGACGAGGGCGAGGAGGACCGGATCGGCCGGTCGACGATCCGCGATCACGCCGCGCGCGCGCCGACCCCAGCGCGAGGCGAGGGGCGCGGGGCGCTCGCTGCTCGCGGCGGGCTCCTTGCTGGTGACGCGGTTGCCGAGGCTCACGCCGAGCGGCCTCGTCGAGGCGGTGCTCGTGCTCATCGCGCACCCCCCTCGAGCGCGAGCACCGCGCGCGTGAAGACCTCGCCCCGCTGCGCGTAGCTGCGAAATTGATCGAAGCTCGAGCAGGCCGGGGCGAGCAGGACGGCGTCCCCGGCGAGCGCGAGCGCGCGCGCGCGGGTGACCGCCTCGTCGAGCGTCCGAGCGTCGTGGACGGGCAGCGACGTGCCCGCGAAGGCCTCGCGGATGAGCGGTGCAGCCTGGCCGATGAGGACGACCGCGCGCCCCCGAGCCTCCATGCGGTCGCGGACCGGAGCGTAGCTGCCGCCCTTGTCCACGCCCCCGGCGACGAGGACGATCTTTCCGTCGCGATCGGCGAGCCCATCGATCGCGGCGACGGTGGCGCCGACGTTGGTCGCCTTGGAGTCGTCGTAGTACGCCACGCCGTCGAGCTCGCGTACGAGCACCATGCGGTGCGGGAGGCCACGAAACTCGCGCAGGACGTCCGCGATCGTCGCGGGGTCGACCCCCGCGAGCCGCGCCGTGAGCGCCGCGGCGGCCGCGTTGCTCTGGTTGTGGAGCCCGTGGATGCCGAGCTCTCGCACCGGGAGCCGCAGCGAGCTCGCGGCGTCGACGAGGACCCCGCCTTCGACGCGCACCTCACCGTCGATCCCGCCGAACGTGTGCACCTCGGCGCGACCTGCGCGCGCGAGCGCGAGGCAGAGGGCGTCACCCGCGGGGACGACCGCGTGATCGCCCTCGCGCTGCGCCGCGAAGATCCGCCCCTTCGCGGCCGCGTAGCTCGCGAGGCTCCCGTGGCGATCGAGGTGATCGTCCGTCACGTTGAGGAGGACGGCGATCTGCGCGTGAAAGGTCCGGATGTCCTCGAGCTGGAACGACGAGAGCTCCGCGACGATCGTGCCGCCCTCTTCGGCCGCCGCGGTGCCGACCGCGAGCGAGAGGGCGTCGCCGAGGTTGCCGCCCGTGAACGTGGGCGGGAGGCGCCGCGCGATCATCATCCCGACGAGGGTCGTGACGGTGCTCTTCCCGTTCGTCCCCGTGATCCCGACGATCCGCCCGCGCACGAATTGGCTCGCGAGCTCGATCTCCGAGACGACCTCGACGCCACGCGCGCGCGCCCGCTCGACGGCATCGACGCGGGGCACGCCGGGAGAGAGGACCACGAGGTCCACGCCCTCGAAGGCCTCGTCCGGGTGGCCCCCGAGCCAGAGCGTCGCGCCGAGCTCGCGCGCGGCCTCCGCGACCTCGCCGAGCTCGCGCTCGCCCTTCGCGTCGTTCGCGCGGAGCCTCGCGCCCGCGCCCGCGAGCAGGCGAAGCGCGGCGAGGCCCGAGCGACCGAGCCCAACGACGACGACCTCTCTCGATTCGAGCTTCATCACGTCACCGCAGCTTCAACGTCGCGAGGCTCGCGATCGCGAGCATGATCGAGACGATCCAGAACCGGACGATGACGCGCGGCTCGGGCCAGCCCCGCTTCTCGAAGTGGTGGTGGATCGGCGCCATCAGGAAGATGCGCTTCTTGAAGAGCTTGAAGCTCAGCACCTGCCCGATGACGCTCACGCCCTCGATGACGAAGACGCCGCCGAGCAAGACCGAGAGGAATTCGTTCTTCGTGAGGACGGCGAGCATGCCGAGACCGCCGCCGAGCGCGAGCGAGCCGACGTCGCCCATGAAGACCTGGGCCGGGTAGGTGTTGAACCAGAGGAAGCCGAAGCCGGCGCCGACCATCGCGCCGCCGAAGACGGCGAGCTCGGAGGCGCCGTCGAGGCGTGGGATGAGGAGGTAGTGGGCGATCGACTCGCCGAAGAGGACGAGGCCCGAGACGTAGGCGAGGATCGCGTACGTCCCCGCGTTGATCATCACCGGGCCGATCGCGAGCCCGTCGAGCCCATCCGTCAGGTTGACGCAGTTGGAGGTCGCGACGACGACGAACGCCGCGAAGAGCACGTACGCGAGGGGAGGGAGGACGAAGGGATAGGCCTCCGCCCGGAACGCGACGAAGGGCAGGGCGAGATGATCGCGGAGCGCGAGCCAGTCGGCCCCGAGCCCCTCCTCGCCGTAGAAGAGGTAGCCGCAGACCCCGAGCGCCACCGCGAACTGGAGCACCAGCTTCCAGCGCCCCGCGAGCCCGCCCGTGTCCTTCTTCGTGATCTTGCGGGCGTCGTCGATGTACCCGATGACGCCGTACGAGGCCGTCACGAGCGTGGCGAGCCAGACGCCCGTGTTGGTCGGGTCGGCCCAGAGCACGGTCGCGAGGATGACCGCGAGCAGGATGAGCGCGCCGCCCATCGTCGGCGTTCCGGACTTCGAGAGGTGCGACGCCGGCCCATCCTTGCGGACGATCTGGCCGATCTGCTTCTTCTGGAGGCGCTGGATGAACCAGGGGTAGATGCCGAACGTGAGCAGCATCGCGGTCATCGTCGCCGCGAGCACGCGGAACGGGACGTACCGGAGCACGTTGAGGAAGTGCAGCTTCGGCGCGAGCGGGTAGAGGAGGGCGTAGAGCATCTCAGCCTCCCTCCCGTGCCGCCTCGGGCAGCGCGCCGAGCGGCGCGAGCACGCGCTCCATCCGCATCCCCCGCGAGCCCTTCACGACGACGACGTCCTCGCTCCTCACGAATTCACGGACGAGGCCGGCAACGAGGAGCGGATCCTCCTCCGCGAAGGCGCGCCCGCTCCACGCGCCGGGCGATCGATCGAGCGCTCTGCGCATGCGAGGCCCGCTCACGACGAGGAGCTCGACCTGAGCCGCGCTCGCGGCCGCGAGCACGCGGTCGTGCTCTTCGTCCTCGTAGGGACCGAGCTCGAGCATGTCGCCGAGCACGGCGATGAGGCGTCCGGCGCGAGCGCGCGCCAGCTCGCGCCCGGCCTCGAGCGCGTTCTCGACGCTGGCGCGGCTCGCGTTGTAGGTCTCGTCGAGCACGAGCGACCCGCGCGGCCCCTCGAGGAGCGCGCCTCGCCCCGGCGCGGGGGAGAGCCGGCCGAGCGCCTCGGCGGCTCTGCCGAGCGCCTGCGGGCCCTCGATCGCGACGGCGAGCGCGAGCGCGATGGCCGCGTCTCGCGCGGCACCTTCGCCCGCGAGCTTCAGCCTCACCTCGACGTCGGTGGCGGTCAGCCCGGCGAGCGGCCGCACCGTGTAGCGCGACTCCCACACCCCGTCGCGCAGGAGCCTGCGACCGTGGAGGCGCACGTCGGCGTCCGGGTGTCGCCCGGTCCCGAGGTGCATCGGCGCGGGCGAGGCGGCGGCGAGCGGGACGAGGACGCGATCATCGACCGTGTGGATCGCGATCGAGACGCGCCCGGGCGCCGGCGTGGCCTCGAGGGCGTCGAGGAGCGCGGCCTTCTCGCGCGCGACGGCCTCGAGCGAGCCGAGGCCCTCGGTGTGGACGCGCGCGACGGACGTCACGACGCCGACGTGAGGGCGAACGAGCCTCGCGAGCTGCGCGATCTCGCCCGGCACGCTCATCCCGACCTCGAGGACGGCGGCCGTGTGCGCGGGCTCGATCGCGAGGAGCGTGAGCGGCACCCCGACGAGGTTGTTCAGGTTGGCGAGCGTCTCGTGGACCGCGTGGCCCCGCGCGCGCAGGACGGCCGCGCACATCTGCCGGGTCGTCGTCTTGCCGACCGATCCCGTGATCGCGACGACGAGCCGCAGCGCCCCCTCGCGCTCCATCCGCTCGCGGTGGAGGTGGGCGAGGGCGCCCAGCGCCGCGAGTGTATCAGGAACGAGAACAACCGGGATGGAGGCCTCGACGCCGGCGAGCGCCTCCGCGTCCGAGACGACGAGGCAGCGCGCGCCGAGGGCGATCGCGCGATCGAGGAAGCGGTGCCCGTCGAAGCGCTCGCCTCGCAGCGCGACGAAGAGCGCGCCGCGCCGGAGGGTGCGCGTATCGGTTGAGACACCAACAGCGATCCCCTCACCACCACGGATCACCGTCGCTCCCTCGAGCGCGGCGAGCTCGTCCAGCGAGAACGTGGCGTGGTTGTCGGGGGCCGGCGTCGTCATGGGCGCACCTCCACCGATCGCTCGGCGAGGGCGTCGCGAGCCTCCTCGCGGTCGTCGAGGTGGAGCTTCCGATCGCCGACGATCTGGTAGTCCTCGTGGCCTTTGCCCGCGATCAGGACGGTATCTCCGGCGATAGCGGAACGAACGCCGAGGCGGATCGCCGCTCGCCGATCGGCCTCGACCCGATAGCCGCGGCGAGCGGTCACGAGTGCGTCCGCCGAGAGGGCCGTGGGGAACGTCGAGCGGATCGGGGGCAAGATATCGCGAATGATATCATCCGGCGCTTCGGTACGGGGGTTGTCGCTCGTGACCAGCACGAGATCCGCGCCGTCGATCGCGGCCTGCCCCATCAGCGGGCGCTTGCCATGATCGCGATCGCCGCCGCAGCCGAAGACGAGGATCAGGCGGCCGGGCGTGAGCGGCCGGAGCGCCGCGAGGGCGTTCACGAGCGCGTCGGGGGTGTGCGCGTAGTCGACGACGACCGCGACGTCGTCAGCGGCCTCGACGCGCTCGAGCCTGCCGGGGGCGCCTCGAACGGCCGCGAGCGTGGAGGCGATCTCCGCGAGCGAGACGCCCGCGGCGCCCAGCGCGGCGGCGACGAAGAGGAGGTTGTCGAGGTTGTGGGCGCCGACGAGGCGCGAGCGGAGCGGGAGCAGGCCCCAGGGGGTGTCGACGTCGGCGGTGATCCCCTCGCGCGAGCTCTCCCAGCGGCGGGGGCGCAGGTCCGCGGACGAGCGAGGATCGCGCGAGACGCGCAGGAGCGTGCGCGGCCCGCCCGAGCCGACGCGCCGGGCCACCTCTTGCGCGAGGCGGACGCCCCACGCATCGTCGACGCGAACGATGGAGAGGCGAGGCTCGAGCTCGAGGAAGAGGCGCGCCTTCGCCTCGAAGTAGCGCTCCATCGAGCCGTGGTAGTCGAGGTGATCCTGGGTGAGGTTGGTGAAGATCGCGGTGTCGAACGTGATCGCGTCGACGCGATGCTGGCCGAGCGCGTGGCTCGAGACCTCCATCACGAGATGGCTCGCGCCGCGCCCCCGCATCGCGCGGAGGAACCGCGCGATGTGGTCGGCCTCGGGCGTGGTGAAGCTCGAGGGCTCGCGAAACCCGCCCGGCCCACGGAGCTCGATCGTGCCGATCAGCGCGGGGTGGGCGCCCATCGCGGCGAGCGCCTCGTCGAGGATCCAGCTCGTCGTGGTCTTGCCGTTCGTCCCCGTCACGCCGATCACGCGGACCTCGCGCGAGGGGTGGCCGTAGACGGCCTCCGCGACGAACGGGAGCGCGCTCCGCGCGTCGTCGACGAGGACGAGCGGCACGGGGCAGTCGATCGGGTGATCGGCGAGCACGGCGACCGCGCCGCGCGAGAGGGCCTCGGCGACGAACCGAGCGCCGTCGGCGCGCTCGCCCGAGCGCGCGACGAAGAGCTCCCCGGGCTCGATCGCGCGCGAGTCGTGCCGCACGCCGACCACCTGGACCGACGCGTCCCCGCGGATCGCGCGGACCGGAACGCTCGCGCGGAGCGCCTCGAGCCGGAGGCTCATCCCTGCCTCCCTCCGCGAGGGGTGAGCGGGAGCGCGGGCTCGGTCGCGGGCGGCGCCGCGACGGCGTCGCGCGGCTCGGAGACGCGATCCGCGGGGCGACCGAGCACGAGCCGGATCTCGCTGCCGCGGCCGACGGGCGCGTCGGCCGGCGGATCTTGGCTCACGACGACACCCGAGCCCTCCAGGCGCGCGACGAGACCCGCTTCGCTCGCCGCGCGGAGCGCGCCCCGCGCCGTGAGGCCCGCGAGCGAGGGGACGCGGAGCTCTCCCTCGGCGAGCGGCGTGGGCTCGGCGCTCGGTCCGTCGATCGGCCCGTCGATCGGCTCGCGCTCGGACGCGCGCTCTCCCGCTCGGCCTCGCGCGCGCGCCTCGCGCGCCTCTCTCGCGCTCTCCCGCTCGGCCTCGCGCTCGGCCACGGCGCGCTCTCGAGCACGTCGCCGCAGCGCCTCGAGCGCGTCCTCGCTGCCGGCCGGGGCGACGCCGAGGTGGCGCATGGCGGCCTCTCCGACGCGGCGGAAGACCGGGCCCGCGACGACGCCGCCGTAGTGGTCGATCACGGGCTCCTGGATGAAGACCGCGATGACGACCCGAGGCGCCTCGGCGGGGAGGAAGCCGACGAAGGACGAGAGCCAGCGGTCCGCGTCGTAGCCGGCGCCGGTCGTGCTGGCCATCTGCGCCGTGCCGGTCTTTCCGGCGACGAGGTAGCCATCGATCGCGGCCTCCGCGCCGGTCCCCTCCTCGCTCGTGACGGCCGTCAGCATGTCGCTCACGAGGCGCGCCGTCCGCGCGGGCACCACCTGCCTGCGCACCTCGGGCGTCGTCTCCTCGAGCAGCGCGCCGCGACCATCCTCCACGCGTCGGATGAGCGTCGGCCGCATCAGGCGTCCGCCGTTCGCGATCGCCGCCATCGCGCTCGCGAGCTGGAGCGCCGTCACGCTGAGGCCCTGGCCGAAGCCGATCGACGCGAAGTCGCGCTCGTACCAGCGCGCGTGGTGGCGAAACGTGCCGGAGACCTCGCCGGGGAGCGGGACGCCGGTCGTCTGGCCGAAGCCGAAGCGACGAAACGCGCGGTAGAGCCCCTGGCGCCCGAGGCGCATGCCGATCTGCGCGCTCCCGATGTTCGAGCTGTGCGCGAGGATCTCGGCGGGCGTGAGCAGGCCGTAGCGGTGGGTGTCGGTGATCGGGCGCTCGCCCTCGACGACGGTCCAGCGCCCATCGTGGCAGTCGATCTGCTCGCTCGGCCGGAGCACGCCGGCCGCGAGCGCGCTCGCGACGGTCATCGGCTTGATCGTCGAGCCCGGCTCGAAGCGGTCCGTGATCGCGCGAAAGCGTCGGTACGACGGCGGCGACGCGCTCGGGGTGTTCGGATCGAAGGTCGGGTAGCTCGCCATCGCGAGCACCTCGCCGCTGCTCGGATCGAGGACCACGATCGAGCCCGCGGCCGCCTCGAACGTGCGGATCGAGAGCGCGAGCTCGCGCTCCGCGACGTACTGGAGCGTCTTGTCGATGGTGAGATAGACGTCGTCGCCGAGCGAGGCGTGATCGTCGAGGAGCTCCTCGGAGAAGACGATGCGTCCGCGTCGATCGCGGAGCGCCGGGACCGACGTCGTCGAGCCCTGGAGCGCCTCGTTCATCCCGAGCTCGATGCCCTCCATGCCCTCGCCGTCGACGTTCGCGAAGCCGAGGATGTGCGCGGCGAGCGAGCGGTTCGGGTAGTAGCGCCGCGCCTCCGGCGTCGTCGCGACGCCCGGGAGCCGCAGCGAGGTCACGGCGGCGGCCTCCTCGGGCGTGACCTGCCGCTCGACCCAGACGAAGAGCCGATCGGAGCGCAGCCGCTGCTCGAGGCGGCCCTGGTCGACGCCGAGGATCTCCGCGAGGCGGAGGGCCGCGAGGTGGGGGTCGATCCCGGCCTCGCGCAGCTCCCTCGGGTTCGCGAAGACGCTGTCGGCGTCGACGCTGACCGCGAGCTCCGCGCCGTGTCGATCGCGGATCGTCCCGCGCCGCGGCGCGAGGTGGATGTCGCGCAGCTGCTGGCGCTCGGCCGTGCTGCGGTGCTCCGAGCCCTCGACGACCTGCAGCTGGTGCGCGCGGGCGAGGACCGCGACGGCGCCCGAGAGCAGGAGCAGGCAGACGAGCGCCATCCGGATCCGCAGCCAGCGGCGCGATCGCGCCTCGGGAGAGGGCTCGACGCCCTTCACGTCCTTCGCGGCCTTCGCGCGGCTCACGCGAGGCGCGCTGGCCTCGGCCGTCGCGGGGCGGGCGGGCGCGCTCGAGGGCCCGGCGAGCGGAGCGTCCTTCGTCCGCGGGCTCATCGCATCCTCCCCGAGACCGGCCGCTGGCGCGTGGCCCCGACGGTGACCATCTGCTCGGGCGTCGGCTGATCCATCGAGAGCCGACCGCGCGCGATCGCCTCGACGCGCTCGGCCGCGCGGAGGGTCGCCGCCTCGATCGCCAAGAGGCGCTCTTGCTCGACGAGCCGCCGCTGCTCGCGCCGCGCCCCCTCGACGGCGTAGCCGAGGCGGACCGTCTCGAAGCGGAGCGCGAGGTGCGCGACGAAGGCGAGCGCCGTCGCGACGATCGCGGAGATCCAGAGGATGACGAAGCGGCGCTTCACGCGATCGCTCCTCGCTCGTCCGCGCGCGGGAGCCGCCGCGCCACGCGGAGCTTGGCGCTGCGCGCGCGTGGGTTCCTGCTCGACTCCTCGTCGCTCGCGACGATCGGGCGCCTCGTCAGCACCTCGAGCGTCGAGGTCTCGCGGAGCGTGTGCTTGATCGCGCGATCCTCGAGCGAGTGGAAGCTGATGAGCGCCGCGACGCCGCCATCGGCGAGGACGTCGGGGAGCGCGGCGAGGAGCGCGTCGAGCTCGTCGAGCTCGGCGTTCACGACGATGCGGAGCGCCTGGAAGCTCCGCGTCGCCGGGTCGATGCCCACGCGGCGCGGGCCCGTGACGCGCCAGATCGCGCGCGCGAGATCGAGGGTCGTCGCGAGCGACCCCTCGGCCTCGGCGCGCTTGATCGACCGCGCGATCGCCCTCGAGCGACGCTCCTCGCCGTAGGCGTAGAGGACGTCGGCGAGCTCCCGCTCGTGGAGCCGCGCGATGAGCTCGCGCGCCGTCTCGCCGCGGGCTCGATCCATCCGCATGTCGAGGGGGCCCTCGGTGCGAAACGAGAACCCGCGCTCGCTCGTGTCGAGCTGCGGAGAGCTCACGCCGAGGTCCGCGAGGACGCCATCGACGCGGGGCGCGCCGAGCGACGCGAGCCGATCCTCGAGCTCCGAGAAGCGCGCGTGGGCCACGTGGGCTCGCGCCCCGAAGCGCGCGAGCCGCGCACGGCTCGCCGCGAGCGCCTCGTCGTCACGATCGAACCCGAAGAGCCGCCCCGAGGGCGCGCTCGCCTCGAGGATCGCCTCGGCGTGCCCCGCGCGCCCGAGGGTGACGTCCACGTAGAGCCCCCCATCGCGCGGCGCGAGCTGCTCGAGCACGGCGTCGCGGAGGACCGGGACGTGCGCGGCGCGGACGTCGTCGTGTCGCGTCGGCTCGCTCACAGCCCGAGCTCCGCGAGGCGCCTCGAGATCTCGAGCCGCTTGTCCTCGGTGGCGACGGCCGCGCGCCGCACCTCGTCGAAGCGCTCCTTCGACCAGAGCTCGAGGTGATCGCCCATGCCCGCCCAGAGCACTTCGCGCTCGAGGCCGGCGAGATCGCGGAGCTCCTTGGGCACGAGCAGGCGCCCGAGCTTGTCGACCTCCACCTCGACCGCGCTCGAGACGTAGAGGCGCCGGATCATCACGACGGAGGGGTCGAACTTGGGGAGCTGCGCGAGCTTCTCCTCGAACGCGAGCCACTCCTTCATCGGATAGACGAGCAGGCAGGGGTCGACGCCGGCCGTGACCACGATGCGGAGCGCGCCGTCGACGCCCGCCTGCGAGAGCGCGTCGCGCGCGAGCTGATCGCGGAAACGCGAGGGCACGGACGTGCGTCCCTTCGCGTCGATCGCGTGCTCGTGGTGACCGCGGAACACCGCTCTCAGCCTCGTTTCCTGGCCTCTCGTGGCGTCACCGCGTGATCTCGATCCTCTCGATCACACCGCTTACCACTGCTTGCCACCGGGGCCGAAGCTAGAGGCGCGACGGTGGGCGTGTCAACTTCCTTCGTACACGAATTTGACGAAATCCAACCTCTTCCGACGCGGTGGCACGCGGTGGATCGGTCCGCAGAGAAAGACCGGATCGAATGTTCATGTGAGCAACGATGCGTCGAGGTGCGTCCTCGGCGATGCGCGGCGCGAGCGCTCTCGACCACGCGCCGTTCCCGCTCACAATCGCGTGATGAGCTCGGACGGTGAGACGGCGATCGGCGAGCGAGCGCGGAGCAGCGCCCCGACGCCCGCCGACGAGCCGGACGGCAGGCTCGACGAGGCGTGGCAGCGCGCCCTCGAGCGCTGGGAGGATGACGCCGCCCACGAGAGGTTCGTCGCGCTCGCCGACCTGCTGGATCGCCTCGGCGAGGCGGGCCGCCGCTACCGCGCGATGCGGGAGGCGGACCCGTCTCGTCGCGCGGACGTCGAGCGCAGGATCCAGCTCGTGCTCGCTCGCGCGATGGCTCGCGTCGAGGTGGACAGGGCCCGCCCGACGAGCGCCCGGTCGCGGGTCGAGTGGATCGGGATCGGGCTCTCGATCGTGCTCATCACGGCCGCGATCGTCGCGCTCCTGCGGATGGCCGCGCGCTGACGCGCTCGCGCAGATCGACCTGTTCGGAGCGGCGCGAACCCGATATGCTCTCCGGCCTCGAGCGAGGCGCGGTTGCAAGTCGACTTCAAGCAGCGAGAGCTGACGATCAAGCTCGTCTACTACGGCCCGGCGCTGAGCGGGAAGACGACGAACCTCCAGGCGATCCACGAGCTCGTCGCGCCCGAGTCGCGCGGCCGCCTGATGACGCTCGAGACCAAGGACGATCGGACGCTCTTCTTCGATCTCCTCCCGCTCTCGGTCACCGCGGGTCGAGGGCTCCAGGTCCGGATCAAGCTCTTCACCGTCCCGGGGCAGGTGATCCACAACGCGACGCGACGGCTGGTGCTCCAGGGCGCCGACGGAGTCGCGTTCATCGCCGACTCGCAGAAGAGCGAGACCAACGCCAACAAGGCGGCGTTCGTGAACCTGCGCCAGAACCTCGTGGAGAACGGGATCGATCCGGCGGCGATGCCGCTCGTCATCCAGTTCAACAAGCGCGATCTCCCCAACGTCCGCGGCGACGCGGAGATCGATCAGATGGCCCGCGTCGGGCGCGAGCCCGTCTTCAAGGCGGTCGCGCTGCGCGGCCAGGGGGTCATCGAGACGCTGGTCGGCCTCTTCGAGATCACCTGGCGTCGCCTCGAGGCCGAGCATGGGCTCGGCGCGAAATTCGGGATCGACGAGGCGGCGCTCCTCGCGGAGGTGCGACGCAAGCTCGTCCCGAGCCGCGCCGCGCGACAGGAGGTGCGATGACCAGCGCCCCCTCGTCCCTGACGCTCGGGGAGGTCGAGCGGCTCGACGAGATCGTCGATCGCTCCGGGCTCGACGAGGTCTGTCGATCGTTCTTCGAGCTCTTCTCGATCTCGGTCCGCATCTTCGCGGCGGACGGCACCATGCTCGCGGACGCGCACGAGGATCCCGCGATCTACCGCTACGTCGCGCGCTCCTCGAGCGGCCGACGCGCGCTCGCGGACCTCGTCTCCGTCGTCAAGCGGCTCGATCCGAGCGATCGCCCGATCACCCACCCCTGCTTCACGGGGGCGCGCTATCGCGTCGTCCCGATCCTCTATCAGGGCCGCCGGCTCGGGCGCTTCGTCGTCGGTCCCTACCTCCCCGCGGAGCTGCGCGAGGTCCCCGAGGCGCTCCTCGAGCTCGATCCGAAGCTCGATCCGGAGGACGTCCGCGCGGCGCTCCAGGAGATGCCGCGCGTGCGCGAAGAGACGATCGAGCGGATCGGCGAGCACCTCGCGCGCGTGCTCGAGCTGATCCTCTTCAGCGGTCACCGGGCGTTCCTCACGAGCAGCATGCACCTCGCGAGCGTGCGTGAGAGCTACCGCGAGATCGTCGAGAAGAACGCGCAGCTCGAGGCGATGGTGACGCGGCTCCGAGAGCTCGATCGCCTGAAGTCGAACTTCCTCGCGACGATGAGCCACGAGCTCCGCACGCCGCTCACGTCGATCATCGGTTACAGCGACATGCTGGCGAGCGGCATCGGCGGCGAGCTCAGCCCCGATCAGAGCGAATTCATCGAGGTGATCCGCTCGAAGGGCGAGCACCTGCTCGCGCTCATCACGAGCCTCCTCGACATGAACAAGCTCGAGCAGGGGGCGATGCGGCTCGAGCGCGAGCCGCTCGCGGTCCGCGCGCTCCTCGACGATCTCCGAAAGACGATCGCCCCAGCGGCGGCGAAGAAGGGCGTCGGGCTCGCGCTCGACATCGGCGAGGGCGTGGGCTCGATCCTCGTCGACCCGGTGCGGATCAAGCAGGTGCTCTTCAACCTCGCCGAGAACGCCCTCAAGTTCACGCCGAAGGGCGGGGTGATCCGCTTCGCGGCGCGCGTGACCGAGTCCGTCCCGGAGGTCGACGACCTCGGCGCGGTGCTGCTCGCGGTCCCTCGCCGCGCGACCGAGCTCGCGGTGATCGACTCGGGGCCGGGGATCGCCCCCGAGGAGCACGCGAAGATCTTCGACGCGTTCTATCAGGTCGACGGCAGCTCGACGCGCGAGCACGGCGGGACGGGGCTCGGCCTCTCGATCGCCAAGCGCATCGTCGAGGCGCACGGCGGCGAGATCCGCGTGGAGAGCGCGCCGGGCGCGGGCGCGGCCTTCTATCTCACGCTCCCCGATCCGGACGACGCCTGAGAGATGGCGGGGCACGTCGAGGATCGGCGCGTCGAGGCGCTCCGCGCGATCTTCGCCGACGGGCCCGCGCCGCGCGCGCTCGAGCTCGATCTCGGCGACGACGCGGCCGTGCTCGAGGCTGGCGACGAGCACGAGGTGCTCTCGGTCGACGCTCACGTCGAGGGGGTCCACTTCGAGCGGCGCTGGATCGACCTCGTCGAGCTCGGCGCGCGCGCGACGATGGCGGCCGCGAGCGACCTCGCCGCGATGGGCGCGAGCCCGACGGTGCTCCTGCTCTCGCTCGCGTTGCCACCGTCGATCGACGACGAGGCGCTCGAGGCACTCGCGCGCGGCGTGAACGGCGCGGCCAAGCGCCTCGGCGCGAAGGTCGTCGGCGGGAACCTGACGCGCGCGCGCGAGCTCTCTCTCCACACGACCGTGGTGGGGCGCATGCGGGAGGCGCCCCTCCGCCGCGACGGCGCGCGGGTCGGTGATGGCGTCTGGGTGACGGGGACGCTCGGCGCGGCCGCGCTCGGCCTCTCGGCGCTCATGAGCGGGCGTGGGGACGAGGCGGCGCTCGCCGAGGTCGTGGCGCGATGGCGCAGGCCGCTCGCGCGGATCGAGGAGGGGCGGAGGCTCGTCGGCGTGGCGAGCGCGGCGATGGACGTCTCGGACGGGCTCGTCGTCGATCTCACGCGGCTCCTGAGGGCCTCGGCTGTCGGCGCGGAGATCGAGGCCGCGCGCCTGCCGCTCGCCCCGCGCGCGGAAGAGGCCGCGCGCGCGCTCGGCCTCGACGCGACGTCGCGCGCGCTCTTCGGAGGCGAGGACTACGAGCTCCTCTTCACCGCGCCACCCTCGGTGCGCCTCGACGGGTGGGCGACGCGCGTCGGGGAGGTGATCCCACCTCCGGGGGTGCTCGTGCGCTGGGCCGATGGCTCGATCGAGCCCGCGAGCGGCGGCTACGATCACTTCGAGGGGCGCTCCTTCGAGCCTCGCGTCGACCCGCCGCCCTCGAGCCGCCGCAAGATCTTCTGAAGCCCGTAGCGCGAGAGCCCGAGCGCGCGCGCGGCGTGGGTGCGGTTCCCGCCGTGTCGCTCGAGCGTGCGGAGGACGAGCTCGCGGGTGAGCTCGCGCCTCTGCGCGTGGAGCGAGCGCTCCGGGCTCGCGCGGTCGCGGCGCGCGAGGTCGGGACGCGGCGCGATCCGCTCGAGCGCCTCCACGTCGAGCTCGCGCCCGGAGGCGGAGAGGAGCGCGAGCCCCAGCGTGTGCTCGAGCTCTCGCGCGTTGCCCGGCCAAGCCCGAGCGCGGAGCGCCTCGCGCGCGCGAGCGCTGAGGCGCGCGCCGGGACGTTGGGCGATCACGCGATCGATCAGCGCGTCGAGATCGCGCGGGCGCTCACGGAGCGGCGCGATCGTCAGCCGCGCTCCGGCGACCCGATAGTAGAAGTCCTCCCGCAGGAGCCCGCGATCGAGCGCGTCGCTCGGGGAGGTCCGCATCGACGCGATGACGCGGACGTCGAGGCGCCGCACGCGGCTCGAGCCGACGGGGCGCACCTCGCCCTCGACGAGCACGCGAAGGAGCTTCGCCTGGATCTCGATCGGGATCTCGTCGATCCCGTCGAGGTAGAGCGTCCCGCCGTTCGCCAGCGCGAAGATCCCCTCGCGCGCCTCCTCCGCGCCGCTGAACGCCCCGCGGACGTGCCCGAAGATCAGCGCGTCCGCGAGCGAGCCGGAGAGGTTCGCGCCTCGCTCGGCGACGAAGGGGGCGTGCCGCCGTGAGCTCGCGCGGTGGATCGCCCGCGCGAGGAGATCCTTGCCGACGCCCGTCTCGCCGACGAGCAGGATCGGGAGGTCGGACGCGCTCAGGCGGCGCGCGTCGGTCACGAGCCGACGGCTGCTCGGCTCCTCGTGCACGAAGGTCGCGAACGGGTCCAGCTCGTCCTCGGGTGACGCGCCGTCCTCGCGCCCGCGCCCGAGGGCGGAGCCCGCCGGTTGGCGCCGACGCTCGTCCTCGAGGAGCGCGAGGAGCAAGGGGCCCGCGACCTCGGCGATCGAGCGCAGCGCGCCGACGATCGCCGGATCGAAGGCGTCCGGGCGGAGCGGATCGTCGACCACGAGCACGCGCGGGCCGGCGTTCTTGGGCCGCGGCCCGAGCTCGATCGCGAGCACGCTCCGGAGAGCGAGCGCGTGCACGCTCGAGCTCGCGTCGCTCTCGCTGACGGCGTCGGTGCTGACGACGAGGGTCTCTCGGAGCGCGCGCGCGACCGCGGCCCTCGAGGGCCTCGCGTCGGGCTCTCGCTCAGCCGCTCCCTTGCGGGCGCGGACGACGAGGCCGTCCCTTCGCCACTCGACGACGAAGGAGCGCTCCGCCGAGGCGAGCTCGAGCGCGATCTCGGCGAGCCGCTCCTCGAAGGGCGCGAGGCCCCTCTCTCGCGCGAGCGTCGCGAGCGCGTCGAGCGCTCGCTCGGCGACCGAGGCCGCCGGGGCGCCGCGCGTCGAGCCCTCGGCGAGCGCCCGCCGCACCCAGGGGATCTGACGAAAGCGCGAGGCGAGCTCCGGTGGGAGATCGCGGAGCGTCGGCTCGACGACGGCGCGCAGCCGCGCGAGCGCGTCGCGCGCGCTCCGCTTGTCGCCGAGCGCCTCGTACACCTCCGCCTCGAGCGCGTGCGTTCGGAGCTGGAGCTCGAACCCGACCCGCCCGCGGATCACCTCGGCGCGCGCGTCGTCCATGGCGCGCTCGGCCGATCGCGGATCCTCGCTCGCGAGGTGGAGACGCGCCCGCGTGAGGGCCGCCTCGGCGGCGACGAGGGCGCTCGCGTGCGGCGGCGTCACGGTGGTCAGGCCCGCGTCGTTCGGCGCGGACGATCCGGGCGAGACGGCGCGGAGCGAGAGCGCGCGGAGCGAGGCGATCCGAGCGAGATCGTTCACGTCCGCGGCGAGGAGGTCGCGACGGAGCGGCTCGAGCACCGCGCGCGCCTGGGCAAGCTTGCCGCGCCGCAGCGCGAGCTCGCTCCTCACGATGGCTACGAGCGTCGCCGCGTCCGGATCGCGCTCGCCCGCGAGGACGCGATCGGCCTCGTCGAGGAGCCCGCTCGCGCGCGCGTCGTCGCCCGCGAGCGCGTAGGCGTTCGCGAGGTTGGCGAGCGTGCGCCCGAGCTCGCGCGGGCGAGCGAGGCGGAGAAAGAGGCCCGCGCTCGCCTCGAGCGCCTCGATCGCGTGCGTGAGCTCACCGGCCTCGAGCGCCGCGAGCCCGTCGTTCGCGCGGAACGTCGCCTCGAGCAGGCGATCTCCCGCGAGGCTCGCGAGGCGCGCGCTCTCGCGGTGGGCTCGCCGGGCCGGGTCGAGCTGACCATCGAGCGCCAGGGCCTGCGCCTCGAGCGACGCGAGGCGCGCGTCGGTCGCGAGGCGCGTGAAGGAGGGCTCGATCGCGGCGCTCGCGCGACGACCGAACCTCGCGTGCTCGAGCGCCTCGAGCGCGGCCCCTTCGGAGAGCGCGACGAGCGAGAGCACCTCGAGGGCTCGCGCCGAGACGAGGCCGGGCGCACCGATGAGCTGGCTCGCGCGGTGACGGGCGAGCGCCGGCTCCCTCGTGAGCGAGGCGCGGGCGATGAGCGCGCTCGCGTCCGGGCCGAGCTCGGGCGTCTCCTCGAGCGAGCGCGCCGCGTCGATCGCCCCCTCGACGTCGCCGAGGAGCCGGGCGAGCTCCGCCGAGGCGAGCGTGGCGCGAGGGGAGGGTCGCGCGCTCGCGGCGAGCGTCGCGCGAGCCCTCGCGATCTCGCCCATCGCGCGCTCGGCGTCGACGAGCGCGATCACGACGTCGTCGCGCGCCGCGGCCGACCGCACTGGGACGGCGCCGAGGAAGCGCGTGAGCCAGTCCGCGGCCCGCTCCGGCTGGCCTCGCGCTCGAGCGTGGAGGGCGAGGTCGAGCGCGAGGCGATCCGCGGCGTCGCCATCTCCGCCGTTCGCGAGGGCGACGGCGCGCGAGAGCCCAGCGAGCGGGAGCGCCCGCGCACGAGCGAGGAGGTGGGCCCGCCGCGCGGGAGAGGGGGGGCGCCGGGCGCTCGCGTGCACGACGAGCGCGCCGTCTTCGCGGATCGTCGCCATCCCCCCGCGAACGAGCGCGCGCGCGCCCTCGGCGTACTCGGCGTCGAGGTCGGAGCCGTCGAGGAGGAGCTCGCCCCCGAGGGCGGTCGCGAGCGAGGCGACGAGCGCGGCCGCGCGCGGGAGCGCGGGGGCGCCCGCCAGCCGCCCGGCGAGCGGCCACTCGCTCGCGCGCAGCGGATCGAGCCCCATCGCCGAGAGGCTCTCGGCGCCGCGGACGACGCGACCGGCGAGGCCCGAGGTCGCGTCGAGGACGGCGCGGAGCGTCGCGGCCGGCGCGCGCGCCCCGACGAGCACCTCGAGGAGCGAGCTGATCTCGTCGACCTCGAGCGGCGGGACTCGAACGACGTGCTCGTCGGGGAAGCCGCGCGCGTCGTCGCGCTCGAGGACCACGCGGTGGGGATGGCCGGCGATGCGCCCGGCGACGAGGATCCGCTCGGTGGCTGGGATCGCGACGCGCGCGGGCGCCTCGGCGTGGACGTGGAGCAGCGTGCTCGCGCCGAGCGCGCTCGGCCAGCCGTCGCTCGAGCGGAGGGTCGGGGTCTCGCGGCCGGCGAGGCTCTCCTGCTCTTGGAGCTGGCGCAGCGCCTCCTCCGTCAACCGAGAGCGCCCGCTCGAGGGGGGACCGACGACGACCGCCCACCCGTGCGTCTCGAGCGTGAGGAGCAGCCTTCGCACGGCGTCGCCGAAGCCGACGAGCGGTGGCCGCGCGAAGGGGCGATGCCGACGCGCGCGCGCGGTCGTGTCGCCGAGCGCCTCGAGCACCGCCTCCGCGTCGCGGGGCCGATCGGCGATCCGTGGCGCGAGCAGGGCGCGGAGCAGCGTGTCGAGCCCGGTGGGGAGCGCCGGCGCGAAGACGAGATCGGAGGGCGCGCGCGGCGCGGAGCCGCCGAGCCAGGCCACCATCGTGGCGCCGAGGGCGTAGAGATCGGTGCTCGAGCTGCGCTCGCCCTCGCGGGCCTCGGGGGCCATGAAGGCGAGGGTGCCGTCGAGGCTCGCGTGCCGACCGAAGGGCGCGACGGCGCCGAGGTCGACGAGGGTCGCGTGGCCCGCCTCGAGGAGGACGTTGTCCGGCTTGACGTCTCCGTGCGTGAGCCCGACGGCGTGGAGCGCGGCGAGGGCGCGCGCGACGCCGATCGCCGCGCGGACGACCCGCTCGACGCGCTCGCTCGGGTCGGCCATGCGCGAGAGCACGTCGCTCGAGCGCTCTCCCTCGGCGCGATCCTGGACGAGGACCCAGCTCCCCGGGGGGAGCTGGAACGGCGCCTCGACGCGCCCGCGCGTCCTGAGCAGCTCGCGCGCGCGAGCCAGGTGAGGGCTCGAGACCGCGAGCAGGGCGTCGAATTCCCACCGCGCGCGGAGGCCCGCGTCGGGCGCGAGGATCTTGGCGACGCGTCGCGCGCCGCTCTCGTCGAGGAGCGCGATGACGCGACCGCTCGCGCCGCTCCCGAGCTCGCCGTCGTGGCGATAGCGCCCCGCGAGCAGCGCCGGGTCGGGCGGCAGCCGCTCGCGCCTGCGCGTCATGGCCGCTCGCGCCTCGCGCGGCTCAGGGCCGCCCGCGCCGTCGAGGGGCGAAGACCACCTCGGGCGCCGCGACGAGCGCGACCGTCCGCGCGCCCGCCGTGCCGCCGAACGTGACGCCGCCGAAGGCGAGCGCGCCGCCCTCGGGGAGCGCCGCCATCGCGTGGAGCGCCCGCCGCTGCCGGAGCGAGAGCGTCGTCGGGACGAGCTGGAGGCTGCCAGAGGAGATCGTGTTGCCGTACACGTCGATCAGCCCGTTCGTCTCGAGGGAGAGATCCGAGAGGCCACCGGCGACGATGATCGAGCCGTCGTCGAGCCGCGCCGCCGCCGCGAGGCCGTGCGGGCGCATGCTCGGGCTCGCGGTCGCGCGGTTCGTGGCGACCTCGAACGTGAAGGCGCGGTTGGGGGCGTAGGCGCAGCGCTCGCCGACGTGCGCGGCGCCGTAGTCGGGATCGGGGAGGCCGGGCGCGCACCAGGGCCCGTACCAGCCGAGCACGAACGCGCCTCGTCCGTTCGCCGCCGTCTCCACGATCGGCCGCACGAGGTTCCATTGGGGAGCGCCGGTGCTCGTCGCGATGTTCGCCGACGTCGCCTCTTCGAGCCCTTCTCCGAGCCAGATATCCGCGAGATCCTCGTCCCGCGTCGCCTCCCCGCCGCCCGCGACGAAGACGCGCAGCGCGCTCCCCGTTCCGAGCGCCGCCGCGCCCGGGGCTGGCCTCGCGACCGGGAGCGGACCCGTCCCGAGCACGCCATAGCCGCCCGGGCGGTCCACGTCCCAGACGGTGAAGCTCCGAGCAGCGTACAGCCCACCCGTGAGGACGACGCGTCCATCCGAGAGCGCCGCGGCCGCGTGGAGGAGGCGGCCCGCGTCGAGGGGACCCGGCCGCCCCGGATCGCTCGCCGCGCCGATGAAGCCTCCGCGCCCCGGATCGCCGTCCGCGTCGAGGTCCTCCTCCTCCGGGTTCGCGTTCGGCTCGAAGAGCTCGTAGCTCGACGGGGTGGTCGTATCGCTCCCCGCGATGAGCGCCAGGTCCGCATGGCCGGCATCGCCCTCGGTGATGACGAGGACGGCTTGGCTCGCGCCTCCCGCGATCAGCACGCGTCCGTCGGGGAGCAGCGACGCCGTGTGCCCGCCCCGCGCGGCGAGCATCCGCGAGCGCAGCGGATGGAAGCGCCCCGTCGCCGGCTCGAAGATGTAGCCCTCGTCGCTCGCCGTGAGCTCGAAGCAGCTCGATCCCGGGGGCGCCAGCGCGGGGCAGCTCGTCGCGCTCGCGCGATCGAAGCCACCCGCGACGAGGACACGAGCGTCGGGGAGCGCGGTCGCCGTGGAGAGGAAGCGCGGGCTCGGGGCGCCGGCGGCGAGGACGTTCGCCTCGTCCAGGCTGTACATGCGGATGTCGATGTAGCGTCGCTCTCCCTGCGAGAGGACGAGCGGTCCGACCGCGCCGACGTGGGTCCAGTCGTCTTCCCGTGGGCCACCGAGGAGGACCATACGGATCGGAACGCCGACGGGGAGATCGGGGCGCACGATCTCGGGCCGCCCGTTGCCGTCGGCGTCTTCGAGGCTCGCGACCGTGAAGGCCGAGTCCTCGGGCTGGACCGAGTCGGGCAGGTAGACGAGCAAGAGGAGCGACTCGACCCCGTCGGGGATGGTCGCCGACGGCTCGCCGAGCGCTCCCCAGACGACGCGAACGTGCGGGGAGGTCGTCTCGACGCTCGAGCACGAGGCCGAGGGGACCGCGAAGAGGGCGAACAGGACGGGGAGAAGTGCGCGACGCATCGCCGCGGATGCTAACACATGCGAGCCGCTCGTCGGCGCGGCGGCTACCGCTCTTCGCGCGCGGCGAGCACGACGCGGTAGGCCTCGCGGCGGCTCGTCCCGCTCGCCTCCGCGAGGGCGTCGGCCGCCTCCTTCGCGCCGAGCCCCTCCTCGAGCAGGGCGCGCGCGCGCTCGACGAGCTCGCCCTCGTCGGGTGGCTCGGGCGGCTCGACGAAGGTCGGCGCGATCACGAGCGTGATCTCGCCGCGGGCGGTCGCGAAGCGCTCCGCGAGCTCGGCGCCCGTCCCGCGGGCGACCTCCTCGTGGAGCTTCGTCAGCTCGCGGCAGACGGCGATCGGCCGCTCCCCGAGCGCCTCTCCCAGCTCGAGGAGCGTGCCTCGGAGCCGGGTCGGCGCCTCGAAGAGGACGATCGCGTCGCCGTCCCGCGCGAGCGTCGCGATGAGCTCGCGGCGGCGCTTGCCCGAGCGAGGCAGGAAGCCGACGAAGCGGAAGCGGCTCGCGAGGAAGCCCGCGCCGACGAGCGCGGTCAAGGGCGCGCTCGCGCCGGGGACGACCTCGACGGGGATCCCGCGCTCGCGCGCCGCGGCGATCAGGTTCGCGCCCGGGTCGCTCACGACCGGGGTCCCGGCGTCGGTGACGAGCGCGAGGCGCGCGCCTCGATCGAGCTCGTCGACGATCGCGGTGACGGCGTGCGCCGAGCTGTAGGCGTGAAAGGCCCGGAGGGGCGCCCCGATCGCGTGGTGGGCGAGGAGCGTCCGGGTGCGCCGCGTGTCCTCCGCGAGGACGCGATCGACGCTCGCGAGCACGCGCAGCGCTCGAAGCGTGATGTCCTCGAGGTTCCCGATCGGCGTCGCGACGACGAAGAGGCGACCCTCGCCCTGGGTCGAGGGCGCCGTCACGAGAGCGCGCTCTTCTCGACCTGCGTCTCCAGGTATGCGCGGATCTTGTCTTGGAGGCGCTTCTCGAGCTGTCGCACGCGCTCGCGGCTCACGCCGAAGCGATCGCCGAGCTCCTGGAGGGTCTTCGGCTCCTCGGCGAGCAGGCGCTCGTGGAAGATGATCGCGTCCTTGCCGCTGAGCGTCTCGCCGTACTTGCGGATCTTCTGGGTGAGCAGCTCGTTGAGCTCGCCCTCGGCGAGCGCCTCGTCCACAGGCCCCTCGTCGCTCGACATCGTCTCGAGCCGCGTCATCGGCTTGCCCTCGGTGCTCTGACCGAGCGGCGCGTCGAGCGAGAGCTCCGAGCCGGAGAGGCGCCGATCCATCGAGACGACCTCCTCCGTGGGCACCTCGAGGTTCGTCGCGATGAGCTCGGGCGTGGGATCGATCCCCATCGCCGCGAGGCGCGCCTTCTCCTTCTTGAGGTTGAAGAAGAGCTTGCGCTGCGTCTGCGTGGTCCCGAGCTTCACGAGCCGCCAATTGTTGAGGATGAACCGCAGGATGTACGCGCGGATCCACCACGCCGCGTAGCTCGAGAGCTTCACGCCGCGGTTCGGGTCGTACTTCTTCACGGCCTGCATGAGGCCGATGTTCCCCTCTTGGACGAGGTCCAGGATGTTGCGGTACGCGCGGCGGTAATCGAACGCGATCTTGACGACGAGGCGGAGGTTGGCGGTGACGAGCCGCTTGGCGGCCTCGACGTCGCCGGTGCTCGCGTAGCGGGTCGCGAGCGCGTGCGTCTCCTCGGGCGAGAGCATCGAGTAGCGCTGGACGTCGCGCATGTAGGCCTGGAGCGGGTCTTCTCGAGAGAGCGCGCCCGAGTCGCGGCGCGCGAGCGCCGTCGTGGTCGACGCGCGTGGCGCGGCGCGCTCCTCGTCGGCGTCGATGACCTCCATCCCGAGCACCTCGTCGTCGCTCGGCTCGACGACGGCCGCGTCCAGCTCGTCGTGATCGCTCGACTCGTCGCGATCGTCCTCGTCCGCCTCGTGCTCGCGCCGCTCCTCGCCGTCGCCGTCGAGCGGGTCGTCGTCGGTCGCGTCTCGTCGACGGGTTGCCATGGGCTCGCTCGGCAACGTGTCGCCCTTCCGAGCGTCCGGCAACCCGGATCGCCGCGTCCGCCCGCGGCGATCAGTCCGCGCGCGCGCTCGATGGCTCGACCCGCGCGAAGATCAGGTCCTCGAACGAGGCGGGGCCGATCAGCGCCCAGGCGTCGCTCGCGCGCAGGGCGCTCGCCTCGGCGCTCGTCCCCTTCACGTACGCCCACTTGGCCGAGAGCTCGTCGAGGCGCGCGAGGAAGTCGGCTCGACCCTCGAAGGGGACGAAGACGACGCGGTTCGAGAAGTCGTCGTTCCACACGTTGCCCGGGAACCCGATGTCGGCGCTGAACGCGACGACGTCGCCCGCGTGGAGGTCCTCGTCGCGCCGTCGCCGCGTCTCGGCCGGCAGGAGGCAGTGGCTCGTGTCGGCGAGGTTCCGCTCGGCGAGCGGCGCGCGCGCGAGCTCGATCGCCTCTGGGACCGTGACGTCCCAGGCGGGCACGGCCCAGAGGAGCGTGAGCGCGTTGAGGACGAGCATCGCGCCGAGCGCGGCGTCCTCGATGCGCTGGCGGCCCGTCTTCGCGAGCCACCAGCCGATCACCACGAGGCCCGTCGCCGGGAACGCGAGGCTGAAGCGCGCCCACTGATGCCCGGGCGAGAGCGCCTGCACGAGCACCCCGAAGCCGAGGCAGAAGAGGAGCGGCGTCAGGCGCGCGCGCGCGGCGCGATCGGCGAGGCTCGAGATCCACGCCGCGAAGAGCGCGGGCGCCGCCAGCGCGAGGAGCGGCGCCGCGACGAAGGGGAGCGCGTAGCCGTACGCGTGGCGCCCGGTGTCGTGGTAGTCCTCGCCGACGGTCGGCGGCCCCGTGAGCTCGTTCCAGACGTAGGCGAAGCCGCGCTGCATGTGGCCCGCCTCGACGGTCCCCTCGAGGCGCACGCCGAGGAGCGCGCTCTCGTAGGTGATCGGCCACATGGGGTTGCCGTGCAGGAGCTGGTTTCGGACGTAGGTCGGGAGCGCGTAGGCGCCCGCCACCGCGAAGGCGCCGAGCAAGCTCGCGAGGAGCCGAGCGTCGCGCCGCGCGAGGACCCGCAGCGTGAGCCAGCCTCCGAGCATCGCGCCGAAGACGAGGCCGTTCGCCTTGATGGCGCCGAGCAGACCGAGGGCGAGGCCCGCCATCCACACGTCGCGCGCACGCAGCTCGATCCGCGAGACGAAGTGGAGCGCGAGGATCGTCGCGGTGAGCACCGAGAGATCGACGTACGTGCTCCTGAGCTGGAGCGCCGCCGCGGGGATCGTGACGGCGACGGTGGCGAGGCCGACGCTCGCCGCGAGCGAGCCGCCGTGGCGACGCGCGAGCGTGAAGACGCCGAGCGCGGCGACGAGGAACGCGAAGCTCGGGACGACGTCGACGAGGCGTCGATCGTAGAGCGCGCTCGCCCAGAGCTGGAGGTTCTCCGTCGCGCGCGGGTAGCCGTTCACCATCTCGAGCGTGGGCGGCACCGAGACGATCGAGAACCCCCGGTTCTGGAGGGCGAACCCGACCATCGGCTCGTGGTACCAGAGCCCGTCCCACGCGCCGGAGGGCGCGAGCCACGCGACGTAGCTCGTCCAGAGCGCGAGGCCGACGAGCCAGAGGTACGCGAGCCAGGCGACGCTCCCCGTCCGCCTCAGCGCGCGCGAGAGCTCGAAGGGCGCCGCGGCGAGCGCGAGCGCGTCCCTGAGGGTCGCTCGTCGCGTCTCGCGCGTCGCGGTGGCGAGCGCGATCGTCGCGCCGAGGAGCGAGAGCGCGAGGGCGAGCGCGACGATCCAGACGCGCTCGAGCGCGCCGCTCCACCCGAGCGCGTAGATCGTCCCCTCGATGATCGAGGTCGCGACGAGCGCGGTCGCGAGGCCGCGCTCCGCGAGCGCCTCGGGCGCGCTCGCGCTCGGGTAGAGGCGCGCCGCGACGACGGCCGAGCCGGCGAAGACGAGCGCTGTCACGGCGAGGAGGAGCACCTCGCGATCCTAGCTGGGCGCGAGCTGCGTGCGGCGCCAGTGCCCGAGCAGCGTCCAGCGCGTCCACGGGATCTCGACGTCGACGAACTCCATCCCCGGGCCGACGTCGAGCGCGCGGAGCCTCGCGGCGTCGAATTTCGACGGATGGATGTGCGCGCGCGTGTAGCCGTCGCGCCGCGCCACCCACTCGAGCGCCGTGCGCTCGAGCAGGCCGAGCGTGCTGTCCCAGCCGTAGTTCGGCGTCGAGAGCAGGAGCGAGCCGCCGAGGGCGACGCGCCGCGCGAGCATCTGCGCCCACGGCGCCGGCTCCTCGAGGTGCTCGACGACCTCCTTCGCGAGCACGACGTCGAAGTCGCCGGCGAACGCGCCCTCGCGCGGGAGCTCCGCGGCCGAGGGGCAGACGGCGAGCCGCTCACGCAGCTCGGGGAAGCGGGCGCGGCTCGCCTCGATCGCCTGAGGATCCAGGTCACACCCGAAGAAGTGGACCCCCCGCACGCCGGGGAAGATGGGCTCGATGCCGCAGCCGACGACGAGCACGCGCGCCCCGGGCTTCGCCTCGAGGATCCGCTGGAAGCCCTCGACGAGGGGGCGGTGGTAGAGCGACCACGGGAAGCGATCCTTGCGGGCGTGGTTCGCGAAGTAGGGCGCGTGCGTCATCCGACCTTGCGCGCGTGGATGACGATCTCGCCGGGCTTCATCGACTCGACGTCGCGGCGCAGGGCCGAAGCGAGCGCGCGGACGACGGACCTCGGCACGACCGCGAGGGCGCGCCGCACGGCGGGCATGAGCGTCCAGCGCCCCGTCAGCTTCTTCACGAGCCAGCCCGACACGCTCGGGTAGAGCAGGACGTCGAACGCGCCGGTGACGCCGCTCGAGACGATGGGCTCGACGCGGTCGACCACGAAGCCCTCGGCCGCGAGGAGCGCCTCCCACCGCTTCGGGTCGTAGAGGTGGACGTGGTAGAAGATCTGATCGAGCCCGTCGCGGTAGCTCCGCGCGAGGGCCCCGAGGCCCACCGCCTCGAGCACGCGCGGCACGATCAGCTCGTGCGTCCAGTCGGGCGTCGGGACGATGAGCACGAAGGGCGCGCCGGGCGCGAGCGCCTTCGAGATCGTGCGAAACGCGCCGGAGATGTCGGGGACGTGCTCGAGCGAGCAATTGGCGATCGCGCTCTTGAAGTACCCGCTCGGGAGATCGGTCGTCGTCACGCTCCCGCAGATCAGGGTCGAGTACGTCGCGGTCGACTGCGCGCGCCGCACCTCGTTCGGGTTGATGTCGATGCCCCAGACCTGGCGATCCGGATAGCAGAGCCGCGCGAAGATCCCGTCGCCGCAGCCGACGTCGAGGATCGGCTCGGGCAATTCCACCCCACGCATCGCCGCGAGCCGCACGCACTCTCGGAGCGCCAGGGCCGCGGGCGCGTAGGCGAAGTAGTCGGCGAAGAACTCGAGGCCGAGCTCGTCGTCGCTCTTCATGCGCTCGAGGGCCCGATCGATCGCGGGATCAGAGGCCTCGGTAGGCTCGGCGTCGGCGCTCGTCGCGCGCTCTTTCGTGGAAGCGGTTCGCTCGGTCACGCGAGGATCCTCGGGATGGCGCTCGGAGGCGTCGAAGAGACGGAGAGCAAGAGAGGGGTGCGAGAGAGGGGAGCGAGTATAGGCCGCGGCACCCACGAGGCCACCTCGCGCGCCCGCGCGGGAGCGCCCGGCCTCCGCGCGCCGATTTCTTGACGTCGCGAGAGCCCCTGCTCGACGGTCCGGCGCATGGACTCGAGAGACCTCCAAGAGCTCGCGCGAGACGTGTCGGGGCTGCCGCTGACGATCGCGCTCGTCGACGCGGACGAGCTCCGAAGAGCGCGCGAGGCGCTCGCGCGCGGGCATCGCGTCGAGAGCCTCGCGCTCCTCCCTCCCTTCCACGTCTCGGACGACGACGCCTACCTCGTGCTGCCCGAGGACATCGGCGTCGAGCTGCGCGAGATGTTCGCGGACGGTGACGTCGACCTCTTGAACGACGCGATGGCGGAGGGGCTCTTGGCGATCGGCACCATCGAGCGCGGCGAGCGCCGCGGCGCGCACCGGGAGCTGCGCCTCGCCATCGACGACGCGGCGAGCGTCGCGACGCTCCTCGCGCGCATGCCCTACACGGACACGGTGGAGATCGGCGCCGGGCGAGAGCCGCTCGCCGCGGTCAACGCGCTCGCGCAGTTCCGGAACACCGTCGCCTCGTCCTTCCTCGACCGCGAGGGGCTCGGGCGGATGCTCCGCGAGCGCGAGCAAGCGAGCGCGTCGTGGCGGCCACCCGAGGACGACCCGGAGCTCGCGGGGGTCGATCCGACGTACGCGTGGACGCGACGCGACGGCGAGGGTCGGGTGGCGATCGAGGCCGCGCTGTTCTGCGAGTACGAGGAGCTCGTGATGGTGCTCCACCCCGCGCTCCTCCGCCTCGCGGCCGCTCCCGCGCGCGCGCTCACGCCCTGAGGGGCGCCGGGAGGCGTCGGCGCTGCGCGTCGTCGCTTCGGCTCGACGCGCGGCGCTCTTCGATTGCTCGGCCTCTGGCGCTGGGATAGAAGCGCCGCTTTCATGCGGTTCGAGAACGTCTCCATCTTGAGCGTCGCAGCCATCGACGCGCCGAACCGCGTCACCTCGGCCGAGCTCGAGGCGCGCCTTTCGCCTTTCTTCAAGCGGATCGGCTTCACGAGCGGCGTGATCGCCTCGCTCAGCGGCGTCGTCGCGCGCCGCTTCTGGGACGAGGGGACGCAGCCGTCCGAGGCGGCGACGCGCGCGGCGGAGCGCGCGATCGAGCTCGCCCGGATCGATCGGCGCGACGTGGGCATGCTCGTGAACACGAGCGTCTGCCGTGACTTCGTCGAGCCCTCGACCGCCTGCCTCGTCCACGGCGCGCTCGGGCTCGAGCCGAGCTGCCTCAACTTCGACGTCTCGAACGCGTGCCTCGGGTTCATCAACGGGATGGACCTCGTCGCGCAGTCGATCGAGCGCGGCGTCGTCGACTACGGCCTCGTCGTCGACGGCGAGAGCAGCCGCTTCGTCGTCGAGCGGACGATCGAGCGCCTCAACGAGCGCGGCGACGCGCGCCTCTTCGCGAGCCACTTCGCGACGCTCACGCTCGGATCGGGGGCCGCGGCGGTGCTGCTCGCGCGCGCGGATCGGGTGCCCGAGGGTGCCCACCTCTACCGGGGCTCGGTCAGCCTGGCCGCGACGGAGCACAACCACCTCTGCCGAGGGCAGAACGACGAGATGATCGTCGATGGGCAGAGGCTCCTGCACGCGGGGGTCGATCTCGCCGCGCGGACCTTCGCGCTCGCCCGCGCAGGGTTCGGGTGGAGCCCCGCCGCGCTCGACGAGGTCGTCATCCATCAGGTGAGCCGCACGCACACCGACAAGCTCGTCGAGCGGCTCGAGCTCGCGCCCTCGCGCGTCCACTCGATCTTCCACGAGTACGGGAACGTCGGCCCGGCGTCGATCCCGATGGTGCTCGCGCAGGCCGACGCGCTCGGGCGGCTCTCGAGGGGGCACCGCGTCGGCCTCATGGGGATCGGGAGCGGCCTCAACTGCGCGATGGCCGAGGTGATCTGGTGAAGGCCGAGGCGATCGACCTCTCCCCCACGCTCGCTCGGCTCGGCATCGCGCGCGCTCTCTATCCGTTCGAGGGGCGCGCGCTCTACGTCCGGGACCTCCATGGCGCGCGAACGATCCGCCTCTCCTACCTCGACGAGGGCCCCGAGGACGCGCCCGTCGTCGTGATGGTCCACGGTAACCCCACCTGGTCCTTCTATTACCGCGAGCTCGTCGAGCGCCTCCGAGCGACCCACCGCTCTGTCGTCCCCGATCACGTCGGGATGGGCCTCTCCGAGAAGCCGAGCGACGATCGCTACGCGTACACGCTCGCCTCGCGCGTCGACGATCTCGAGGCGCTGATCGACGAGGTCGCCCCCGATCGCGCCGTGAGCCTCGTCCTGCACGACTGGGGCGGGATGATCGGGATGGCGTGGGCCGCGCGGCACCCGGCGCGGGTCGAGCGGATCGTGGCGATGAACACGGCGGCGTTTCGGATGCCCGCCGACAAGCGCTTCCCCCGGGCGCTCGCGCTCGCGCGCACGCCGCTCGGCACGCTCCTCGTGCGCGGCGCGAACGCCTTCGCGCTCGCCGCCTCGCGGGTCTGCGTCCAGAAGGGGGCGCTCTCGCGCGAGGTGCGGCGCGCTTACGTAGCGCCTTATCGAAGCTGGGCCGATCGCGTCGCGACGCTGCGCTTCGTCGAGGACATCCCGCTCGAGCCCGCCGACCGCGCCTACGCGATCGTCGAGGCGACGGAGGCGGGCCTCGGCGCGCTTCGCGACGTGCCGACGCTCCTCGCCTTCGGCCTCCGCGACTTCGTCTTCGATCGCCCCTTCCTCGAGGCGTGGGAGCGGCGCTTCCCGCGCGCCGAGGTGCTCCGCTTCGAGGACGCGGGGCACTACGTCCTCGAGGACGAGCGGGATCGGCTCCTCCCCGCCATCGCCGCGTTCCTCGGCTGACCGGGCGCGCGGAATAGGTCGAGCGAGGCCCCGGTTCAGAGAGCGTCACGCATCGCGTCTCCTGCTCTGGGGGGCGCGCCGCCCCCTCGCCCGGCGAGGTGCTCCGTTCGATCCTTCCTCCTCCCCAACGAAGTGCGTCCCGTGGAAGAGCATCGATCCGAGACGAGGGGGCCGCGTGGCGCTATCCTCCCGCCCCTCGCCTCGCGGCGGGCGTGACGGACCTCGAGCCGAGCGCGACGCACCGGGCGCTCGGGCCTGGTCGCGTCGCTCGTGCCCCGCGCGAGCGAGCCTTCGAACCTCGGAGCAGCCCCCTCATGTACACAGACGTCCGCGCCATCAACGAGCTCGTTCAGCGCGAGAGCGCCTTCACCGACGCCATCCTCCACGAGGTCGGCAAGGTCATCGTCGGCCAAGAGCACATGATCGAGCGGATCCTCGTCGGTCTGCTGACCGGCGGCCACGTCCTGCTCGAGGGCGTCCCGGGCCTCGCGAAGACGCTGACCGTCAAGACGGTCTGCGAGACGATCTCAGCGAAGTTCGCGCGGATCCAGTTCACCCCCGACATGCTCCCCGCCGACGTGGTGGGCACGGTCATCTACAACCAGCAACGCGGCGAATTCTCCGCGAAGCGCGGCCCGATCTTCGCGAACCTCGTCCTCGCGGACGAGATCAACCGCGCGCCCGCGAAGGTGCAGAGCGCGCTCCTCGAGGCGATGCAGGAGCGCCAGGTGACGATCGGCGACTCGACCTTCCCCCTCGAGGCGCCGTTCATGGTCATGGCGACGCAGAACCCGGTCGAGCAGGAGGGCACGTACCCGCTCCCCGAGGCCCAGGTCGATCGCTTCATGCTCCACGTCCTCGTCGGCTACCCGAGCCGCGAGGAGGAGAAGCGCGTCATGGAGCGGATGACGAAGGCCGCGCTCGCGAGCCACCTCGACAAGGCGAGGGCGGGGAGCGAGCTCGCCGTCGGGGCCGTCGCCTCCACCGAGCAGGTGCTCAAGGCGCGCGAGACGATCGCGCACGTGATCGTCGACGACAAGATCAACGACTACATCCTCGACGTCGTCATCGCGACGCGCGATCCCAAGAAGGCGGGCCTCAAGGATCTGGTGGGGATGGTCGCGCACGGCGCCTCTCCGCGCGCCTCGATCGCGCTCAACCTGGCGGCGCGCGCGCACGCGTTCCTCCGCCACCGCGGCTACGTCACGCCCGAGGACGTCAAGGCGATCGGCCCCGACGTCTTGCGCCACCGCATCATCCTGACCTACGAGGCCGAGGCGGAAGAGATCACGAGCGATCAGGTCGTTCGCCGCATCTTCGACAAGGTCGAGGTGCCCTGAGCTTCGACGTCGGTCGCGCGAGGCGTCCCCGACGAGCCCCCCCACCTCAGGTCCGCCGTGATCCCCCGAGAGCTCATCAAGAAGCTGAAGAAGATCGAGATCCGCACCGCGCGGCTCGCCAACGAGCAGCTCGCGGGCGGCTACCAGTCGGTCTTCAAGGGCCGCGGCATGGCGTTCAGCGAGGTGCGCCAGTACCAGCACGGCGACGACGTGCGGTTCATCGACTGGAACGTGTCCGCGCGCATGAACGAGGCGTACGTCAAGGTCTTCACCGAAGAGCGCGAGATGACGGTGATGCTCCTCGTCGATCTCTCGGCCTCCGAGCGCTTCGGCGCCGTCGGGCGGCCGAAGATCGAGACGGTGGCGGAGGTCTCCGCGCTCCTCGCGTTCAGCGCGATCAAGAACAACGATCGCGTGGGGCTCATCCTCTTCACCGATCGGGTCGAGCGCTACGTGCCGCCCAAGAAGGGCAAGGGCCACGTCATGCGTGTCGTGACGGAAATCCTGAACGCGCGGCCCGAAGGGAGAGGGACGGATCTCGGCGTCGCGCTCGACCTGCTCGGGAGCGTCCAGCGGCGTCGCGCCGTCTCGTTCCTCGTCTCCGACCTCATCGCCGAGGGCTACGAGCGCTCGCTCCGCATCGCCGCGGCGCGCCACGATCTCATCCCGGTCGAGGTCGTCGATCCGCGCGAGGAGGAGCTGCCGGATCTCGGCCTCGCGCTCGTCGAGGATCTCGAGACGGGCGATCTCGTCGAGATCGACACGACGGATCCGAAGGTCCGCAAGGCGTTCGCCAAGCGTGTCGCCAAGGAGCGCGCGGCGCACGAGCAATTCTTCGGCCGCCTCGGCCTCGATCACGTCGTCGTGGACACCGATCGCGACTACGTGAAGCCGCTCGGGGACCTCTTTCGCCGTCGTCAGCGGCGCATGAAGGGGTACGGATGAGGCGCGCCTCGACCACCCCAGCGCTCGTCCTCGCGGCGCTCCTCTCATCGAGCGCGGCGGCGCGCGCCCAGGACGCGGCGCCCGCGCAGGCGCCGGCCGACGCGCCGCGCGAGGAGCCGTCGCCGCGCGAGGACCCTCCCCACCGCGACGTCCCGCCTCCGCTCCCCGAGCCGGGCGAGCCGCCGCTCCACGCCGACGACGCGTCCTTACCCGAAGGCCACGCGCCCACGCTGAGCGTCCGCGTCACGCCCGACTCCGGGGTGATGACCGGCGACGTGATCCACTACGAGCTCAGCGTCGAGGTCCCCGAGGGCGACGACGTGAACCTGCCGCGCCAGAGCTACGCGCCGCTCGAGCTCGTCGACCAGGCGCACACGGAGTCCGTCGCGGGCGGGCGGCGGCGCTTCGTCTTCACGCTCGATCTCCTCGCGCTCGCGCCCGGCGAGGTGACGATCCCGCCGATCGCGATCCGCGTCATCACGGCGGATGGGGTCGTCGGTCGCGCCTCGACCGAGCCGCGCCAGCTGACCGTCGGCTCGCTCGTCGCGAACGAGCCGAACGCCGAGCCGAGGCCGCCGACCGATCCCGTCGTCGTCATGCAGGACGACTACACGCTCGCGTACGTCCTCGGCGCGCTCGGGCTCGTCGCGCTCGGGGCGCTCCTCGCGTGGCTCTTCCTCAGGTGGTGGCGCCGCAGGCCGAAGGAGCTCCCGCCGCCTCCGCCGCCGCGGCCCGCGCACGAGGTCGCGCTCGAGAAGCTGCTCGCGCTCCGTCGTGAGCTCCCAGACGCGCTCGCGCGTGGCGATCAGGCCCGCGTCGTCGACGGCGCCTCGGACGCCCTGCGCATGTATCTCGGGCAGCGCTTCGGCTTCAACGGGCTCGAGAGCACGACGGACGAGGTCATCCTCAAGATGCGTGAGCATCGGCTGAGCGGGATCACGAACGACGAGCTGCTCGCACTGCTCGGGGAGTGTGATCTCGTGAAGTTCGCGAAGGCGATCCCCGATCAGGCTGCGTGCGAGCGGGTGATCGACGGCGCCGAGCACATCGTGCGACGCTCGATGTTCTTCGGGAGCGCCGCCGCGCCGCCGCCACCTCCCGCGCCGGCGCCGACGATGAAGGAGCCGACACTCGCCTCGCCGGACGAGCTCCCGAGGCCGAGCCCCCTCGGCGCGGCGGCCGCGACCGACTCGAGCGCGGCTCCCGCCCGCGAGGCGCCCGCCGCCCGGGACGGAGCGCGCCCCATCCCCGTGACGATGCCTCCGAGCGCACCCTCGGATGAGCCGATCCCAGCCACGATCCCGCCGAAGGAGCCCGTGGCGCCGACGCCGCGCGAGGCCTCGTTCACGATCCCCGAGACCCCGGCGCCGCGCGCCGAGCCGCCCGCGCGGATCCCCGAGACGCCCACGCCGCCGCCTCCCGCGGAGGTCGCCGCGAGCGCCGCGCCCGCTCCCACCATCGAGGAGCCGAAGGGGATCGACGCCGCGAGCGAGGCGATCTGGAACGCGCTCGACGAGGCCGTCGCCGCCGACTCCCTCGTGGTCGGTGAGCTCACGGCGCGCCGCGAGGACGGCTGGCTCGTCGCGCTCGGCGAGGGGGTCTTCGGGACGCTGCCCGAGGCGCACCTCGGCGCGCTCCTTGGCGCCCATGGCGGTGCGGTCGGGGAGCGCCACGCGTTCCGCGTCGTGGCGCTCAACGTCGCGAGGCGGCGCGTCGTCCTCTCGCACCGCGACGTGGACGCCGCCGAGGAGCGCGCGCTGCTCGGCCGCGAGACGCCGCTCGGTTTCGCGGATCCCTCGAGGAGGGACCGATGAGGCGGTGGCAGGAGGTCCTCCTCGGGCTCGGCTGGGCGCTCCTCTTCCTCGTGCCCATCCTCTACGTCTCGGCGTGGGTGATCGAGCGCGTCTACGAGGTGCCGCTCGCGCCCGAGAGCTTCCGCTTCGAGCGCCCTTGGGCGGCGCTGCTCTTTCTCGCGGTGCCGCTCGTCTGGCTCGCGCGCGTCCTGCTCCGCGACGCGACCCCGCGCGTCGCCGTCTCGCGCGCGAAGGATCTCGCGGCGATCGCGCGGCCTCGGCTGCGCCAGTGGATCATGCCCGCGACGCTCGGCGCGCGCCTCGTCGCGATCTTCCTCGTCGTGATCGGGCTCATGGGGCCGCAGTCGATCCACGCGCGCGAGGACGCCGAGGTGCGAGGGATCGACATCGTGCTCGCGCTCGATCTCTCGCTCTCGATGCAGGCGAGCGACATCACGCCCAACCGGTTCCAGGCGATGCAGGCCGTGGTCGACGACTTCATCCAGCGTCGCCCCAACGATCGCATCGGCGCGGTCGTCTTCGGCGCCGACGCCTACACGCTCCTGCCCCTCACGACCGACAAGGAGGCGCTCCGAGGCGTGATCGCGGAGCTCGAGCTCGGCAACATCGATGGCCAAGGGACGGCGATCGGGAACGCGCTCGGCGTCTCCTTGAACCGCCTGCGGCAGTCGCACGCCGCGAGTCGGGTGATCATCCTGCTCACGGACGGCGACTCGAACGCCGGCAACGTGTCGCCCGAACAGGCGGCCGAATTCGCCGCGAACATGGGCGTCAAGGTCTACACCGTCCTCATGGGCCAGAGCGACGACGCGATGGTGCAGCAGGGCTTCGATCAGGTGGGCCGGCCGATCTGGAACCGCGGTGAATTCCCGATCAACCCCACGCTGATGCGACGGATCGCGGAGCGGACCGGCGGCGAGTCCTTCCTCGTCAGCGATCGACGCTCGCTCGAGCGGAGCTTCCACACGATCCTCGATCGGCTCGAGCAGTCGGAGATCGAGGATCAGGGGCGCGTCTACGGAGAGCTCTATCCGGCGTTCGTCTGGCCCGCGCTCGGGCTGCTCGCGATCGAGTTCCTGCTCGGGACGCTCTACCTGCGGAGGTGGCCGTGAGCTTCGCGCACCCCGGCATGCTCTGGCTCCTGCTCGTCGTGCCCCTCTTCGCGGGGCTCGCCTACTTCGCGTCCGTGCGGCGCGAGCGCGCCACGCGTCGGTTCGGCGATCCGCGCGTCGTCTCGAGCCTCGTCATCGGCGACGCGAGGAGGTGGAGGGCGGCGCGCGCGGTGCTCTTCACCCTCGGGCTCGCGTTCGTCCTCGTCGCGATGGCCGGGCCGGCCTACGGCAGCCGGACCCGGATCCTGCGTCGTCGCGGCGTCGACATCGTCGTCGCGCTCGACTTCTCGAAGTCCATGCTCGCGCGAGACGTGCGCCCGAGCCGCATCGAGCGAGCCAAGGCCGAGGTGCTCCGGCTCGTGGACGAGCTCGACGGGGATCGCGTCGGGGTCGTGGCGTTCGCGGGAGAGACGATCGAATTTCCGATGACGGTCGACTACGGCGCCCTCTCGCTCTTCTTTCGCGACCTCGGCCCCTACGACATGCCCGTCGGTGGGACGGCGATCGCGCGCGCCCTCGTCGCGAGCAAGCGGCTCTTCGAGCGGGCCAGCGCGCGGGCGGCGCGGCGAGCGGAGCAGGAGGAGGGGCGACCGCGATCGCGGGTCGTCATCTTGCTGACCGACGGTGAGGATCACGAGGGTGACCCGATCGCGGCGGCCCACGAGCTCGCCGAGGCGGGGATCCGCGTCTACACGATCGGCATCGGCACCGCGACCGGCGAGCCCATCCCGACCTACGCGCCCGACGGGACGTGGACGGGCTACCAGCGCGACGACCACGGCGAGATCATCCGCACCGCGCTCACGGAGGAGGCCGAGGCCCAGCTCCGGCAGATCGCCGAGATCACCGGCGGCCGCTACTACGCGGCCGGACGGGGCGGCGTCGGCGTCGACCAGATCCGCGGTGACATCCGGCGCATGCACCAAGACGAGCAGCGCTCGCGCCGGGTGACGGTACAAGAGGGGCGCTACGCTCTCTTCCTCGTGCCGGGCTTCTTGCTGCTCGTGCTCGAGGCGCTCTTGCCGGACGCCTGGATCGGCGCGCTTCGTCGTCGACGCCCGACCAAGCCCGCGAAAGGAACGAAGCCGTGAACGAACCCCCTCGCCGCCTCGCGCCGCCGCTCCTGCTCGCGACCGTGGCCGCGCTCGCGACGCTCACGCCGACGCGGGCGCTCGCGTGGGACTGGCTCCGCTCCGAGAACGGCCACGTGCGCGAGGGCAACGAGGCGCTGCGCTCCGGCGACGCGCAGACCGCGCTCGCGGAGTACGACCGCGCGGCCGCCGAGCTCCCGTCGGAGCCCGGCGTCTCGTTGAACCGCGGGCTCGCGCTGCTCGCGGCGGGGCAGCACGAGGACGCGCGCCAGGCGCTCGTGCGCGCGACGGAGCCGCCTGCACCGCGCGAGATGCGGGCCGCCGCGTTCTACGATCTCGGGCTCTCGTTCTACCAGGAGGCGGACGCCGCCGCGGGCGCGAACGATCACGCGCGCGCGCGGCAGCTCTTCGGTCAGGCGGCGGAGCAATTCCGCCAGTCGCTCCGCGCCGTGCCGGGAAACCGCGACGCCGGCTGGAACCTCGAGCTCGCGCTCCGGCGAGAGACCCAAGAGCAGGAGCAGCAAGAGCAGCAAGAGCAGCAGCAACAACAGCAACAACAACAGCAACAACAACAGCAACAACAGCAACAGCAACAACAGCAGGATCAGCAACAACAGCAGCAGGACCAGCAGCAGCAGGATCAGCAACAACAGCAGCAGGACCAGCAACAGCAGCAGGACCAGCAACAGCAGCAGGACCAGCAACAACAGCAGCAGGACCAGCAGCAGCAGGACCAGCAACAGCAGCAGGATCAGCAGCAGCAGGACCAGCAACAGCAGCAAGACCAGCAGGGCCAGCAGCAGGACGCGCAGCAACAGCAAGGCCAGCAACACGGTCAAGAGGGCCAGCAGCCCGAGCAGCCTGGGAGCGAGCAGGATCGCTCGACGGATGAGGACGCGACGGGCACGATGGATCGCTCGCTCCCGCCCGATCAACGACGCGTGCTCGACGCCCTGCGCGACAGCGAAGAGAACCTCGACCGAGCGCGCGCGCGCGCGCGAGGGCAGCGAGAACAGCGCCGCCCCGCGCAGGACTGGTGATCCGGGATGCAGCGACTCGCCTCGAGGCGTTGGCTTCACCGGTGTCGCGCGGCGGCTCTCTGTGCCGCTGCGCTCGGCGTCGTCACGCTCTTCGGCGCGAAGGCGCGCGCGCAGACGGGCTCGTGCGAGCTTCGCGTCGAGACGACGACGCCGGCCGTCGGCCAGCCCTTTCGGATCGAGGTGATGTGCCGAGGCCAGGGCGCGGAGCTCGGCGCTCCGGAGATCGATCTCTCGGCGTTCGACGTCATGAGTCGGCAGGCCACGCAGCCGATGCAGTTCTCGTTCGGCTTCGGCGGCCAGCGCCAGATGATCGAGAGCAGCTCGCGGCTGGTCGTCCTCGCGAGCGCACGACGCGAGGGGAGCTACCAGGTGGGTCCGGCGACGGTCGCGCTCGGCGGCCAGCGGCTCACGAGCAACGCCGTCACCGTCTCGGTCGGTGGGGCGGGCGCTTCGGGGGGACCGGGGGCGGTGACGGGCCCCGGGACCTCCACGCCCCCGGCGGCGCCCATCGACACGTCGCCGCCGTCGGGCCCGCTCGATGGGGCCGTCTACGACGATCAGGCCTTCCTTCGCACGGTCGTGGACCGACGCGAGGCGATCGTCGGCCAGCAGGTGACGGTCACCTTCTACCTCTACGTCCGCTCGCTCGCGGCCCAGCCGCAGATCACGCAGCAGCCGGCGACCGATGGCTTCTGGGTCCACGATCTCCTCGATCGCAGCGCGACGCCGGAGCCCGTCGCGCAGCGCGTCGGCGGCGCCAGCTTTCGCGTCTACACGCTGCGTCGTCTCGCGGCGTTCCCGCTGCGCGAGGGGGAGCTCTCGATCGGGACGATGGAGATGCAGGTGCCCATCGGGAGCCCGATCGACGTGATCTTCGGCTCCTCGCAGGGGGTGCTCACGCGGACGAGCACGCCGGTGACGATCACGGTGCACGCGCCGCCCGCTGGCGCCGCGCCGGGGATGCCAGTTCACGTGGGCACGCTCGCCGCCGAGGCGACGCTCGATCGGGCGCAGGTGCCCACGGGCGACGCCGTGACGCTGGAGCTCCACCTGAGCGGGGTCGGCCAGGTCGATGCGATCCCGACGCCTCGCGTGCAGGCCGACGGGCTGCGTGTCCTCCAGCCGGAGGTGCAGTATCGAACGACGGTGGATCGCGAGCGCGTCGGCGGCGATCGACGCATCCGCTGGCTCATCGTGCCCGAGCGGGCGGGGGACTACACGCTCGGGCCGTTCCGCTGGGCGGTCTTCGATCCGAGCGCCGGCGCGTGGAGCGTCGTCGAGGCGTCCGCGCTCCGCCTGACCGCCGTCGGGAACGCGACGACCCCGGCCGCGCCGCCATCGGGGGGCTCGTCCTCCGCCGACGCCTCGGGCGCGAGCCCGGAGCAGACGGGGGAGAGCGTCGCGTTCGGCCCCGTGCGGACGACCTCGTCCTTCACGCGCCGCGCGACGCGGCTCGCCTCCTCGTGGTGGTACGAGGTCGCGCTCCTCGTCGGACCGCTCGCGATCGTCGTCACGCTCCTCGTCTTCGCCGGGCGCCGCCGGAGCGCTCGCCGCGCCAAGGCGGGCGCCTCGGATCGGGCGACCCGTGAGGCGCGCGCCCTGCTCGGCGACGCTCGCGCCGCGATCGCGTCGAGCGACACGCGCGCGTTCTATGCCGCGATCACGCAGGCGCTCCGGCGCATCGTCGAGATCCGCCTCGAGCGCGCGATCGGGAGCCTCACGCACGCCCAGCTTCGGCGCGATCTCGTCGACGCGGGCATGGACGCGGCGCTCGCGGAGCGGGTGAAGGAGGAGCTCGAGGGCGCGGAGATGGCGCGGTTCTCGGCCGCGGGAGGAGAGCCGAAGGAGATGGACGCGGCGCTCGCGCGGAGCCAGGCGCTCTTCGCGGCGCTCGAGCGGTTCACGCCTCGCGAGGAGGAGGACGCGTGATGACGCCGGCTCATCGAGCCGACCTGGCTCGCGTCCTCGCCGCGCTCGTCGTCGCGCTCGTCGTCGCGCTCGCGACCTCGGGGGCGCGCGCGCAGTCCTTCGACACCCTCTTTCGCGAGGGGAACGAGGCGTTCTTCCGCGGCGACTACCGGACGGCCGCTGCTCGATACGAGACGCTCGTCGAGGCGGGTGTCGACGATCCCGACGTCGACTTCAACCTCGGCGCGAGCTACGCGCGCGAGGGGCGTCATGGGCACGCGATCGTCGCGTTCGAGCGTGCGATCCGCCTGCGCCCGTCGGACTCCGCGGCGCGCGCGGCGCTCGACGCCAGCCGCGCGATCGTCGCGCGGCGGCAGGCGGAGCGAGAGGGAGAGGCGGTCGTGGACGAGGGAGCGCCGCTCGGCGAGACGCTCTTCTCCTTCCTCTCGGAGGACCAGCTCGCGCTCGTCGTGCTCGCGCTCGACGCGCTCGCGTCGATCGTCTTGTTGGCGCTCTTCTTCGTCGAGCGCGAGCGCGCGCGGATCGGCCTCGGCGTCGCCGCGCCCTTGCTGCTCGCGCTCCTCGCGGCGACGGGGGGAGGGCTCCTCTCGCGCCGCGGGGCCTTCTCGGCGGGGCCGCCCGCGGTCATCGTCGCCGACGACGCGATCCTCCGCGAGGGGCCGCGCGCGGACGCGAGCGCGCGCGGACGCGGGCTCGAGGGGGAGCGAGTCGAGGTCATCGGTCGGGACGGCGCGTGGGCGCGGGTCCGCCTCTCGGGAGGGCGCGAGGGCTGGGTCGTCGCCGACGACGTCGTCGAGCTGGGGCGCTAGCGGGACGCGCTTTGGGCGATGCGCCGCCAGGGCGCTTCGCGTAGGCTCGCCGCGTGGTCGCGTCGTCGTTCGAGGTCACGGTTCACCCAGGCATCGCTCACGTCGAGCGCGTTCGCGGCGCGGGCTCGCACGAGCGCGGGGGCGCCCTGCTCGTCGAGGTGCCGCACGGCGCGGACGAGCGCGCGCACTACGACGCGCTCCGCGCGCGTCTCTTTGGCGAATTTCCCGAGGATCTCCACGAATTCTTCCACTCGAACACCGACGTCGGGGCGTGGCAGTACGGTCGGCGCGTGGCCGAATTGCTCGTCGAACGCCGTCCGTCGCTGAGCGTCACGCTGATCCGGTCGCTGATCCCGAGGACCTTCATCGACTGTAACCGCGTCGAGGACGCGATCGCCGCGGGCGCGATCACGGCGGCCATCCCGCCGTACGTGCGGAGCGCCGAGGACGTCGCGCTCCTGCGCTCGCTCCACCGCGCGTACGTCGCGATCGCCGAGGCCGCCTACCGCGAGACCTGTGAGGCGGGGGGCTTCGCGCTCAGCCCGCACACCTACGGGCGCTATGAGCTGCCGATCGAGGCCATCGACGATCGGATCGTCGAGCGGCTGCGCGCGTGCCACGCGCCGGACGTCCTCGCGACGCTCTCCGTTCGCCCCGAGATCGACCTGCTCACGCGGCGCATCGACGGATCGAGGTGGGCGCCGGCGGCGCTCGTGGACGATCTCCTCGCGACGCTCGGCGCGAGCGGCTTCGCGTCGAGCGAGGGCGAGGTCTATCAGCTCGCGCCGAGCACGCAGGGAGCGCGCTGGGCGGAGCGCTACCCGACGCAGGTGCTCGTGCTCGAGGTCCGGCGCGATCTGCTCGTCGAGCGCTACGAGCCACTCGGTCCGATGCGCGTCGACGACGCCCTCGTGACCCGCGTCGCGAGCCCGCTCGCGGACGCGATCGACCGCGCGATGGACCGCCTCGTGCCTGCGTGACGCGCCGTCAGTCGTCGATCTCCAGGTTCGCGAGCTTGTCGCTCGTCTTTCTCCCCTTGTGCGGGAAGGGCTGGGTGGGGGTGGGGACGCCGAGGAAGGGGGCGAGCCTTTCCCAGCCGTCTCCCGCCGGGAGATCGAGCCTGAGCAGGCGATGGGGCTCGTCGCGAAAGATCGTCTCGACGCGAGCGTGGTGCGCCCTTCGCACCTCGAGGAAGCGCGCGGCGTCGAAGCTCGTGGAGCCGTAGACCCGCGCGCGGAGCATCCGCTCGGCCTCGACGATCGCGGGATCGAGCCTGCGCATGCGCGCGAGGCCCGCCTCGTCGCGCCAGATCTTCTTGCAGGAGCGCAGCCAGCTCGCCTCGTCGCGCGTCGTGAGGACGAAGCGCGCGTCAGGGTAGGCGCGCGCGAGCGCCTCGACGTAGGGCACGGTCGTGAGGTCGGTGATGCCGTCGTAGTGCTCGAGGAGCGGGAAGACGCCGTCGTCCCGCGCGATCGCGCGGAGGGTGTCCTGATCGGTGGGGAACCGGATGACGTCGATCCCCACCATGTGGAGCGCCGCCGTGAGGCTGCGCGCGCCGGTCCGCGAGAGCCCGATCCCGAAGACCTTCGCGGTGACCGCGCGGTGCGCGAGGGCCGGATCGCGCGCGATCGCCTCGTCGACCTCGCGCCGCGTGAGCGCAGGCTGTTCGGGCAGCCCGAGGCGTGCGACCTCGACCTCGCTCGTTCGGCGCAGGCTCGCGATGTAGCTCTCGACGGCGCGCGGCTTGGCGAGCGGGGGGACGCTCTGCGCCGCGTGCGCGACGGCTGCGCGCGCCACGTCGAGATCGGCTCCCTCCCCCCAGTCGGCCATCGCCGCCACGAGGCGCTTGCGCTGGTTCGAGGTGCGGCTGCGGAGCTCGCGCAGCGCGTACTTCGCGAAGATGTCGGTGAAGCGCTGGAAGTGGTCGTGGAGGATGTGGAAGGTCTTGAGCTGCTTCTCGAGCCCGAGCGCCGCGAGCGCGAGGTTCCTGAGGCGCGACTCGGGGCGAAGGACGTACGGGAGATCGTCCTTGGGGACGGACACCCTCGCCATGGCGCGGAGCACGTCGACGCGGGTGATGTGGACGCCGCAGTGGATGCGGCCGCGGAACCGATCGTGGACGTAGCAGTCGACGTAGGGGAGGGCGTTCGCGTCGAGGAACGGGCGCAGATCCTCGAGGATCAAGCAGTCGGCGTCGACGTGGACGACGTGGCTCGTCGAGCTCGCCGGATCGGTCACGTGCGGCAGCTCCAACATCTTCTGGACGGCGAGCGCGAAGGGCTCGACACCCTCGATGACGTGGACGCGCTGCGGTCGGACGTGCTCGATCGCGAGCTCGAGCGCGAGGGCGCTCGTGCGCTCGCCGACGGATCGGAAGACGAGCTCGACGGGGCGAGCGCCGGCCGGAGCGAAGTCCCCCTCGAGCGTGCGGATCCGGCCCCCGGCTCCTTGCATCGACGTCCCCATGTTCGCGGTCCGCGCGGCGCGCTCGCGCGCCTCAGCGCGACGAGCCTCGGGGCGAGGGCGGGATCTCGGAGGGGCGATGCTCGAGCAGCGCGAGGAGGCGCGTCGCGCGCTCGTTCGCGGGGTCGATCACCAGCACCTGCTCGAGGGCCTGGCGCATCCCCTCGACGTTCCTCCGCTCGAAGAGGCCCGTCGCGAGGGAGAAGAGCTGCTCGAGCGCGAGCGCCGGTCGCTCGTTCGTCACGTAGAATTCAGCGATGCGTCGGGCGAGCAGCAGGTCTTGGGAGTAGCGCGAGCGCAGGTGCTCGAGCTCGCGCCGCACCTGCGGCTCGTGCCCATAGCGGAGGAGGACCGCCATGTCGGAGAGCTTCCGATCCAAGAGCCCGCTCGGGATGAGGCCGTCCTCGCTGCGTTCGCTCGGAGGGGGCTCGACGACGACGAGGCTCGCGACGTTCGGCACGAGCCGCTGCGCCTCCTTGCGCTGGGTCGTCTCCGACGGCGCGCGCACGACGCTCTCCCACGGCAGAGGGTCGCGCTCGCGCTCGGTGCGCCACCGCCCGGAGGTCGAGCTCGAGCGCTCGGCCTCGTCCCACGGGCCGCTCGCGTGCGCGTCGAGGGATCGGGCGTCCTCTTCCGCCGAGGGGTGGACCACGGTCTCGACGAGCTCGGGCATCCGGGGGACGGCCACCGTCTCCTCACTCGGGGGAGCAGGTCGAGCCGCGAGGAGCCGCTCCGCGAGGCCCACGGCGCGCACCGCGACCGTCCGCGCGTCGTCGTCCCCCTCGTCGTCTCGCTCGAGCGCGCGGGCGCCCTTGCGCTCCGTCAAGAGCAGGATCGCGTCCGAGCTCGGGCCGACCCTCGTCTCCTCGGCGCGCGCGCCGTGGTGGTGGAGATCGGCCTCTTGGAGCAGGTGCTCCATCGTCTGCGTCCAGCGTGTCGCGAAGCGCGCGCTGGGCGCGCCGGCGAGCTCCTCGTCGCCCGTCATGGCTTGGACCTCGTCGAGCTCGTCGAGGCGCATCGCCTCCTCGGGGGTGAGGTCTGGCGCCGTCGTCGCGTCGGGCGGCACCGCGGGCACGCGCGCCGAGCGCTCGACGAACGAGCGGAAGATCGCGTCGGCGCTCCCCTCGGCCGCGGGCTCGAGCGCGCGGGCGTGCACCTGCGTCTCACCGTCGTCGTCGCCGAAGTGGCGGTCCATGGGCGTGCATCGTGCGTGAGTCGACCTGCCCTCGCAAGGCCTCGCGCGCCTCACGGCGCGCCGCGGCGCGCTCGATCTGATCGGGCGAGCGTGGGCGCGCTGCCTCGGCGTGGGGGAGGGGCTGGGGCGCTGAGGCATCCCCTCAGATTTTCCCAAGCATTTCGGTCAACTCCTGATGCTCCTCCAGGACCTCGACGAGAGCGG
>JBDHVC010000020.1:0-67060 GCA_039809495.1 Sandaracinaceae bacterium
GTCCGCGCGCGGCTGCGCGTGTTCACGGGCGCGGCGTCGTCCGCCGCGACGAGCGCGCCGGCGAGCGGCGCGAGCGCGAGCGACGCGACGCGCGCCGCGAGCGCTGGGCAGGCCGCGGCCCCGAGCCCGCGCCCCATCCGGATCCGCCTCGCGAGCCTCAGCGTCTCTCCGACGACGGCGACCGGCGGCCGCTGGGACATGATCGGCGGCGAGCCCGACCCGTTCATCCTGATCGTGAGCGTGCCCAGCGAGCGCGAGATCGAGCGCACGCCGGTCGTCTCCGACCAACACGAGATCACGCTCGATCACTGGCTGCCCGGCGCGTTCCGCGTCGAGGATCTGCCGATCCGCTTCGTGGTCTACGACGACGACGTCGGGCCTGACGACCTCATCGGCGTCGCGGAGCTCTCCGCGGAGCGCGCGCTCGCCGCGGGCTCGAGCGAGCTCGTGCTCGAGCTCCGAACGACCGGTGACGTCCCGCGCACGATGGGCGCCCTTCGGGTCGTCCTCCAGCGCCTCGACTGATCGCGCGCTCGGCGCGGCGCGATGGCGCGAGCGCGAGCGTCGGCGCGCGGGAGAGAGGGGCCCGAGGCGTCCCGTCCGGCGCGAAGGGCGAGTGCGTTCGATCCGCCAGCGCATGCCGTGAGCCGATGGAGCCCGGGCGGGTTTCCCGTATCCTCGACCGATGCGTACGCGGTCTTCGCTCTCCTCGTCCCTCTTCCTCCTCACGCTTTCCATCACGCTCTCCATCACGCTCTCCATCACGCTCTCGGCGTGCGACTGCGAGCCGGGCTCGAACGGTGGCGTCGGCGCGCCGTGCTCGACGAGCGGCCAATGCGCGGCGGGCCTCGTCTGCCGCGACGGGAGCTGCCAGCCCGACCCGGCCATCGACGCCGGCGGGGCGAGCGACGGCGCGATCCGCCCGGACGCGGCGGCCTGCCCGAGCGAGCGGAGCTGCGCCGGTGGGCGGCGCTGCTGCGCGGAGGGGGAGGAGTGCGTCGACGACTTCGCGTGCGCGCCGATCTGCGAGAACGAGCGCTGCGGCGACAACGGCCTCACGTGCTGCGCCGCCGATCAGCTCTGCCTCGACGGCGTCGTCTGCGCCGCGCGCTGCGAGGAGGGCCACGCGCTCTGCGGCGCGGCGCTCGACGTCTGCTGCGGCGCGGGCGAGGTCTGCGTCGCGGACGCGTGCATCACGCCCGGCGAGACGTGCGACGACGACTTCGACTGTCTCGAGGAGGGCACCTACTGCGAGCACACGATCGGGCGCTGCCTCCCCTACCCGCCCCCTCCCCTCTGCGAGGTGCGCCCGGAATTCGACCGGATCGCGCTCGAGGTCGAGTGGCACTGGGCCGGGGCGATGGTCGGCACGAAGCGCTACTCGAACGTCATCATCTCGCCGAGCGTGGGGGACGTCTCGGGCGACGGCGTCCCCGACGTCGTCGTGCCGGCCTACACCGGCTCGGCCCTGGGCGACGCGATCCTCGTCGCCATCCACGGCGGCACGGGCGAGACGCTCTGGACCGTCTCCGGCGCCGACACCTGCACCTCGCAGACCGCCGTCGCGCTCGCGAACCTCGACCCGTCCGACGACGCGCTCGAGATCGTGTATCTCACGCCCAGCAAGGCGCTCGTCGTCCTCGACGGGGACGGCAGGACGGTGCTCGCGCGCTTTCCGGCGGCCACGACCGCGGCCCACGCCAGCCCCTCCATCCACGATCTCGATCGCGACGGAGCGCCCGAGATCGTCCTCGGGGCGCGCGCCTTCGCCTTCGAGCGCGCGGGCGCGGGCTTCACGCTCCGCAGCCTCTTCGACGCCGACGCCTGTAACGTCAACGGCGCGCAGTCGGTCGTCGCGAACCTCGACGACGATCCGGCGCTCGAGATCACCTGCGGCGGCATGGCGTTCGACACGGACGGCTCGCGGCTCTGGCCCGCCACGGGTGGGACGGCGGGGTACGCGGCGGTCGCGGACCTCGATCTCGACGGTCGGCCGGAGGTCGTCGAGGTCCGAGCCGGCGCCGTCCGCGTGTACGCCGGCGCGACGGGCGCGCTCCTCGTCGGCCCGGGTGGCTCGTGGTTCTCCGGCACCCTCGCGATCCCCGGCGGGGGGACGGGCGGCCCGCCGACCATCGCGGACTTCGACGGTGACGGCCTCCCCGAGATCTCGACCGCCGGCAGGGGCGCCTACGCCGTCTACGACCTCGACTGCATCCCGACCCCGATCGCGGGCCGGAGCGCGGGCCGCTGCGATCGGATGACGGGGACGACGGACGCCCTGCTCTGGAGCGCCGTCACGCAGGATCTCTCGAGCTCGGTGACGGGCTCGAGCGTGTTCGACTTCCAGGGCGACGGCGTGAGCGAGGTCATCTACAACGACGAGTGCTTCCTCCACGTCTTCGATGGCCGCACGGGCAGCTCCGCGCTGATCGAGCCCTGGCCGAACAGCTCGCGCACGGGGCACGAGTACCCGATCGTCGTCGACGTCGATCGCGACGGGAACAGCGAGATCGTCGTCCCCGCGAACAACGATCAGGTCAGCCGGGACAACTGCCGCGCCGCGTACCGACGCGTCTTCGGCTACGCGAGCGACGCCGAGATCCCCGCGGCGTATCGCGACGGGACGACCGGCATCTTCGCGCTCGGCGACCCCTCCGATCGCTGGGTCCGCTCGCGCCCGATCTGGAACCAGTTCGCCTACGCGGTGACGCACGTCGACGATCGCGGCAACGTGCCGGCGGACGCCGTGGAGAATTGGCGGGTCGACGGGCTCAACAACTTCCGCGCGAACGTGCAGGGCGCTGGCGTGTTCAACGCGCCGAACCTGACCGTGAGCCTCGATCTCGTCGCCGCGTGCGGCCGCCAGCAGGTCCGCCTCTCGGCGGTCGTCACGAACGCCGGGAGCCGAGGCGTCCCCGCCGGCGTCACCGTCGAGTTCGTGCAGACCGCGCCGAGCATGGGCGTCGTCGCGACGCTCACCACGACGCGGCCCCTCTTGCCGGGCGAGAGCGAGCGCCTCACGGCCGTCGCGATGGATCAGCCCTACGACGAGGAGCTCGCGTTCCTCGTCCGCGTCGATGGCGACGAGGCGAGCGGCGTGGTCGTGGAGTGCAACGAGGACGACAACACCGCTCGAGGGACCGAGCGCTGCGCCGGCCTCGACTGACGGCGCGAGGCTCGGTTTCTTGACCTCCGGCGCGCGATCGGGCGATCCGTCGCTCGATGCGCGCGCTCTCGAGCCGAACCATCGCCGCGGCGGCGCTCGCGTCGCTCTGGATCGCGCTCGCCGCGAGCGGACAGGCCCACGCGCCCTGGGCGGCGCGGCGACGCGTGGGGCTCCACGCGAACCAGGTCCTCGCCGCGCGCGTGCTCCCCGAGGACTGGCCAGAGGAGCCCTCCGCGCCGCGCGAGGTGAGCGTCGAGCGGTTCACGACGGCGCTCCGGGCGCTCTGCCACGGCATCGGGCCGACGCGCGCGACGAATTACGGTCGATGGATCACCACGTACGCGCGCGAGCGCGAGGTCGATCCCTTCCTCCTCGCGGCGGTCATGTTCCGCGCGAGCCGCTGCGACCCCGACGCGCTCGACGTCGACGGCGCTCGCGGCGTCGGGCTCACGCAGATCCCGTGGGATCTCTACCGCCCCCAGGTCGAGCGCGGCGTCCTCTCCTACGCGATCGAGCGACGCGGAGCGCGCGAGGAGCGCGCGGTCCGCATGGATCGCTTCCCCTTCGGCCCGCTCCGCCTCCAGCAGGCGGAGCCGAACCTCTACTTCGCGGCGACCCTCCTCGCGATGTGGGAGGCGCAGCACGAGGGCGTCGATCACGCGTTCGCGCAGGCCCCGCACCGCCACTACGTCTCGCACTTCGTCTGGGGCGATCGCGTCGGCAGCGACGTCGAGGAGGAGCGCATCCTCACCGATCGTCGCCGCCTGCTCGAGCTCTATGGCGCCTCGCCGGGCATGGCCCCGATCCGCTATCGCGGCGTCGAGCTCGGCTGTCCGCTCCACGGCTGCCCGCGCGTCGTCCTCTCGTGGCTCGGCGCCGAGCGCGCGGGGGGCGAGCGGAGCCACCGCGGGATCGACGTCGACGCGCTGCCCGACGAGCCCGTGCGCGCCGTCGCCGACGGCCTCGTCACGTTCGCGGGCGTCGATCTCCCTGGCCACCAGGCCCACGAGCAGGTCGCTACCCGCGCGGGCTACGACGCCTACCCGCGCGCGAGCCTCGGCGCGGGCGGCCGCTACGTGTGCATCCGACACGGCGAGGGCGATGCGAGCTTCGCGAGCTGCTCGATGCACCTCGAGGAGGTCCACGTCACCTACGGCACGCGCGTCCGGCGCGGCGACGTCATCGGGACCGTGGGGCGGACCGGGATGCGCGCGAGCGCCGCGCACCTCCACCTCGAGATCCGCACCTCGCGCGTCGAGGATCCGTCCGTGATCCTGGCAGGGCTGCTCCTCGGTCGGCTCCCTCCCGCGCGCGACCGGCGCTGACGGCGCGGCTCACGGCACGAATCCGTCGCTCTGATTCGTGCTGTTCCTTCCTCGTCGGAGGGTCTGCCGCGGACCCTCCCTCCCGCCGAGTGAATCGGCGTGAGCCTCCCTCCCGCCGAGCCAGCGTGCCTCGACGGGGCGGATCACGTCGAGTGAGGCGCGCTGTCAGGGCGCGCAGCTCGTCCGGCGAAACTCGTAGGGCGCGTCCACGTCGCGCCCGCCGTCGTTGTTCACCGTGTGGAGGCGCTCGGCGAAGGCGTCGAGCCGGCCCGTGAAGTGATCGGGGTTGTACGAGAAGAAGCGCGAGGCGCAGTCGATCCGCGTCACCTCGTGCGTGCTCGCGCCGAACGCGAGCTGATCCCCCGTCAGGTTCCCGCTCGCGCGCATCGTGACGGTGTAGTCCCAGCCATCGGGCGTGCAGGGCGGAGGCCTTCGGTCCGACGGGAGGCCTCGCCACATCCGCGCGACGATGCTCCCCTCGAGGCTCGGCCCCACGCGGCGCACGCGCAGCGTGAAGCGCGCCCAGTCGCGATACTCGGGGCTGTAGCGGTACGCGACCCAGACCCCGACGATCGGATCGTCACAGTGGAGCGCCTCGCCGAGGAGCGAGGAGGCGCTCACCGAGTCGCCCTCGAGCCGCCCCGCCGAGCCGAGGATCGCGCGAACGGCGTCCGCGCGGGCCGAGGGCGCCGAGGCCGGCGGGCTCAAGCCCTCTCGCGAGCCCCCTCCTCGGACCCTCGTCGTCGAGGCGCTCGCCCCGCCGGGCTCCACCCCCGAGCCTCGGCTGGGCTCACTCGCGCTGGGCTCGCTCGCGCTGAACTCGCTCGCGCTGGGCTCGCTCGCGGCGACGACGCGCGATCGCTCGTGCGGCTCTTCGCGGCCGAGCGCTCGCGGCGTCGAGGCGGGCCGAGCGGGCTCGATTGGCGCGCGCGGCGCGGCCAGCGTCGGGGGCGCGTCGGTATCGACCGGGGCGCCCGACGCCGAATCCTCGCGAGGCGCGGGCGGCAGGACGACGAGGCTCACCTCCACCTCGTCGGCTCGCCCGCTCGCGCCTCCGTGCCCCTCCTCGCCCGCGTCGAGCGCTCCCCGACGCGCGCCGAGGGAGAGCGCGACGAGCGCGAGCCCGTGCGTCGCGAGCGAGGTGAGGAGCCAGAGGGCCCAGCGGCCGCGCCGAGGGCGTCGCTCACTCATCCACCCCCTCCGACCTCGTCGTCGGCGGCGCGAGGCGGCGCGCCCGGGGGCGGATCGCCCTCCGCGCGAGGCTCACGCGGTGCGGCGTGCCCGTCCTCGGCGACGTCGCTCCGCGCGTCGCTCGCGCCGGGGGGCGGAGAAGCGTGCATCCGCTCGGGCTCCTCGGGCGGCTCGTCGACCTGGCTCGCCGCGTCGCTCACGCTCGCTCCCTCGAGCGAAGGCGGGGGGGTCGAGCTCGGCGGGACCGGGTCGTCGACGTGCGCGATCCGATCGACCACGCCCTCGACCAGCGCCGCCCCCGCGCTCGGCGCCTCGTCGCCGAGGTAGTAGGGGCTCGCGCGGTACCAGGCGACCCCACGCACGACGAGGATCTTCACGACGGCGGCGACCGGCACGGCGAGCAGCACGCCGAGGAAGCCGAACACCTCCCCGCCGATCATCAGCGCGACGAGCACCCAGACCGAGGCGAGCCCGACCTTCTCGCCGACGACGCGCGGCACGATCACGAACCCCTCGAGGAATTGGCAGACCGCGTACGCGATCACGACGAGGACCGGCTTCGTCCACCCGTCCCAGTCGATCACGCACATCGTGAGGCCGAGCACGAGCGCGCTCCCGCTCCCGACGTAGGGGATGAACGCGAGGAGCCCGGCGACGAGCGCGATCGGGATCGCCAGCCGGATCCCGACGAGCGAGTAGGCGATGGCGTAGAGGATGGCCATCGCGATCATCACGAGGAGCTGCCCTCGCACGAATTGCCCGAGCATCTCGTCGATCTCGCTCGCGATCTCGACGACCTCGGCGCGGATCCGGAGCGGGATGAGCTCGCGCGCGGCCTCCACCCCGCGATCGAAGTCGTAGAGGAGGTAGAAGGCGAGGACGGGGACGATGAGCGCGCTCGCGAGGGCGCCGACGATCGACGCGGTCCCGCCGAGCACGCCGCGCACGACGCTGGTGGCCGGCTGCGCGGCGTAGGACGCGATGGTCGCCGGATCCAGATCGAGCTGCGCGATCGCCTCGCTGATCGAGTGCGGCAACGGGACGTCGTACGCGCGGAGCGTCGGCTCGAGCCGCGAGAGGAGCGCGGACAGCTCGTCGGGCAGGATGGCCGCGAATTGGGCGACCTCGCGGATCACGCCCGGGAGGACGAGGAGCCCGAAGAGCGCGATCGCGACCGTGAGCGTGGCGAGGACGATCGTGATGCCGGCCCCGCGCGGCAGCCCGCGCGCCTCGAAGCGATCGACCACGGGATCGAGCAGGTAGGCGATGCCGAGCGCCGTGAAGATCGGCGTGAGGACGCCGCGGAGCAGGTAGACGCCGCCGAGGACGAGGAGCAGGGCGACGCCCACGACGAGCCACCGCGGCGCGGCGGCGCTCGTGCGTCGGGATCGATCGTCCGTCGGCTCGCTCGCCGGCCCAGCGATCGCTCCGAAGGTGCGCCCTTCGGATCCTCGCGTCGCGCCTCGATCCCGCTCATCCATCCTCGACTTCTACCACGTCGCCCTTTCTCGCTTTCGAGGCGCGGAGCCCTCCGATACGCTCGTCCGAGCCATGCTCCGACTCGATTTCTACGTGCAGCACCTCGTCCGCCAGAACGCGAACGGGCTGGTCCTCACCTCGAACGAGCCCGTCCGGTTTCGCTTCTCGGACGGCACCGAGCGCGCCTCGGCCCAGCCGATCGCGCACGAGACCCTCGTCCAGCTCGTCGAGGAGGTGACGCCTCCCGCCGCGGCCGACGAGCTCCGGCGCGCTCGGATGACGAGCTTCACGCACGTCACCGACGGCGGCGCCGTCGTCGACGTCGAGGTGAAGATGATCACGCCGGCGAGCTGGCGGGTCACGGTGAAGGCGGACGACGCCTCGAGCGCCATCGAGGTCGTCTCGGCGCGCTCGCCTGGCCGCGCCGAGGCACCCGCTCGCGGGCCCGGCGAGGCCAAGAGCGCGTTCGCCGCGCCTCCCCAGGGCGGCGGACGATCCCCCGCGGCGCCCGCGGCGGAGACCCCCGCGCGAGCGCCGGCCGCAGCGAGCCCTCGGATCGCTCCCGCGGCCTCCCCTCCCGCCGCGCCGAGCGCCCAAGCGCCGGCGACGCCGGCGCGCGAAGAGAAGAAGTTCGCCGTCGAGGACGCGGGCGTGTCCGTCGATCCCGTCCCCGGCGAGCCCAAGCTCAACCACCTCCTGCGCATGATGATCGCCATCCAGGCGAGCGATCTCCACCTCTCCTCGGACGTCGTCCCGATGGTCCGTCGGCACGGCGAGATGCAGTGGCTCTACCGCCGCGGGCCGCTCAGCGAGCGAGAGCTGCGCGAGCTCCTCTTCGAGATCGTCCCCGCGAGGAACAAGGCCGAGTTCCAGGAGACGAACGACACCGACTTCGCGTACACGATCGAGGGGCTCGCGCGCTTCCGCATGAACTTCTTCGTCGATCGCAAGGGCGTCGGGATGGTCGCCCGCCAGATCCCCTTCACGATCATGAGCCCGGAGAAGCTCGGCATCCCGCCGAGGGTGCTCGACCTCTGTTACCTGTCGAAGGGCCTCGTCCTCGTCACAGGCCCGACCGGCTCGGGCAAGTCGACGACGCTCGCGACGCTCATCGACGTGATCAACGAGAAGCGCTCGGATCACATCATCACGATCGAGGATCCGATCGAGTTCGTCCACCCGAACAAGAACTGCCTCGTGAACCAGCGCGAGGTCCACGTCCACACCCAGGGCTTCAAGAACGCCCTGCGCGCCGCGCTCCGCGAGGATCCGGACATCGTGCTCGTCGGCGAGATGCGCGACCTCGAGACGATCGCCATCGCCATCGAGACGGCGGAGACGGGCCACCTCGTCTTCGGCACGCTCCACACGACGAGCGCGCCGAGCACGGTCGATCGCATCATCGATCAGTTCCCCGCCGATCGGCAGGCGCAGATCCGCACGATGCTGAGCGAGTCGCTGCGCGGCGTCGTCTCCCAGATGCTCTGCAAGAAGAAGGGGGGCGGCCGCGTCGCCGCCTACGAGGTGCTCATCGCGAACGCGGCGGTCGCGAACCTGATCCGCGAGGGCAAGACCTTCCAGCTCAAGAGCGTGATGCAGACGGGGAGGAACCTCGGCATGCAGACGATGAACGATCACCTCCTCGAGCTCGTGAAGAGCGACGTCGTCGAGCCGGAGGAGGCGTTCATGAAGAGCAACGACAAGGCCCAATTCAAGGAGGCCCTCGAGAAGCTCAACATCAAGCTGAACCTCGCCTGACGGCGCGCCCCGCTCGACGTGATCCGCCCCACGCACGAGCGCCGGCTCGGCGGGTGGGAGGCCACGCCGATCCGCTCGGCGTGAGGGAGGGGCGCTGGGCAGCGCCTCCGGCGACGAAGGCACCGCGCGAATCAGGGTGGCGGATCCGTGCCGTGGGCCGCGGCGCGGTCGGCGCTCGGTGGGCCGCGGCGACGGCCCTCTGTGGCTCGGCCCGCGCGCGGCGGCTATCGTCGCGTCGACGCATGCCGATCTGGACGATCCTCACGCACGGGAGCCCTCGCTACGCCGAGGCGCTCGAGGCCCTCTCGCGGCGCGGCGAGGCCGACCTCGACCGCGTCGAGCCGACGGTGCGCGCGATCCTCGCCGACGTGCGCGCGCGCGGCGACGCCGCGCTCCACGAGCTCTCCGAGCGCTTCGAGGGGCGCCGCGCGCCCAAGCTCGTCCTCACGCGCGCCGACATCGAGGAGGGCGCGCGCGCGTTCGATCCCGCGGAGCGCGCGCTCCTCGAGGAGGCCGCTCGACGGATCCGGCGCTACCACGAGCACCAGCTCGATCACGGCTTTCGCTACGAGGAGGACGGCGTCGTGCTCGGCCAGCGCGTGGGCCCCGTCGACGCGGCGGGGCTCTACGCGCCGGGCGGGAAGGCTCGCTATCCCTCGTCGGTCCTGATGACGGCGATCCCCGCCCTCGTCGCCGGCGTCCCGCGGATCGTCCTCGCGACGCCGCGACCGACGCCCGAGATCCTCGCGGCCGCGGACGTCGCGGGCGTCCACGAGCTGCTCGACGCGGGCGGCGCGCAGGCGATCGCGGCGCTCGCGTACGGCACCGAGTCGGTGGCGCCTGTCCAGACCATCGTGGGGCCGGGCAACCTCTACGTCGCGTGCGCCAAGCGCCTCGTGTTCGGCGCGGTGAGCATCGACGGCATCGCGGGGCCGAGCGAGATCCTCGTCGTCGCGGACGAGAGCGCGAGCCCGGGGGTGGTCGCGGCCGATCTGCTCTCCCAGGCGGAGCACGACGAGGACGCCTACGCCCTGCTGATCACGACGAGCGCGAGCCTCGCCGCGGCGGTGGAGCGTGAGCTCGCGCGGCAGCTCGAGTCGCTCCCGCGGCGCGCGATCGCCGAGGCGTCGCTCGCGCGAAACGGGTACGCCTTCGTCGCCGCGGATCGCGAGGAGGCCGCGCGCATCGCCCACCGGCTCGCCGCCGAGCACCTCTCGCTCCAGGTGCGCGATCCGGAGGCGCTCTTTCAGCGCATCGGCGCGGCCGGCGCCGCGTTCCTCGGCCAGCACACGCCGGAGGCCGCGGGGGACTACGCCGCGGGGCCGAGCCACGTCCTGCCGACGGGGGGAGCCGCGCGGCACGGCGCGCCGCTCGGCGTCCACAGCTTCGTGCGGCGCACCTCGATCATCGGCTACTCGGAGCGCTCGATCCGCGCGCAGACCGAGCTGCTCGCGGGCCTTGCCCGCATGGAGGGCCTCGAGGCGCACGCGCGCGCCGTCGAGATCCGGGCGACGATCGCCCATCGAGGCGATCGCTGACGCTCACGGCGTGAGCCACGGCGGGCGCCCCTCGCTCGGGCTCGCGCGGTGAGCGCGCCCCCGCGGGCCCGGTCGGGGCGAGCGAGGCGCGTCGTCACTCCGCGCTCGAGGCGGCCCGCTCGTCCTCGGGCGCGGCCTCTTCGCCATCGCGCCGCTCTCCATCGACCGGCCCGGTCTCGCAGGCGACCGGACAGCCATCGCCTCGCTCGATGGCGCCCGGCGCGTTCGGGCAGCGATCGTCGGCGTCGAGGAGCCCGTCTCCGTCGTTGTCCGGATCGGGGCAGCCGTCCTCGTCCTCGAAGCCGTCGCGATCCTCGGCGTCCGTGGGGCAGCGGTCGTCTCCGTCCTCGATCCCGTCGCCGTCGGTGTCGACGCGCGGATCCGTGCAGCCGTCGTCATCGAGGTCGCGACCGTCGGCGGGCGCCTCGTTCGGGCAGCGGTCGTCGAGGTCGGGGACGAGGTCGTGGTCGTTGTCGGGCTCGGGGCAGCCGTCCTCGTCCTCGAAGCCGTCGAAGTCCTCCGGCAACGTCGGGCAGACGTCGCGCTCGTCGACGATCCCGTCGCCGTCCTCGTCGTGGACGCGTGGCGCCCACGCGATCGACGCGATCGCGCGCGCGAGCGGGGAGCCCGCGCCGCCGACGAAGCCGGTCCCGGCGGCGAACGTCAGCTCGAGGTCGCGGATCGCGTCGATCCGAAAGCCCAGGCGCCACTCGGCCGCCGTCGACCCCGAGTCTCCGAAGGGGTCCTCCGCGTCCGTCGTGACGTCGAGCTCGAAGAGCGCGACGACGTGGTCGATGATGAAGAGCGGGGCCTGGATCCCGAGGACGCCGTAGAGCTGGTTCCGGAACGAGCTCCCGAAGAGGGCGGGCTCGGCGAAGCGATGCCGAAAGCCGATCATCGCGCCGACGCCGATGTCCATGAGGTGGAAGTCCCCGATGACGGCGGCGTCGACGACGGGCTGCCCCTCCCCGGCGAAGGTGCGCTCGTGGCCGATCGGCACCGTGCTCGAGAGCTGGAGCGCGAGGCCCTCCCCCTCGTGGCGCTCGCGCTCGACGCTCGCGTCCTCGCCGAGGAGCCGCGCGCGGACGGCGATCCGCGGATCGCGCACGGCGGAGACGAGGAGCGGAGGCCCACCGTCGATCCGCTCGGCGACGCCGTCCTGGTAGAGCACGACCGGCGCGTCGACGACCACGGCGAAGATCCCGAGGATCCCGAGCTGGAGGTAGAGATCGGCCGAGAGCCGATCGGCCACGAGGTCGCGCGGCGGCACGTTCACGATCAGCGGCTCGCGCGTGTAGTCGAGCGCGAGCCCGACGTTCCAGCGGAACGGCCCGGGCGTGCGCGTGCCGGGGATCGTGAGGAAGCCGTCACCGTCGGGGGCGGGCGCGTAGCGCTCGAAGTCGAGGTTGCGCGCCTGCGCGCGCGCCGTCGCAGGCGGGGCCGCGAGCAGGAGGAGCGTGAGCGCGAGGAGGTGGAGGGCGAGGCTCCGCATGGACCGCGAGGATACACGAGCGCGCGACCATCCCGAGCGCGCTCGCCCGCGGCGGCCCGGTCGAGGCCTCGCTCGCTTCACCCCTCGTGGCGCTCGCACCCCTCCCCGTCTAGCGCGGGGATGACGACCTCGACCACCGTCGTCTGGAGCGCGGTCGCGCCGTCTCCGACCAGCGTCACCCGCAGGCGATAGCGGATCGGCTCGGGGCCTCGCTCGATCGCGTCGTTGGCGAGCCGCACGCGGAAGCGCACGCGCGTCCCGGGGTTCACGTGATCGAAGCGATCGGGGCGCTGGACCGCGCCGCTCGGCGGCTCGGCGGCGATGGTCTGGACGTCGCGGACGAAGCGGGTCGCGTCGAGGTCGTCGCCCGGCAGATCCTCGACGCGCAGCGTGATGTCGATCGGCGCCTCGTCGACCAGCGTGCGGATCGCGTCGACGATCGCCTCGCCGAGCCGGCTCGCGTCCTCGCCCATGTCGAAGACGATCGGCTCGCCGTCCGCGCCCACCGCGCCCGTCCGCCGCGCGATCTCGAAGAGGTCTCGGCGCGTCGTCTCGGCGGCGTAGTAGCTCGGGTAGACCCCGAGCACCTTGGCGCCGATCGCGTTGAGCGCGGTGATCGTCTCGTCGTAGCGATGCGGGCGCGGGCGGATGTCGGGGTAGTCGTCGTCGTGGAAGGGGCCGTTGTGGCTCGGCGCGTCGGTGATCCAGACGATGATGCGCGAGCCGAGGGTGCGAAAGCACGGATAGCCGACGCGATCGGCCGCGCACCGCCGGGTCGGGACGAGGGGCGCGAGACCCTCGCCCGTCGCGGTGAGGTAGAGCGCCTCGATCCCCGACTCCGCGAGATCGCCCCCTCCGGCGAGCGTGAGCGCGTCGAGGCCGTTCTGGACGGCGACGAGGTCGTTCGTCGACGCCGTGTAGAGGCGGAAGGGGAAGTCGCTCGGGTCGCCGTAGGGGGAGACGGGGAAGTCGGCGTACGCGGCGACGGACATCCACGCGTTGTCGATCGCGCTCGCGACCCCGGGCGCGATCGTGTCGCGCAGGCGCCGACGCACCTCCTCGATCACGCTCCCCATCGAGCCGGTCACGTCGACGAGGAAGAGGACGTCGGCTTGTTGGATCCGGGTGATGAAGGAGACCTCGAGCTCGCTCGGCGGCTCCCGAGGCGGCAGCTCGATGCAGACGTCCGGCTCCTCCTCCGCGAAGGCGTCGGGGCCGAAGGCGTCGGGGAGCGACGCGTCGAGGCTCGCGTCGAGGCCCGCGTCGAGGCCCGCGTCGAGGCCCGCGTCGAGGCCCGGGGGCGTGTACGCGTCGAGGTCCGCGTCCGGGACCTCGAGCCCCGTCTTGGCGCCACAGCCGACGGCGATCGCGCCGGCGAGGAAGAGGGCCGCCACCTCGATCGTGCGCGCGCGGCGCGCCGCCCCGATCCCCACCCGCCGCTCGCGGTCCGTTCGTCTCGCGCTCATCAGCATCCTCCGCCATCGTCCCCTGGGACGACGATCCGAACATCGACGGTGTCGAGCCGCGCGCGCGACGACTCCCGGATCACCACGCGCGCGGGGATCTCCCGGCGCTCCCGCGCGGGGGGCAGGGAGCTGAGATCGAGCTCGAGCTCGAAGGTCAGCGTCGTCCCCGGCCGCACGCCGTGGAACGTCGTCGCGTCCATCGAGGCGATGCCCGAGGGCGGCTCCGCCAGGGCGGGCCGCAGCGCGCGAACGAGCGTGCGCGCGTCGATCGCGTCACCCGGACGATCCTCGAGGATCGCGTCGACCTCGAGCGGGACGTCTTCGGCCAGCCGCTCGATCGCCCGGACGACATCGTCGCCGATCCCGCCGCCGTCGCCCCCGATGTCGAAGGCGAGCGGCTCACCGCTCGCGTCGATCGCGCCGCTGTCTCGCGCGACCGCGCGGAGGTGCGCCATCGGGGCGCCCCCCGGCGGATCGGAGGCCCCGAGCCCGATGACGAGGGCGTCGATCGCCTGGAGCGCGTCGATCATCTGGGCGTAGCGATGAGGCTCGGGCGTGAACGCGTAGTCCGAGATGGGCGGGACGCCTGGCGGCCCGTTGTGGAGCGGCGCGTCGGTGACGAGCAGGATCACGTGGAACGCGTCGGGCCGAAAGCACGCGCCCCCGACGCCGCCCGTGGCGCACCCGAAGCTCGGCGCGATGAAGGGCTCGAGCCCCGCCCCGGTCGCCACCTGGAAGAGCGCCTCCGTGCCGGCCTCGGGGACGTCTCGGTTGCCCCACGTCGGGATGCGCTCGAGCGCGGCCTCGATGCGCCCGATGTCGCTCGTGATCTGCGCGCGGAGCGCGTAGGGGCCGACGTCGTCGCCCGGCCAGGCGTGCGGCGCCACCGGGAACTCGCCGTAGAGCGCCACGCCGAAGGAGGCGTCCGGGATCGCGGCTCGGATCCCCGGGACCACGCGCTCGCGCAGCCCCCGTCGGACGCCCTGGATCTCGTCCGTCATGCTGGCGGTGGCGTCGATCACGAACATCACGTCGGCGACGCGCAGGTGGGCCGGCGTCGACAGGCGCGCGAGGACGCGCTCGGCGCCCACGGGCGCCTCGATGCAGAGCGTCGGCGGCGTGAACGCGTCGGGGACGACGGCCGCGTCGGTCGAGGCGTCGGGCGCGTCGAGCGCCGTCTTGGCGCCGCACCCGAGCGAGAGCGCCCCAGCGCAGACCACGCCGACGAGCGCGCGCCGCGACGCCACGCGCGCGCGCACCTCAACACCCCGATCCGTCGATACCCGGCACCACGATCTCGATGATGCGGGAGCCGAGGCGCTGGTGTCCATCGGCCCGAAAGACGATCTCGAGGAGGAAGCGCTGGGGCCCAGCCCCGGGGGCGACGACGTCGTTGCGCAAGACGAGCTGGAAGACGACGCGCGTCCCGGTGCGGACGCGACGGAAGACCCCGGCCGCGAAGTCGATCTCCCCGACGCCGCTCATCGGCTCGGCCCGCAGCGGCAGGACGCGATCGACGAAGCCGCGCGGATCGACGCCGTCGCCCGGGACGGGATCGACGAGCTCGGTGTCGATGTCGAATTCGATCACGCTCGCGAGCGTGCGGATCGACTCGATCACGCCCTCGCTCAGGCGGTTGCCGCTCTCGCCGATGTCGAAGACGAGGGGCGCTCCGTGATCGACCGCGCCCGTGTCGCGCGCGATCGCCTCGAGGTCGCGGCGCCCCTCACCGTAGCCGGAGTAGAGGCCCATGACGCGGATGCCGTGCTCGTCGAGCGCCGCGACGGCGTCGGCGTACGTCGCGGGGCGCACGGGGAGGCTGCACGTGTAGGGGTTCGACCCCGAGGGCCCGTTGTGGAAGGGCGCGTCGGTGAAGAGCAAGACCACCGGCAGCGCGTCGTCGCGGAAGCACGGGTAGCCGAAGCCGCCCCGCGGGCACCCGAGGCTCGGCTCCACGAAGGGCGGTAAGCCAGCGCCGGTCGCGAGCTGAAAGAGCGCCTCGACCTGGGCCTCGGGCGCGTCGCCGCCCGCGGTCGTCGAGATCGAGCCGACCGCCGCCTGCACGCGCCCGATGTCGTCCGTCGTGGGGAGCACGAGCGAGAAGGGGACGTCGCTCGGGCTCCCGCAGGGCGAGTACGCGAAGTCCGCGAACGTCGCCACGCCGATGCGCGCGTCGGGGATCGTCCGGCGGATCCCGGGGACGAGGCGATCGCGGAGGTTCGACTTGATCTGATCGATCTCGCCGTCCATCGACGCGGTGACGTCGACGAGGAACACCACGTCGGCGCGGCCGACCTCGACCTCCGTGTCGAGCGGGAGCTCGACGGGGCCCGCGTCGGGCAAGAGCTCGATGCACGGGACGCCCGCGTCCGTGCCCGCGTCGATCGACGCGTCGACGCGAGCGTCCGGCACGTCGAGCCCCGTCTTGGACCCGCAGCCGATCGCGAGGAGCGACGCGCAGAGGCCGACCCCGCTCGCCCACGCGAGCGCTCGCCGACGTTCACCGACGCACGCTGACGGCGCGCTCCGCATCTCCCTCGTGTAGCGCCCCCGGCGAGGGGCGTCGAGGGCACGGACCTCTCGCGCGCGCCGCGCGGTCAGTGTCGGCGCTGGCCGATCACGGCGAGCACCCCGCGGCGCGGATCGAGCGCGACGACCCGCAGCGCGCGGAGGCCCGCGAGGAAGAGCTCGGTCGAGGCCTGCTCGAGCGCGATCGGCGGCTCTCGCCACCCGAGGCGCGCCACCCGCTCGAGGACGCCGCGAACGCCCGGCGTCGGGCTCGCGAAGACGTGCGCACCGAGCGCGCCGAGCGGCAGGGCCTCGAGCCAGCGCGCGACGTCGTCTCGGCCCGGCGCGCCGAACGCGACCCCGCCCCTTGGCGGCGCGCTGGCGGCCTCGAGCGCGACGAGCGGGAGCCCCGCGGCGTCGAGCGCCCACGGCGCGCGGCCGAGGCGAACGAAGGCGCCGCTCGTCGGGGCCTCGAGCTCACGCGTCGCGACCTCGATCGCGCGCGCGAGCCGCTCGGGCGCGGCGCTCACCGCGAGCCCGCTCCCGGCTCGCTCGCGGCGGGGCGGCTCGAGACGCGGTCGTGCTCTCCGCTCTTGCTCGACGCGCGGGGCGGCGCCGGAGCGTCGGGGACGGGCGTGCGGCGCACGAGCTCGAGGCGTCGCACGCGCTTCTCGTCCGCCTCCTTCACCGTGATCTCGACGTCCCCGAGCCGAAGCGTCTCGCCGACACCGGGGACGCGCCCGAGCTGCTCGACGACGATCCCGCCGAGCGACTCCGCGCGCTCGTGCCGATCCGCGAGGTCGACGTCGAGCACGTCGTCGACGTCGTGGATGGAGACGCGCGCGTCCGCGACGAAGCGCCCCGGCTCCACCTCGGTGAGCAGGCTCTCCTCCGCGTCGTGCTCGTCCTGGATCTCGCCGACGATCTCCTCGAGGATGTCCTCGAGCGTCACGATGCCGGCCGTCCCGCCGAATTCGTCGATCACCACGGCGAGGTGCTGGTGGCGCGCCTGCATCTCGCGGAGGAGCACGCCGATCTTCTGCGTCTCGGGGACGAAGAGGGCGTTGCGTCGCACGAGCGGCAGGACGTCGGTCGTGCCCTCGCGCTCGGCGTGGAAGAGATCCTTGGCGTGGAGGATGCCCTCCACCTTGTCGATCCGGTCTCGGTAGGCGGGGAAGCGGCTGTGCCCCTCGGCGATGACCTGATCGACCAGCGCGGAGAAGGGGCGGCCGAGATCGAGCGCGATCATCCGGGTGCGAGGGACCATCACCTCGCGCACCATCGTGTCCTTGAATTCGAGCACGTTCATCAGGAGCTCCGCCTGCTCCTCGGCGAGCGTGCCCTCCTCCTCGTGGCGCTCGAGCATGTGCTCGACCTCCCGCTCGGCGATCTCCGAGGAGACGGGCGAGGGCTCGCGCGCGAACCGAGCGGTGCCCCGCGCGACCAGCGAGACGGGGAAGCCGAGCGGCGCGAGCACGAGCTCGAGCGGCCGGCAGGCGCGGAGCAGGGGGAGCGCGATCTGGTTGGCGCGACGGCGCGCGAGGGTCTGCGCCGTCTCCGCGAGGATCGCGTAGGCCATCGCCGAGGTCCCGACCGCCAAGAACACGCCGAGATCGTCGAGGACGGACATCACGAGGTGGGCGGTGAACGCCGCGACCGCCGCGATGGCGAGCACCCGCCCGGAGAGCAGCCGCGCGCGCACCACGTCGCGCTCCTCGAGCAGGCGGCCCGCCGTCGCGCCGTCCTTGCCGCCCCCGTCGCGGATCGCCATGAGGCGCTCCTCGGGCAGCTCGTTGAGCGCCGCCGTGAGCGCGGAGAGCACCGCGCCGACGAGCGCGAAGGAGACGAGGGCGAGGATGGAGAGCCCCGAGCCTCCGAGTGGAGCTGGCGCGTCACTTGGCACGATCGATCGATGCTAGCGAGGATCGCGCGCGGCGCAAAGCTCCCCCGCGCGTGTCACCCGACCCGCCGGATCGCGCCGCTCGCGAGCAGCTCCTGCAGCATCTTGAGCGCCTCGTGCCGAGGCATGCCGGAGAGATCGACGAGCTCGTCGATCGTCGTCGTGCCGTCGATGCGCGAGAAGAGGAACCCCGCGCGGTGATCGAGCCCGAGCCAGCGCACGTCCGCGCCCTCGACGTTCACGCCGAAGATCGCTCGGAGCCCGCCGAGGCGCGCCAGATAGAAGTGCTCGAGCCGCGCCCGCGCGCTCACCGCGACCTCGTTCGCCTCCCGGTCGTCGGGATCCTGCCCGAGCACGAGCTCGGCCGCGCGCAAGGCCCCCGTGAAGTCGCCGAGCGCGAGCCGATCGTGCATCTCGCGCGCGAGATCCGGGGGGCCCGGCGGCGGCGGGCGGGAGTGCACCGACACGAGCCGGATCGTGTCGCTCGAGTCGCTCGAGCGCCGCGTCGGCGCGGGCGGCGGCTCGACCCCGCTCGAGCCCCACACGTCGAGCGACGCCTCGCGCCCCTCGTCGGGCGAGGAGGCCTCTGGCGCGGTCGGCCCCTCGACGCCGCGACCACGCCCCGCCGGCAGCCTCAGCTCGAAGGGCTCCTCGTCCTCCCCGAGCGGCCCCGGCGCTCGCTCCGGATCGCTCGGCAGGCTCAGCGTCGGCCCCTCCACGCGGAGGGTGATCCGCTTGCGTGGACGCGGGGCCCGCGGGCTCACGGCGGGCTTCGCGTCGACGGCGGGGGCGCGAGCGCTCGGGCGACGACCATCCCCCTCACCCATCGCGCTCACCCAATCTTGCCGACGACGCCCTTGAACATCCGCTGCGTGCGCGCGAGCGCCTCGATCTGCTCACGCACCGCGGCGACGTCGCTGCCCTGCATCGCCTGCCGAGCCTTCTCGACCACCGCCTTCGCCTTCGCGATGGCGTCCCGCCCGAAGTCCGAGCCCGCGACGACCTCCTCGACCTTCGGCATGAGCCGCTCGATCTCGGCGATGCTCGTCTGCGCCTCCTGCTTCGCCCTCTCGAGCTCGTCGTCGTCGCGGCGGGCGACGGCGAATTCCTTCGCCTGGCCGATCATGTTGGTGAGCTCGTCCTTCGTGAGGCCGCTCGTCGCCGTGACCGTGATCGACTGCTCCTTGCCCGTCTCCTTGTCCTTCGCGTGGACGCTCACGATGCCGTCCGCGTTGATCTCGAAGGTGACCTCGATCTCGACCTGACCCGCGGGCGCGCGGCGCAGCCCCGTGAGGATGAACTCGCCCAGGAGCTCGCTCTCGGCGGCGAGCGTCGACTGCCCCTGCATGACGAGGATCTTCACCGCGGTCTGGTTGTCGCGGATCGTCGTGAAGTCCTTGCTGTGCGAGGTCGGGACGGTGCTGTTCTGGGGGATGAGGCTCTCGAAGAAGCCGCCCGCGACCATGATGCCGAGCGTGTGCGGCGTGACGTCGAGGAGGACCATGTCCTGCTCCTCGTCGAGGAGCGCCGCGCCTTGGATCGAAGCGCCGATCGCCACGGCCTCGTCGGGGTGGACGCTCCGGCTCGCCTCGCGCCCGAAGAACCTGCTGACCTCCTGCTGGACGCGCGGCATCCGGGTCATGCCGCCGACGAGCACCACCTCCTCGACGTCGCCCTTGTCGAGCCCGGCCTCCTCGAGCGTCATCTCGCAGATGTCGAGCGTGCGGGCGACGAGGTCCGTGGTCAGCTCCTCGAGCTGCTGCCGGGTGAGCAGCCGCTGGAGGTGCAGCGCCTCGTTGCGCGCGTTCGAGATGATGAAGGGGAGGTTCACCTCGGTCTCGACGACGCTCGAGAGCTCACACTTCGCCTTCTCGGCGGCGTCCTTCAAGCGCTGGAGCGCCATCCGATCGGTGCGCAGATCGATGTCGTGCTCGTCCTTGAACCCCGCGATGAGCCAGTCGATGAGCCGCTGATCGAAGTCCTCGCCGCCGAGGAAGGTGTCGCCCGCCGTCGAGACGACCTTGAAGACCCCGCTCGAGCTGATCTCCATGACCGAGATGTCGAACGTCCCGCCGCCGAGATCGTAGACCGCGATCGTCTTGTCGACGTTCTTGCCGAAGCCATACGCGAGCGCGGCCGCCGTCGGCTCGTTGATGATGCGGATGACGTCGAGGCCGGCGATGGCCCCGGCGTCCTTGGTGGCCTGCCGCTGGCCATCGTTGAAGTAGGCGGGGACGGTGATGACGGCCTTCGAGACCTCCTGGCCGAGGTAGTCCTCCGCGATCATCTTCAGCTCTTGGAGGATCATCGCGGAGATCTCGGGGACCGAGTAGACCTTGTCGCGGATCTGGAGGCGAGGGTCGTTGTGCGGGCCCTCCACGATCCGATACGCGACGTTCTTCAGCGCGGTCTGGATCTGGACGTTGTTGAACTTGCGCCCGATGAGCCGCTTCACCGCGTACACGGTGTGCTCGGCGTTGGTGACGGCCTGCCGCTTCGCGATGTGCCCCACGAGGCGCTTGCCGGCCTCCGTCACGGCCACCATCGAGGGGGTCGTCTTGTAGCCGCCTCGGTTCGCGATCACGACGGGCGTCCCACCCTCGACGACGGCGACGCATGAGTTGAACGTCCCGAGGTCGATCCCAATCACCTTTTCCATCAGGCCCCTGGGTATCCCCGAAGTCGGGGGACCGAGTCAAGGATGGCCGCGGGGCGCCGTCGGTTTTTCATCGCCTTCGCGCGACGACTCGGATACGCTTCGCTGCGGGCGTCGAGGGGTCGTCGGTGCCCTCCAGCGAGGGACTCGTTTGGGAGAGATCAAGAGCAGAGTTGCGGTGCTCGTGCGGGGAAAGGATCCTCGATCGCTGCCGCTCACGCCGATCGAGGGCTTCGTGCTCTCGCGGCTCGATGGCATCGCGACCGTCGCAGACGTCGCCGACCTCACCGGTCAGTCGCTCGGCGCCGTGCTCGAGACGCTCGAGAGGCTCGCCGGGCTCGACCTCGTCGAGTGGACCGACGACGCGAGCGGGCTGCCGCGGCGCGCCTCGCGTCACGCGACCCGCTCCATCGACGGGAGCGCCTCGCCGAGCCCCGCGGCGCGAGGAACGGGCCTTGGGGCGACGGAGGTCTTCGAGGCGCCCTCGATCCCCGCCCCGAGCGACGCGAACGGCGCCTTTGCGACGCGAGCGCGCGAGGCGAGCGCGACCTCGAGCGAGCGGCCCTCGCCCAAGCGGCCCTCCGGGGTCCACTTCGAGAGCGTCCGGCTCGGCCTGGCCATGGGCATCGAGACCGTCGAGGCGCGGCCCTCGCGGCCCCCGAGGACGATCCCCACGCTGCGGAGCGCGAGCGGGACCCTCCTGGCGCCGACCGAATTCGCGACCGCGCGAGCGCCTCAGTCCCCGATCGTGGATGGTGGCCAGTCGGCCCACGCCTCGGGAGAGCCTCCCCACGCGCAGGCGGCGAGCGAGCCAAGTCAGTCTCGCGGCGGCGCGGGCGACCCCCTCGACGTGCCCCCCGCCATGCCCGAGCCTCGCTCGCGCGAGCCCGAGCGCCCCCGCGAGCCCACGGCCGATCCGAAGGACGAAGGCTCGGCGACCGGGGGCGGCGCGGCGACCGGCGCGAGGGCCTCGAGCGAGGCCGCGCCCCCGCGCGACGAGGGCGCGAGCGAGGCCCCCGAGCACGCCCTCTCCGCGGAGCGCCGGAGCCGCATCGACGAGCTCTATCGGCTGGCCGATCTCCTGGATCACTACCAAGTGCTCGGCCTCGCGCGCTCGGCGGATCGCGCCAAGGTGAAGAGCGCCTACTTCGAGCTCTCGAAGCAGTTCCACCCGGACACCGCGTTCCGCAAGGACGTCGGCGCGTACCGCCAGAAGATGGAGGTCGTCTTCAAGCGGCTGACGGAGGCCTACGACGTCCTCTCGAAGAAGAAGCTCCGCGCCGAGTACGACGCCTACCTCGCGCGCTCGGAGGCGAGCGAGGTGCTCGAGCAAGTGCTCGCGGCCTCGCCTCCCCCGAGCCCGACGGACGCTCCTCCCGCGTCGAGCCGAGCCTCCGCGAACGGATCGGCCTCCGCGCCCCGCGACGCCGGCTCGAGCGGCGCTTGGGGTGAGGCCCCGTCCGCGCGGGGCGCGAGCGCCGCGTCATCGCCCCGAGACGAGCCGGCCGCCGCGCGGGCGCCCGATCCCGCTCGGATCAGCGCGTCGGCGAGCCCGCGTCGCGCCCTCTACGAGAGCGAGGACGCGAAGCAGCGAGCGCAAGAGCTCCTCAAGCGGCGGCTCGGCTCGGCGCGAACGACGATGCGTGGGCCCATGAGCGCCCCGCCCGCCGAGCCGGCCGCGCCGAAGAGCCGGGAGCAGCTCGCCCGCGAGCTCGCCGCGAGCGTCAAGATGGCCGAGCGCATCACCGGGCCGCTCGACGTCGGGGCGCGCCACGTGTCCGAGGCGCGACGGCGACGCGCGATGGGCGAGCTGAGCGAGGCGCTCAAGGCCTATCGCCTCGCCGTGGCGCTCGCGCCGACGGACGAGCGGCTGCGCGCCGAGCACGACGCGACGGCGTTCGAGCTCGCCGTCTCGCTCGCGGACACCTACGCGCAGCAGGCCGAGTACGAAGAGCAGCATCACAAGTGGGCCGCGGCCGCCCTCTCGTGGCAGAAGGTGGTCGCGGGACGCCCCGACGACGCGCGCTCGCACTGGCGCTGCGCGAACGCGCTCCTCTCCTCGTCGGGCGACGCGAAGCAGGCCCTGCGGCTCGCCCAGCGCGCGGTCGAGCTCGATCCGACCGGGATCATCGCGCTCCGCACGCTCGGCCGCGCCTACCTCGCGGCGGGCATGACGCTCAACGCGCGGCGCGAGCTCGCCCGCGCCCTCGAGCTCGCGCCCCACGATCCCGCCATCCGGGATCTCCTCCAAGCGATCGAGGCGTCCTGACGCGCGGCGTGGCTCGACCTCACCAGCTCCTGATAGAAGGGGCCCATGGGACTCCGCCACTTCCGCACGCTCCTCGACCTCTCGCGGGACGAGCTCGCCTCGATCCTGCGCCGCGCGCGCGTGCTCCGCGCGAGGCGCGGGGCGCCGGACGAGCCGAAGGCGCTCGCGGGCAAGAGCGTCGCGATCATCTTCGAGAAGGCCTCGACGCGAACCCGCGTCTCCTTCGAGGTCGGCGTCTTCGAGCTCGGCGGGCTCCCCGTCACGCTCATCGCGCGGGACACGCAGATCGGGCGCGGCGAGCCGATCGAGGACACGGCGCGCATGCTGAGCGGGTTCGTCCACGCGATCGTGTGCCGCACGTTCGGCCACGATCGGATCGAGGCGCTCGCCGAGCACGCGAGCGTGCCCGTCATCAACGCCCTCACCGACGACTACCACCCCTGCCAGCTTCTCGCCGATCTCCAGACGGTCGGCGCGGCGTTCGATCGGGACGGCGCGGACCTCGCGGGGCTGCGCGTCGCGTGGATCGGCGACGGGAACAACATGGCGCACTCGTGGATCAACGCGGCGGCGCTGACCGGCCTCGAGCTCACCCTCGCCTGCCCGGAGGGCTACCGCCCGAGCCCCGCGATCGTCGAGCGGGCGCGCGAGCGGGGCGCGAGGCTGCGGATCGTCGCCGATCCGAGAGAGGCGGCGGCGGGCGCCCACGTCGTGACGACCGACGTGTGGGCCTCGATGGGCCAAGAGGACGAGGCCGCCGAGCGGCGGCGCGCGTTCGCGGGCTACCTCGTCGACGCCTCGCTCATGCGCCTCGCCGATCCGAGCGCGATCTTCCTCCACTGCCTGCCCGCCCATCGCGGAGAGGAGGTCGCGGCGGAGGTGATCGACGGGCCGCAGAGCCGCGTCTTCGAGGAGGCCGAGAACCGCCTCCACGCCCAGAAGGCGCTGCTCGAGTGGCTCATGGCGCGCTGACGACGGCCCCGATCGGCCGGGAAGCCGCGTGTTCGGCGAGGGCGGCGCGCGCGCCCCGCTCCCCTCGTCGCAACCCGCCCGAGAAGTGGTATCGCTCGGCTCACCATGGGTAACCGCGAGCTCCTCGAACACGCCAGCCACCTCCTCCCCATCTATCGCCAGCCGCCCAACGTCATGGCGCGCGGCGAAGGCTCCCGCATCTGGGACGCGGACGGCCGCGAATTCCTCGACTACTCCGGCGGCATCGCCGTCCTCTCGGTCGGCCACTGCCACCCGAAGCTGAGCGCGGCGATCGCCAAGCAGGCGGCGACGCTGATGCACACCTCGAACCTCTTCTACACCGACAAGGAGCTGCTCTTCGCCGAGGCGCTCACCCGGCGCACGGGCTTCTCGCACGTCTACTTCGGCAGCACCGGGACCGAGGCGAACGAGGCGCTCATCAAGCTCGGCCGGCGCTGGCACTTCGAGCACGGCCACAGGGAGCGCACCGGCATCGTCTCGACGTGGAAGAGCTTCCACGGCCGCACGCTCGGCGCGCTCACGCTGACGGGTCAGCCGAAGTACCAGGAGGGCATGCCGCTCATCAGCGACGTCTCCTACGTGAAGTACGACGACCTCGCCGCGATGGACGCGGCGATCACGGACCAGACCGCGTTCGTCATCCTCGAGCCGATCCAGGCCGAGGGCGGCATCCTCGCGCCGAGCGACGCGTACCTGCGCGGCGTGCGCGAGCTCTGCGACGCGCGCGGCGCGCTGCTCTTCTTCGACGAGGTCCAGACGGGCTTCGGTCGGACCGGCTACTTCCTCGGCCGCGAGCACAGCGGCGTCATGCCGGACGCGTGCTCGCTCGCCAAGGGCATCGGCGGCGGCTTCCCGCTCAGCGCGATGATGGTCTCGAAGAAGCTCTCGGACGGCCTCCCGGTGGGCGCGCACGGGACGACCTTCGGCGGCAACCCGCTCGCCTGCGCCGCGGGCCTCGCGATCCTCGAGATCATGGAGGAGGAGAACCTCGTCGAGAACGCGCGCGTCGTCGGCGCGCACCTCGGCGAGCAGCTCGACGCGCTCGCGAAGGACGCGTCGCTCCCGGCCGCCGTCGAGCGGCGCGGCCGCGGCCTGCTCCAGGGCGTCCGCATCGCCCCCGAGTACGACGCGCGCGACGTGCTCTTCGCGATGCGCGAGGAGGGCGTGCTCGCCTCGGTCGCCGGCGGCGACGTCGTGCGCCTGGCCCCCGCCCTCAACACGACCCGCGCCGAGGCCGATCGGGCCGTCGAGGCGATCCGCAAGGCGCTGCCGCGCGTCGCGAAGAAGGCCTGATCCCGGCGAGCGGTCGACGACGCACCCGCCCTCGAGGATCCTCCTCGACGATGCGCGCGACCTCGACGCGAAGGAGCACGAGCTCGGCCCTCTCGGCGGCGCTCGTGCTCCTCGCGGCGCTCGGCGTGGCCTCGTCGAGCCTCGCCCCGCCCCGCGCGCGAGCCGACGACGCGCTCGAGCGGCGCATCGCGGCCGCGCTCGAGCCTCGCGCGATCGATCTCGAGCCGACGCGCGCTTGGCCGGCCGCGCCGCTCCTCGATCGCGCGCGCGCCGCCGTCGGGGCCGAGCTCGCCTGGCGGCGTGAGGGCGGTGGGCGCGGGCGAGGCGCGACGATCTGCGTCGTCGACACGGGGATCGACCTCGGCCACCGCGACTTCCGCGACGCGGAGGGCCGCACGCGCGTGCGCTTCGCGCTCGACCTCTTCGCGCCCGCGCGCGGCGTGCACCCCGAGCTCGAGCGAGGCGGAGGCGCCGTCTGGTCGAGCGCCGAGATCGACCTCGCCCTCGCGCGCGGCGAGCCGCCCATCGCGGATCGCTCGGGGCACGGCACGGAGGTCGCGTCCGCGGCGGCCGGCGACGACAGCCCCTCGCCCACGGGCGACGACGGCCGGGAGGCGGGCATCGCCCCCGAGGCGGACCTCGTCGTCGTCCGCGCGCTCGACGAGGCGCGCGGCGGCTTCGTCGACGCCGACGTCGTGCGCGGCGCGCGCTTCTGCGTCGATCCTCGCGTGAGCGAGCCCGAGCGGACGGTCGTGCTCCTCGCGCTCGGCGGCCACGACGGCCCTCACGACGGGACGAGCGCGTACGAGCGCGCCGTGAGCGCGATCGCCGCGAGCGGCGCGGCCGTCGTCGTCGCCGCCGGCAACGACGCGGGCCGCTCCCTCCACGCGCGCGGCTGGCTGGTCGGGGACGAGCCGAGCCCGCTGACCGTGCGGATCGGCCCGACGAGCCGCGACGACGCGCTCTTGGTGGTCGTCGTCCGCGGCGCGCGGGAGGTCCGCGCAGCGCTCGAGGGGCGCGCCCGCGGCCCCTTCGTGCCGCGCGGCGCGCGGAGCGACGACGGGCGGGTGCTCGTCGACGCGCGCGATCCCGTGACGACGTGGGTGATCGCGCGGGGCACGCTCCGGGGCGAGCTCGCGATCGAGGCCCGCGGCGCGCTCGCGCCAGGGGCTCGGCTCGACGCGTGGATCGCCGAGGCCGACGTGGGCGCGAGCGGGTTCGCCCCGCGCTTCGTCGGGCCGAGCGCGCGGGAGGGGAGCGAGCTCCGGATCCCCGCGACCGCTCCGGGCGTCGTCTCGGTCGGGGCCAGCGTCTCCCGCGGGTTCCTCGCGCCCGAGCGCGGTGAGCGCGGCGTCACGCTCGAGGCCGACCCGCTCGAGCGAGCGCTCTTCTCGTCGCGCGGGCCCGGCGTGCGCGGCGAGCCGCTCCCGACCCTCCTCGCGCCGGGCGGCGTCCTCGTCGTCGCTCGATCGAGCGCGCTCGTCGTCGGAGCGCCGGGCGCGCCGCCGACGGTCGCGGAGCTCGAGCGTCTCTCGCGCGGCGCGGATCGGATCGCCGCGACGGGGACGTCGCTCTCGGCGGCGATCGTGGCGGGCGCGATCGCGATCGCGCGGGGCGCGAGCCCGTCCCGCGGCGCGAGCGAGGCGTCCCTGCTCGCCGCGAGCGCGCGCTCGATCGAGGGGCCCTACGCGCCCGAGGCCGGCGCCGGCGCGCTCGATCTCCCCGCGTACCTGGCGCTCCGCGAGCGTCGACCGGGGGAGCTCGCCGAGGCCCTCGAGCTCGGCTGCACCGCGCGAGCGATCACGCCGCGCGCGAGCGACGTCGCGATCGTCGTGCGGTCGCGCGGCGGTGGGACGACGCGCCTCTTCGCGCGGGCGGCCGACGCGGACTTCACGAGCGCGGGGTGGCTCCTCGAGGGCTATGGCGCGGCGCGGGTGCGCGTCCCGCCCGTCGTCATCGGCGCGCGCGTCCCTTTCGACGTCCTCGTCGATGGGCACGCCGCGCGCGCGTGCGAGCTCGTCGTGGTCGACCCGACGACGGCCGATCGGCTCGCCTTCGCCCCTGCCTGCTCGGCGTCGAGCGGCGCGTCCCGCGCGAGGGCGCCCCTCGCCGGGTGGCTCTTGCTCTTGCTCGCGCTCGGCGCGGCGCGCGCCTCACGCCGGCTCGCGCGGGCGGTTGTGGTAGGGTCCCCGCCGTGCCGCTCCCGACGGTCGTCGCGCTCTCCTTCACCGTGGGCACGCTCGCCGCGCTCGCGGGACGCGCCGAGATCAAGCTGAGCCCGAAGCACCCGCTCCTCAGCCGATCCTTCGCGTCGTTCCTCGCGTTCGTGCTGGTCGTCCTCGTCCCGGCCTCCGTCTACCTCTACCTCTTCCACGGGGACTGGTTCCTCCTCTACACGATCGACGTGCGCGAGATCCCGTCGGCGATCGCGCTCGTCGGCTTCGTCGTCGAGGCCCTCGTCGGCGTGCTCGGCTTCGCCCTCGGCGCGACCCTGCTCCGAGGGCAGCACGAGAGCGGCGCGCTCGGGATCGCGCTCGGCACCCTGCTCGTCGGCCTCGCGATCCCCGTCGTGTTCCGCGCGCGGCTCGAGCAGGTGGGCAGCTACGCGCAGTGGACCGGGCGCTTCGGGCTCGTCGACTTCACGGCCGCCCCGCTCTTCGCGAGCACGCTCGTCATGGCCGGGGCGCTCGTCCTCGGGGCGGCGTTCCTGCTCGTCCGGCTGCGGATCGGCGAGCGTCGTTGACGCCGAACGCGGCGCGTTGCTACCGTCCGCTCGTTCCATGCCCCCCTTCGGACGGCTCGATCGCGCGCTCTGGCTCGTCACCCTCTCGCCGCTCGTCCTCGGATCGAGCGCGGGCTGCGGTGCGCTCATCTACCAAGTCGACGTCGTCAACGCGGAGAGCGCCGTGAGCGAGGCCGAGCACGCGGGCGCCGCGGAGGCCTCTCCCTACGAGTACTACGCCGCGCGCGAGTACCTCACCGAGGCGCAGCACGAGGCCGCCGAGGCCGCCTACGAGGACGCGATGCACTACGCGGAGCGCGCGAACGACCTCGCGCGCCAGGCGCTCTCGCGCGTGCGCTCGAGCTCGCGCGACGCGCGTGGAGATCGCGCCGAGAGCGCGGGAGCGGCCCGGTGAAGAACCTCCGATCCCGACCGCTCCTCCTCGGGGTCGCGCTGGGCGTCTTCGCGCTCCTCGCGTCCGCGTGCTCGCAGGCGGCGCTCCTGCGCGGCCGCATCGCCGGGACGCGTGAGATCGCGAGCCAGGCCGAGCGCGACGGAGCGCGCGCCTGCGCGCCGCGCGAGCTCGCCGTCGCCCAGGCGCACCTCGAATTCGCCGAGATCGAGACGATCCAGGGGAACCCGACCCGCGCCGCCCAGCACCTCGCCATCGCCGAGCCGGCGACGCGCGCCGCGCGGCGTCTGACCGACCCGACGCGGTGCCTGCCCGCCGACGCCCCCGCGCCCCCACCTCCGCCGCCTCAGCCCGGCGATCGCGACGGCGACGGAATCCCCGACGACGTCGATCGGTGCCCGGACGAGCCGGAGGACTTCGACGGCCACCTCGACGACGACGGCTGCCCCGAGCAGGAGGACACCGACGGGGACGGGATCAACGACGATCGCGACCTCTGCCCGATCGAGGCCGAGGATCGTGACGGCTACCTCGACGACGACGGCTGCCCCGAGCTCGACAACGATCTCGACGGCATCCCGGACGACGCGGACCAGTGCGACGATCAGCCCGAGGATCGCGACGGAACGAGCGACGAGGACGGCTGCCCCGACCCCGACAACGATCACGACGGCTTCCCCGACGTCACCGATCGCTGCCCGAACGAGCCCGGGATCGCAGAGGAGGGCGGCTGCCCGCGCGTCTACCGCGACGTCGAGGTCACCTCGACCGGGATCGTGATCCGCCAGCAGATCTTCTTCGAGACGAACCGCGCGGTGATCCGGCCCCAGTCGTTCGCGATCCTCGACACCGTGGCCCAGGTCCTCCAGGACTTCCCCGACATCACGGTCGAGGTGCAGGGGCACACCGACAGCCGCGGCAACGACGCCTTCAACATGCGGCTCTCGCAGGCCCGCGCCGAGTCCGTCCGCACCTACCTCGTCAACCGCGGCATCGCGGCCGAGCGCCTCTCCGCGCGCGGCTACGGAGAAACGCAGCCGATCGAGAGCAACGCGACGGCCGAGGGGCGAGCGCTCAACCGCCGCGTCGCCTTCGTGCGGACCGACGCGCGCGCGGCGCGCTGATCACCCTCGCGCCGTGGCGGGCGCCGCTGCGTCGCGGCGGGCCACCCGACGCTCCTCGGGGATCGCGCCCCCTCAGCGTCGGCGACGCCGTGGCGAGCGCGCGGGCTCGCCTCCGCGCGCCTCGGAGGCTCCCCGCTCGAGGCGCGCGCTCGGCTCGCGCAGGGTCGGCTCGACGCCTCGCGCGTGGCACTCGATCTCGTAGAGCGTGAGCGCGTCGTCGAAGAACTCGCGGGAGGCGAGCGTCCCGAGCTTCCCCGTCCAGAGCCGCCGCTGGCAGCCGAGGACGACGCGCATGCGCTCCTTGATCCGTCGAGGGAGCGCGAGGGTGCGGGTGAGCTCGCTCATCGCCTCCTCGTACGCCGCCAGCGGATCGGGCGCGCCCGCGAGCGCCTCCTCGATCACGTCGACGAGCAGGACGGCGAGGAGCACCGTGTCGCTCGGCACCCGACCCTCGCGCACGAACGCGTCGACGGCGTCGAGCCGCCGCCAGATCCTCGGGATCGTGCGCCCATCGGTCGGCGCGTCGTCGAGCAGCGCGCTCACCTCCGGCACGAGCACGGCGAGGACGCCCATCTCCCACGCGAGCCAGAGCGAGCGGTGAGCGGCGCCTCCGCGGAGCAGCCTGAGGAGCTCCTCGAAGAGCCGCGGCGGGGCCGCCCGCCGGAGCTCCTCGCGCTGCGCGACCATCGCGTCGTAGCACTCCGGATCGATGCCGACGTCGAGGCGCGCGCCGAACTTGATCGCTCGCAGGATCCGGACCGGATCCTCTCGAAACCGGACGTCCGGCAGGCCGATCGTGCCGAGCACGCGCCGCTCGACGTCCTTCATCCCTCCGACGAAGTCGATCACCTCCTCGCGCTCGACGTCGTAGAAGAGCCCGTTGATGCGGAAGTCGCGCCGCAGCGCGTCCTCGTGGGGGAACCCGAACACGTTGTCGTGGCGGATGAGGAGATCGGCGTCGTCCTCGCGCGACTTCGAGCGCGGCACGAGCGCCTCGTCGCGCTCGGAGGGCTCGACCCCGGAAGGATCCCGACGAAACGTCGCCGTCTCGATGACCTTGCCCGCGCCGAACAGGATGTGCGCGAGGCGAAAGCGCCGGCCGATCACGCGGCAATTGCGGAAGATCGCCTTGATCTCGTGCGGCCGCGCGTTGGTCGCGACGTCGAAGTCCTTGGGCTTCTTGTCGAGCAGGAGGTCGCGGACGCAGCCACCGACGAGGTAGGCGTGGAAGCCGTTGCGGACGAGCCGCCGAACGACCTTCACCGCGTCGTCGTCGAGGTGCTCGGCGGGGAAGGTGTGAGCGTGGATCGTCGGGCGTGGCCCATCGACGAAGCGGGCGTCGGCGGGCTCACCCGCGCCGTCGGCGTCGATCGAGGGCGCCGCGACCGGCTCACCGCGCGTCGCCGCGTCGAGGGCCGAAGGCGGGCTCTCGTCCCCCGCCGGCTCCACGCCGCCGCGCGCTCGAGCGCGGCGACCTCTTCGCCTCCGCGGCTCTCCCGATCGCTCCGCCTCATCGGCGTCGGATCGCGGCCTCGTCGTCGACGTCGAGGCGTCTTGGGATCTGGTGTTCGGCTCGCCGCCCGACAGCATCGGCTCGGGCGTGAGCGACTCCTCATCACGGTCGTTCATGTGGGCTCGTTCCCCGGGGCGTCTCATCGGCCCGACCGGGGTGGCTCCCTTCTTCCCAGAGGTCGGCAGCTCATCGGCTCCGAGGGGGCTCCTCCGCGTGTCCGACGGATAGATACCAGCCGGCCCCACCCCTCGGCAAGCCGACGCCGAGCGAGCGCGGCCGCGTCCGTCGGATCACGCCGAGCGACGGCGCGCCGTCAGCTCGTCCCCTCGCCCTCGCCCTCCGCGCCCTTCTCCTTCGCCTCCCGGATCCCGAGCGCCTTCATCTTCTTGTAGAGGTGGCTCCGCTCGAGGCCGAGCCCCTCGGCCGTCCGCGTGACGTGGTTCTGGTGGTGCTCGAGCGCGCGCAGGATGAGGTCGCGCTCGACCTCGCGCACCATCGCCTCGAGCGGCACCCCCGGCCGGAAGTACCCCGCCGCCCCCGCGCTCCCGACCGGGAGCTGCGCGCGCACGTCATCCTCGCCGATCGTGTCGCCCGGAGAGAGGATGACGAGGCGCTCGACGAGGTTGCGCAGCTCGCGGACGTTCCCAGGGAACGCGTAGCGCGAGAGCGCGCGGAGGGCTCCGTCGCTGAGGCGCTTCTCTCGGCGATCGTTCTCGATCGACGCGAGGTGCGCGAAGTGCTCGGCGAGCGCGGGGACGTCCTCGATCCGCTCGCGGAGCGACGGCACCCGGATCGGCACGACGTTCAGCCGATCGAAGAGGTCGGCCCGGAAGCTCCCCCGCTCGATCTCCTTCTCGAGCGCCTTGTTGGTCGCGGCGACGACGCGGACGTCGAGGGAGAGGAGCTCCCCGCCGCCGACGCGCTCGATCTCTCCCTCCTGGAGCACGCGCAGGAGCTTCGCCTGCATCGCGAGCGGCATGTCGCCGACCTCGTCGAGGAAGAGCGTCCCCTTGTGCGCGCGCTCGAACTTGCCGCGGCGCTGTCGCGTCGCGCCGGTGAACGCGCCCGCCTCGTGCCCGAAGAGCTCGCTCTCGACGAGCTCCGCCGGCACCGCGGCGCAATTCATCTTCTCGAAGGGCTTGTTCGCGCGCTTGCTCCCGCGGTGGATCGCGGCGGCGACGAGCTCCTTCCCGGTCCCACGCTCGCCCGTGACGAGCACGGTGGCCGAGGCCGACGCCGCGAGCTCGATGCGCTCGCGGAGCCTGCGCATCGGCGCGCTCTCCCCGAGCAGCCCCGAGCCCTGCCCCGAGCGCTCCTTGAGATCACGGTTCTCCTCCGAGAGCTTCGCGTGCTCGAGCGCGCGCGAGAGCGAGAGGAGCAGCCGATCGGTCCCGATCGGCTTCTCGAGGAAGTCGTGGGCGCCGAGGCGCGTCGCCTCGATGGCCGTCTCGATGTTGCCCTGGCCGCTCATCACGAGGATGGGCGCATCGATCGAGAGCGCCCGCAGCGCGAGCAAGAGCTCGAGGCCGCTCCTCCCCGGCATGTTCACGTCGAGGAGGAACGCGTCGTAGGCGCGGCTCTTCGCCTTCTCGAGCGCGATGTCGGCGGAGCCCGCGACGTCGACGTCGTAGTCCTCGACGCGCAGGGCGCGAGAGAGCGTCGAGAGGATGTTCTTCTCGTCGTCGACGACGAGGATCGAGGCCGAGGCCATGCGCGATCCTAGCGCACCGCGCGCGAGCGTCGCGTAGGAGCGCCGCGCGCACGCCGCGAGGGCGGCGCGCCCGTGGCTGTCGCGATACAATCGCCGCACGCTGGCGTCGCGCTCGCACGATCGACCCCGCGCCGCCCGCGGAGCGCACCGATGCTCGCTCCGGTCGCTGGAGGTCTCGATGCGGGTCCTGGTCCTCGACGATGACGACGAGACGCTTGAGGTGGTGGCGCACACGCTCACGCGCGAGGGACACGCCGTCGTCGCCACACGCTCGGCGAGCGAGGCGATGGCCGCGCTCCTCGGCGCGACGTTCGACCTCCTGGTGCTCGACGTGATGCTCGAGGGCGAGTCCGGGCTCGAGCTCTGCGCGCGGCTCCGCGAGGACGGCTTCGCCGCGCCGATCCTCTTTCTGAGCGCGCGAGGGGCGGTGAGCGCGAGGGTCGACGGCCTGGACGCTGGCGGCGACGACTACCTTCCCAAACCGTTCGCCCTGCGTGAGCTCGTCGCGCGCGTCCACGCGCTCGGTCGGAGGGGGCCGATCACGCGCGCCGCCGTCCTCGAGCTCGGCGACCTTCGGCTCGACTTCGACGCCCGACGTGCCCGCGCGCGAGGCGAGGAGCTGCCGGTGACGGAGCGGGAGTGGGACATCCTCCGCGTGCTCGCGGACGCGCGAGGTCGCGTCGTACCCTTCGACACGCTCCTCGAGCGGGTCTGGGGTGACGCGACCGAGGGCACGCGGGCGAGCCTCGAGGTGATCCTGTCGCGCCTGCGCAAGAAGATCGACGGCGTCGCGCCCCACCCCGTGATCCGGACGGTGCGCGGCGCGGGCTACGCCCTCGAGACGAAGCCGTGACGAGGCCCTCGATCGAGCGATCCGTCGCGCGCGCCTACCTAGCGTCGGTCGTCGGGGTCGCGGCGACGATCCTCGCCACGAGCACCGTCGCGACGTGGCTGATCGTCCTGCGACGCGACGACGCGCAGGCGACGGCGCTCGCGATGACGCTCGCGACGGAGCTCGACGAGCACCGTGCAGAGCCGCTCGCGTCCCTGGATCCGCTCGTCCGAGACGAGCTCTCGGAGCAGCGCTGGTTCCGACGACGCGTGGAGGCGTTCCTCGACGGCGCCCCGGTCGGGGTCACACCGACGGAGAGCCGCCTCTCGGCGTTCACCGGCCGTCATGGCTGCGGCACCGCGACGATCGACGGCGAGCTCGCGCGGCTGTGCGCGGTCCGGCCGAGCGAGCGCCTCGTGATCCTCGTCGCGTCTCCCCTGTCGCCGATCCTCTCGGCGGAGCTCCCGCTCCTCGCCGCCGTCGCGCTCGGCGGGGCGCTCGCCATCGCCCTCTTCGCGGCGCTCGCGCGGCGAGTCGTCCGGCGGAGCCTCCGGCCTCTCCGTGACTTCGAGCGCGCGATCGCCGCGCTCTCGCGCCCGGACGGCGAGCGCCTCGCCTCGAGCTGGGGCGCGAGGGAGATCGACGAGCTCGCGCGCACCTTCGACGGACTCCTCGCCCGTGTGGGCGAGGTCGTCCTGCGCGAGAAGCGCTTCGTCGCCAACGCGGCGCACGAGCTCCGCACGCCGCTCACGCGGCTGCGCGGGCAGCTCGAGGTCGTCCTGCGCGAGCAGGACGACGGCTCGGACCCCGCGCGGAGGCTCGGCTCGGCGGTACGGAGCGCGGACGAGCTCGCGCGCGCGCTCGACTCGCTCCTCGCGCTCTCGCGCGAGGATCCGCTCCGCCTGGAGCCCGTCGACCTCGACGAGCTCGCGCGCGAGCTCCACGAGCGCCTCGAGCCGAGCGATCACGCGCGCCTGCGCGTCGAGAGCGCCTCGGCGCTCGTCCGCGGGGACGCGATCCTGCTCGGGCTCGCCGCGCGAAACCTCGTGGAGAACGCGCTGAGACACGGCCGGGGCGACGTCGTCGTGCGGATCACCGATCGCGGCGATCGGCGCGCGCTGTCCGTGGAGGACGCCGGGCCGGGCGTCGCGCCCGAGGAGCTCGACGCGGTCCGCGAGCCCTTCGTGCGCGGCAAGGGCGCGAGCGCCCGCGGCGCGGGCCTCGGCCTCGCGCTCGCGGACCACGTCGCGAGGCGACACGGCGGTCGGCTCTCGCTCGCGAACCTCGAGCCCCACGGGCTCATCGCGTCGCTCGAGCTGCCCGCGTGGCGCGCGGGGGCGATTAGGGAGCGGTTAGGGGAGCGGTCGTAGAGACGAGCGTCATGCTCCCGGTCTCGATGCGCCGACCGCGCGTCGCGCTGCTCGCGTTGCTCGCGCTGCTCGACGCTCGCGCCCGCGCCGACGCGCCGCCCGACGCCGCGCCGATCACGCTCGCCCGAGCGCAGGCGCTCGCCGAGGAGCGCGCGCCCGACGTGCTCGTCGCGCTCGCGCGCGACGCGACCGCGCACGCGGACGTCGAGGTCGCCGGCATCTACCCCGATCCACAGCTCGGCGTCGGGACGACGAGCGGGACCGCCCTCCTCTACGCCTCCCTCTACGTCACCCTCCCGCTCTTCGGTCAGCTCGACACGGCCGTCGACGCCGCGCGCGCGCAGGCGAGCGTGGCCGACGCGGACGTCGACGTCGCGCGCCTCGACGCGCGGTTCGCGGCATCAATCGCGTGGTGGACGCTCTGGCAAGCGAGCCGCGAGCTGGAGATCGCCCTCGACAACGGCGCGCGCCGCGAGCGGCTGCTCGAGATCGCCGAGGCGCGCTTCGCGGAGGGGGCCGCTCCGCGCCTCGACGTACTCCGCGCGCGAGCGGCGGCGCGTCTCGCCGCGGCCGAGGCTGCGTCGCTCCGCGAGCGACGCCGAGGGGGCGCGGCGGCGCTCTCCGTCCTGCTCGGGCAGGCGGACGGCGCGACGGAGCTCCCGCCGGACGCGCCCACCATGGCGGCGATCGCGCTCGACGACGACCGGCTGCACGCCCTCGTCGACGAGCACCCGGTCGTCGTCCGAGCGCGGCGGCTCGTACGCACCGCGGACGCCCTCGTGACGCGCGAGCACAGGGCGCGGTGGCCGCTCATCGGCGCGCAGGTGGGCGGGAGCTTCTTCGAGCGTCAGCCGCCGCCCACCCACGACGTGAGCGTCACGCTGACCTTCGACGTCCCGATCTTCGACGAGCCACGGATCACCCGCGCGGAGACGGCGCGCCGCGAGGCCGCGGTGGAGCTCGAGGCCGTCGCCGCAGGCGTCACCGCGCAGCTCACGAGCGCCCGCGCCGACGCGCTCGCCGCGCTCCGCCGGAGGGACGCGATCCAGGCCGACGTCGTGCCCGCGGCCACCGAGGCGGCCGACCTGGCGCTCGAGGCGTACGAGAGCGGCGGGCTCGATCTGACGAGCGCGCTCGTGGCCGAGCAGACACGCACCGACGCCGTGGCGGCGCTCGTCGCGGCGACCGGCGAGCTCGGGCGCGCTCGGGCCGCGCTCGAGCACGCCGCAGGGAGGAGCCTTTGAGGCGCGCCCTGATCGTCGCGCTCGCGTGCCTCGCCGCCGCGTGCCACTCCGCCTCGGAGTCGCCGCCCGAGCCCCCTCGGGCGGTCGTGCGCTGCGCGCCGGTCGAGGCGCGCGCCTGGATCGAGCAGCGCGCGCTGCGCGGCACCGTGTCGACGCGGCCCGATCGGGACGCGCTGCTCTCCGCGCAGGTCCCCGGCCGCCTCCTGCGTGTCGACGTACGAGAGGGCGACGCGGTCGAGGCCGGGCAGGTCGTCGCCGAGGTGGAGAGTGGCCCGCTCCGAGACGGCGTGCGGCAGGCGCAGGCGCTCCTCGGCGCGGCCGAGGCCCAGCGAGCTGCCGCGACCGCCGAGGTCGCGCGGGAGCAGCACCTCTTCGAGCGCGGGATCAGCGCTCGGCAGACGCTCGAGGCCGCCCAGGCGACGCTCGGCCAGGCCGAGGGCTCGGCGGCGCTCGCCGTCGCACAGCTCGACCTCGCGCGACAGAGCCTCGCGCGCGCGAGGATCCACGCACCGATCCGCGGCGTCGTCGTGCGCCTCTTCCGTCGCGAGGGTGAGGTGGTCGACGGGACCCCGGCGACGCCGATCCTCGAGGTCGCCGATCCGAGCGCGCTCGAGCTCACGGCCAGCGTCCCGGCGCGAGACCTGCTCGTCATCGCACCGGGACAACGTGCCCAGGTCACCCTCGAGCCGCTCCCCGAGCGGCCGCTCTCGGCGAGCGTGGCTGCGATCTCGCCCGCCGTCGACGCCACGAGCGGTGTCGGCACGGTCCGCCTCGCGCTCGAAGCGAGCGGCCTGCGCATCCCCATCGGCGTCGTCGGCGTGGCGAGCGTGCAGGTCTCGGGCGAAGAGACCGCCGACGTCGTCCCGCTCGAGGCGATCCGCAATGCCGGCGGGACGAACACCGAGATCGTCCTCTGCGAGCGCGGCCACGCGCGCCCCATCCCCGTCGTCGTCGGCGAGCGGCGCGCGACGCTCGCGCGGATCACGAGCGGCCTCGAGGGAATCTCTCGGCCAGCGCGCGTGGTGGTCGCCGGGCTCGTGGGGCTCGAGGACGGAACCGCGATCGAGGAGGCGCGATGAGCCTCGGCGACTGGGCGCTCCGCCATCGCGCCCTCGTCCTCTCGCTGCTCACGCTCGCGGTGATCGGCGGCGCGCTGGCGGCGCCGCGCCTCGCGAGCGGGATCTATCCGGAGGTCGAGTTTCCGCGGGTCGGCGTCGTCGTTCGTCAGGGTGACGCCCCGCCCGACGTCTTCCAGGCGACCGTGACGCGCCCCGTCGAGGAGGCGCTCATGACGGTGCTGGGCGTCGAGCGGGTTCGCTCGCGGACGATCCGAGGAGGCGTCGAATTCCAGCTCCTCTTCGCGCCGGGGACCGACATGTGGCGCGCCCTCCAGCTCGTCGAGTCGAGCGTCAGCGACGTCCGGGCGAGCCTCCCCTCGGACACGCTCATTCGGGTCGTCCGCATCACCCCCGTCTCGTTCCCCATCCTCTCGTTCAACGTGACGGGGCTCCGCGATCTGCGCGCCCTCCACGAGGTCGCCGAATACACGCTGCGACCCACGATCGCGCGCGTCCCGGGCGTCGGTCGCGTCGAGGTGCTCGGCGGCGACGTCCGCGAGATGGAGGTCATCGTCGATCCGGAGCGCGCCGCGGCGGCCCACCTCCGCCTCGAGGACCTCGCGACCCGCGTGCGGCGCTCGATCCCGTTCGTCGCCGTCGGCCGCTTCGAGCAGGACCACACCCTCTCGACCGTCATCGCCTCTGCGGAGGCGCGGAGCGAGCGGGATCTCGCGGCGGTCCCCGTCGGGATCGACGCCAACGGCGCGCCGATCCCGCTCGGCAGCGTCGCCGACGTAGAGCAGGGCGCAGAGGATCGCCTCTACCGGACGTCCAGCCCCGAGGGCGAGGCGGTGCTCGTCAGCGTCTCGCGCCTCGAGGGTGCGAGCACTCCCGACGTCGTGCGCGGGGTGCTCCGCGCGCTGGACACGCTACGCGCGACGCTGCCCGCCGGGGTCCGCGTCGAGCCCGTCTACGATCAGAGCCTCCTCGTCGAGGAGTCGATCGCGAGCGTCCGAGACGCGATCCTCCTCGGCGTCGGGCTCTGCGTCGTCGTGCTCGGCCTGTTCTTGCGCGACGTGCGCGCGGGCTTCGTCGCCGCGCTCGCCGTCCCAGCGACGCTCGCGGCCACGTTCCTCGCGATGCTCCTGGCCCGGCAGACGCTGAACCTGATGTCGCTCGGCGGGATGGCCGTGTCGATCGGCCTCGTCGTCGACGACGCGATCGTCGTCGTCGAGGCGATCGCGATGCGGCTCGAGCACGGCGCCTCGCCCGAGGACGCCGCGCGCGAGGGAACCCGCGAGCTGTCCGCGGCGGTGATCGGGACGACGATCACGACCGTGGTCGTCTTGGCGCCGCTCGCGTTCCTCGGCGGCGTGGTCGGCGACTTCTTCAGCGCCCTCGCGACCACGCTCGCCTCGGCCGTCGTGATCTCGCTCTTCGTCGCGCTCTTCGTGATCCCGATCGCCGCCGCCCGGATCATGCGTTCGCGCCCGAAGCGCGCGCCGAGCCCGCTCGCGCGCGCCTTCGGCCGCGCGGCGCGGTGGTCGGCCCGGCGCCCCTGGGTCGGCGTCGCGACGATCGCGGCCGCGGTCGGGATCCTCGCGTGGGGCGGAGACCACGTCCAGAGCGGGTTCATGCCCACCTGCGACGAGGGGGCGTTCGTCATCGACTACTTCACGCCGACGACGACGTCGCTGTCGGACACCGATCGCGCGGCGGCGCAGATCGAGCAGATCCTGCGCGAGACGCCCGAGGTCGAGACGTTCTCGCGGCGCACGGGGGCCGAGCTCACGCCGATGGCCGTCACGCTGCTGAACCAGGGCGACTTCATCGTACGGCTGCGGCCGCTCCCGCGACGCTCCGCCGAGGAGGTGATCGCCGACGTTCGCGCGCGCATCGAGCGGACGGTCCCCGCCGTCCGCACGGAATTCGTCCAGATCCTACAGGACATGCTGAACGACCTCTCGGGCGCTCCGCGCCCGATCGAGGTCAAGGTCTTCGGCCCCGACTACGCAGAGCTCGCGCGGCTCGCGCGCGAGGTCGCCGCCCGCCTCGAGCGCGTCGAGGGGGCGGTCGACGTCTACGACGGCGTCGAGCAGCCGTCTGCCGAGGTCCTGGTCGACATCGATCGTCCGGCGAGCGCGCGGCTCGGGCTCGCGCCGGACGACGTCGCGCACGAGATCGGCGACGCCCTCCTCGGCGTGAACGCCGGGGCGATGCGGTGGCTGGATCGCCTCATCAACGTGCGCGTCCGCTTTCCGGACGAGGTGCGCTTCGCGCCCGAGCGGCTGAGCCGCCTGCCGCTCACGACCGCGAGCGGCGAGCAGGTCACGCTCGCGACGCTCGCGCGCGTCCACCCGGCCGACGCGCCGACCGTGCTCCTCCACGAGGGCCTCGAGCCGGTGGTCATCGTCACCGCGGACCACGAGGGGCGGGACCTCGGCGGCGTCGTCTCGGATCTGCGCGCGGCGCTCGGCGAGCTCCACCCCCCGCTCGGCTATCACCTCGAGCTCGGGGGGCAGTACGCGAGCCGCGAGGAAGCGTCGCGGAGCCTGACGCTCGTCGCGCTCGCCGCGATCTTGCTCGTCCTCGTCGTGCTCATCGCGCAGTTCGGAGGCCTCCGCCCAGCGCTCGCCGTCCTGCTCACCGCGCCGCTCGCGCTCGTCGGCGCGCTCCTCGCTCTCCTCGTCACGCGGACGCCGCTCGACGTCTCGTCGTCGATGGGCGCCGTGCTGCTCGTCGGGCTCGCCGTGAAGAACGGCATCCTCCTCCTGGAGGTCGCCGAGGAGCACGCGCGCGTCGACGGGGTCGACTACGCCGAGGCGCTCGAGATCGCCGTCGAGCGTCGCATCCGACCGATCGCGATGACCACGCTCGCGACGCTCGCGGGCCTGCTCCCGCTCTCGCTCGCGATCGGGGCCGGCGCCGAGATGCAGCGGCCCCTCGCGGTCGCGGTGATCGGGGGCCTCGCGCTCTCCGCGGCGCTCACGCTCGTCGTCCTGCCCGCGCTCGCCACGGGGCTCCGGCGGATCGGCCGAAGGCCATGACCGCCACGGACGCCCGCCCTCACTCCTCCTTCGGCTCGCGCAGGCCGAGCTCCTTCATCTTCGTCTGGAGGCTCTTGCGGGAGATCTTGAGGAGCCTGGCCGCGTGGGTGACGTTCCCCATCGTCTGCGCGAGCGCGTCGAGGATGAGATCGCGCTCGACCCGCGCGGCGGCCTCGCGGACGCGCTCCTTCAGGCCGAGCTCGCCGCCCGCTCCCCCCTCGAGCTCGTCCTCGGCGCTCGCCTCGAGATCGATGGGCGTCGCCGCTCGCTCGCCCGCGCCTCGAGGCGGCTCCGCCGCGCCCGACGCCTCCGGCGCGATCGAGGTCGCCGAGCCCGGCGACGACGGCGAGGGCTCGCGCCGCTGGAGCACGTCCTTCGGGAGATCGGCGAGCTCGACCCGCGCGCCGTCCTCGCAGAAGAGGACGCTCCGCTCGACGACGTTCTCGAGCTCGCGGATGTTGCCGGGCCAGTGGTAGGCGAGCAGCGCCTCCATCGCCTTGTCCGAGACGCCCAGGACCGACTTCTTGAGGCGCTCGTTCTGCCGCTGGACGAGGCGGGTCACGAGGATCGGGATGTCCTCCTTGCGCTCGCGGAGCGGCGGCAGCCCGACCTGCACGATGTTGATCCGGTAGTAGAGATCCTCGCGGAATTTCCCCTGCCGGATGGCCTCGGGGATGTCGAGGTTCGTCGCCGCGATGAGCCGCACGTCGACGTGGATCGGCTTGATCCCGCCGACCCGCTCGAACGACATGTACTGCAGGACGCGCAGGAGCTTCACCTGCATCCCGAGCGGGATCTCGCCGATCTCGTCGAGGAAGAGCGTGCCCTGATCGGCGAGCTCGAAGCGCCCCGGCTTGCTCCCGACCGCGCCCGTGAACGCGCCCTTCTCGTAGCCGAAGAGCTCGCTCTCGACGAGCGACTCGGGGATCGCCGCGCAGTTCACGCGGATGAACGGCTTGTCCGCGCGATCGCTGTTCTTGTGGATCGCGTTCGCGATGAGCTCCTTGCCCGTCCCGCTCTCGCCGGTGATGAGGACGGTGCTCGGCGTCTTCGCGACGCGCTCGATCAGGCTGTAGATCTCGCGGACCGCGCGGCTCTTGCCGCTGATCTCGTAGCGCTCGCCCTCCGCGCCGACGTCGCCGAGCCGCAGCTCGCTCGTGCGCGCCGCCTTCGCGACGATCGTGCGGAATTCGTCGCGATCGAAGGGCTTGGTGACGTAGTCGAAGGCGCCGAGCTTGAGGGCCTCGACCGCCGTGTCGACCGTCCCGTGCGCGGTGATCAGGATGAACGGGATCTCCGCGTGCTCGGCGACGCAGTGCTTGAGCAGCGTGAGGCCGTCGACGCGGGGCATCCGCAGATCGCTCACGACGATGTCGACGTTGCCCTCCGCGAGCAGCCCGATCGCCTCCTCTCCATCGGCCGCGGTCTTGACGTCGTATCCATCGCGCGCGAGCTGCGCGCCGAGGACGCGACGGAGGTTGACCTCATCTTCGGCGAGCAGGATCTGTTTACGCATGGTCGGGACGAGCCGGAGCCCGGGACGAGGGCGACGAGGCGGTGGAGCGCGATCCCTCCATCACGGGCGCGCCGCGTCGACGTCGCCAGCGAGCCAGGCGTCGACGTCGCGCCCGGCGTCGATCGGCGCGCTCGCGTCGGGCACGCCCGCGTCGGGGCTCGCGCCGCCTCCGAGGATGCGCGGATCGAGCTGCGAGCTCGTCGAGCTGCCGGGCGCGAGGCCGCACGAGCGCACGATCCGCGTGCCGGCGCCAGCGTCGGCCGCCGCGAGGCTCGACGGATCGTCGCCCGCGAGGTTCGAGCAGTAGAAGATGTGGACGGACGCGGGCGCGCTCTGGCTCGCCGCGAGATCCGCGCGGCCGAAGGGCGCGGGGATCGCCGCGACCGAAGATCCGAAGCCGGCGGAGTCACCCGAGTCGGTCAAGAGGACGGAGCCGCGCGGGCTCCCTTCCCGACCCATGTCCGCGAGGCGCGCGCGCCCGGCGATGGTCTGGACCACCCCCGCGCCCGCGTGCGAGGTCCTCGCGCCCGGCGCCCCGACGGCGAGATCGTCGAGGCCATCGCCGTCGAAGTCACCCGCCGCGAGCGCGTGACCGAAGCGGCTCGCCCCGCACTCCACGAGCTGGCCACCCACGCTCGCCGCCTGACAGCCGAACATCGCCACGGGCTCGGCGCTCGGCGTCGCGTCGAGCCCACAGGGCACGTCGGCTCCGAACCCGCGCCCATCGAAGATCGCGACCGGCCGCTCGAGCGGGGCCGCCGTCGGGCTGACCGGTTGGGCGCCGACGGCGAGCTCGGGGAGCCCGTCTCCGTCGAAGTCGCCGAACGCGAGGGCGTCGCCGAAGCCCATGTCGTCTGGGCCGCCCGCGAGGCAGCCGACGACATGTGCGTCGGCGCGCGTCGCGTCCCACGAGACGACGTCGATCACCGCGACGCGGCTCGCCTCGCCCTCGCCGAGCGCGGCCGCGATCCGGATCCGCCGATCGGCGCCCACGCTCGTGAGCGCGAGCGAGCGCCCAAAGCTCGCCCCGTCGGTGAGGGTCAGCCCCTCGATCTGGATCGCGCCCGTCCGGACCCCGGCCGCGTCGGGCGCCCCGAGGCTCGCGGGCAGCAGCTCGCGCGCGTGCTGCACGCGGAAGAGCGCGCCGTGATCGTCGGTCGAGGGCGCGCCGAAGACGGCGACACCGAACGAGGAGTCGAAGGGCACGCCCACCGCCGACGCGCCCCAGCCGAGCGACGACTCGAGGTTCAGCGCGAGCGTGCGCGGGCCCGCGGACTCGCACCTCAGGAAGATCCGCTCCGTCGTGCGGAAGACGCCCGTCGAGACCGCGATGCAGCCGTACCAGGCCTCGTCCGCCAAGTGCAGCACCGGGAACGCCGCGGCCGTGCGCCGCCCCGATCCGCAGTTCGCGAGCGTGCTGTCCGGCGCCTGGTCCGCGGCGTTGCATCCGAGCATCCCCGGCGGGAGCGTCCGCGCGTCCGCGCGATCGGGCTCGAGGACCGTGACGATCTCGTGGCCGCTCGCCTGCTCGTCCCAGATCCGGAACACGCCGTAGCTCGCGATCCCCTCGGCGGCGAGCGAGCTGCCGCCCACGTAGAGCCGCGTCGCGCGCACGAAGCGGTCGTCCCTGCGGAGCGGGGTCTCGTACCCGACGAGGACGGCGCCGAAGCGCGGCCCTTCGGTGTGGACGCGCGGGTGGGTGACGGGCGCCGCCCCTTCGAGGGCGGTGAAGTCGTCCCACGAGCGGCAGCCGGCGCCCGCGAGCAGGGCGGAGCCGAGGAGCATCGCGTGGAGCGTGCGGGAGAGCGCGGTCGAGCGCGCCTTCGGGTCGAGCGAAGCCATCAGAACACCCCCGAGAGCGAGAGGCCGATCACGGTTCCGTCTCCGGCGGGAGACAGCATGGGTAAGAGCGTCCAGTCGCGCGCGTCGAGGACGGTGCCCTCGGACGGCGGTAGATCGTCGTAGACCGCGTAGAAGAGCGTGAGCGCGGCGCTGATCCCCGCCACGCCGTAGCCGACGTACTGCGCGATCGACATCCAGAAGCCCACCTCGAGGCGGGAGTCGTCGCTCTGGAGCAGCCCGGCGTCCCGCTCCCGGCCGAGCTGGGCGTAGAGATCGTCGACGTACACCGAGGTGCCGATCGCGCCGCCGAGGAAGAGGCCGCCGATGATGCCCGCCGCGATCGCGCCGCCGCGACCCATCGCGGGGCGCAGGCGCACGCGGATCGGGCGGAGCTGCCCGCGCACGACCTCGACCGTCGTCTCCCAGTCCTTCATCCCGTCGTACGCGACCCGGAGGCGGTGCGTGCCCCCCTCGACCTGGCCCTCCCACGGGACGGCGCCGACCTCGACCTCGTCGATGAAGACGTGCGCGCCGCGGAGGTTCCCGACCACGCGCAGCCGCCCGTAGCTCACGCGCTCGAGCGCCACCTCGACCCTCACGTCGTCGCCGACCGCGATCTCGAACTCGCGCTCGATCGTCTCGTAGCCCGGCCGCTCGATCCACACGTGGTGCGAGCCGATCTGGATCGGCCCCTCGAACGGGGTCTGCCCACGCGCGCCCTGCTCGCGATCGTCGATGAACACGCTCGCGCCGGGCGGGCTCGAGATCACGCGGACGTAGCCGAGGAATTCGCCCTGGCTCAGGTTCAAGAAGAGGCGGTTGAGGACGCCCGGCTGCACCTCGAACTCACGCTCGAAGCGGTTGTAGTCCGGGTGCTCGATCACGATGTGGTAGGTGCCCTGATCGAGCGTCTGGGTGAGCGGCGCGGGGCCCGTGACGATGGTCTCACCGCCCCTCGAGATCGTGACCGTCGCGCCCTCCGGCTCCGTCTCCACGGCGACGAGCGAGAGGAGCTGTTGGACGACCTCCGGGGTCGGCTCCTCGGCTCGCGCCGCGGGCGGCTCGGCCGGCGGCTCCGGGGGAGGCGTCTCGCCAGCGGCGATGGCCGCCTCACGCGCCGCGCGCTGCTGCTCGAGCTCGGCGTCGCGCGCGGCGATGCGCGCGCGCAGGGCGTCGATGCGCGACTGGACCTGGGCGCGCTCGGCCGCGTTCGTCTCGACCTGGACGTAGCGCTCGTAGTACTCGAGCCCGCGACGCAGGTCTCCGCCGGTCTCGTAGGCGACGCCCGCGTTGAAGAGGAACGCCGAGAAGGGGTGGACGCCGTACGCCGTGTCGAATTCGACGGCGGCCTCGGCGTAGCGCCCTTGGAGGAAGTAGGCCTGCCCCCGCTCCATGTGGTTGCGCGCCTCCTCGAGCTGGGCGCGCGAGGGGCGCGACGCGCGCTGCGCCGCGAGCGGCCTCGCCGTCCAACACGTCGCGGCGAGGAGCGCCACGACACCCAACCAAGCCAAGAACCTCATCGAACCTCCGCCGAGCCCCACGGGCCTCATCGATGACGACGACCCTGATCTGTAGCCCATCCGCGCGCGAAGACCCAGCCCCGACGCGCTGAGCGTCACCCGCGCGCCGCGCGCGCCGCCCGGACCACGCGCGCGAGGCGCTCGAGCTCGCGCGCGAGGCCGCTCGAGAGGATCGGCAGGCGCACCGCGCTCTTCGCGTCGAGGCTCCGATCATCGAGGTGGAGCGCCGGCGCGAAGCGCTCGCGCTTCCACTGGCTCTGGAAGAAGAGCCGGATGAAGCGCGCGAGGAAGACGCCGAGCGCCTCGACGTCGAGCCCCGGGTCCGCCTCGCGCAGGAGCGCGAAGGCCTCCTCGGGCGCGCGCCGCTCGTCGACGACGAGCCGCTCGATGCGGTCGAGGAGCTCGTAGGGCATGAGGTCGTCCTCGTCGGTCTGATGGCGATCGGCGGGGCGCAGCTCCGCCGTCGGCGCGATCGCGTCGACGGCGCCGAGCGCGGCCACGCGGAGCTCGCCGCTCGCCTCGCTCGCGAGCCAGCGGAGCAAGGCGCGGAGCGAGTGCTTGTCGACGCTGCCGATCGGCGCGAGCGAGCCCGCCGTGTCGCCGTCCATCGTCGCGTAGCCCACGGCGGCCTCGCTCCGGTTGCCCGTCGCGAGCAGGAGCTTGCCCTCGACGTTCGCGAGCATCCACGCCATCGGGCTCCGCGTCCGCGCCTGCACGTTCTGGAGCGCCACGTCGTCGCGCGCCCAGTCGAGCGGGCGGCCGAGGGCCGCCTCGGCCCGCTCGACGTAGCCAGCGACGAGCGGGCCGACGTCGCACTCGTGGTGGCGCGCGCCGAGCGCCTCGGCCACCCTGCGCGCGGCGCTCCGCGTCGCCTCGCCGCTCTGGGGCGTCGCCTGATAGAGCGTGGTGAGGAGCGCGCCGACGAGCGCGCGCTCGTCCGCGAGCCCCTCGAGCCCCGGGACGTCCGCGAGCCGCGCGGCGAGCTCGGCCTGGGAGAGCTCCGCGCGCGCGAGGCGCACCATCAGCGCGACCGCCGTCGCGACGAGCGCGCTGTCCGTCCCGCCCGAGAGCGAGACGACGAAGCCACGCGTCCGCGAGCGCCTCAGGTAGTCGAAGAGCGCGAGCCCGAGCGCGCGCACCAGGTCCTCGAAGCGCGACGCCTCGAGCCCTCCCGCTCGGGCCGCGGCGCCGAGCGACGCGCGGCTCGGCCCGCGTACGAGCGTCCCCTCGAGGACGAGCCGATCGCGCTCGCCCGGGCGACGCGCGGCGCGATCGGCGAGCGGCGCGTGGACGAGCGTGTGATCGCGGAACGAGAAGCGCGGGCCCTCGGTGAGCGCGACGTCGTCGCCCGCCGCGTCCGACGCGCTCGATCGGCTCGGCGACGCGATGAGCACGAGGCCGTCGTGGATCGTCGTCCCCGCCTCGTTGCCGAGGAGGTTCGCCATCACGTAGGTCGCGTCGTAGCGGCGAGCGCCCGCCGCCGCGTGGGCGCGCCGGAGCGCGCTCCGGCCGAGCGCGAAGTGGCTCGGGATCGGGTGGAGGACGACGTCGAGCCCCCGCGCGCGCGCGAGCGCTGGGCTCGGGAGCGTCTCCTCGAGATCGAGGCCCACCCGGAGCCCCTCGCGCCCGAGCTCGAGCTCGAGCGGGCCGAGGGGCACCTCGCGCCCGAGGACGCGCGTCGTCACGCGCCGCGTAGGCGGCCAGGGGTCGAACCAGCGCCGCTCGTCGAAGAGCGGGCCCTCGGAGAGCGCCTGCTTCGGGACGAGCGCGACGAGCGCGCCGTCGAAGAGGACGGCGTGCGCGTCGTAGCGCGCCCCCTCGTGCTCGATGGGGAGCCCCACCGTGACGAGCAGCTCCTTCGTGGACGCCGCGATCGCCTCGAGGACCTCGAGCGACGTCGCGGCGACGAAGGGCGCGCGGAAGAGATCCTCGGCGCCGTGGCCCGGGATCGCGAGCTCCGGCAGGCAGAGGAGGCCGACGCCTGCGGCGCGCGCCTCCCCCACCGCGGCCTCGATGCGCGCGAGGTTTCCGTCCCAGTCGAGCGTGCCCTGGTTCAGCGCGGCGGCCCCGACGCGGAGCGCGTCCAGACGAGTCATGGGAGCGGTCTCCCATGGAGGCCCTCGCTGTCAATCGCGGCGATCCACCGCAAAGATCCGCCCGCGTCGCGCGCCCATCGGCGTGACGAAACGATGACGGATCCCACCTGGTCGAGCGGAATCGATTTCGGCACAGTTGCGTTTGCAAGCACCATGGGCCCTCGACTGAACGAAACCGCGCTCCGCGCCTCGACGTCTCCGACGCTCCCCACGCGTGATCCGAGCGCCGCGCCCTTCGTCGAGTACCGCGACGAGGCGCTCGTCCGGCGCGTCCTCGACCAGACGCGTCCATGGCTCGCGCGCTTCTTCGAGCCGGAGGTGCGTGGGCTCGCGCGGCTGCCCGAGGGCCCCGCGATGCTCGTCGCGAACCACAACGCGGGCGTGCTCATGCCCGACGTCTTCATCCTCGGCGACGCCATCGTGACGCGCCTCGGCCCGGGCGCGCTCCCGCGCATCCTCGCCCACGACGTCCTCTTCGACGTCGAGGGCGTCGGCGAGACGCTCGCGCGCCTCGGCGCGGTCCGCGCGTCGCCGATCGCCGCGCACGCGCTCTTCGCCGCGGGCGAGAAGGTGCTCGTCTATCCCGGCGGGGACCGCGAGGTCATGCGCCCCTATCGCGATCGCCACCGCATCGTGTTCGGGGAGCGCCGCGGCTACGTCCGCATGGCCGTGCGCGAGGGCGTGCCGATCGTCCCCGTCGTCACCGCCGGCGCGCACGAGGCGTTCATGGTGCTCGACGACGGCGGGGCGATCGCGCGGCGCATCGGCCTGCCGAGGTGGCTGCGCGTCAACGTCCTGCCGACCACGCTCTGCCTGCCGTGGGGCATCACGTTCGGCTTCCCGCCGCCCTACGTCCCCGTGCCGACGCGCATCGTCATGGACGTGCTCTCGCCCATCACCTTCGATCGGGTTGGCGAGGACGCAGCGCGGGACGACGCCTACGTCGAGCGCTGCCACGATCGCGTCGTCTCCGCGATGCAAGAGCGCCTCGACGCGATCGTGCGGACCGAGGACGTCGGAGTCCGCGCGCGGATCCGGCGCCGATGGCCCTCGGCAGAGCCGGTCGGGCGCTTCCTCGAGGAGCTGGCCCAGGACATCGTCGCGCACTCCCCCTTCGAGCCCAGGCGCCCCTGACGGCGCGCCTCGCGCGACGCGTCCGCCCCCGCGTCGGTTCGTCGCGGCGAGGCGTTGGGCTATCGTCTCCCACGATGAAGCTCTCGCGCGTCCTCTTGCATCGCGAGGTCGTCCTCGCGTTCGTCATCGCGGCCCTCTCGCTCGCCTCGATGTGGGCCTGGTGGACGACCACCGCGCGCGAGCGAGCGGAGGACGAGGCCGCCCTCCGCGCCGAGGAGCAGCAGGCCGCGCGGCTCGCCCGCCAGCGCGAGGAGTCGCGCGCGCTCATGCCCGACGTCCTCGAGGGGATCGCGCTCGGGATGAGCGTCGAGGAGGTGCGAGCGCTCGGCCATCGCCTCGACGCCACGCCGCCGCGCCCGCCCCTGCCCGGCGTCCCACCGCTCACCCTCTACGAGGAGCGCCTCGCGAACGGCGGCCAGATCATGTTCGGGTTCTCCGAGCAGTCCGGGCGCCTCGTCCAGACGCAGATCATGAGCCTGCTCCCGACGCTCGACGGCATCGCGCCGCACCTCCAGGCGATGAACGAGCGCTACGGGACGCCGACCGGCGTCTGGGACTGCCCCGACACGCAGGGCCTGCCCACGCGCCGCTTCACCTGGCGCCAGTCCCAGACCGCGATCGCCGACGTCTTCCTCGTCTATGGCGAGCGCGTCTCGCTCACGCTCTACATCGCGACGCCCGACACGATCGAGGCCTCGCTCCGCATGGCGCGCTGCAGCCCCGTCCCGCGCGAGCGCCTCGACCAGTTCCCGACGGCGAGCCCGGAGCAGATCCAGCAGGCGAGCGCCGAGGCCGAGTGACGAGCGCGCCTCGCTCGACGTGATCGGTCGAGCCGAGGCGCGCTCTTTGGCACGCCGTCAGAGCTGCGGGCCGCCGGCCTTGATCTTCGGATCCGCGCCGGCCTCGAACTTCTTGAAGTTGTCGATGAAGAACTTGGCGAGCTTGCGCTCGGTCGCGTCGAACGCCGCCTTGTCCTTCCAGGTGCTGCGCGGATCGAGGAGCTCGCTCGGCACGTTCTTCGCGCTCGTCGGGACGGCGAAGCCGAAGACCGCGTCCTTGCGCGTCTCGGCCTTCGCGAGCGAGCCGTCGTGGATCGCGTCGATGATGGCGCGCGTGTAGCGCAGGCTCATGCGCTTGCCCTCGCCGTAGGGGCCGCCGCTCCAGCCCGTGTTGACGAGCCAGACGTCCGAGCCGTGCTCCTTCAAGCGCTGGGCGAGCAGCTCCGCGTACTTGCTCGGGTGCCAGACCATGAAGGGCGCCCCGAAGCAGGCGCTGAAGGTCGGCGACGGCTCCTTCACGCCCACCTCCGTGCCCGCCACCTTCGCCGTGTAGCCGCTGATGAAGTGGTACATCGCCTGCTCGGGCGTGAGCTTCGCGACGGGCGGCAGGACGCCGAACGCGTCGCAGGTGAGCATGATGACGTTCGTCGGGTGGCCGCCGACGCAGGGGATCTTCGCGTTCGGGATGTACTCGATCGGGTAGCTGCAGCGCGTGTTCTGCGTGATCGAGGTGTCGGTGTAGTCGACGACGCGCGTCGTCGGATCGTAGACGACGTTCTCGAGCACCGAGCCGTAGCGGATCGCGTTGAAGATCTCGGGCTCGGACTCCGCGGAGAGGTCGATCGCCTTCGCGTAGCAGCCGCCCTCGATGTTGAAGACGCCGCGGTCGGTCCAGACGTGCTCGTCGTCGCCGATGAGGAGGCGGTTCGGATCGGCCGAGAGCGTCGTCTTCCCCGTGCCCGAGAGGCCGAAGAAGATCGAGGCCGAGCCGTCCTCGCGCGAGGCGTTGGCCGAGCAGTGCATCGAGACGTGGCCCTTGAGGGGCATGAGGTAGTTCATGATGGTGAACACCCCCTTCTTCATCTCGCCCGCGTACTCGGTGCCGAGGATGACGAACTCCTGGCGCGCGAAGTTGAGCGCGACGCTCGTCTTGCTCGTCATGCCGCTCGTGTAGCGGTTGGCGCTGAACTGGCCGGCGTTGAGGATCGTGTAGTCCGGATCGCCGAAGTTCACGAGCTCCTCCGCGCTCGGGCGGATCAGCATGTTCCACATGAAGAGCGCGTGGTACGCGCGGCTACAGATGATGCGGACCTTGATGCGGTAGCGCTCGTCCCAGCCCGCGTAGCCGTCCACGACGTAGAGGTGGGGCTTCGTGTTGAGGTAGTCGATCGCGCGCTCGCGATTGACCATGAAGATGTGCTCGTCGAGCTTGATGTTGACGTCGCCCCACCAGATGTGGTCGCGCGAGCGGGCGTCGTCGACGATGCGCTTGTCGCTCGGGCTCCGCCCCGTCTTCTCGCCGGAGTAGGCCATGAGCGCGCCGGTCGAGCTGATCGCGGTCTGCGGCTCGTTCGCGAGACCGAGCTCGTAGAGCTGCCCCGGCGAGGCGTTTCGGTAGATCTTCTGGACGTGGATGCCGTAGCTCTCGAGCGAAAAGGCGGTCTCTTTGGCCATGGGTCTCCTACCTCGTGGGGCCTCGAACGAGAGGCGCGGGGAGGCTACCCCGTTCGCGTCGAATGGCCAGCCTGCTCGCTCACGCCGCGCGCGAGCCGATCCCCTCGGCGCGAGCGGCCTCGCGCGATCGCCCGCGATATCCTCCGCGGATGCCCGATCTGGACGAGGACGGTGCCGAACGCGGCGCGCCCCCCTTCGCTCGCGCCGAGGCGCTCCATCCCGGCGCGCGCGTCTGGCTCGTCGCGCCGTCCGGCACCTTCGACGTCGAGCGCTTCGAGCGGGGCCGAGCGCGCCTCGCGGAGCGCTACGACGTCGTGGTCGACGACGGCATCCTCGCGCGAGCGGGCTACCTCGCGGGCTCGGACGAGCGGCGCGCGCGCGAGCTCCTCGCGGCGCTCGAGGACCCGCTCTGCCAGGCCATCGTCTGCGCGCGCGGGGGGTACGGCGCGATGCGCCTCTTGCCGCGCCTGCCGCTCCGTCAGATCGCGCGCGCCTCGAAGCTCCTCGTCGGCTTCTCGGACGTGACGGCGCTCCACGTCGCCTGGCAGCGCGCGCGCGTCGCCTCCCTCCACGGCGCGATGGTCGCGAGCCTCGGCGCGCTCGACGAGGCCCGCTTCTCACGGTGGATCCGCGCGCTCGAGGGCGCGCCGCTCCCACCGATCGACGGGCTCGAGGTGCTCACCCCGGGCGAGGCGCGCGGCGTCCTCGTCGGCGGGAACCTCTCGATCCTCCACGCGCTCGAGGGGACCCCCTACGCCGCGAGCACGACGAACCGCGTCCTCTTCCTCGAGGACGTCGGCGAGGCGCCCTACCGCGTCGACCGCATGCTCACCACCCTCCTCCTCTCGGGCTTCTTCCAGGGCGTGCGCGCGATCGTGCTCGGCGCGTTCACGAAGAGCGATCCGGGCTCACACGGCGTCGAGGTCCTCGACGTGCTCCGCGAGCGGCTCGCGCCGCTCGAGATCCCCATCGTGAGGGGCGTCCCCTCGGGGCACGTCGAGGACAACCTCGAGCTCCCCTTCGGCGTGGAGGTGCGCGTCGAGGCCAGCCCGACGGACGCCCGGCTCACCTTCCTCGGCTCTCTGGTGCGCGCTCGTGACTGAGCTCGGCGGCCACCGCGTCGTGGGGCCCGAGGGCGAGGGCGCTCGGCGCGCGAGCGCGCCCGACGCCGAGAGGTCGCCGCGATGACGGCGCAGCTCCTCGCGTGGCTCGCGGCGAACGAGGGCCCCTGGGCCTACCTCGTGCTCGTCTTCGCCGCGCTCGTCGAGTACATTTTTCCGCCCTTCCCCGGCGACAGCCTCGCGCTCTTCGGCGTCGTCCTCGGCCTGCGCGCCGGCTACTCCGCGCCGCTCGTCTTCATCGCGCTGAACGTCGGCGCGCTCATCGGCGGGCTCGCGAGCTACGCCCTGGGCCGCGCGCTCGACGAGCCCTCGAAGCGGCCGCGGTGGCTGCGCGCGCCGGCGAGCGAGGCGGCGATCCAGAAGCTCGTCGCGCACTACCGAGAGCACGGCGCGCTCTACCTCGCCGCCAACCGCTTCGTCCCCGCGCTCCGCGCGTTCTTCTTCATCGCCGCGGGGGTCGCGCGCGTCCCGCTCCACCAGGTCGTCCTCTACGGCGGCGCCTCCGCGCTCGCGTGGAACGCGATGCTCTTCCTCGTCGGCTCCGCCCTCGGCGCGAATTTCGATCGCCTCCAGCGCGCCATCGAGGGCTACGGCCTCGCCTTCGCGGCGCTCGCGCTCGCCCTCGCGGCGATCGCGCTCTTCGTTCGCCTTCGGCGCGCGCGGCGGCAGCCCTGACCCGTCGCGACGAGAGGGGCCTTCGCTTCAGGCTGGATCACGTCGAGCGAGGCGCGCTCAGCCACCGAAGATGGCGCCGAGGGAGAAGCCGAAGATCGCGCCGATGACGAGCGGGATGGCGACGCCGAGCGCGACGAGGCCCACCCCGCCGTAGACGAGCAGCTTGTCGAGCGAGGAGGGCTCGGCCTTCGGATCGTCGCGGAACCGCTCGATGATCTCGAGGTTACGGCGGTTCGCGCGGAAGTAGACGTCGAACGCGTCACCCAGGATCGGGACGGACCCGAGGAGCGTGTCGATCGCGATGTTCAGGACCATGCGGCCGATCGCGATCGTCGGGATGCGCTCCTTCAGCGCGAGGAAGAGGAGCGCGACCGAGCCCGCCCCGGTGACGGCGTCCCCGACGCCAGGGAAGAAGAAGCCGAGGATCGGATCGAGCCCGATGTGGAGGTCGGTGCCCGGGACGCGGATCAGCTCGTCCGCCACGCGGACGAAGCGCTCGACCCACGGCGAGAGCTGCGCCGCGATCGCCTTCTTCATCGCCGGATCGAAGTCGTCCCCGAGGGCCTTCTCGACCGCGACGTTCGTGAGCGCGTCGCCGAGCTCTCGCTTGCGATCGATCCTCGGCTCGAGCGCCTCCGCGCGCTCCCTCCGCGCGAGCCCCGTGCCCCTGGATCCTGCTTCTTCGTCCATCCCCTCGAGGATCGCGCGAAGCGGCCGAGCCGTCGACCCGACCGCTCGGCGCGCGCGCTAGCGCGGGCGGCGCGTGGGCGCGGGGCTCGTGGGCGCGGAGACGTCGAACGCGACCTCCGAGGCGCCCTGGTTGCCCGCGGCGTCGAACGCGCGCACCGAGGCGATGTGGGAGCCCGGGCCGAGCGGGCGCGCGAGCCCGGAGAGGGTCGTCACGTCGATCGCGAAGCGCTCGTCGCGCGTGTCGAGGAGATCGTCGAGCGGGAAGATCGGGCGCGGTTCCCCGCCGTCGATCGCGATCTCGATCCGCGCGATCGGGCCGATCGTGTCGCGCGCGCGGCCCGTGATCTGCGTGCCGCGCGCCACGAGGTCGACCACCTCGGGGGGCGTGTTGTCGACGAGGATCGGCTCGCTCGTCGCGCGCGAGTCGAGCACGTAGGCGTCGGGGTTCGAGAGCTCGTCGGTCACCTGGACCTCGACGACGTAGAAGCCGTCGGGGACGCTCGAGGTGTTCCACGCGTACTCGGTCGCCGAGAGCACCTCGGAGTCGCGCAGGATCTCGCGCCACACCCGCTGCGTCTCCTCCCGGAAGCGCAGCCGAAAGCGGAGCCGATCGCCGTCGGGGTTCTCGACCTTCCAGGTGAGCCCGAGCGTCGGCGAGGCGGGCTGGGGCGCCGTGGGATCGACGTCGGGCCCGCGCTTGATCGGCCGCGCCTTGAGCCCCACCTCCGTGAGGACCGGGCGCTGGTTCGTGGGCAGGTAATAGACGCTGACCGCGCGGAGCACCGCGTCCTCGTCGACGAGCCGCGCTCGCACCTGGAGGAAGCGCGCGGCCGGGGAGCGCACCGGCCCCGGCGCGGCGAGCGGACTGCTCCACGCGCTCCACGTCGTGTCGGGGCGCTCCGTGTTGCCGCTGCGCGTCTCGAAGCGGATCGCGCCGTGGCCTCGCCACACGAGCTGCCCGAAGCGCGCGAGCTGCTCGGCGTCGAGGACCTTGCTCGTCCAGCTCGGGGCGTCCGGGCGCGAGCGGAGCACGCGATAGAGCGCGGGGCCGTCGCCCGTCACGATGAAGGGGCTCGCCGAGGTGAGGTCCATCGTGAGGACCTGGCGCTCGTCGACGTCGATCCAGACGCTGCTCGTGCGATCGGGCTCGATCCGCACGACGCGCCCCTCCGCGCCCATCCCGGCGTAGATCACGCCGCGCTCGTCCAGCTCGACCGCCGTCACGTGCGCGTCGTCGGACGCGAACACCCGCTCGGCCCGACCGCTCGGACCGAGCAGAAACACGCTCCCCTTGCCCGGGCGTGGGCGCGCGCTCCGCGGCGCCGTCGCGGAGCGGGCCGTGCCCGTCGTGGGCACCGCGGGCGGCTCGGGCATGTCGTTCGCCGCGACGACGAGCGCTCCATCGCGCAGGGCGATCGACGGGATCTCGTTGCCGGGGAAGTCCCAGACGATCTCCGCTCGCCCCGGCGCGGTGATGCGCGCGACGACGGCGTCGTCGCTGGTGCCCGCGTAGAGCGCGCCGTCGCTCGCGAGCGCGAGGCTCTGGATGTGCGCGGCCGGCGCGTCCCAGTAGACGTCCGCCTGCCCGCGCGGATCGACCGCGTAGACGCGACCCTGCGGACCCGTCCCCGCGTAGAGCCGGCGCCGCGCGCCGTCCCACGCGAGCGCCCAGATCGACTCCGCGGGCTCCTCGGTCGGCGGCGGCGGCGCGAGCGAGCCGTCGGTGGGCGCGGGGGTCGGGGTGGGGACGAGCGGATCGCCGCTCCCCGACGCCGCGCCGAGCCGCACCAGCTCGCGCGCGGGCGAGCCGGGCGCGCTCGCCGTGTCGAGCGCGAAGAGCCGCCCCTCGGGGATCGTACCCGCGTAGAGCGTCGTCCCCTCGCCGAACGCGAGGGAAGAGACGAGGAGCTGCCCGGTCTCGGCGAAGAGCTCGATCCGATCGCCGCGCACCCGATAGACGCGGCCCTGGTCTCCGGTGCCGAGGTAGAGGCTCCCGTCCGGACCGCGCGCGTGGCTGAAAACGACGCCGACGTCCGGCGGCAGCGCGACGCGCTCGAGGCCGACCGAGACGCGCACCTCGCCGTCCGAGCGGACGGCCGCGTGGTGCAGCTCGCCCTGCGCGAAGCTCGCCGCGTCGTCGATCTCGAAGGAGCGTGTCCCCACGGCGCGCGCCGTCGGCGCGAGGGCGGCGAGCGCCGCCGAGGCGAGCGTGGCGAGGAGCGCGAGCAGCGCGAGGCGATGAGGGCGTCGAGACATCGTGGCTTCGAGGGGCTTCGAGGGGCTTCGAGGCGAGGCGCGAGCGCGGCGGGCTCGCGCGCGGCAGCGCCGAGCGTAGCTGGGGAGCGCCGAACCGCGAACCGTTTCGACACGGGCGCGAGCGTCGCGCGGATCCGGGTCCGTCGAGCCGGCTTCCGTCGTACGCTCGAGGGATGTCTTCGCGTCCCCGCTCCATCCTTCGCTCACCCATCGCCCTCGCGCTGCTCGCGACGGCGCTCCTCGCGGGCTGCGACTGCGAGCCCGAGGTGCGCCGCACCTCTTGCACCTCGCGCGCCGACTGCCCGAGCGGGCACGCCTGCGTCGACCACGCCTGCGTCCCCGAGCGTGACGCGGGGCGCGACGAGGAGCGCGACGGCTCGACCACCGCGGACGTGACGTACGTCGACGCGCTCGAGGTGCTCCGGATCGAGCCGCTCGACCCGGTGATCGACGCCGACGGCTCGCCGGAGGCGCTCTCCTTCACGGCGCACGTCGGCGATCGGACGCTCCCGACCGCCTCGTGGGTCCTCTCCGACGTCGTGCTCGGCTCGGTCGACGCCGGCGGCGTGTTCACGGCCAACGGCCGGACGGCGGGGCGGGTGCGCCTGACCGCGCGGTGGGGCGCGCTCACCGCCGAGACGACCATCACCGTGCGCGTGCGGATCAGCGCCTCCGCGCCGGGCGTATCGCTCGCGCCGGGCGTGATCGACGCGCTCCGCGGCGGCGGGAGCGCGGACGCGTCCCACCGCTTCCTCTACCCTTACGACGAGACCGTCTTCCCGCGCGGCCTCGCCTCTCCCGTCTTTCAGCTCGGCGGCACCGGCGCGGACGCCGTGCGGCTCACGATCGACATCGAGGCTCGCGACTACCACTACGAGGGCTTCTTCGGGGCGCAGCCGCGCGTCCAGGTCGCGCTCCCGCGCGAGATCTGGGACGCGATGACCGAGAGCGCGGGCGCCGGCGACGCCGTCGTCGTCTCGGTGACGAAGATCTCCGGCGACGCCGTGAGCGGTCCCGCGACGGAGACGCTGCGCATCGCGCAGGGCCGGCTGACGGGCAGCATCTACTACAACTCGTACTCGTCACCGCTCGCGAGCGGCGGCGCCGTCTTGCGCGTCCCGCTCGGGCGCGACGCGGAGGTCGTCCAGGCGAGCTGCACCGTCTGCCACTCCGTCAGCGCGAACGGGAACCGGATCGCCACCGGCCTGAGCTGGAGCGACACGATGACGATCACGGGGACCGGGAACCCGATCCGGAGCGGCACGATCGAGCTCGCCTCGGACGGCACGGCGAGCCCGGGCTACAGCGACGCCGACGGTCGCAAGTACGCGTTCGGCGCGCTCTCGCCCGATGGCTCGGTCCTGGTGAGCAACGCGATCCCGCGCTCGGGCGGCATCCGCGGGCTCTCGGGCACGATCACGTCGCAGGTCTTCGACGCGGCGAGCGGCGCCGCGATCGCCGCGCCGAGCTGGTCCGTCCCCTACGCCGTCACGCCTCAATTCGCCGCCGACGGCTCGGGCATCGCGTTCACCTGGTTCCCCAACGACGGGTCGAACAACCCGCGCTCCATCGGCGTCGCCTCCTTCGACGGCAGCCTCTCTCCGCCGCTCTTCGGCGCGCCGAGGCGCGTCGTCACCATCACCGACACGTCGCGCATCGTCGGCTGGCCCGCGTTCACCCCGGATGGCCAGGCCGTCATCTTCCAGGACGCGACCGCGTTCGACACCTCGCTCGGGGGCGCGAGCGGGAGCTCCAACCGGCCGGTGTCGTCGGATCTCCACCTGGTCGATCTCACGCGGTGCGACGCGAGCGGCGAGAATTGCGAGGTCTCGGCGCTCGAGCGCCTGAACGGCTATGGCGCGAGCGGCTTCACCCTCCCCTACGGCGAGGGAGAGGAGGCCCACTCCAACTACGAGCCGACCGTGCTCCCCGTCGCCGTCGGCGGCTACTACTGGGTCGTCTTCACGAGCCGCCGCTGCTACGGCAACCTGATCGCGCCCGGCGGGACGCTCGCCGGCGGCGAGGATCGCTGGGGCCACCGCACGTCGGCCGGCGCCGAGATCCCGAGCCCGCGCAAGAAGCTCTGGATCGCCGCGATCGACCTCTCCGGCGCGCCGGGCGCCGATCGGAGCCACCCCGCCTTCTACCTCTCGGGCCAGGAATTCGAGTCGGGCAACATGCGCGGCTTCGCGGCGCTCGACGCCTGCCACGAAGACGGCGAGAGCTGCGCGTCCGCCGCCGACTGCTGCGGCGGCTTCTGCCGCGACATCTCGGGTGGCGGCGACACGCCCGAATTCGCCTGCGTGCCGCCGCCGGGAGGCTGCTCCGAGGAGCTCGAGGCCTGCGAGAGCGCCGCCGACTGCTGCGGCGCCTCGCGCGGCGCGCGCTGCATCAACCACCGCTGCGCCGAGGACGTCCTCGACTGACCGCGCGCCTCGCTCGACGTGATGAGGCGCTCGACGTGACGAAGCGAGCGCGAGCGCGCTCTCAGCCGTCGCGCTCGTCCCGCGCGGCCGCGGGGACGAGCCCGCGGGCGACGAGGAGCGCGATGACCCGATCGCGCGAGGCCTCGACGTCGGCGCCGTCGTCTCCGACCACGAGCGCGGGCGCCTCGGGCGCCTCGTAGGGCGCGTCGATGCCGGTGAAGTCGCGGAGCTCCCCGGCGCGCGCGCGGCGATAGAGCCCCTTCGGATCGCGCGCCTCGCAGACCTCGAGCGGCGTGGCGACGAAGACCTCGAGGAAGCGCGCCTCGGAGACGATCGCGCGAGCGCGCTCCCGATCATCACGCGCGGGCGAGATGAAGGCCGTGATGACGAGGACGCCCGCGTCGACGAGGAGCCGCGCCACCTCGGCGACGCGGCGGATGTTCTCGCGCCGATCCGCCGCGGAGAAGCCGAGATCGGCGGAGAGCCCGTGCCGCACGTTGTCGCCGTCGAGCACGTACGCGACGACGCCCCGCTCGACGAGCGCCTTCTCGATCCGCCGCGCGAGCGTGCTCTTGCCCGAGCCCGAGAGCCCCGTCAGCCAGAGGACCGCGGCGCCGTGCCCGAGCAGGCGGCGCCGCTCGTCCGGCGTGACGAGGCCCTCGTGCCAGGTGACGTTCGTGCTCATCGCGTCGCGTCTAGCACGCCACCCGGCGCGGCGCGCCGCGCCGTCAGCGGCACGCCTGCGTCCGAGACGAAAGCGAGGCGCCGCAGCCGACGCCGGATATGGGATAGCATGTCGTGAATTGCGCCGTCGCGCCGCAATTCGGGACGGATCCGACCCAGCCCGAGGCGTCGCAGCTCCCGCGGCATTCGACGTTCCCCGTTCGAACCTCGGGATCGTCCGCGCCGCTGCAGTCGTAGTCGTAGAAGGGCGGGAGGTACCCGCCCGACGCGCGCGTCGTGAAGTAGCGCGTCTGGCCCGGGAAGATGTCGGCGTTGCGATCGTTACAGTCCGCGGCGCTCGAGCGCGCGGCGCGCCAGACGCCATCGGCGCACGTCGAGGGCGCGACGCGCGGCATCGCGCAGTCGCTCCGCGTCTCGCCAGCGGTCGGGGTGAACCCGTCCCGATCGCAGTCGGCGAAGTAAGCGGCCGTCGGCAGGCCCTCGTCGATGGCCCCGTCGCAGTCGTCGTCGGCGTCGTTGCACGTCTCCGCCGCGCCCGGATGGATCGCCGCGTCGCCGTCGTTGCAGTCGCCCCCGACCGCGACGAAGCCCGATGGCGCCGTGCAGCCCGTCATCGAGAGGTCGTCGCGACCGTAACCGTCGCCGTCGGCGTCGCGGAAGAAGCTCAAGAGCACGCCCTCGTCGATCGTGCCATTGCAGTCGTCGTCGACGCCGTTGCACGCCTCCGTCGCGCCGGGGTGGACGCTCGCGCGCGTGTCGTCGCAGTCCGTCGCGGGGCCGACGTAGCCCTCGCGCGCCTCCGCGCACGCGTCGAGGGGCGCGTCCGGGTCGCCGAACCCGTCGCCGTCCCCGTCCGCGTAGAGGGTCGGGAACGGACAGGGCGCGGCGTCCGCGGCGCTCGCGGCGTCCGCGGCGCTCGCCGCGTCGAGCGGCGGGCCCGCGTCCGCGTCGCTGTCCGCGTCCGTCGGGGCCTCGCCGTCGTCGGGCGCGACGCGGGCGTCCTCGACGCTGGGCGTCGCGGCGTCCGCCGCCTGATCCGCGACACACACGCCGCCCTCCTCGACGAAGCCGGCCGGGCACGCGGAGGAGCCGCCGCAGCCGACGAGCGCGGCGATGAAGAGCGAGAGAGGAACGATCGATCGCAGGTGCTTCACGGAGGGCCTCATGAGTTGGGTGGAGCGCGCGCTCATCGGGCCGAGCCCGCCGTCGTTGCCTCACCCGCGACGCGCGGCTTAGCGTACGCGCCGCGCTAGGGCGAGCCCGCCTGGGCGCGCTCTCGCTCGCGCAGGCTCGTGACGCCCTCGTTGTGCGTCTCGAGCGTCGCGCTGAAGCGGTGACGACCGCCGCCGCTCGCGACGAAGTAGAAGTCGCCGTGCTCGGCGGGCTCGAGCACCGCGCGGATCGCGGCGAGCCCAGGGTTCGAGATCGGGCCGGGCGGCAAGCCCGCGCGCCGGTACGTGTTGTAGGGGTTGTCGGCGTCGTCGAGCATCGCGCGCGTGATGCGGCGCCCATCGAAGCCGGCGCACGAGGGCCGGAGCGGCTCCTCCTCGCAGCCGTACGAGACGGTCGGATCGGCCTGCAGGCGATGGCGCGGGAGGAACGTCTCGCTCTCGAGCCGGTTCAGGAACACGCCCGCGATGATCGGCTGCTCCTCGGGGACGACCGCCTCCTGCTCGACGATCGACGCGAGGACGAGGATCTCATGCGGCCCGAGCCCGAGCCGCGCGAGCCGGCGCCGGCCCGGCGTCTCCACGCCCTCCGCGAAGAGCGGGCGCGTCTGCGCGCGGTAGGCGCGGACGAAGCGGCGCACGAGCTCGCGCGGATCGGAATTCGTCACGAGCGTGTACGTCTCGGGGAAGAGATACCCCTCCGCGCTCGGCCCCGGGATCCCGAGCTCGTCGAGCAGAGCCCGATCGCTCGTCGCCTCGAGGAACGCCTCCTCGTCGCAGATCCCCCAGCGCGAGAGCCGGCGCGCGATGTCGTGTCGATCGAAGCCCTCGGGGACGAGGAGCGTGATCGATGCCTCGCCGAACCCCTCCGCGAGCCGCGCGACCAGCGTCCGGACGCTCATGTCGGCGCGCAGGCGCACGGCCCCCCGGCGCAGGCGCGGCTCGGCGCCGAGCAGCCGCGCGTAGAGCGCGAAGAGGCGCGCGTCGTCGATGGCGCCGAGGCGCGCGAGCTCGCGCGCGACCGCGTCGAGGTCGTCGCTCGGCCGGATGACCAGCGCGAGCTCCGTCGCGCTCGGGACCACGGCGCGCGACGCGCTGGGGTAGACGAGGAAGAGCCAGCCGAGCGCGACGATGACGAGGCCGACGACGAGCGCGACGACGAGCTCGAGCGCCCGGAGCCTCGCGCTCGAGCGGGCGCGACGGCGCGTCACGCGCGCGGCTCCACGCGGTGGACGAGCGCGCGCGCGCGGACCGCGTCGCTCGCCTCGAGGTAGGCCTCGAGCAGGAGCGCCGCCGCCACGCTGTCGAGCCTGCCGCGCTGCTCCTTCGCGGAGCGACCCGAGGCGCGCATCGCGCGTGAGGCGGCCACGCTCGTCAGGCGCTCGTCCCAGAGCGCGACCGAGCACGCGAGCGCGAGCGAGAGGCGCGCCCCGAGCGCGCGCGCCTTCAAGGCGGCGGGACCCTCACGCCCGCTCAGCTCGAGCGGCAGCCCGAGCAGCACGAGCTCGACCCGCTCCGCGCGGACGAGCCCCTCGACGTGGGCGAGCGCCTCCGCCTCGCTCGTGATCGACAGCACCGGGCGCGCCTCGGCGAAGCGATCGTCCGCGTCGGCGAGGGCGAGGCCCCAGCGCTTCTCTCCAGGATCGACCGCGAGGATCCGCGCGACCATCTCCGACCTCTAGCGCGGGCACGCGCACGCGTCGAAGCAAGCGCGGCGCTCCGTCAGTCCGCGGCGAGCGTGAGCTGGACGCCCACGCTCCGGCCCGGGAGCGGGAGGCCGAGCACGTCGTAGCCGCGCGCGTCGAGGACGTCGCGGACGAGCACGTCGAGGCGCACCCGCTCCCCGACGAAGCTCGCCGAGACCCCGACCCCGAGCGTCGTCCGCTCGGGGATCGTCACGAGCCCGGCCGGATCCGCCGTGCTCGCGCCGACGTGCTCGAGCTCGATCCAGAGCCGCCCGGACGAGAGCGCGCCCACCTCGCGCACGTAGCCCTCGACGCGAGCCGAGGCGACCACGCTCGGCCGGAGCGGGAGCGCGACGCCGGTCGTCGTATCGCGCGCGTCGAGCAGGGTGAGCGCCCCATCGACGCGGAGGTGCGCGAGCAGATCGGCCGAGACGCCGGCCTCGAGCCCCGCGAGCTCCGCCCCGAGCACGTTCATCGGCACGGCCTGGTTCGTGGTGATGCGCTGGTAGCGGATGAGATCCTCGACGCGCGTGAGGAAGCCGCGCACCTCGGCGCGCCCGCGCAGCCCCTCCGTCCTGCCCGCGACGACGGCGCCGACGTCGCCCGCGATCGACGTCTCGGGGCGGAGGGCGGCGTTCCCCGCGAGGTAGCCGCGATCGCCGAAGAGCTCGAGGCTCGAGGGCGCGCGCGTCCCCGCCGAGGCGCTCGCGACCAGCGAGAGCACGCGCGCGAGCTCGACGAGCACCGAGAGCCTCCCCGTCGGGAGCGCGAGCTCGACGGTGCGCGCCCCCAGCGCGCGCTCGAAGCTCGCGTCCTCGAGCGCCGCGAACGAGCCCTCGACGCGCCCCGCGATCCGCCCCTCGAAGCGCACGTCGTCGCCCCCGAAGGCGAGGCGCGGCTCGAGGCCGATCGCGACCTGGTCGCGTCGGCTCGCGGTCCTCGCGCGCTCGGGCGCGAGCGCCTCGAGCAGCCGATCGCGGCTCTCGAGCCCCTCGTGCGCGTAGGAGACGATCCCCGCGAGCACGAGCCCGTCGACGATCGCGACCTCGGCGCTCGCGCGGGCGTCGACGCGCACGAGCTCATCGCGCGGCTCGCGAGGGACCTGACCGAATTGCGCGAGGGGATCACTCGCGCGGCGCTGCTCGACCCCGACCCCGACCGACGTGGAGACGCGCCAGGCCGCGCCCTGCGCGCGCTCCGGATCGCGGCCACCCTCGACCCAGCTGGCCGAGAGCGCGCCCGCGTAGCGCGCCATCGCGCGCCGTCCGACCGGATCGTCGACGAAGCGCGCGGGCGAGGGCGCGAGCCCGCCGGTCCGCTCGAGGGCCGTGACGAGCGCCCCGACGCGCCCCCCGAGCCAGCGCGCGTCGAGGTGGAGGACCCCGCTCCCCTCGAGGAGCTGAGCGTTCTGTCGCTCCCGATCGCGATCGTCGCTCGGATCGAACGCGGTGCCGCCGTCGTCGCGATACGGGAACGTGTTCGCGGCAGAGACGACGCCCGCGCCGGCGTGCACGGCGAGCTCCGAGCCGCCGACCGCCGCCGAGATGCGCGCCTCGTGCCGCTCGAAGCTCCCCTCGCCGAGCGTGAGCTCGAAGCGCCGCTCGCGGACCGCGCGCGGCACGAGCCGGACGACCCCGCCGATCGCGCTCGAGCCGAGGAGGAGGGGCGCGCCGCCGCGGTACACCTCGACCCGCTCGAACATCCAAGGGGGGAGCGTCGAGAGATCCGCCGCCGAGCCGTCGGCCGCGACGAGCGGCAGATCGCCCACGAGGACGCTCGTGTGCTCGGCCTCCGCGCCGCGCAGGGAGAGCGCGGTGAAGCCGCCATAGCTCGACGTGCGACGCGCCCGCGCGCCGGGGACGTCGCGCAGCGCCTCGTCGAGCGTCTCGAGCGCGCGCCCGCGGTCGGTGAGCGCGATGGTCGTGGCCGACGCGCTCGCGTCGACGTCCTCGACCCCGAGCCTCGCGACCTGGACGCTCGCCCCGAAGCTCGGGAGCTCCTCGTCCTCGAGCGCGTCGAGCTCGTCGTCATCCGTCGGAGCGCGCGGCGCATCCTCCGCGGCGCGAGGCGCCGATCCCGAGCGCGCCTCGTCGGGTCGCGGCTCCTCCGCGCGCGCACGCGCGACGACGAGCGCCGAGGCGGCGACGAGCGCGATCGCCGCGACCGGTGGGCTCGCGCGCGTCACGACCCGTCGCCCGCCGCCTGGCGCAGCCGCTCGAGCGCTCGGAGCGCGCGCTCCGCCTCCGCGCGACGCCCCTCCTCGAGGTCGAGGGCGAGGAGCCGCTCCAGCTCACGCTCCGACGCCGTGCCCGCGACGCGACGCGCCTCGAGCCTCGAGCGCTCGTCCTCGCCCCGCGGCGCCCAGTGGTCCTCGACGTAGCGGCGAGCGTCGAGCGCGCCCGCCTCGTGCGCCGGGTCCGCCGAGATGAAGGGCCCGAGCATCCAGCTCGCGAAGAGGAACGAGCCGAGCCAGACGACGAGCCGATCCTGCAGCCGCCGCTCCCCCCACGCGATCCACGCGAGGATCAGCGCGAAGAGCGCGAAGAGCGGGATCATCGACGAGGTCCCGACCCACCCGAAGAGGTAGCGGCCCGCGTTGTAGGGCGCGAAGTCGTAGCGGACGAGCGGCCGGAGCAGCTGCGGGAGCGGGCGCGTGAAGGCCTCGGGGAGATGCGGGTAGTAGGCCGAGGGGCCGCCCTGCAGGAGCAGCCCGACGGAGGTCGCGCCGAGGGCGAGCGCGCCGACGAGGCGCGGCATGCGCGTCCGCGCGACGAGGGCGCGCCCCCCCTCGAGGGCGAACCAGCCGACGAAGGGGACGAGCATCGCGAGGTAGCGCGCGCCGACGGTCCAGCCGCCGCGCCAGTTGTTCATCAGCGTGATCAGCGCGTAGGTGGAGAAGCACATCGCGAGCGCGACGAGCGCGTCCACGCGGTCGCGCCTGCGCGCGACGAGCAGAGGGAGCCCGATCAGCGCGAGGAAGAAGATCGGCGTGGTCGTGAGGAGGCCATACGCGGGGTCGAAGAGCATCGCGCCCGCCGCGTCCCAGTGCATCGCGTCGGCGCCGTAGAAGCCCGACTGCATGCCCTCGCGGAAGGCCTCGTTCTCGAGGAAGCGGTGGCCGGGGCGGAAGGGGCTCCCGTAGCAGGCGGCGTGGAAGTGGAGGACGGCCAGCGTCGGGACGAGCGCGCCGGCGCCGAACGCGAGGAGGCGCTTGGCCGGGCGAACGGCGAAGAGCGCGTAGAGGCAGAGGATGAGGGTCGCGGGGAAGCCGGGGTACTCCGTCGCGGTGACGAGCGTCGTCAGAAACCCGGCGAGCGCCGCCTCGCCCCAGCCGATCGTGCGCGCCCTGCGCGCGTCCGAGAGGAGCATGAACGCGCCGAAGGCCGCCACGGCGTTCAGCGTGTGCGTCACGAAGAGGAGCGCGTACGCGTAGAACATCGAGCCGAGGGCGACGGAGACGAACACCGCGTCGCGGATCACGACAGGCGCCCCGCGCCGCTCGAGCCAGCGGTGATAGAAGCCGAGGAAGAGGAGCGCGGGCAAGACGGACGCGAAGATCCGCACGGCCCAGAGGGCGCTCGTCCGATCGAAGGGCAGGCCGCGCAGGCGCGCGAATTCGCGGTAGGCGTAGTAGGCGGGCACGCCGAGCAGGCTCGTCGCCGGCGCCTTCACCGAGCAGTAGTGGCCCTCGTAGACGGCGGCGTCGTTCACCCAGCCCCAGCGCTCGCGCGGTCCGTCGATGTGGTAGGTGCCGTCGTCGACCAGCGCGGCGGTCGTGTAGAAGCGGACGTTCTCGTTGGGGTTGTTGATCTCGGGGAAGTAGGGGAAGACGAAGAGGTACGCGAAGGCGACGAAGGCGAGCGCCGTGACGCGCCGAGCCCGCGCGCGCGCCGGCGTCGCCTCGAGCGCGGGCCGCTCGTCGCTCGCTCCCTCCGAGGGCGCGGGCGTGAGCGCCCGTGGCTCCGCGGGCGGCTCGCTCGAGGGATCTGTCGTCGCGCTCGACAAGGGGCGGCACGATAGCAACGGATCGCCGCCACCGCCTCGTCCCGCGTGCGAGGCGTCGATCGGCGTTCGCCAGCGGCTCGAACTTCGCTACAGTCTGCGCCCGTGAGAGGGGCCAGCGACAAGCCATCCCGCACCACCCTCGAGCGCCGCCCGACCGAGCGGCGCGTGGTCGCGGTCACCGGGGCCTCGACGTTCCTCGGCGAGAACCTCGTGGGCGTGCTCGAGGAGCGCGGCGACGTCGAGCGCATCGTCGTCCTCGACGTGGCCTCGCCGCGCACCGTCGGCCGCAAGAGCCGCACCTACCGCGTCGATCTCACGGAGCCCACGGTCGCGGCGCGGCTCGCCGAGATCCTCCGCGCCGAGCGCGTGACGGAGCTCGCCCACCTCGCCTTCCTCTCGAGCCCGACGTCGCGCGAGGCCTGGGCGCACGAGCTCCAGAGCGTGGGCACGATGCACGTCCTGCACGCGTGCCGCGAGGCGCCGGTCGCGCGCCTGGTCGCCGCCTCGCAGACGCTCGTCTACGGGCCCCACGCCTCGAACCCGAATTTCCTGTCCGAGGACGCGCCCCTCCGAGGCATCCCGTCGAGCGCGCGGGGGAGCGGGATCGCCTTCCTCTCCGACAAGATCGAGGCCGAGCGGGAGCTCGAGCGCTTCGCCGCGGCCCAGCCCGACACCTCGGTGGCCGTCCTGCGCTTCGCGCCGATCCTCGGCCCGACCGTCCGCAATTGGGTCACGCGGTGGCTCTCGCGACGCATCGTGCCGACCCTCCTCGGCTTCGATCCGCTCGTGCAATTCGTCCACGAGATGGACGCGGTGAGCGCGCTCCTCGTGGCGCTCGATCGGCGCGCCTGGGCGCGCGGCGGCGGGCGCGGCGCGTTCAACATCGTCGGGCGGGGCGTGCTCCCGATCTCGACGATCATCAAGCTCGCGGGGCGCGCGGCGCTGCCCATCCCGGAGCCGCTCCTCGCGCGCGGCGTGAGCCTGCTCTGGATGGCCGGGCTCAACGAGGCGCCGCCCTCGTTCCTCGGCTTCCTGCGCCACCTCTGTGTCGCGGACGGCGCGCGCGCGCGGCGCGAGCTCGGCTTCGCGCCCGAGCTCTCGACCAAGGAGGCCGTGCTCGACTTCGGTGGTGCGCTCCGCCTGCGCGAAGCTCGTCTCCTCGAAACGCCCTGACGACGCCCATGACCAAGAAGAAGAAGCCGCATGCCCGCGCGACGAAGAGCGCCCGACCGCCTTCGAGCGGGGCGATCGCGCAGAAGGACGAGGCGAAGAAGCGAGCGCCCGCTCCGAGCGTCGAGGCGAAGAGCCCGACCACGAGAGCGCGCGCCGCCGACGGGGCCACCGGCCCGGCCGCCACCCGAGCCAAGGGCCCGGCCGCGCCCACGACGGCGCGCGCGGCTACCGCGAGGCGCGCCGCCGACGCGAAGAGCACGATCGGCGCGAGCTCCAACGAACGAGCCGCGCGAGCAGCGACGAGCGGGCGCGCGAGCGCGCCGACGCCGAAGAAGATGTCGAGGATGGTGAACGACGAGGTCAAGAAGGACCCCGCTCCGGGCTTGCGAGGCGCGCGAGCCAAGCCCGCCGGCCGCCCGGCCGCGCGCGGGCCCGCGCGCTCGGCCTCGACGACCGCCGAGCGACGGGATCCGCTCGAAGCGCAGGGACTCGACTCGCCGTTCAATCGGCCCGCGGTCGGCGCGATGGTGGGCGGCTTCGTCGAAGTG